>JBBATZ010000001.1:0-162320 GCA_040398425.1 Hyphomonadaceae bacterium
GTGTCATTGCCAGTGCCGCCGGTGATGACGTCGTCGCCAGCGTCGCCAGCGAGGATATCAGCGCCGCCGCCGCCATTGATGGTGTCATTGCCTTCATTGCCGCGCAGTGTATCGGCGAAGTTGCTGCCGACGATGATGTTGTCGCCGCGCGTGCCGCTGAAGGTGAAGCCGCCGCCGTTGTTGTTGAGGCCGCTCACATCGTAGTTGACGCCGACGCGGGTGGTCGGATCGGAGAACAGGACCTCGCTGTCGCCGCGGCCGTCGGTGAAGACAACCCGCACGCGGAGGAACTGGTCCGCCAGCGCGCCCAAAGCCGTGCCAGCAGCGTCCGGAACCGAGAAGGTCGCGCTCGTCGAGTTAACACCAGCGATATTGATGTCGAACCAGGTCGTCCCGTCGGTCGAACGTTGCCATTGGAAGCCGAACGGCCCGAGACCATTGAGGTCGGCGATCGAAGACGTGTTCGCCGTCAGAAGATTGCCCTCGGTCGGCGTCGTGTCGCTGATCACCGGCGCACCCGTCGCCGCGAACGGGAACAGTTGGCCCAGCGTATAGTCGATGAACCCGCCCGCGCCGTTACCGAAACGGAAGACTTCAATGTTGCGTACTGTGTCGACGCCATCCGACACACGCACGAAGGTCGTATTCGGAAGCACCGGGGCCACCGCGCCGATCGTATTGTGCGTCACCGTAACCGTACCGTCATTGGCTCGCCTGAGCGAGTAGTTCGCCAGCACGTCCCAGAACATCACAGTATCGACGTCGCCTTGCTGGTTGCCATTCAGGACTTCCCGGACGATCTGCAGCTGGCTCGGAACGATGACGCGGTCGATCATCAGCTGGAACAGCGACTTGCCGACCCAGGCTGCAGGCGAACCGGCGCCGAACACGTGCTGGAGCGAGTCCACCGTTGCGAGTTCGACGTTGGCATTGGTCGGCGACTTGACGCTGATGCGGACGTTGAGCCAGCGGTCGCCATCGATGATGTCGTTGCCGCCCTTGCCCGCGATCAGGTCGCTGCCGCCGCCGCCCAGGAGGACGTTGCCGCCCGAGAAGATCTGCTTGACGTCATTGCTCCAGTCGGACCCGTAGACGCCCTCGAACATCAAGTCGTTGGTAATGACCTGGTCAAGCCCAGCAATGCGGGCACGACCAGCGAGATCGAGTTCGTCACGGAAGAACAACGGACCAGCGGCAGCCCCGACATTGCCCGGAGCGTTTGCGTTCGCGTCATAGAGCCGGTCGTCGCCGATCAGGATGTCGTTGAACTTCCAACCCGAAGCGGCTTCCACCTTGTCATAACGGTCGCGGAGAATGTCCGCCTGCTCCGTCGTGAAGATCGGGATGCCCATGTCGACGTTCGCAGCAGTTCCCACGCCTTTGTGGATGACCCAGTCGAAGCCAAACATACCTTCGCTGCGGACCACGCTCTCACCGTCGACCATGATGTCATCGCCGGACTCGCCGTCATGGTCGTGCTCTTCCGAGCCGGCGAACATGACGTCGTGGCCGATGATCCTGGAGTCGAAGTTGAGTTCGGAGTTGTCGCCCGCCGTGGTGTCGAAGCCGGCGCCGGCTTCGAGCCAGTCATCACCCTCGTTGCCGATCAGCAGGTCAGCCGCGACGCCGCCGAGGACGAAGTCGGTGCCCTGGCCTGCGAACACTTCCGTGCTGTCGACGCCGACGAAAATCACGTCGTTGCCCGATCCGCCCATTAGGATGTCGATACCGTTCGAGTTGGCGATAACGTCATCGCCTTCATCGCCCTTGAGGAAATCGCCCATGTCGCCCGAGTCGGTGATGATGTCGTCGCCGGCACCCCCGTTGACGAGATCAACGCCCGCGCCAGACTCGATGCGGTCATTGCCCGCGTCGCCCCAGATGCCATCGTCGCCGAAGTCGGTGATGATGATGTCAGCGTTGTTCGTGCCGCCGGCCACGACGTGCTCGCCGCCGTAGAAGCGGAGATAGTTCGTGTCAGCGCCGGGGGTGTTCGGGTTGTCGCGAACCACCTTGCCCTGGCCGAGCGCTTCGAGAACCGGGTCGTTGCCGATCGGATCCTTGCCGGGGGCAGAGCCTTCCGCGATCAGGAGGGCCAGATCATCCTCAGCCGTCGCCAGCGCAGCGAGAGCACCAACTTCCGCATCAGCAGCAGACCAGAAAACGGCTGTAGCAGAAGCTAGCGCAGTCGTTGCAGCAGAAACCGCAGCATCCTGGGCAGCAGCAGCAGCAGCAGCCGCAGCAGCCGAAGCAGCAGCAGCATCAGCTGCCTGGTCCGCAGCAACAGCAGCGACATAGACGTTCACAGCCGTCAGGAGACCAGCGTCAGCAGCAGCGGCAGCCGTGGCCGCAGCCTGCGCCGTGACCACAGCCGCGTCAGCGGCAACAGCTTGCGTCGCAGCCGTTTGCAGGGCCGCAGCATCTGTCGCATTTGCAAGCGTCTGCGCAGCAGCAGCAGCCGCGTCAGCGGCCGCAGCTTGCGTGGCCTGAGCCTGAAGCGCAGCGGCGTCGGTCGCATTTGCAAGCGTCTGGGCAGCAGCAGCAGCAGCGTCATCCGCAGCGGCCTGCGTGGCCTGAGCCTGAAGCGCAGCGGCGTCCGTCACATTTGCAAGCGTCTGGGCAGCAGCAGCAGCAGCGTCATCCGCAGCGGCTTGCGTGGCCTGAGCCTGAAGCGCAGCGGCGTCCGTCGCATTTGCAAGCGTCTGGGCAGCAGCAGCAGCCGCGTCAGCGGCAGCAGCTTGCGTCGCAGCCGTTTGAAGGGCGGCAGCGTCAGCCGCAGCAGCCAGCGCGAGCGCCGGCGCCAGAGCGGCGTCAGCAGCAGCCGCAGCAGTAGCCTGAGCTTGCAGGTCTACCGCATCCGTCGCGTCAGCGAGGGTCTGGGCATCCGCAGCCATCTGAGCTTCAGCGGCAGCAGCGCTTGCAGCGTCGTCGTAGGTTGTCTGAGCATCGTTACGCGCGGTTGTTGCGTCGGCAATCTCCTGATCCGTACCCGGGAGCGCAATCAGAGCATCGAGCGCCGCTTGAGCGGTGTTCAATGCCGTCAGAGCGTCAGCTTCAACCTGAGCCGCGATGTCTGCAAACACGGCAGCCGCCGCCGCCTCTGAATCGGCGTGAGCAGCAGCGTCTGCTTGCGACAGAAGGCTAGCAGCATCCGTGGCGTCCGCTGCCGCCTGGGCGGCGATCGCAGCGGCGTCAGCCGCGGCAGCCGCAGTTGAAGCAGCCTGAAGCGCAGCGGCATCCGTCGCATTTGCAAGCGTCTGGGCAGCAGCAGCAGCCGCATCATCCGCAGCAGCCTGCGTGGCCTGAGCCTGAAGCGCCGCGGCGTCTGTCGCATTTGCAAGCGTCTGGGCAGCGGCAGCAGCCGCGTCATCCGCAGCAGCTTGCGTGGCATGAGCCTGGAGCGCAGCGGCGTCCGTCGCATTTGCAAGCGTCTGGGCAGCAGCAGCAGCAGTGTCAGCCGCGGCGGCTTGCGTGGCCTGAGCCTGAAGCGCAGCGGCGTCTGTCGCATTTGCAAGCGTCTGGGCAGCAGCAGCAGCCGCGTCAGCGGCAGCAGCTTGCGTCGCAGCCGTTTGAAGGGCGACAGCGTTCGTCGCGTCGGCCAGAGCCTGAGCGGCGTTGGCCGCAGCCTGGAGAACCGCTGCGTCAGTGGCGCCGGCTAAGGTAGCCGCCGCAACCAGGGCGTTGAGCTGGGCATTCGTGGTCAGAGCAGCAGCTGCGGCGGCAGCCGCGGCCGCAGCCGTCTGAAGTGCGGCAGCATCCGTGGTATCAGCGAGGAGAGCTGCATTGAGGGCGGCAGTAGCCGAGGCAACCGCAGCATCAGCCGTGTCGCTAGCAGCGGAAGCAGCAGTCGCGGCGGCTTGAGCAGCCGCAACAGCCGCATTCGCCTCGGCGAGTTCGCCCGGAGTCGCTGCGGTGTAGTCGGCCTGGTTCGCTTCGTCGACTTCCAGAACGAAGTCATACTTGGCAAACGAGTCGACGCCAATGTGGCGATTGATGATGTCATCTTCCGTGCCGCGGATGCCGTCGGCGCCCGGCAGCGACAGGTTGGAGTTTGCCATGAGCAACTTGGCGAACGAGTTCTGCTCTAGCGAGACGAGCAGGTTCTGACCCTGCGTGCGGGTCAGGTAGTAGAAGCGGTCGCCGTCCTGCAGGTTCTCCAGCTGCGCCTCGAAGATGGCGTTGAAGGTCGAACCCAGCATGCCGCCGAAGGGCATAAGCTTCTCGGCGAGACCGCCGATCCAAAGGTCAATGTCGTTGAGGCCGGTTTGCAAGCCAGCCCAAGTGCCGGTGCCGTTCAGGAAGTCGACGCGATCCGCCGGTGCGCCGGCGCCGCCGAATACGAGCAGCATCGCCGCATCGCGCTTCTGGTCCAGCGTGCCATCTTCGTTGATGCTCGGGTGACGGCCGTAGGCGGCGAGGAAGTTCACGACCGACGTCGGGTTCTTCAGGTTTGCTGCGAACTCGACCCAGCTTTCGTAGGGTTTCAGGAAGGAAGAATTCGTCGCCGCAAAGAGTTGCGTGCGGGTGTCATTCAGCGTCGGGACGCCGGTGTCACGGCCGCGGGCAATGTTGAGCACCGCGAGGTCGAGGGGCAGTCCGAGCAGGTTGCTACGGAGGGATTCAACGAGGAATTCGTCGATTGCGTTACCGGTTTCAATCGTCATCCCGCGAATGATCGAAGCAGCGGCCTCGTCAGCCGTCAGGTCATTACCGGCGATGCCGTCATTGGTGTGGTCATAGCTGACCGGGTTGAGGAAGGCCTCGACGAGGTCGATCCCGGCGTCGAAGACGTTACCGTTCGCGTCGATACGCGGCATGTTGTCCGTCAGCATCGAGTGGCCGAAGCGGTAAACAACGTGAGCGAATTCGGCGAAGATTGCCGGGTTGATGTCCGGCGACGAGTTGAACACGAACGGGTCGATGTTCGGCTGGATCTTGCGGGCGAATTCTTCGAACACGAGGTGCTGGTATTGCATCTCGGTCGCGAAGCGGCCGCCCTGGAACAGGCGTTCGCCATCCCAGTTCAGCGTATTACCGAAGGCTTGCAACTGGAGAAGCGTCGCATTCGCCCCGGGCCAGCCGGCAAGGCTGGTCAGGTCTGTGTCGAGCCACTCATTGATGAATGCCAGGTCGCCGCTGGCCAGGATCGTCAGCTTCTGTTGTTCGACCTGGCGGTTGTGCTCCTGGTGGAACACGTGGTGGACGGTCGTGAGGCCGATGTTCTCGTTGCCGCGGCCGTCGCCCGTGATGAAGTGACGATCAAGCAGCTCGTTGTCGTAGGTGAGCTTCTGTCCCTGGGCATTGCGGGCCTGGACGTTCCCCGTGATGGAGTCCGAGTCCTGTTGCAGAACGCCTGCGACGAAAACCGGAGCGGCTCCATCATTGATGTCATCAAGGAAGGCGTGACCGATGCGGACCGCGCCAGCCGTGAACGTGTTGACGGGCGAACCAGGCGTTCCCGATACGACGACGTCGTCAGCGGTGTTCGGAATGCCGTCAACGCCGAGGCCCACGACAACCTGCGCCATGCCGGTGGTCGGATGCGGAATGAATTTGCCGTACTGGTCGGTGCGCAGCAGCGGGATGTTCAGAACATCGCCGTCGGTCAGCTGGATGCCCAGCATGAGGGCTTGCGCCTTGATGTCAGCCCAGGTGGGCAGGCCACCATTCGCGCCGTCGAGCAGGTGGCCGGTGGCGTGCGGTTTGCCGCCTTCCATTTCGTACTCGCGCAAGAACACCTGGTGAGAGGCGTGCGAGGTGTAGGTCTGATTCTGGTCGACGAAAGCGGTCGTCGAGTTGACGGCCTCATGTCCGCCGCCGGGGGCGACGGTCGCGCGCGTCAGGACCATGAACTGGAGGTAGGGCGGAAGATCGTCGCTCGTGCCCAGGACGCCGTCAGTGCCGGCCATAAGCGGATCGTCAGCCTGCAGCGGGATGTAAACCTTACCGACGTTACCGCCCTTGGCAATCAGGTCGAGGCCGTGATCGAAGAACTGGCCGAAGAAGGTCATCCAGGCGTTGAACGGTGCTGACAGGCCTTCGTCCGGCGCGATGTTGGGGATGTAGGCGATGTCTGCGTTGGTGACGTAGACGCCGTTCGGTACCATGGCGTCACCGGGGAACAGCTGAACGGCGTTCACGCCATGCTGTTCGACCCATTTGGCCTGCGACAGGACGTTATCGAGCCAGGCCTGAACTGCGGCCGGATTGGTCAGCGTCTGATCGACGACAAGGTTCGATATGATGCGGGGATCGGCGTCGATAACGTTGCCGGTGCCATTGTAGTTCGTGTTCGTCATCGGCGGGCCGCCGGGCGAGAAGATATCGCCATCCGCATCGTTCCGGAAGCTGGCGTCGAGCGCGCGCGGCATCACCGTGTCGGCGGCACCCCAGTACTCACGACCCGGGGTGATGTTGTTGTAGCTACCGTCAACCGTACGCAGACCGTAGGGGGAAATCGTCGTCGGAACGGCCAGCGTCGCTCCTGCGGTGCCAGCAGGCACGACGTTGCCATAGAAATCCACCCAGATCTGCGGGAGTGGCGTGCCGGTGGCATGTGCTTCAGCGATCTTGATCTGCGACAGGACAAACTTCGTGTCCTGAAGGTTCAGTTTAAACCCGCTCATTTGAAATCCCCAGTAACCCGGCACAAACGCCATAGGACCAGATGCGAGTTTTATTCCATCAGCTGACAGTCAGATATCTCATTCATCCGTCAGGATTGACGGTCGCGCATTCCTTCGCCGCAAAAGAGAATTTATCTTCAGCCCTTAACTATCTGGGGGAATGACTTTTGTGACGCCACTGCGCCACGCGTGTGCATATCAACGCAGCCGGTTACCTTACAAAAAATGCCTATTTGCGCCGTTGCCTATTAACGACGATCAAGCAGCGGCAGCATGTCTTTTTTCGCTTTTTGGAGTACAAAAGTGTTCGTCGCTCTGCACTAAACCGCCCGCCGGCGGCATAGCATTGCGACGATGCCCTTGGCCGCGAAAGCCAATAAACGAATGCCTGCTCCGCTTAACTTATTTCGCATCTCTGATGGGGCATATGCTGGGCCCGCTATTGAGAATTAATCATATTTTCGTCACAGCGATTCCGGGGACTCGCCTCGTCCGAGTTGTGTCAATTGAGAGTGCTGTCTCGATACATTTCTCCAATTGGGAGAATATCGAAGCCGATACTCTCCATTGAAGACTACCTAATTGGCTGTTTTGCGTGATTGTGCTGCTCGTCGAAGACAATAACGGCCTCGCCGCCGCCGCAACGCAGGCGCTTGCGGCGGCGCGCTTGCGGCTCGATTGGCATCGGGATCTGGAATCCGCCTACGACTCGGCCGTTGATCCGCAGACGGACCTTATTGTCCTCAATCGAACCCTGCCGGACGGCGATGGCCTGGAATTTCTACAACAGTTACGAAGCGCCGGAATCACGACCGCTGTTCTGATGATCTCGGCGCGCGCAGCGATTCCCGATCGGGTCGCGGCGCTTGAAGCCGGTGCGGACGACTATCTAGTAAAGCCCTTTGCGTTCGACGAGTTCGTCGCTCGGTGCCGCGCCCTCCTACGCCGCCCCCGCACCTTCGAGGGCGAACCCATCCGCTATGGCGCTTTGGTCCTGCGGCCAGATACTTACGAACTCACGGTTCATGGAAGTCCGCTCGTCATCTCCAGGCGCGAAGGCCAGCTCCTGGTCGCCCTGCTGCGCCGTCAGGGCCGTGTGTGCACCCGCACTTATCTCGAAGGCGCTCTCTATGATCCAAGCGTTGCTGTCAGTCCGAACGCGTTGGAGACAAGCATCTCGCGACTTCGGTCGCTGCTGGCCAGCGTCAATGCAAACATATACCTGAAAACCGTGCGCGGCGTTGGTTACGCGCTTACGGAGGGGACGAAAGCGTGACCGGCTCTATTCGTGACCGGTGTGCCCCTGGGGCGCCGAGTTGACCGCCGCGACCGCCACAGGCGCGCCAGCAGGCGCCATCTTCGCCATCACCTTCACGGTCTCGCTCATCACCTTTACGGAATCCGAATGGTATACGACGCCGGTGACCCGACCGGTCGGATCCAGGATGTAGATGTTCGTGGTGTGATTGATGTGATGAATCGGCTCGTCGTTCTTCAGCATCGCCGCTTCAATCCGCGACTGGAAGGCCTTCACCGCAACGGCTAGCTCCTTACGTGTGCCCGACAGGAAGATCACATCCGGATCAATCGCGGGTCCCCATTTGGCGATCGCCTGGCGCCGGATCTCCGGCCCGGTCAACGCCTGCCCGCCATGTCCCGGGCCACTATGGCCAGACGAGGAAACCGGCTCAGCAACGCCGTGTTGTCCGCCATGACCCATATTGCCCGTCATGTCATCGAGCCGCGGTGCGTTGATGTCCACGAACACCGCCTTCGTGGCGATGCCAGCAGCATTCAGCTGGTCAACGGCTGCCGGCATCGACTTCAGAGCGATGGGGCACGCCTCCAGGCACTCCATGTATCCGAAATATACCAGCGCCCAGCTGCCTTTCAGGTCCTGATCGGTGAACGCCTGCGCCTTTGTCGCCTCGACCAGCTGGAATGAGCCGCCAAGCGACTCCATGGGCGGCACGTCATAGCTGTGCTCGCCGTGACCATCGCGGGCGCCGACCACCTGACCCGTCAGAGGGTGCATCGTCGCTTCCGTGATTGACGGACCGGTGGTGGCAGGTTCGATCGCCGCAACGCCATCGGCGCGCTCGCCCGCACAGGCGGACGCCAGAAGCAGCGTGCAGACCGTCATACCGAGGCGAACGCGCATCATCGTCACGCCGTCACATTGATAACGGTTTCCGCGATGCCGTTGCCATTGTCTTGGATCTCACCCGTGATCCAGTCGCGGAACTCGGTGATAACGGGATATACACCGGGCGCTTTCGGCACGACGATCAGGTCGCGTCGAGCGGCGGCAGTGGTCTCGAACTCCTTTCCGGCCGGAACGAAGATCGGCTTGGCCCAGGGAAAATCCGGATGCTGGAGCGGGCGCCCATCGGCACCATAGATGGTGGCGTTAAGCCCCATGATCCGCGTGCGCAACATCGAATAGGACGCGTTGAGGTGCCGGATGAGGATGCGCTGCCCGACCTTGGCATTGATCATCACGCGCGGATCGGTCTTTGTCTTCGGGCTCGGCACGCCGGAGATCATGAAGTATTTGGGCTTGAAAATGTTCAGGCCCGCGTCGTCGCCGCAAAGTCCTGCTGAGTGGTTCAACTCGCGCCATTTCGGATCGACGTCGTCGAACGCCCAGAGCGCTTCCACGTCGTAGCGCGGTCCGCCGTCATAAAGGCGCCCCGGCCCCGTCGGCGGATCGACGATGAGGAAACCATACATCCCCATCTCGAAGTGAAGCACCGTGTTCTTGTGACAATGATAGAAATACGTGCCCGCATGCGACGGCTGGAACTGGTAGGTATACGATCCCGAGACCTCGAACGACACGTGACCCACGCCGTCATTGTACGTCGATGAGTTCATGCCGTGATGGTGGATGGTATGCGTGTTTTTCTGCGCATGCAGAGTCGAGTGCACGATCTGCCCCTGACGCACGCGGATCGGCGGCGCCGGCCAGACGTCTTTCGAATCCTTGGCGAGATTGTCGCGGAAGGTCCAGAAGGCGACCTTGTTTCCATCCGGCATCACGATATCGAGTTCGCGCGGCCCCTGCCGCTCGAAACGGATGTTCGGCGTCAACCTGTCTGGCGTCGCTCGTCCCCCTTTGGGAACATTGCAACCGAAGGCGTCAAACGCAATTGGATCACGCGCCATGTTACTAAGCTCCCCGCCTCGGTCCAAGCATTTCCCAGTGAGTGACCAGCCCTTGCGGATAGGCGCTGCCCCCGGCCGTCTGCGACATCTCGATGTGGCAGTGCATGGGATAGTAGAGTGGGAACGGTTCCTCCTTCGGCGGCCAGGCGGCTGCAGGAATCTCGTCAGGCTTGATGAAAGGCAGCAGCACGTCCCTGCGCCACAGCGGTTTCATCATCCAGCTGTCGACCTCGAGGATGTTCTCGCATTTGTACTGCTGCAGGCTTTGCGGGTAGACCTCTGACAGGCAGTAGACGTGGTTGCCGTGAATGTGAGGTCCATGCGTGGCGAGGCCCGCATTCATCGTGCGGATGAGAACCGGCTCGCCTTCATAGCCTTCGGGACACGTATAATCGTCGTGCGAGGAGTCGTAGCCGCTTAGGCCGTTCAGCGTGAAGTAGCGCGGCTTGAACGTCGAGAGTACGGTGGTCCATCCCGTCGCGACGTCCTGCTCGACCTTGCGGTTAAGCGCAGGATCGGTCTCGCTGAACATCCAGATCTTGGTGCGCTCGGGAAGGTCTGGCCGCCACGGCTCGCCGGGGAAGCGCGCGGTCGTGCCGAGGGCATCGAACAGCGCGCACTGCGCGGGCGTGGGATTCGAGTAAGGGGTCCGCGTGCCGGCGGGCGTACGTCCGTCCACGGGCATGACCACCAGCGGGCCGTGCAGGCCGACCAGTCGGCCAACCGCGCCCTCCGTCACTTCGTGATAGATATAGCTGCCGGCGGCCGGCGCGACGAAGGACACCTTCCAGCTCGCGCCAACCGGGGTGATCGGGAATTTGTCAGCCTTGAAGCCCGAGATGGCGAACCGACGCGGCTTGCGCGTCTTGTTGGTGATCCGGATCGTGACGGTCTGGCCTTCCGTCACATACAGCGGGGGCCGGATCGCGCGGGTTACGGGATCGCGATAGGCAAGCGCAAAGATGACCTCGCCGTCGATCATCTCCTCATAGATTTCTTCCATGTGGAGTTCGAAGCTGACCGGAGCCGCCTGCGCTTCGGCGATCTGCTCCGCCTGCGCCTTGATAACGCCGGCCGCTATCGCGGCAGCGCTGCCGTAAGCGATGAAGTCACGTCTATGCATAACAATGCCCCACGCACCGAAACAAACGGGACAGCCGACTGCTGAATCGAAACGCGATGTCGCTCGATCTTGCCCCGGCCAGAACCGTTGCCCCTAAATCTTTATTAACCCCGGAACCTTGCGAAAACCTTACGGAGACGAGTAAAGTCTCAAATAATGAACTGTTTTGACTAGGGTTGTTCTTGCACTCGCAAGTGCAATGCAAATATGGAACCAAGTTGCTTCATTGAGGAAGCGCCCCGGGGGGCGGACGGATCGCCCTACACTAGAATGCTTCTATTTTTCAGAAGAGTACGGGCGCGTACACCCATACGATCCACCCGCCGAGGGCGAGAAACGGACCGAAGGCTATGGCCATGTCGCCCCGGATTTCCGTCCCTCGGACCCGGCTCGCGACAAGGATAAAGACAATCGCCGAAGCGGCCGCGACAAAAAGACAGGCCGCCAGACCCTGAGGTCCAACCCAGGCACCGATAGCCCCAAGCAGTTTCGAATCGCCACGCCCCAAGCCATCGCGTCCACGCAGATGCCGATACGCCAGCTCAACCGCAACCAGCGCGCCATACCCGACAGCAGCCGCCGCCAGATGCGCGACAACGAGACTGGTATCGATCATTGCCGTCACAGCGATGCCGCTGACCGCCAGCAACAGGTTCAGCACGTCCGGCAAGCGCCGTGTCCGGATGTCGATGGCCGACAGCGCCAGCAACAGCCAGCCCATGACGCAGGTTACCGCGAAGACCGCGGCGGGGACCGCAAGCCAGGCCCAGATGGCAACACCGATGGCCGCCAGTTCAATCAGCGGATAGGCCGGCGAGATCGGCACCGAGCACCCCCTGCACTTCCCACGCTGCGCCACCCAGCTCACCAGCGGGACAAGTTCGAGCAGCCCCAGCCTCCGCCCACATAAGGGGCATGTCGAAGGCGTAAAGTCCCACGCTGCGCCGTTGGCGAAACGCGCCGCGCCTGCCGCGATGCCCGACCCGATCAGGGGAGACGCAAGCGCCATATAGAGATTGACGGTAAATGTGTCCGCGCTGAGCGGCATGTCTTTACCCGTGCTTCCGACTGCCCGACACTTCCGCCATTCATCTGCGCATGCAACTTGCATGCTTGATGCGTGGAATTAGGAGCCTGGCATGATGCGTATTAAGAAAGAGCGGGATCAGGGTTTTTCCTTGATGGAGCTGCTTGTCGCACTCGTCATTCTCGCGCTCATCGTCGGCCTCGTGGCGCCGCAGGTGCTCGGCTATCTCGGCAAGGCCAAGTCGCAAACCGCCGAAGTTCAGATCAAGAACCTGCAAACCTCGCTCAGCCTGTATCTCGTCGACATGGGCAACTACCCCTCTGCATCCGACGGTCTCGATGCGCTTGTGAAAGGGCCCGCCGGCTCCAGCAAATGGCGCGGCCCCTATGTCGATGGCGACAAGGTCCCGCTCGATCCCTGGGAACATCCCTACCGGTATGAGCCCTCCTCGACCGGCGGCAAGCCCCGCATCTTCTCCCTCGGCGCAGACGACGCCCCCGGCGGTGAAGGCGACAACGCCGACGTCGGCTAACGTCGCATCGGCAGCCTTGCGGTCCGCAGGTCACCGCATCGCAGCTATCCGACGCCGCAAGTCACGCGCGGCCTTGCGCAGAGATGACAACCTTGGGTTAGACTTATCCGCCGAATCTGCACACGCGCATTTTTGACGGACTTCAGCAATTCCAACGGCTTGCCGTGAAAAAAGCCGCGAAAATCGTTCTCTCAATCCTACACTTTCGATTCCGTGGGGTACTTCGCTCATCCATCTCGCAGGAGGGCAGCTGATCACTGTTCAACGGCGCGGGATCGGACACAGATGAGCGTGAAGAGCCCGTGCGTGTTGCTGTATGGCTAAGTATGGGAGTGTACGAGGGACCCGCGGCTGAACTACCGCGACCTCCACGTCGGCGGCGACAATAGGCGCAGGCGGGTGAAAAAACCCGATGCTACCCCGCCACAGCAGACCATCTGTCGGGGACGCGGGATCCGCGCTTTCCTTTATCTACCGGTAGATCGCTTCGGCGGTCAGCCAACTCACGCGGGGCATCCTGCGTCCCCGGGCCCTCCACCTGTCTGGAGACCCAGAGAGACAGCATCCCGGACGGCATGGCCGGTCCGAAGGCGGGCTTGTGCGCATTGATCTCGCAACACCCCCCAGACGCGACCCAAATGGCCCCCATCGGCTGTGGATCACAGCCCCCGGAACGCGCTTTCGCCGCGCATATCGCCCGGATTACAAGGCTTTCTTAATCGCGGGAATTGTCCATATCAGGGCCGTCAGGCTAGCTCACGAGCTCAGCTACGGCGCTGATTCGGACCTCAGGAACCCCATGGCGAAGAACAACAACGCGAAGCTGTTCGACAGCGGCAAGTCGGATGGGTCCGACTATACCGCCAAGGACATCGAAGTCCTCGAGGGCCTGGAGCCCGTCCGCAAACGCCCCGGCATGTATATCGGCGGCACGGACGAGCGCGCCTATCACCACCTCTTTGCCGAAGTGCTGGACAACGCCATCGACGAAGCCGTCGCCGGCCACGCCTCCCGGATCGAGGTGACGCTCGACAAGGACGGCTTCGTCACCGTGCGCGACGATGGCCGAGGCATGCCGATCGATGCGCACCCGAAATTCAAGAACAAGTCCGCGCTCGAAGTCATCTTCACGATGCTGCACTCGGGCGGCAAGTTTTCGAACAAGGCCTACCAGACAGCCGGCGGCTTGCACGGCGTCGGCGCCTCCGTCGTCAACGCCCTATCCGACAAAATGGAGGTCGAGGTCGCGCGCGATCGCAAGCTCTATCGCCAGACCTATTCGCGCGGCAAACCAACCACGAAGCTGGCCGCCGTCGGCGCCGCACCCAACCGCCGCGGCACGCAGGTCAGCTTTCACCCGGACCCCGAGATCTTCGGCGACAAGCTGCACTTCCGCCCCTCGCGCCTGTTCGGCATGGCGCGCTCGAAAGCCTACCTCTCCCGCGCCGCAGAGATCCGCTGGAGCTGTGATCCTTCGCTGATCAAGGAGGGCGATACGACGCCGGCCGAAGCCGTCCTGTCCTATCCCAACGGCCTCGCCGACATGCTCAAGGAGCTGACGACTGAAACCAAGACCGTCCTGCCCGAACCCTTCACTGGCCGTGTTGAAGTCAATGGCGGCGGGGCTGTGGAATGGGCCGTGATCTGGAGCATCAATGGCTTCGGCGAGAATGACGGCTTCTCGCGCACCTATTGCAACACCATCCCCACGCCCGAGGGCGGCACCCACGAAGCCGGCATGCGTTCCGCGCTCACCAAGGGCCTCCGCGCGTACGGCGAAATGGTCGGCAACAAGAAGACGAGCCTCGTCACGGCCGACGATGTGCTCGGCACCGCGGGTGCCCTGCTCTCCGTCTTCATCCGCAACCCGGAATTCGTCGGCCAGACCAAGGAAAAGCTGTCCACCCAGGATGCCTTCCGCGTCACCGAAACCGCGATGCGCGACCGCTTCGACCATTGGCTCACCGCCTCCACGGCCAACGCGAACCGCCTGCTGGAATGGGCGATCGGCCAGGCCGAAGAACGGATGCGGAAACGGAAAGACAAGGAAGTCGCGCGCCAGTCTGCGACCCGCAAACTCCGCCTGCCCGGTAAGCTCGCCGACTGCTCGGACGGCTCAGCCCAGGGCACCGAACTCTTCATCGTCGAAGGTGACTCGGCCGGTGGCTCCGCCAAGCAGGCGCGTGATCGCGCCACGCAAGCGGTTCTTCCTCTGCGCGGCAAGATCCTCAACGTCGCCAGCGCCGGCGACGACAAGCTGTCCAACAACAAGGAACTGTCGGACCTCGCTACCGCGCTGGGCACCGGCATCGGCCAGCGCTTCCGCGTCGAGGATCTTCGCTACGAACGCATCATCATCATGACCGACGCCGACGTCGACGGCGCCCACATCGCGTCCCTGCTGATCACGTTCTTTTTCCGCCAGACCCCCGGCCTCATCGAGTCCGGCCGCCTCTTCCTCGCACAGCCGCCGCTCTATCGCCTCACCCATGGCGGCAAGTCGATCTACGCCCGCGACGACGCGCACAAGGACCAGCTCCTCGCCAACGAGTTCAAGGGCAAGAAGCCGGAGATGGGCCGCTTCAAGGGTCTCGGCGAGATGATGCCGGCCCAGCTCAAAGAGACGACGATGAACCACAAGACGCGCACCCTCGCGCGCGTCTCTCTGCCCAAGTCGATCAAGACCGTGGAAGACCTCGTCGAAACCCTGATGGGCAAGAAGCCTGAACTCCGCTTCAAATTCATCCAGGACAACGCCAAGTTCATCGACGAACTGGATGTCTAGCCCCGCCAACCCCGACGATGAGACCAGCTCCGACGGCGTCGGCGACTGGGCCAGCAACCCCTACGCGTCACGCATGGTCGAATACACGCCCTATGCGGTGGCGCTGGGAATGAAGTTCGTGTCCTCCTCGGCCGGCCGCGGCGAAATCCTCCTGCCCTGGCGCGAGGATCTGGTCGGACAGGACGGAACCAACATCCTCGCCCCCGGCGTGCTGACCGCCCTGATCGACCACACATGCGGCCTCGCCATCATGGCGGGGCTGGGCTTCGAGGCGGCGCCTGCGACGCTCGACCTTCGCATCGACCACATGCGCCCCGCCGCGCCGCGCGCGTCGGTGACGTGCTCGGCGCATGTCTACCGCGCAACACGCACCATCGCCTTCCTGCGCGCCGAAGCGTGGGATGTCTCGCCGGATGATCCCGTTGCCGCAGCACAGGCCGCCTTCACGCTCAACCGCCGGAGCATGAAATGACAGCCGCGACTGACCTCGACGCCATCCTGAATACGTCGCCCTTCGCCCGCTTCCTCGCGATCGCAGCGCGCGCTGACGAACGCGGCGTCCTGGCGACAATGCCTGTGCGCGACCAGCTCGTCGGCAATGTAATGCTCCCGGCCCTGCATGGCGGCTGCGTCGCGTCCTTCCTCGAAATTGCCTGCCTCCTGCAGCTGGCGTACGAGGTCGGCACGGCCGCCCCTGCTCGCGCGATCAATATCAGCGTCGAGTACCTTCGCCCCGCGCGCCGCGAGACGACCTACGCACGCGCACAGATCCGTCGTCTCGGAAAGCGCGTGGCCGCGGTCCACGCCGAGGCATGGCAGCAGGATGAAAGCAAGCCGGTCTGCCTCCTGCAAAGCCATCTGAGATTGCCCGCTGGATTGACTGCCGAGTAACGGCGTTCCCATTGCGCACTTGAAATCGGCGGCCCCTGTTACAACGTGAATGGGGCGCCGGCGCCAACGTGGCCTGCCTTCGGCTGGTTCGTTTCAGTCGGCCGTCTTCCATAGCCGCGGACGCCACACACCTACGACGACATTCGCGATGGAGATCACCATGATCACGATCAGCGATCCCCACTCATTGGCGATGGCGTCGGCCAGCGCCTTTTGCTGCGGCTCGCCGGCTGCAATCTTGATCGAGATGGCCGCCGCCGTGGTCGCCTTCGCCTGAATAATGCCGAGCGTCGCTTCGAACATGCTGAAGCCCAGCAGTGCCTTGAGCCAGACCCAGCGCTGCTCCTGAAACTGATAGTGCACCACCATCGACAGCAGGCCCGACATCATCGCGATCGCCAGCGAGGGCAGCAGCATGTAGTTGCACAGCGCCGAGATTATCACGCGGACATTGGCATACGCCGTGGGCGTGTCCTGCGGCGCAGCGATCAGCACAACCATGTATCCCAGCAACGCGCCAATCAGGCCGCAAGAGGCTAGCGAATGCAGGATCTTGGTCGCTTTGCGCATGGCGTGAGGCGCACCTTGTTCGAGCCTGGACTGTTCCGCCTATCTGGGGCCGGCGCTGCCGAACTGGCAATATTGATACAGCGCACTCGGCCTGCAGATTCCCCGCGTGACCAGTGAGGTTGGATAGGTGGGACAGCGGCTACGCAGCTTCCGCCCGGTTGACGTCGCCAATCGCAAGCGCGCTGTTGATTGCCGCGGAAAGCTGACGCAGGTCGAGTGGCTTGGCGACGTGGGCATTCATGCCAAGCCGTATACAGCGCTCCTTGTCGCCTGGCATCGCATCGGCAGTCAGCGCCACGACAGGAACATTGGCCCAGGGCTGCCCGCAGGCGCGTATGCGCCGCACCCCCTCACAACCGTCCATAACGGGCATGTGGACGTCCATCAGCACGAGATCGATGCTTCCCGCGCGAGCAGCTCCAGCGCCTCAGCGCCATTGCACGCCTCGACCAGCGTCACGCCAAACGGCTTCATGAACATCTGAACGACCTTGCGGTTCACCGCGTTGTCGTCAGTCAGCAGGATCCGATAGTCCGTCATTTCAGATAGCTCATTGTCAGCCCGCGTCTCGAAGTCATCGCGCGAGTCACGCGGCGTCGCCGACTCTGCTCCGCAGCACGCACGATCGAGAATCTGGACGATTGGTTAACAAAGCCCCTCCTCGCGCTGCGGTCATCTGGAGCGGGCCCGCGATGTCGGCGTAACCTGTGTGTTGGTTACGACTCGGCTCTCCGAGGGCGAGTGGGTTCGCGGAGAGGTCGGACACCTCGCCCTCCGTCTCCTGAGGTCGCCGATGCGGCCCGCTACTCGCGATCAATCCTTGCCCGCGGACGCGTCACGGCGGGCTTCAGCCCTTGGCGCTCCATCTCGCGCGCACCCTGAAGGATGTTGGGCACCGAATGGTTCCCCTCATGGCAGGCGTATTCGTAGATCCGGTCCGGCGAGCGGCGGAAAGTCAGCTCACCCTTCCACGGCTGCGTGTAGGCAACCGGATCCTCGACCGTGAACTCGTAGAGGATTTCATCCGGGCCCGAGAGCGTGAAGTGCTCCGTGACCTTCGCGTTGGTCGAGATGTAGGCGAAGAAACCGAAATCCACGCGCACGGCTTCCTTCGGCTTGAATCCAACTGTCTCCGTCACCAGCGTGTCGCCCTCCCAACGACCCACGGTCGTGCCGAGATACTGCGTCACCGCCGGCGGATTGTGCTCGCCATTCATGCGGATGATGCGCGTGTCGTGCACCATCTCGATATTGATCGCGATCGCGTCGGGCGTCTGGATGATCTGCTGGTGATTATTGTAGAGCGCGTTCAGCATCGGTGGTCCACCGGTCGAGGCAAACCCGATCAGGCAACGCTCGATCGGAATGCGTTCCTCAGGGTTATCGAAGGAATTGTAGGTCGAGACCTCCTTCATCATCGCCTGACGCCCAGCCGCTGTATAAGGCACCTTCCCGTTCGGCGGATCAACGAGCCACGACGACCGATACTCACCCTTCACCTTGCCGACCCGCGTACCGGGATCGATCCAGAAATAGTTATAGCCTTCAGGATCCTCGCCAGACTTCGGCGCGCCAACACTGGCGTCCGTCGGAGCGGCATCCTTCGCGGCGATCCGCGCTGCGTCGGCCTCCCAGCCCTTGGCTTCGTCCGGCGTCAGCACCAGATCCTTGTACTCGGGCACGCGTTCGAGCCGCGTCAGCGACGAATTGGTCCACACGCCCTGGAAGTCGGGCTTGCCATCAGGAGTTCTGGGCAACGCGCTGCCGGCCTGAGAATGGGCAACGCCAGACAAGAGAACGGTTCCGCAGGCGAGCGCCTGGAGCAACGATTTCATCTTTTCCTCCTGTGCCGGTGTTCGCTGGTTTTGAGGAGGCTCTCACACGCCCTATCCCCGAGCGAGAGGGCGCCCTTAGGGCGAGCCGCCCACGTTTTCGTCAGGTGACGCAGGGTCTTCGCGCATTGCGTGTCGGCGTTTGACGCGAATTCCCGGGCATGCAGTGTTCCTCCCACAAGAACGGGGCAATGAATGATCTGGCGATTCCACCTCCTGCCTGCCATCGTACTGGCGCTCGGGGCATGTGCGACGGCCGCGGAGCCATCGGCGCAAACGCCGGCGCAATCGGCCGCGAGCCCCGTGAAGGCGTTGCCGACGCGTGTCAGCTATCCCACGGATCCCTTCCCATCGACCTACACGCCGATGCCGTCGGAAGACGTGCTGATCCGCAACGCCACCGTGTTGGACGGTCTGGGCGGCGAGATAAAGAACGGCGCAGTGCTCATCCAGGGCGGCAAGATCGTTGCGGTGGGCTCCGAAGCCGCGTTGACCATGCCCGCCGGCATCAAGACGATTGATGCATCCGGCAAATGGGTGACGCCCGGCATTATCGACATTCACTCGCACCTCGGCGTCTATCCCTCGCCCGGCATCGGCGCACACCAGGACGGCAACGAAGTGTCCGGGCCCGTCACCGCCGAAGTCTGGGCTGAACACGGCCTGTGGCCGCAGGACCCCGGCTTCACCCGCGCCATGGCCGGCGGCATCACGGCAATGGAAATCCTGCCGGGCTCAGCCAACCTGTTCGGCGGGCGCGGCGTGATCATCAAGGCCGTACCGTCGCGCACGGCGCAGGGGATGAAGTTTCCCGGCGCGCCCTACACGCTGAAAATGGCGTGTGGCGAAAACCCCAAGCGTGTCTACGGCTACGGCAATGGCGGCGACGGCCCGGGCGGCAAGCCCTACTCGCGCATGGGCAACGTCGCTGGCTATCGCGAGGCCTGGCAGAACGCGACCGAGTACAAGCGTAAGTGGGACAAGTACGACACCGAATTCGACGCATGGGAAAAGGAAGCCAAGTCTCCGAAGCCCAAGGACGCCGGCAAGCAGGACGACAAGAGCGACAAGCCGGCCGATCCGCCGGATGCGCCGGACCGCAACCTGCAACTCGATACGCTAATGGGCGTCCTCAACGGCGAAATCCTCGTCCAACAGCATTGCTATCGCGCCGACGAGATGGCGCAGATCATCGATCTGTCGAAGGAGTTCGGCTATAAGGTTTCCGCATTCCACCATGGCGTCGAAGCGTACAAGATCGCTGACCTCCTGGCCGCGAACGGCATCTGCGGCGCGCTCTGGGCTGACTGGTGGGGCTTCAAGGCGGAGGCCTATGACGGCATCCGCGAGAACATCCCGATGGTGCACAAGGCCAAGGGCGGGTGCGCGATCGTTCACTCCGACGACGCCTACGGCATACAGCGTCTCAACCAGGAAGCCGCCAAAGCGCTAGCTGACGGCCTGAAAGCCGGCATCAACATCTCGAAGGCCGAGGCGTGGACTTGGCTTTCGCGCAATCCAGCGAAGGCGCTCGGGATCCTCGACAAGACCGGCACGCTGGAACCAGGCAAGGGCGCAGACGTCGTGATCTGGAGCGGCGACCCCTTCAGCGTCTACACCCGCGCCGATATCGTCTTCGTCGACGGCGCCGTCACATGGAACCGGCAGGACGTGAACAGCCAGCCGGTTACCGACTTTGAACTTGGCCAGCCTGGCGAAGGAGATCGCAAATGATCCGCAACCTCCTCCTCGCCGCAACGCTCCTCGCGACAGCGCCTTGCGCGCTGGCGCAGACGGTCGCCATCACGGGCGGCCGCGTTGTGACCAACACGTCGCAAGGCATCATCGAGAACGGCACCGTGGTCATGAACAATGGCCGGATCGTTTCCGTAGGCACAGGCGCAGCGCCGGCTGGCGCAACAGTTGTCGACGCTAAGGGAAAATGGATCACGCCCGGACTGTTCGCGGCGCTTTCACGCATCGGCCTGGCGGAACTCGATTCCGAAGACTCGACCAACAACACCTCGGCCGGCCGGAGCAAGTTCCAGACATCGCTCCGGGCAGCGGATTCCTTCGATCCAGACAACACGGCCATCGCCGTCTCCCGTATCGAGGGCGTGACGCGCGTGGCGCTGGTTGAGGGCGTGGGCGATGGCCTGCTCAGCGGCTACGGCGCGTTGGCCGACACAACGGGCGGCTTCAACAGCATCTTCGCCCGTGACGTGGTGATGTACGCCGAACTTGGTGAAAGCGGCGCATCCTCGGCCGGCGGCTCGCGCTCGGCGGCGTGGACATGGCTCACCACGGCCATCGACGACGCCAAGGCCTATCCGCGCGGCTTCACCGAAGATGGCGAAGGCGACCTGCTGTCGTCCAAGGAAGCCCTCGCTTTCAAGCCGGTCGTCGAGGGCCGCGTGCCCCTTATGGTCGAGGTGCATTCCGCCACCGACATTCTGCAGGTGCTGACGCTCCGTCAGCGCGAGGCGAAGATGAAGCTGATCCTGCTCGGGGCGACCGAGGGCTGGCGCGTCGCCAGCCAGATCGCCGCCGCTGGCGTGCCCGTCATCGTCAATTCGCTGACCAACCTGCCCGACCGCTTCGAAGAATTGGGCGCCACACTGGAAAATGCCGCCCGCCTGTCAGCGGCTGGGGTCAAGGTCGCCATCGCAGACCCCAACGAGGCGACCCACAACACCCGCTTGATCCAGCAGCTGGCCGGCAATGCCGTCGCCAATGGGATGTCGTGGGCGGAAGCCTTTGCTGCGATCACAAGCGTTCCCGCCAGCATCTATGGCCGGTCGGACCTGGGTTCGCTGAAATCCGGGGCAATCGCAGACGTGGTGATCTGGGACGGCGACCCGCTGGAGCTGATGTCCAGCCCGGACGCGGTCTACATCGCCGGCATCTCCACCCCCATGGTGTCGCGCCAGACCAAGCTGCGGGACCGCTACCTCAACCTCGATGAGGACAAGCCCCAGGCCTACGAACGGCAGTAGCGCCCAAGGCGCTGTAAATGCGCCCACGATTCCCTCACGGAATCATGCCATAGAGGGGTCTGTAGCCCCCGGGATTGACTTGGAGGCGGGTGGGCCTATTGGTCCGCGAACCTCCGAAAAGCGTGCATTTCTGCCCGCAATCCGGCCGGCAGAGTCCGAAAAGATCTATCTGATGACGTTTGACGAGCTTGGTCTCGACCCGAGAATTCTGGAGGCCGTTACGGGCGCGGGCTACACCACGCCCACCCCGATCCAGGAACAAGGCATTCCTGCCGTGCTTGGCGGCAAGGATGTGACCGGCATCGCGCAGACCGGGACGGGCAAGACCGCCGCCTTCGTGCTGCCCATGATCCACAAGCTGGGCCAGGGCCGCGCCAAGGCCCGCATGCCTCGCTCGCTGATCCTCGAGCCGACCCGCGAACTTGCCGCCCAGGTGGCCGAGCAGTTCGAGAAATACGGCGCCGGCTACAAGCTGAACATGGCGCTGCTGATCGGCGGCGTATCCTTCGGCGACCAGGAAAAGAAACTTAACGCCGGCGTAGACGTGCTGATCGCCACGCCGGGACGCCTGATGGACCATTTTGGACGCGGCGGCCTGCTGATGACCGGCGTGCAGATGCTGGTGATCGACGAAGCCGATCGCATGCTCGACATGGGATTCATTCCTGACATCGAGAAGATCTGCACCCTTCTGCCCAAGACGCGCCAGACGCTCCTGTTCTCGGCCACCATGCCGCCGGAGATCACCCGCCTCGCCAAGCAGTTCCAGAAGGAGCCCGTGCGGATCGAGGTCTCCAAACCCGCCACCGCGGCCACCACCATCACCCAGTACGTGACGCACTGCCCGTCCAATGAGGATACCGTCAAGCGCGCCGTGCTGCGTTCGATCATCAAGGCCAAGTCGACCGATCAGGGCATCGTGTTCTGCAACCGCAAGACCGAAGTCGACATCGTCGCCAAATCGCTGGCCAGCCACGGCTTCGACGCCGCGCCGATCCATGGCGACCTGCCGCAGAGCCAGCGGACCGCCACGCTCGACCGCTTCCGCAACAAGGAGCTCAAGCTTCTGGTGGCGTCCGATGTCGCCGCGCGCGGCCTCGACATCCCGGAAGTCAGCCAGGTGTTCAACTACGCCCCGCCGCCGAACTCTGACGACTACGTCCACCGCATCGGCCGAACGGGCCGGGCCGGCCGTCTGGGCGAAAGCTTCACTATCGTCTCGCCGGGCGACGCCCGCCTGTGGGAAGCCGTCCTCAAACGCATCGGCCGGGACGTTGAGCCGTTCATTCCCGAAGGTCTGGAAGACGCCGTCGGCGAAGCCCGCAGCCGTGGCCCCGCCACCTCGCGCGACCGTTTCGACAAGGGCCGCCGCAGCCGTGGACGCGACCGTGACCGGTCTGCCGATCGCCCGCCGCGGACCGAAGAAGCCGCCATCACCCCGATCGCGACGCTCGCCCCACAGATCGAGATCGAAACCGTCGCAGCCCTGCCAGTTGATTTACCGGACGCTCCCGAAGTGAACGAAACCGTCGGCCAGGGCGAGCAGCCCAGGCGCGAAGGCCGAGGCCGTCGCGAACGTGGTGGTCGCGACCGTAACAAGCCCCGCAGCGAATCCGGCGGCCGTAACGAACCGCGCAGCGAGAGCCGCAACGAAGGCCGCAATCGTCATGGCGAACGCCAGCCGGGCGAAGGCCAGGGCGGTGACGAAAACTTCAAAGGGATGGGAGACCACGTTCCGGCATTCCTGTTGAGAACGCTGGGCAAACGCGAAGACGCCTAATAGTTCAGGCTTTTTTGGTAAGTTTTTGGCTAACAACTTCGGACAATTTTAGCCAATCCGTAACGGCTCCCCTTCACAATTGAGGGCGGACACTGCGCTTTCAAGGCGCACGCGTCCGAGGGGCGTTATGCTATGCTGAACAACCAACTCAACGGACCCGAAGGCGTCTTGCTCGGCCACCGAACGATCGATGAGATCGGTCGCCAGACGCTGCCGGTCAGCCCCCAGAATTACGAAGTCTGGCTCACCTACCTCACGCACTCTTCGCCCGACCTGCGAATTGCGCTCGACAAGATGATCGCCACCGGCCGGCCGCTAAGCGCCGACGACATGGAACAGCTCTACGAGCGGTTCTTCTCCACCACCCACCTGTCGACGCAGGTGATGGAGACCGGCACCAGGATCGCACACGAGATCGCTGACGCGCTGGATGCCCTAAAGAGAGCTGGTGCGACTACGGAGCGCTATGGCGCAACCCTGAACGTCGCTGCCGACTCCCTTCAGAACGCGACGATCGACGGAGACGCGCTGAAGCGGCTGATCAACGTGCTGTCGTCCGCCACAACCGAGATGTCGAAGCAGAACTCCTCGCTCTC
This sequence comes from Hyphomonadaceae bacterium, assembly GCA_040398425.1. Lineage (GTDB taxonomy): Bacteria > Pseudomonadota > Alphaproteobacteria > Caulobacterales > Hyphomonadaceae > UBA7672. The sequence continues at coordinate 23,927 of JBBATZ010000001.1, forward strand.
ACACAAGCTCGCGCAATCCTCTGTCGAGATGGAAAAGCTGCGGACCTCGCTTCGCCAGGCGCGCGCCGAAGCCCTCACCGACGCCCTGACCGGAATTGCCAACCGCAAGCTGTTCGACGAGACGCTGCGCCTGCGCAAGGAAGAGGCCGACAACGAGAAGACCGAGCTCGCCCTCCTGCTTTGTGACATCGACCATTTCAAATCGTTCAACGATACCTGGGGCCACCAGACAGGGGATCAGGTCATCCGCTTTGTCGCCTCGGCCCTCACCAAATTTGCACTGCCGGATCACCTGGTCGCCCGTTATGGCGGCGAGGAATTCGCCGTGATCATGCCGCGCACGTCCCTGAAGGATGCCGGCCGCATCGCGGACCAGATCCGCACAGCGATTGAAGCCAAGCGCCTCGTGCGCCGCTCGACCAACGAGACAATCGGCGCCGTCACGATTTCTTTCGGCGCTGCGCTGTACGCCACTGGCGAGACCGTTGGCACCCTGATCTCGCGCGCCGACGAATGCCTCTACATGTCGAAGCGCAATGGACGTAATCGCGTGACGCTTGAAACCCAGATGCCGCCGGCCGCCGTGACCAACGCGGCTTAAGGCACGGCAATCAGGCCCTACGGTTCACTTCTTGCCCTTTGGTCTTGCGACAGGACGTGTTGCTGCAGATTTAACAGCAGGCTTCCGCTTTGCCAACGCTTTGGCTCTCACAGCTTTCCGCGCCAGCGACGCCGCGTACGCGCGCTTTGCGATTGATACCGCTTCATCAGGATCGTCCGCCGCCGTCTCCGGCATGCGCCAATAACCCATCTCGCGCACAGACCCATCGCTCTTCAGCGAATGGCTCCAGGGCGCCGAACCTAGCGCCTTGAGGTCCGCCTCCAACGCATCGTCGACCCGGAAATACACGACGTCATCGTCCAGGATCGCGAACATTACCCCGTCGTGGTAGAGGCCCGCGCCGCCGAACATGCGCTTGGATTCAAGCCGGCCGAAACAGGCCAGCAGTTCCAGCACATAGTCGGTGAATTCCGGAGATAGCGGCATGCGACGGCCCCGTCAGGAGCGTCGAGGTTACTCGGCGGCCTGCGCCGGAACAATCGTCACGCTCTCGCCGCAGCCGCAGGCATCCGTCTGGTTCGGGTTGCCGAAGGTGAACTTGGAATGCATGGGCGTGACTTCGTAGTCGATCACAGATCCCAGCAGGAACAGCACGGCCTTGGCGTCGATCACGATGGAGACGCCACTGTCTTCTACCCGCTCATCGTTCGGACTGACGGCATCGACATAGTCCATCGTGTATTCCATGCCCGCACAGCCGGCATTCTTCACGCCCACGCGCAGAAAGCCGACACCCTTGTCAGACATCACTTCCCGAACGCGCGCCGCTGCGGCGTCGGAGAGGGTCACAACCTTGGGGCGGGGGCGTCTGGCCATCTGTCCTAAATGGTTACCACGTGCGGGGCTTACAACATGTTGAGGGCAAGGCGGGCTTCATCGCTCATCCGCGAGGGGTCCCATGGCGGCTCGAACACGATTGTCGCCTTGGCCGAATCCACCCCGACGACCTTCCGGGCGGCATCCTCCACCCAGACTGGCATTTCGCCCGCCACGGGGCATGCAGGTGCAGTCAGGGTCATCTCGATATCGACATGCCGGTCGTCATTGATATCGACCTTGTAGATCAGGCCGAGTTCGTAAATATCCACCGGGATTTCCGGGTCATAGACCTTTTTCAGCTCCTGGATCAGATCGTCCGTGATCCGGTCGAGCTCGTCCTGCGGGATGGCAGATACCTTCGCACCGCCCTCAGGGTCCGGAGCGGGGTTGGCGATCGGGTGATGCAGGTCGTCAGCCATGATCCCTCTATGACAGCATAGCCCGGGCCTTGGAAAGCGCCTCTACGAACACGTCGACTTCTTCGAGCGTATTGTAGAGGGCAAAGCTCGCCCTGGCCGTGGCGCTAACCCCTAGATGGGACATTAGGGGCTGGGCGCAATGATGTCCGGCCCGAATCGCGACCCCGTAACGATCCAGGATCTGCGCCAGATCGTGCGGATGAGCGCCCTCCAGCGAAAAAGCCAGAACCGGACCCTTCCCCGGCGCGGCTCCATGCAGGGTCAGCCCATTAACCGAACGCAGTGCCTCGGTGGCCCGCGCTAGCAGGGCCTGCTTGTGCGCATGGATCGCCTGCCGGTCCTGAGCCTCCAGCCAGGTTATGGCCGCGCCGAGACCGATGGCCTCCACGATGGGCGGCGTCCCGGCTTCGAAACGGTGCGGCGCGCTGTTGTAGGTGACCACGTCGCGGGTCACCGTCTCGATCATCTCACCGCCGCCCTCGAAGGGCGGCATCGCGTCCAGCTTGGCGCGCTTGCCATACAGGAACCCGATCCCGGTCGGCCCGTAAATCTTGTGCCCCGTACCGACGTAAAAATCTGCGTCCAGCGCGCGAACATCCACGACAAGGTTCACGGCCGCCTGACATCCGTCGAGCAACACATCAGCCCCAACCGCGTGAGCCATGTCGATAGCGGTCTTCACGTCCGGCACGGTGCCGAGGACGTTGGACATGTGCGTAAGCGCAAGCAGCTTCGTGCGCGGGCCCAGTTGCCTCGCCAGACCGTCCATATCGAGCGAGCCATCTGGCAGCGTATCAACCCACTTCAGCACCGCACCCTTGCGCTCCCGCAGGAAGTGCCATGGCACGATGTTGGAATGATGCTCCATGATCGAGAGCACGATCTCGTCGCCGGGTTTGATGTTGGCTCCGATGCCTGCAGCCACGATGTTGACCGCCTCGGTGCCGCCCTTAGTGAAGATGATCTCTTCCACCGCGCCAGCATTGATGAACCAACGCACGGACTCGCGCGCAGCTTCGTAGGCCTGCGTTGTCTCGTTTGCCATCGTGTGGATGCCACGATGCACGTTAGCGAAGCTGGTGCGCATCTGGTTCGTCATAGCGTCGATCACAGCATTCGGCTTCTGCGCCGACGCCGCGTTGTCGAAATAAACCAGCGGCTTCCCATGCACCGTGCGGCTCAGTACGGGGAACTCCTTGCGGATGGCCAGGACGTCGAAGGTCATGCCTGCGTCCCCAGCCAGCGATCAATCCGCGCCTCGATTTCGCCGCGCAGTTCTTCGCCCATCCACTCGGGGACAGCTTCGATCAGGAAGGCGCGCGTAATCATCGCTTGCGCCTCTTCAAGCGGAATACCGCGCTGGCGCAGGTAGAAGATCGCATCTTGGTTGATCTGCCCCGCCGTATTTCCATGAGCGCACGCCACGTCATCGGCGTAAATCTCCAGCTCCGGCTTGGCGAAGATTTCCGCGCCTTCCTCCAGCAACAGCGCATTGTGCTGCATGTCGGCGTCGGTTTTCTGCCCCGTACGCGCGACGAGGAACTTGCCCTGAAAAATCCCGCGCCCGCCCTTGCGCGCCACGCCGCGCACCAGCTGCTGCGTTTTCACACCGGCAGCGCCGTGCGCCACGCGCGACGTGAAATCGACGTGCCGCTTGGCGCCCGCGAGATAAACGCCGTTCAGCTCGACGTGGGCGCCCTCGCCCGCATCAACTGACACTTCAATCCGCGCCAGCTTTGCGCCCTCACCCAATACAAACTGCCGGAACGTTGCTCCGGCGCCGAGCTTCACCACCGCCTCGTTCAGCACGATAGCCGCATCCGCTTGGCCAAACGGCACGTCATTCCGCTGCAGCACGATGCGCTGCAGCGTGGCACCCGGCTCGACCTCGATGCGCGCGAACGTCGGCAGGATTCGCCGCAACGCCGACCCGGAAACAGCGATGCGCTCGACGATCAGCGCCGTCGCACCCGCCTTCACAACGAGGCTGCCGTACTGACCAACGTCGCCTTCGGTCATGCTGCTGATCAGAGCCTCGCCCGGTGCTGCGATCACCTGCGCGCCCGCCGCATAGGCGTCTCCCATCAGCTCCGCGAACGCCGCGATAGGGCCTTCGCCGCCAATCGGACCTGCGCCGATCAACGTGGTTTCCTGCCCGCCCATCGCCGCGCGAAGGTCAGACCATTTCCACGCTTCGGTGCGCCGCGAAGGGAGATCGGACAGCTGCATCAGCCGCCTTTCAGAAACTGGTCATAGCCGGATTTCTCCAGCTCAAGCGCAAGGTCAGGCCCGCCCGATTTCACGATGCGTCCCGCCGACAGAATATGAACCCGATCCGGTTTGATATAGTCGAGCAGACGCTGGTAGTGCGTGATCACCAGCATGCCACGCCCCGCTCCACGCAGCGCGTTGACGCCTTCGGCCACGACTTTCAGCGCATCGATATCAAGCCCCGAATCCGTCTCATCAAGGATCATGAAGCGCGGCTCGAGCATCAGCATCTGATAGATCTCGAGACGCTTTTTCTCGCCGCCCGAGAAGCCGACATTCAGCGGCCGCTTCAACATCTCCGGATCGATGCGCAGCTTCGCCGCCGCCACCTTCGACAGCTTCAGGAATTCCGGCGCAGAGACTTCCGGCTCGCCGCGCGTCTTGCGTTGCGAATTCATTGCCGCCCGCACGAACGTCATCACCGGCACTCCGGCGATCTCCATCGGATACTGGAAGGACAGGAACAGGCCGCGCGCGGCCCGGATCTCCGGCTCCAGCCCCAGCAGGTCCTCGCCCTCGAACGTCGCCGTACCGTCGGTGACCTCATAACCGTGCTTGCCGGTCAGCACGTAGGACAGCGTCGATTTCCCTGACCCGTTCGGGCCCATTATCGCGTGCACCTCGCCCGCCGGGACGCTCAGGGAGAGCCCCTTCAGGATCTCGCGCGCCGGCCCGTCCTCGGGAACGACACGGGCGCGAAGGTTAGTGAGTTCCAGCATGAAACGCCTGCAAACGCGGGGGTGATACCCCGGTCTTCCTAGATAGGCCCTGCTGCCCCGCAACGCGAGGCCCCACAGCCCAATTAGGCGTGGTGTTTCATGCCGTGGGGCTCAAATGTCCAGTAGGCAGAGCTTAAGGCTTGGGCGGTGTCGGCATCATGTCGGTGATCAGGCCCTGCACCGACGGCTCGGGGCAGAATTTCGCCTTGGCGGTCTTGGCTGTCAGACCCTCGCCCAACGTCTCGCCATCGACGGTTTCGACGACGCAATCGACCCTGGTCACCTTGTCCGGTTCACCATGTGCGACGACGCTGACCGTGGCCACCGGCTCGAGCGTCGCTTCGGTAAGTTTGTAAAACGACACGTAGTATTCGCTGGCGCTGGAGCGGCCCTGCGTCGCGATATAGCCGCTGTCCGTCTTCATCAGCTCCACGCCGGAGAGGTCTTCCGCCTCGATCCGCACGAACTTGCCGTCCTCGACCTGACGCCAGATCGCCCATGACGTGTTCACATTGCCGGTCTCAAGCGGCAGCTGGATATCGACCTTGCCGTCCTGGTCGAAATCCACGAGCGCCGGGCCGTTGAACGTATTGCCCATCCGCTCCTTGAATTCCTGGATCGCCTTGTCGCCGGTCTTTACGACCTGCACCGTTACCTCCGTCGAGTCGTCCTCGGCGGGGGCATAGCGCGCCTCGATCGCGAGACCCGTCGGCTCGGGGAAGACCAGACGGCAATCAGGGTGTTTCCAGCCGAGGTCGCCCTCGTCCTTGGCTTCCACCGTGGCGCAATCGGGCAGCGCCATCCGCTTGGCCGACGGCACGCCGCCAGCAGGCGCCTCCGCAGTGGTGTCCGGCGCGGGTGAGCAGGAGGCAAAAGTCAGCGCGGCGAGACAGACGGCAAGACGCAGTTTCATGGAAATAGCCCCTGATGTTGGGACGGGATTAAATCACTTGGCGGCCACACGCCAGCTTACGCTGCTGTAATCACCCGCCACGCTAGCGCCTAGCCGACCCAGCTCTCCGGCCAATGATCAAAACAGCCAAGACATCGCGTCGTCCGTGCCTGCCTGTCGATCACAGGCAGCGCCCATTCCGGCGGATCGGGAAATCCGTGCCAGACGAGCCGTTCGAGCGCTAGGAATTCGCCCGAGGCCTGATCCTGATAATCCGGCGTCCAGGTGTCGCCAAACTGCTCTCGCCAGATCACAGGATCGACGCGACGCCAGTTGATGCTGCGCGACGCAACGACCGCGAACACATCCCAATGCTCCCAGGCATCGCCAGGAATCCATCCAGGCATACCCAGATGACCCGGCGGCTCCCAGTTGAGACGCTTTGCCAGAGCCTGAGCTGCGTCCCGCTCCGCGTTCACATCGACACAGCCAGATAGAGATACAGGTCGGTCTTCACCTTGGCGGGATCATCGCTCCAGTCGCTATAGACCTCCAGCGACATCCAGATCCGTCGTAAGGCTTTCGCCTTCACCTCGGCATGCAGCACGTCATAGGTCTCGCGCATCCGTCTATAGTCGCCCATGTGCGCCGCCGTGATCACACGACCGCCAGGAATGTGCGCCGCCTTCACATTGGGATCAGCACCGCCCGGCTGGCGATCGAGCACGCCGATCAGCAGCGTCCCGCCTTCCTTCGTCTCGTTCGAATAGAGAATGAAGTTGTGCCCATGGCCGGGGACCAGAGCGCCCGGCTTGTAGAGCCTGTCAAAAGTCGCACGGATTGTCGGGGCAACATCGTGCCACTTGGCATAGACCTCGATACCGGCGCCGGTCATGGGCGCGAGGTCGATGATGTGCGTATCGGTCATCGCGATCATCCTTTTCAGGCTTCGAATACGCCTTCAGAAAAACCAGTCTCGGGTCTTGAAGCTCACGGCTTTCAGGACGTTACCCTGAAGATCAAAGTCGACGGCTAGACGGTAGCCTTCGCCCGATCCCGGTCCGTTGAGCTGCTTGAAGAAGTAGAGACGTTCGCTAGCGCGGGGAGCCGTCTCGATATCTGGCGCCCAGATAGCCCAACAGTCCAGCGTCTTCGTCCGAAGGCCACGATCTGGATGATCAATAGCGTAACCATATTGAGCCACACGATCCAGCAAATCAGCTCGGGCCGTTGGAAGCGAGCCCGCGACGCTGGCGAAGCGTGTGGCCAAACACCTGCGTTGCAACGGTCGCGTCGGTCACTGGATCAGTGCAGGCGCCGAGCCCAATCAAACTGATTGCGACAGCCCCCGCCCGCATCACCTCACCCCACGCTCCCTTCGAGGCTAACCTCCAGCAGCTTCTGCGCTTCCACTGCAAACTCCATCGGCAGCTTCTGCAGCACATCCCGCACAAAGCCGTTCACCAGAAGCGCCACGGCCGCCTCTTCGCCAATGCCGCGCTGGCGTGCATAGAACAGCTGGTCATCCGACAGCTTTGTCGTCGTCGCTTCGTGCTCGAGCTGCGCGTCACCCCGGCGGTTCTCGACATAGGGGATGGTATGCGCGCCGCAGTTCTGGCCAATCAGCAGCGAGTCACACTGGGTGAAATTGCGCGCCTTCGATGCCTTCGCGTTGATCGACACCAGCCCGCGATACGTGTTGTTCGACCTGCCCGCCGATATGCCCTTCGAGATGATCCGCGACTTCGTGTTCTTCCCGAGGTGGATCATCTTGGTGCCAGTATCCGCCTGCTGGCGTCCGTTGGTCACCGCAATGGAATAGAACTCGCCCGACGAGTCATCGCCGCGCAGGATGCAGCTCGGATACTTCCAGGTGATCGCCGAGCCGGTCTCCACCTGCGTCCACGAAATCCGCGAACGCGCGCCACGACAGTCACCGCGCTTGGTGACGAAATTGTAGACGCCGCCCTTGCCCTCGGCATCGCCCGGCCACCAGTTCTGCACGGTGGAATACTTGATCTCCGCATCCGCCAGCGCAACCAGCTCGACCACCGCTGCGTGCAGCTGGTTCTCGTCCCGTACCGGCGCCGTGCAGCCTTCAAGGTAGGAAACGTAAGCGCCCTCGTCCGCGATGATCAGCGTCCGTTCAAACTGTCCCGTGCCCTTCGCGTTCATGCGGAAATAGGTCGACAGCTCCATCGGGCAGCGCACGCCCTTCGGAATGTAGACAAACGTCCCGTCCGAAAACACCGCCGAGTTCAGCGTCGCAAAGAAGTTGTCCGTCACCGGCACGACAGAGCCGAGATACTGCCTGATCAGGTCCGGATACTCGCGGATCGCCTCGGACATCGACATGAAGATCACACCGGATTTGGAAAGCTCGGCGCGGAACGTCGTCGCGACGCTCACCGAGTCGAACACCGCATCCACCGCAACGCGCGGCCGGGCGGGATCGGACGGCGTCTCGCGCGCCTCCGCAGCAGTTCCCACCGCGCCTTCAACGCCGAGCAGCACTTCCTGCTCCTTCAGCGGAATGCCCAGCTTCGTATAAGTGTCGAGAATTTCCTGCGGCACATCCGCGATCGACTTGTACTTCGCACCGCCCTTGGGCTCGGCGTAGTAATGGGCGTCCTGGTAATCGATCGTCGGATAATGGACCATCGCCCAGGCGGGCTCATCCATTTCCTTCCAGCGTTTGAACGCCTCGAGCCGCCAGTCGAGCATCCACTGCGGCTCTTCCTTCTTCGCCGAGATGTAGCGGACCGTGTCCTCGCTCAGCCCCTTGGGCGCGAGCTCCATCTCGATATCGGTAACGAAACCCTCGGCATACTTGTCGGACTCAAGCGCGCGCGCCGCGTCGACCGTGCCCTGGTCGATGCTGTCCTTGACGATGATTTCCCTACCTTCGGTCACAGAGTCCTCAGCCATGCGCATCCTGCTTCACAAGTTGCGGTCTCGCCCGCGCCGCCATCTTGATCCACGCATTGGCCAGCGCGTCGAAATCTTCCGGCTTCGTCGCCCAGCCGAAGCTGGCCCGGATGGCCGATCGAGCGGCGGAATCGGACAGCCCCATGGCGGTCAACACGCGGCTCGGCTTCACCTTGCCGGATGAACAGGCCGAGCCTGCCGACACGGCAAACCCAGCCAGATCCAGACCCATTATCTGGGTCTCCGAAGGCAAACCTTCAACGCCGAAGCACGAAACACCCGCGACGCGCGGCGCTGTTTCGCCATGCACATGCAACGCTGGCGCTGCGCGCTTCAGCGCAGACTCCATGCGATCCCGCGCAACACCCAGCGCCTGATAATCCGCCAGACCTGCTTCCGCCGCCTCCACCGCCGCGCCGAACCCAGCGATGCCCGCGACATTCTCCGTACCCGCGCGCCGGCCAAACTCCTGCCCGCCGCCCGTCTGAACAGCGCGGAAAGGCGCCCCCGACTTCACGTAGAAAGCGCCAACGCCCTGCGGCCCGCCAATCTTGTGCGCGGAGATGGAAAGGTAGTCGACATCAAGGTCGATGACCGACATCGTGATCTTGCCCAGCGCCTGTACCGCATCGCAGTGGATCAGCCCGCCCGCCGCATGCACAATCTCAGCAGCCTCGGCGACCGGCTGGATCACGCCCGTCTCGTTGTTGACGAGCATAATGCTGGCCAGAACGCGGACGCCGCTTTGTGCGATCAGTTTCACATTGTGGGCGAAATGTCCAAGCGCCAACCGGCCGTCTTGGTCAACAGGGCTTTGCTGCCGTTCGCCCAACGCAAGTACGCAATCATGCTCGATCGGCGAAACCAGCAGACCTGCATGCACGATACCTTGTTCAAAATGCGCAAGCCGAGCGCCCTCTATCGCAGCCTGCACCGCCTCCGTTCCGCCGCTCGTGAACGCGATGTCATCCCGGCATGCGCCAATCGCGGCGGCTACGGCCTCACGCGCACCCTCAACGAGCGCCCGAGCCTTACGCCCCTCGCCATGCACCGAAGATGGGTTCCCGGTGATCTCCAGCGCACGCAGAGAAGCCCCCTTCGCCTCGGGGCGGAGGGGGGCTGTCGCGTTGTAGTCTGCGTAGATGCGATGGCCGGGGCTCATGCCCCGGCTCTTACGCCACTTTGTCTGCGTCCGACAGGGCTGCCCGTCCTTCGGGAACCGTCCGGAAAGCCGGAGCCCCAACGGATTTGTCAGAGATCAGCTCGGCAAGGCTGGTCTTGGCCAGGAACCGGGAAATGTGCCCGTCCAGGGCAGCCCACAGCTCAGCTGCCGGGCCTTCCGACCAGTCGCGTGCGCCGCAGTCGCTCGGCGTATTGGCGACATCCTCGACCGCCTGGAAGACGTCCGCGACACTGATCTCGGTTGCGGGACGCTGAAGACGATAACCACCCCCCGGCCCTCGCGACGCCGCAACCAGCCCGGCACGGCGCAAATGAGCAAAAAGTTGCTCCAGATACGACAGAGAAATCTTCTGGCGCTGCGCCACATCTGCAAGTGAGGCGGGCCGGACGGACGAATTTTGCGCTACATCCACCAGCGCGACGACGGCATAACGCCCCTTGGAACTAACCCTCATGACTGCTCCCAGTCTTGGCCCGCACGAGGGAAATACCCCGGGGCAGGAGTAGATACGCTCCCCAATCTGGGGCGGATCACACGAAAAGCTTGAATTCCGAACCCGAAATAGTGTTTGTCGGCCCCCTTGGGCGCATCACTTCCCTTAGCGCCAGTTCCGACAGCCACGGCGAGCGCATCATGGGCGAACTTATCATTTCCGGACCCGCAGGCCGGATCGAGGCCCGCTACACGCAGGCGCCGGGTGAAAACCCGCCCATCGCCCTCATCCTGCACCCCCATCCGAAAGCCGGCGGCACCATGCAGGACCCGGTGACCATCACGCTGTTCGAGATGTTCGCCGCCCATGGCTTCTCCACCATGCGCTTCAACTTCCGTGGTGTTGGTCGCAGCCAGGGTACGTTCGACGCCGGCGTCGCGGAACTCTCCGACGCCGCTTATGTGCTCGATCACCTTGAGCAGATCAACGAAGCGCCGAGCCAGTGCTGGGTCGCGGGCTCCGGCTTCGGCGCCTACATCTGCCTGCAGCTTCTGATGCGTCGCCCGGAGATCGACGGCTTCGTCGCCGTGGCGCCCCCGGCCAACCACTACGACCTCGCCTTCCTCGCACCCTGCCCGGCCTCCGGCATCATCCTCGCCGGCGAGAAGGACATCGTCGCCCCGCCCTCCGACATCGACCGCTCCCTCACCAAGGTGCGCGTCCAGAAGGGCGAAGTGATCGAGCGCGCCAACGTCCCCGGCGCCAACCACTTCTTCCAGGGCAAGCTCGAAGAGCTCGAGAAGATTTCCTCTGTCTATCTCAAGAAGCGCATGAAGGCGTTCGAGAAGGCGCAGAAGGAAGCCGCTGAGGCAAAAGCGATCAAGGACGCCGCAAAACTCCCGGCCCCGAAACCGCAGAGCTGACGCCAGCCTCCGGTCCTCACGCCATGTCCGACACGCCCGAGCCCTTCTTCCACCGCGACGGCGACGTCTACACGCCGACGCTGCGAGCCAATGGCTGGTGGAAGCCGACAGGCAACCTGCACGCGCGCGTGATGATCGGCCTGTTCGCGCACGTGATCGAACAGCAGTTTGGCGAATCCAACCTGCAGCCGACAAGGCTTACCGCCGATCTCTACCGCCTGCCCGATCTCGACCCCATCACGGTCACCACCCGGCTCGTGCGGCAGGGCGGGCGCATCAAGGTCGTCGAGGCCGAGCTGTTCTCCGGCGGCATCTCATCGGCCCGCGCCTCGTGCCAGCTGCTCCGCCGCGGTCAGCAGCCGGAAGCAACGCTCTGGTCGCCGCCAAAGTGGGACGCGCCGCCGCCAGCCCAGGTCCCGCCACCCGAAAAGCCGTTCACCGACAAATGGGAGATGCGCCCCATCCTCCCGCACGGCGTCACCCCTACACACGGCCTCCGCGCCCCTGGACCTCGCCGCACCTGGCTGCGCGAAGTTCGCCCGCTCGTGGGCGGCGAGCCCTATACGCCGTTCAGCCGCGTCGCCACCGGCGTCGACTACACCAGCCCGACGGCGAACGGCTCGGAGTCCGGGCTCGACTTCATCAATTCCGACGTGACGCTCTACCTTCACCGCGAGCCCATCAGCGAATGGATCGGCTACGAAGTCGCCGACCATCAGGGCGCCGAGGGCGTCGCCCTCGGCCACTGCAGGCTGCACGACGAACACGGCCCGATCGGCTTTTCCTCTTGCGCGGCGCTGGCGCAGAAGAGAACATGAGCTCTCATAACAGCGGCCTAAATAAAGAACGCGTTTTCCGGACGAGAAGTCGGCTCAGCGAGGGCCCGTGAACGCAAAGGCCACAGTCGGGATCATCGCTTTGATGCTGCTCGCGGTCGCGACGGCCGCTCCGGCTAGCGCTTGTACCTATGATCGAAGCTGGAAATGGCCGTGGGTCGAAGCGGCGATACGCCGGGAATGGTCGGACAATGTCGCGCAATCGGCGACCGGCAAATTTGTCCTCATTGGTAGAGTGCTGTCGAAGACAGATCCTGTGCGTACGGATGCCGGAAAGAGCGATCCAAATTGGATGAAAGATCCAATCTGGACGGAAGTCGTTCAATTCGAAGTAACGAGCATATCAAAGGGCAATCTTCCAAAACGCGTCACCGTCAGGAATGACACTTATGGAGACTGTGGGGGATGGCGGGCCCCAGCGATTGGCAGTTCCGCATTTGTGATTGCAGACCAAGCTGGCGGCCGAGCCGAGGTTATCGCAAACCTGATTGCGACCGGAGCAGAAGGTCGAAGCCTGTCTTCGGCTTTCTCTAGGAAGGGCCTACCACCCAAGTCGCCATGAATTGCGAAGGCTTGACGCTTGTTGGCGGTCCTGACTATCTACCCCACATGTCGCACCGCGCCACCCTCTCCGCGTATTACTGCCGCTCGCTCATCTAGCGGCGGTGCGACCCAGCATGCCGCCCAATCCGGCGGCTATGTGAGATGGCCTCCGGTCGACACGACCTACCAGGAGCCTCTCGTGACCCTCGATCCTTCCGCTCAGACGTCCACCTTCCTCCGGGAAATGATCGGTCGCGGCCACGTCTATCAGTTGACCGACGAGAAGGGTCTCGACGCCTACGCGGCATCAGGTGTGCCCACCGGCTATATCGGCTTCGACGCCACCGCGAAGTCGCTGCACGTTGGCTCGCTGGTGCAGATCATGAACCTCCGCCGCCTGCAGCAGGCCGGCGGCAAACCCATCGTCCTGATGGGCGGCGGCACCACCAAAGTCGGCGACCCGACTGACAAGGAGAAGTCGCGCCCCATCCTCACGGTGGAAGAGATCGCGGCCAACATGGCGATGATAAAGACGAACTTCGAACCCTTCCTGAAATTCGCGCCCGGCAACGCTTTCGATCCGAAGACAACCGATGCGATCATGATCGACAACGCCGAATGGCTCGACCGCATCAATTACATCGAGTTCCTGCGCGACTACGGCAAGCACTTCACGATCAACAAGATGATCGCACAGGAAACGGTGGACCGCCGCCTCCGCAACAACGAGCCGTACACCTTCCTCGAATTCAACTACATGCTGCTTCAGGCCTACGACTTCATGGAGCTCGCCCGCACCTACGACTGCCGCATCCAGATGGGCGGCTCCGACCAGTGGGGCAACATCGTCAATGGCATCGACCTCACACGCCGCATCGTCGACAAGCACGTGTTCGGCGTCACCACGCCGCTGATCACCACCGCATCTGGCGGCAAGATGGGCAAGACCGCCGACGGCGCCGTCTGGCTCAACCCGGAGATGCGCTCCCCCTTCGACTACTGGCAGTTCTGGCGCAACACCGAGGATGCGGACGTTGCGCGTTTCATGGGTCTCTTCACCGACCTGCCCGAGTCCGAGATCAGCGAGCACGCCAAGGCCGAAGGCGCCGCCATCAACGACGCGAAGAAACGCCTCGCCGATGTCGCGACCGCCATGCTGCATGGCAAGGAAGAAGCGAAGAAGGCCGCCGCCGCCGCCGAAGCTGTCTTCAAAGGCGGCGGTTCATCTGAAGGCATGCCGACCTTCGAGGTCGAACGCGCGAAACTTACCGCGGGCTATGCGATCACGGATGCCCTGGTCGCTGCCGCGCTGGTCGACTCCAAGGGCGACGCCAGACGCCAGATCGCAGGCAACGCCGTGAAGCTGAATGGCGAGTCGGTGACAGACGAGAAGCTGCTGATGACCGAAGCGGTCCTCGATGCAGATGGCACAGCCCGTCTGTCCGTCGGCAAGAAGCGCCACGCGCGTTTGAAGGCTGTGTGACACCGTTGCTGAAGCGCCACCGGGGCGTTTCTGTGCCGTTGAACACAGGAACGCCTCGAATTCTCCTTCCCTCCGGCTAGACTACCTGTGTAATCTCCTTCCATCACGTCGGAGGGATCATCATGAAGTTGGCCGTTACCGCAGTTGCAGCATGCGCTTTGCTGGGCTTGCCCGCCTTCGCGCCAGCAGCATTCGCTCAGGACAAGGCGCTCGCCGTTACGATCTATGCGGACGATCTGGCTCTGGTGCAGGACAAACGTCCGATTGATCTCACCGGCGGCAGGCAGCGCATCGAATTTGCAGGCGTCTCGGGTCAGATCCGCCCGGAGACTGTCTCGCTCTCCGCTAACGGCGTCTCGATCGTCGAACAGAATTTCGACTTCGACCTGCTGACGCCCGCTAAGCTCATGGAAAAAGCGGTCGGCAGCGTCGTCACCATCGTTCGCGTCAATCCCGCCAACGGCCAGGAAACACGCGAGCAGGCCGAAGTGCTCGCCACCAACAATGGCGTAGTCCTGAAGATCGGCGACCGGATCGAAGTGTTGCGCGATGACGGCCTGCCCGTTCGCGTCATCTTCGAGAAAGTGCCCGAAAACCTCCGCTCCAAGCCGACGCTGTCCGTCACCGTGATGGGCGACAAGCGCGGCACGCGCCCCGCAACCCTCAGCTACCTCACCTCCGGCCTTGGCTGGCGCGCCGACTATGTCGCGCTGTTCGATGACGCCGCCGGCAAGATCGACGTGCAGGGCTGGGTGACGCTCACCAACTCGAGCGGCACGACCTACGACAATGCCGCCACCACGCTCGTCGCCGGAACGCCGAACCGCGCCGGCCAGTACAACGGCCCGCAATACGGCCGCCAGAACCGCCCGCAACTCGCACAGGCGGGAACGGAAACCGGCGACCGCGAACGGCTCGGCGATTTCTATCTCTATCCGCTGGCCGAACGCACCACGATCGCCAACCAGCAGACCAAGCAAGTCAGCTTCCTCGACGTGCACGGAGTGCCCGCCGCGCACGGCTATGAATTCCGCAACTACTGGCTCGGCACACAGGAAGAAGCGCAGAGCGCGAAGACCGTCTACCGCTTCTCGACAGGCTCGGAGAAAGGCCTCGGCGACCAGCTACCCGCTGGCGTGCTCCGCTTCTACATGCGCGACCGCAAAGGCGATCCGCAATTTATCGGCGAGAGCAAGATTGATCACACGCCGATGGGCTCGACCCTGTCGGTGTCCACCGGCGACGCCTTCGACGTGAAGGTGAAGCCCGTCGTCGAAAAGCGTGAGAAAGCCGGTCCGCGCCGCTGGAAAACCTCCATGCGCTACACCCTCTCAAACGCCAGCCCGAAAGCCGTCAATGTCGTGCTGCAACAGGACGGTCTCTGGGGCGACACCAAGATCTCCAGCGAAAGCCTGAAGAGCACCCGTCCCAACGCCGACATGGCCGAATGGTCCGTCACCGTCCCCGCCAGCGGCTCAATCGACGTCACCGCCGTCTTCGACAGCGCCTACTGAGGGCAAGCGCATGCGCCCGGCGTTCAGCTGGCTCATCCTTGCCGGACTCCTGGCGGTCTCAGGCCTCGGCGCAACTCCGGTCGCGCTGGCGCAGGACGTGCTGGCCTCGCCCCCTGTGGACGTGTCCGTGACGGTCTATCGCGATCCAGATCGCAACGAGGGCGGCTTCGATCTCAACAACCTGAACGGTTTCGCCTTCATCACTGAAACCCGCCGCGTGAAGATCGCTCCGGGCCAGCACCGCCTACGCTTCGAGGGCGTGGCCGACGGTATCGAACCCGCCTCCGCCATCGTCACCGGCCTGCCTTCCGGCGTCATTGAGAAAAACCGCGACGCAGCATTGCTCAGCCCCTCCGCTCTGATCGACGCAGCAGAAGCCCAACAGGGCCGCGTCATCCTTGCGCGAACAGATGAGGCAACGGGCAAGGTCACACGCGTTGAAGGCAGGATCCGCTCGCAGGCCGCAAACGGTGTCGTCTTCGAAACGCCTGATGGCGTCGAGGCCCTGCGCTGCTCCGGCATGCCGGAAACCTTCAGCTTCGCCTCAACCGGCACAGGCCTCTCCGCCCAGCCGACGCTTTCCGTCCTGACGCGCACCGACAAGACGATCGAGGCAGTGGTGCAGATCTCCTATCTCGCGCGCGGCTTCGACTGGGCCGCCGACTACACGGCAAGCATGGCTGCTAGCCCCGGCAAGATGGATCTCGGCGCGTGGATCACGCTTGCCAACGGTAATGGCATGTCGTTTCCCAACGCACGCGTCCAGATCGTCGCCGGTCGCCTGAACCGTGAAAGCGGCGAAATCGAGCCAATCAGTCTTGGCCAGCCCCTGCTCGCCCAGTGCTGGCCCCAAGGCTCCACCAGCGACACCCCCGATCAGACCTACATCGAACGCGCCTTCCCGCTCGGCTTTAATCCTGAACGCTTCCGTCGCTACGCAGCGGCGATGCCCGCGCCTGCGGCCGCGATGAAGGCTGGGGCGGCAAACGAGGCCCGGGACATCATCATCACCGCCAACAAGACGGAACAAGAAGACCTCGGAGACCTGAAGCTCTACCGGGTTCCCGATCGCACCACGATCTCAAGCCGCCAGTCGAAACAGGTTCGCATGATCGACGCCGAGGCTGTGCCTGTGGCGAAGATCTACGAAGCCCGCCTGTACGCTGACAGCGATAGCGATTTCGAGCCGCTCGACCTCATCCTCCGCACGAAGAACGACAAGAAGAACGAGCTTGGCATCCCCCTGCCCTCTGGCCGCGTCATGGTGTTCGAGCGGGCCGGAAGCGGCGCAGCGGCCCAGCGCCTCCTCGCCGGCCAGACCACGCTGCGCGATCTTGCCATCGACGAGGAAACCGAACTCCGCCTCACCGGCGGCCCAGACATCCAGGCGCGCCAGGTCAATGAAAGCATCGACATCACGCGTACCCGCCCCGCCCTCCGCCCGATCCCCGGCGTGCGCGTGTCCGGTCGCACCGTCAGCGCGGTGAACCGGATCGAACTCAGCAACGCCCGCCCCTATCCTGTGCAGGCCGAGGTTCGCATCGATCTCGATGATGGCCAGGAAATCGCGAGGTCGGACGTGACGCCCGGCAAGAAGAATGGCCAACCGATCTTCAAGGTCACCCTCCCGGCCAACGATACGCTGAACATCCGCTACCAGACAGTGCAGTCCAACTGATGCGTACCGTACACCTGCTTGGCCTCTTCAGCGCCGCCCTGGCCACCCTCGTCACGGTCCCCGCCGCTCTCGCGCAGGACGTGGCGGCGAGCCCGCCGGCAGACCTCTCGGTCACGGTCTATCGCGACCCGTATCGCCGCGCGGGCGGCTTCAATCTCAACAACCTCAACGGCTTTGCGCTCATCACCGAAACCCGTCGGGTCACCATCCCCGCTGGCGAGCACCGCCTGCGTTTTGAAGGCGTGGCGGATGGCATCGAACCCGCCTCGGCGATCGTGACGGGCCTGCCGTCCGGCGTGATCGAGAAGAACCGCGACGCCGCCCTGCTCAGCCCCTCGGCGCTGGTCGACGCTGCCGCCGACCGCGATGGCCGCGTGATGCTCGCCCGCACCGATCCCGCGACCGGCAAGACGACGCGGATTGACGGCAAGGTCAGGTCGGGTGCCGGGGGCGGCGTCGTGTTCGAAACGCCCGACGGCGTCGAGGCGTTGCGCTGCTCCGGCATGCCGGAGACGTTCAGCTTCGATGCCGACACGACAGGTCTTTCCGCAAAGCCGACGCTGTCCGTGCTCACGCGCACCGACAAGCCGATCGAGGCGGTGGTGCAGCTATCCTATCTCTCGCGCGGATTTGACTGGGCGGCGGATTACACTGCCGACATGGCGGCGACAGGCAAGAAGCTCGATCTGGGCGCCTGGCTCACGTTGGCGAACGGCAACGGCACAAGCTTCGCCAATGCCCGCGTCCAGGTCGTCGCCGGCAAGCTCAACCGCTCGACGGGCTATATCGAGCCCATCAGCCTCGGCCAGCCCATCCTCGCCCGCTGCTGGCCGCAGGGCTCCACCAGCGACACGCCCGAGCCTGTCTACATCGAACGCGCCTTCCCCCTCGGCTTCGACCCCTACAGCTATGACGGCCGCGCCGCCATGGCCATGCCAGCCCCGCCTCCTCCTCCCCCTCCCCCTCCCGCCCCCGAAGCCGTGATGGCCAGCGCCAAAACTGCCGAACAGGAAGACCTCGGCGATCTGAAGCTCTATCGCGTGCCTGATCGCACGACAGTCGCGAGCCGCCAGTCGAAGCAGGTCCGCATGCTGGACCAGGACGACGTGCCGATCACGAAGATCCACGAGGCGTTCTACTCAGCGAACTCCGCGCAAGGCTATGTGCCGTTGGCGATCGTCCTGCGCACCATGAATGACAAGAAGAACAATCTCGGCCTGCCGCTCCCGTCTGGCCGTGTAGCAGTCTTCGAATCCGCTGGCTCAGGCGCATCCGCCCAACGTGTTCTGGCTGGCCAGACTAACTTGCGCGACCTCGCTCTCAACGAAGAAACTGAGTTCCGTTTTCCTGGCGGCGCTGCCGTCCAAGCCCGGCAGGTCATCGAAACCAGAGATATCACACCGGGGAAGCCGCTTCCGTTCCTGCCCGGCAAAGGCGACCGCAAGGGCGCAAGCATCAGCCAGGTCAGCCGCATCGAAATCAGCAATTCCCAGCCATACGCCGTGCAAGTCGAGATGCGTGTCTATGTGTTCAGCGGTCAGGAGATCGTGAAAGCCGACCATCCGGTGGCGCAAAAAAATGGCCAGCCGATTTTTCGCCTGACCGTGCCGGCCAATAGCGACGCAACGATCCGCTATCAGACGCAGGCTTCGACGCGGTAGGCCAGTTCAGTCGTCGGGATGCGGGGGACTACAACGCTCGCCGGCATGGAGGCGTTGTGCGGCAGACTCATCCGGCGCCCCGCACAGTCCACACTAGCCGCGTCGCCGCGAGCAAGACGATCACGCCCAGCGCCTGGTGCGTGAGCGACATGTCGAGCGGCGCTGCATGCATCAGCGTTGCGATGCCCAGGATAGCTTGCACCGCAACCAGACCGGCCAACAGGGGGAACAGCGACCAGTGCGTCGCCCGATACGTCCACGCGCACCAGCCTGCTACACCAAGCAATCCATAAGCCGTCAGCCGATGCAGGAATTGCGTCGTCGCTTCGTTCTCGAACAGGTTTCGCCAGAACGGATCCAGCGTCCACATCGTGCTGGGGATCACCTCGCCCGACATCAGCGGCCAGTCGGTATATCCACGCCCGGCATCTAGCCCGGCGACCAGTGCGCCGAGCGCCATTTGAATACCGACGAACCATATGATCGCATTCGTCCATGGCTTGGCCTGAACCGGCGCCTCACGCCGCGTCCCGCCGAGTTCGAGCCACAGCCAGAAGCTGTAGGCGATGATCAGCAGCGCCAGGCAGAAGTGAGTCATCAGGCGGTAAGGGGCAACCGAAGTCAGCTCGGAATTCACGCCCGACGCCACCATCCACCACCCGATCGCGCCCTGCAGTCCGCCTAGCGCAAACAGGGCGAGCAGATGCGGCAGCAGCTTCTTCGTCGTCCGTCCCGTCAGCAGGAAGAACAGGAAAGGGATGGCAAACACCACGCCGATCGTGCGGCCAAGCTGACGGTGGCTCCACTCCCACCAGTAGATGCCCTTGAAGCCGGCAAGGTCCATATTGGCGTTCAGGACCCGCGCCTGCGCCGTCGTGGCCTGGTATTTGTGGAAGGCGTCCTGCCAGTCGGCGTCGGACATCGGCGGAATGGCGCCGAGCAGTGGCTGCCATTCCGTGATCGACAGCCCACTGTCGGTCAGCCTTGTCGCGCCCCCGACAAGGATCATCAGGTAAACCATGACCGCAATTACAAGCAGCCACGCCCGAACCAGCCCCACACCCTTGGCGGGAGCTATGGAATTGACGGGAAAATCTGCGGCGACAGCCTCACTCATTGCGCGCTTATCCTACCTGTGAGAACGGATGACCAGCGGATGGAAAGCCGCAGGAGCTTGTCGCGTGCGCAAAGTAATCGGATCCCTGATCCTGCTGGCCTGGTTGTTGGGCTATATCGCTGTTGCCGCCGTCGTGGGCGACCGGATTGCCAGCGAACACTGGGCCTGGAAACTTCTCTATTTCCCCATAGTCGGCATGGCTTGGGTCATCCCCCTCAAGCCATTGTTGCGCTGGATGCACGTCAAGGACGCGCCACGCGAAAATCCTGACGTTTAATCTCAGAAGCGAATCCAAACCGCGAAAAAAACGGGACGGTCCCGAAGAACCGTCCCGCCAACTGGTCGCAGCCCGACGCGCGGATGGCTTCATTGAGTCAGTCCGCTGTCGCGTGAAACGACTACTGCAGGAAAGTCTGCAGGCCTCCGAACGAGCCGAACGTGTTGCCCGCGCGATCGCGAGCTTTCAGCGAACCATTGCCGAAGTCGAAACGCAGAGTCGCGCCGATCACAGTGGCGTCGCCGTCGGTGTCGGTGTCGATGTAGGATGCGTTCGCGCCGATGCTGAACGGCGTACCGGTGAAGCGGTATTCAACGCCAGCGCCGACCTGGAACGCGTCGGCATCTGGGCCGCCGCCATCGATGTTGGCATAGCCGCCGCCGAAATCGACACGCAGGTCGTCGTTCAGGAACATGCGATACTCGCCCGAGACGCCCATGATGTCGACGTTCACATCGTCAGCGTTCGCGTAAGCGACGGTCGCGACGAAAGTCGAGCTGTCGAAGAACGCAGCGTATTCGCCGCCGACAGTCCAGAGGCTGACGTCGCCGCCACCGCCGTCAACATTGCCAAGACCAGCAAAGCCGCCCCACGCGCCGTTGGCGTCGCGCGAGACCAGGTGAGCGGTGCCCGAAAGAATATCGACATCGGTGTCGTCGTTCGTGTTGTAAGAACCGTCGAGCAGAACGGTCAGGTTACCGCCCGTCGGGATGGCGACGCCGCCGTTGAGGCTCATCGCATCCGAGTCACCAAAGTCGGTGTCCGTGTGCGTAAGTCCGGCGCCGACGGTGCCGACTTGAGCGAAGGCAGTTCCCGAGATCATGGAGAAGCCCGCCAGGAGTGAGGCGGTCACGACATAATTTTTCATAGTGTACCCTGTCGATTAGGAACGAGCGGAACGCCCGCGGGTAAAAATCATCGGTGGGCAGACGGATTCGGCTGTCGCAGAAGAGTCACAGATCGCGACGCTCTTTTGATGCCGCAATCTGTTGATGTTTCATCGGTCGCTGTCAGTGCGCCTCCGAAAGAAAAATCCGTTTCGGTCCCGACGCTGTACACGCGGAATTCAACTCATGCGGCGAAGCATTTTCGATCGGTGCGTTAACTCAACGAGCTGAAAAAAGTTTCGTGATCAGGCAATAGCCTTCTCGATGGCGCTACGTAACTCCGCGCTTGTCGGCTCGACCTTCGACTTGAACGCGGCCACCGGCGCACCGGATTTGTTGGTCAGCAATTTGTGGAAATTCCACGCCGGGTGCGCCGCGTGGCCAAGCTTTTCCCGCATCCATTTGAAATAAGGGTGCGCGTGCCCGCCTTTCACGTGCGTCTTCTCCGTCAATGGAAAACTCACGGAATATGTGACCGCACAGAACGCCGCGATCTCCGTTTCCTTCGCCGGCTCCTGCCACAGGAACTGGTTGCACGGCACGCCCAGCACGGTGAGCCCGCGCCCGTGATAGTCCTGATAGACCTTCTGCAGTCCCGTATACTGCGAGGTAAACCCGCACTTCGAAGCGACGTTCACGACCAGCAACGCCTGGCCTTCGAAACTCTTCAGCGGCAGCGGCTCACCGTTGATGCCCTTGAATTCGAAATCAAATGCCGTGGTCATGCTACAGCACCTTGTCGATGGCTTGGACGATCTCGGGCGCAAGCGGCTCCGTGCGCGGACCGAACGCCGCCACCGCCTTGCCGTCCTTGCCGAACAGAAGCTTGTGGAAATTCCACATCGGGTCCGCCGGCTCGCCAAGCTCCTGCTTCATCCACTTGTAGAACGGGTGCGCGGTGTCGCCCTTCACATCGGTCTTTTCCGTCAGCGGAAAATCAACACCGAACTTCGTCGAACAGAACGTCGCGATTTCCTCATTCGTCCCGGGCTCCTGCCCCATGAACTGGTTCGACGGCACGCCGAGCACCACGAGCCCCTTCTCGCGCTTGTCGTGATAGAGCTGCACCAGCCCTTCATACTGCGGCGTCAGCCCGCACTTCGAGGCGACGTTCACCACCAGCACCGGATGCCCTTTGAACTGACTCAACGACAGCGGCTTGCCATCGATCGTGTTGAAGCTGAAATCGTGCGCTGTGGTCATGACTCTGCCTTCCACTTCATCTGGAACTCGATCTCTTCGCCGTCGCTGCCGCGCTCATGCTCGATATTGAATACGGCCCGCGCCGGTACGTGGATGCGTTCACCCGCAATCTGGATCACGAACGGCTCGCCCGCCTCCACGCTATCGGCGAACCGCCGCAGCTTGGCGAGAAACTGCGCGCGCGTGTAGGACTTCTCGATATCACGCTGAGAATTGCGGACCATGTGAACTCCCCATTGCCTATGCAAGCTAGGCGGCAGGCTCATCATTCACAACAGGCGATGTCGCTGGCATCGGCCGCTCCACCCCATTCGCCCTGTCCCACGCGCGGCCTTCCTCGATCAGCCGATCCGTGTTGGTGCGGATCGCCTCACTCAACGCCTTGACCATCTCGTCCTTTCCCAAACCCGGCGGGATCGGATCGAGAAACTCGATCACCGCCGGCCCTGGATATTTCGCATAGTCCTGTTCCTGCCAGCGCAAGCCAAGGTTCGTCGTCACCGGAACCACCGGCCACTGCGACGCTTCCTGCATGTGCCACACGCCTGCACGAATGCGCTTGTGCTCGCCCACCTTGGTGAGATGCCCCTCGGGATAGATCAGCACGATACGCTTGTCCTCGGCCGCACTTGCAAAGCTCGCTGCCAGATCCTTGCGCGCTTCCGGCCCGCCGCAATTGTCGATCACGATCGCGCCGAGCTTCTCCAGCACTTTCGGGACAAGTGGGAAGCGTTCAAGGTGATCGCCCGTCACGAACGCCACGTCGTCAAACTGCACATACATCAGGAAGCCGTCGCCATAGCTCGAATGCTTGGGCGCGAGGATGAACGGCGCCGGCGGCAACCGTTCGCGTCCACGCACTTCCGGCTTGATGCCGATCAGCTTCATCAGCTGCACCATGCGCTTGGTGTAACGCTTCACCGCCCATCGCACGCCCTTGCGACCCGGCACGAGCGCCAGCAGCGCCGCCATGAGCACGTAAAGGGTCGACACCCACCAGAAACCGACCGCGAATATGAAGGCGCGCATGACTTCCGCGCCTCAGGCCGGCTTGGCGATCTTGTCCTGCGTTTTTGTGTCGAAATCGCTGGCATCATGCCTTTCGTGTAGCTGGCTCTCCGGCGTACCGAACGTGCGGTTGACCATCCGTCCCCGCTTAACGGCTGCGCGCCCAGCGATCTGGTCTGTCCACCGGATGACGTTCTTGTACTCATGCACCGACAGGAACTCGCCGGCCTCGTAAAGCACGCCCTTCACCATCGCACCGTACCACGGCCACACCGACATATCGGCGATGGTGTACTCGCTGCCGCCAAGATACTCGGAGTCCGCCAGCCGGCGATCCAGCACGTCCAGCTGCCGCTTTACCTCCATCGCATAACGGTCGATCGGATACTCCCACTTCTCGGGAGCGTAGGCATAGAAGTGACCGAAGCCGCCGCCGAGAAATGGCGCCGACCCCATCTGCCAGAAAAGCCAGTTCAACGCTTCCGTCCGCGCCGCCCGCTCGGTCGGCAGGAACGCGCCGAACTTCTCCGCGAGGTAGACGAGGATCGAACCGGACTCGAACACGCGCACCGGCTTCGGCTCGCTGTGATCAACCATCACCGGAATCTTCGAGTTCGGGTTGATCGCCACATACCCGCTCGAGAACTGCTCGCCCTTGCCGATATTGATCAGCCACGCATCGTACTCGGCGCCGGCATGGCCCAGCGCCAACAACTCCTCGAGCATGATCGTCACTTTCACGCCATTCGGCGTGCCCAGTGAATAGAGCTGGATCGGATGCTTCCCGATCTGCAGCTCCTTGTCATGCGTCGCCCCAGCGATCGGCCGGTTGATCGCAGCAAATCGGCCGCCGCTCTCCTTGTTCCAGGTCCAGACCTTCGGCGGGGTGTAGGGGTCGCTCATGCGCGGAATCCTTCATAGCTTTCAGCGACAAGATGTGCGGCCCGCTGCATCGCGTTACAAGGCCGAACTTTCGACCAACGACCGCGAATCCATGAGACAGCCTCCTCCGTCCGTCCAGCCGAACTGACATTGCACGCGACCCGCGTTAAGCTGTCGCCAAACAAGGGGATTCCATGCGCCTGGTCATCATCGCTCTCGCTGCGTCGGCTGCCGCTTGCGCACACGCGCCAGAGGCAACCCCTGCATGGACGGGTAGCGTTACGTTTACGCCCATGGGCGCTGCGAACCCGGGCGCCTTCTCCGCCACGCTGGATGGCAGCACGTCCGCCGCAGCGCCCTATACAATCCGCGTCCACATGACGAAGGGCGGAAAAATCATGCCGCACACCCATCCCGATCCACGCGTCATAACAGTGGTCGACGGCAACCTCTGCTACGGCTTCGGCGAAACCTTCGATCCAGAAGCATGCAAGCTCTACCCTGAAGGCAGCTACTTCCTCGTTCCCGGCAACGTCCCCCACTACGGCTACGGCAAGGAAGAAGCCGTCTATCAGGAATCCGGTGTGGGTCCCTCCGCCTTCGTGCCGGTCGCGAAGCAATAGGCAAGCTTTACGAAGCCTCCATCCCTCGAGGCGATGGCAGCCTAAAAACAACCTTTATCGCTGCGTCCCCCTCGGTCAGCAGAACAGGACCAACGCCCATGAAACTCACGACCCTCGCCGTGATTGCATCCACCCTCGCGACCGTCGCCGCGCCCGCCTTTGCCCAACCCACGCAGGAACAGCGCGCCGCCCGTTTCGACGCGGCGACACGAATCATGACGGCAATCTCGACAAGGCCGAGTTCGTCGCGCATCGTCCCGATGCACTGCAATCACAGTCGGAAGACATGTGTGCCCACTACAACCCCGCGAAGAAGAGCCCCCTGACCAAGGCCGACTACCTTGCCGTGAAACCGATGAAGATAACGGTCGAGGTCGACCAATAGCGACCAATCAAGCCACCCGTTCCGCCTTCACCGCAGCATCCGCATCTTCGTGTGCGCGCGACTGCCGGCTCCAAAGGTCGGCATAAAGTCCGCCGCGATCCAGCAGTTCGCGGTGGGTGCCCCGCTCCACGATCTCGCCCTCGTCCAGCACGATGATCTCGTCAGCGCCCGCCACAGTGGAGAGGCGGTGCGCCACCATCAGCGTCGTACGCCCCTTGGCGGCCTCATCCAGCGCGCCCTGAACCTCCTGCTCGGTCGCTGAATCCAGCGCGCTTGTCGCCTCGTCGAGTACGAGGATCGCAGGGTTCTTCAGGATCGCCCGCGCAATGCCCACGCGTTGCCGTTCGCCGCCGGAAAGCTTCACACCGCGCTCGCCAACACGCGTCTCCCAGCCCTTGGGCAGCTTGTCGATGAACTCCAGCAGCTGCGCGCGCTGCGCCGCATCGCGCAGGTCGGCGTCGCTCGCGTCGGGCCGGCCATAGAGCAGGTTCTCTTTCATCGACGCGTTGAACAGCACAACGTCCTGCGGCACCAGGCCAATCGCCTCGCGCAGGCTTTCCTGTTGCAGCCCCCGCACGTCCTGCCCGTCCACAAACACATGGCCGCCCTTGGTATCGTAGAAGCGGAACAGCAGTTTCAGCAGGGTCGACTTGCCAGAGCCAGACGGCCCCACCACGGCCAGTTTCGTTCCCGCCGGCACGGTGAAGCTCACGCGATTGATGCCTGCGGAGCGCGAATCGTGCATGAAACTGACATCTTCAAACCGCACCTCGCCGCCCTTCACCTGCAGCGGCTTGGCATCCGGCGCATCAGACACCTCGGCCTTCATCACCATCAGCCCATACAGCTTCTCCAGGTCGATCGCGCCCTGCTTGATCTCGCGGAACGCAAAGCCAAGGATCGACAGCGGCCGATAGAGATTGCTCATGATCAGCACCACCGCCGCCATGTCCCCCGCCTGCACTGTTCCATTGAATGTCGCGGTCGCGGTGATGAGCGCAACGCCAGTGAGGCCCAGCGCCATGATGATGTCCTGCCCCGCGTTCAGCAGCGCCAGCGAGCGCGACACCCCCACCATGCTCTTGTTGTAGGTCCGCATCGCTCCGTCATAGCGCTGTGTCTCGCGCGCCTCCGCCGCGAACGCCTTCACCGTCTCGAAGTTGGTGAGGCTGTCCACCGCCAGCGCCCGCAACTCTGTGTCGGCCGCATTCAGCTTGCGTCGCTGTTCCGTCCGCCAGTTGGTCAGCACCGCCGTGAACACAGCATACAGCGCCACGGTCACAACCGCGATTACCGCCGCAATCCAGCTGTACCGCGTCGTCAGAACAAACGCCGCCAGCGCCAGCTCGATAAGCGTCGGCCCGATATTGAACGCCAGAAAGCGGATCAGGTAATCCAGCGCCGCCACGCCCCGGTCGATGATCCGGTTCAGCGCACCCGTGCGCCGCGTCTGGTGAAACGCCAGCGACAACCCTTGCGCGTGTCCATACGCCTCCACTGCGATCAGCCGCTGCGCTTCCTGGCTCACCGGCGCAAACAGCGCATCACGCAGATAGGGCAGGTTCGCAGACAGGATCCGCGCACCCGTCCACCACCCGATCAACAACAGCACAGCCGTCATGGTGGCGTCCGGGCCCGTCATGCGGTTGATGGCGTCGCCGAAGAATACCGGCGCGTAGACCGCGAACACCTTGCTCGCCAGCGTCAGCACCAGCGCCGCCAGCATCACCAGCCGCCACCGCTTCAGCTCGGGCCGCGCCATGATCTGGCCGATCCGCGCGAGAGATATGCCCAGCCCCGCATCCCCCGTTTCCAGACCGTCGACGTCAGAGGGGGATTTCGCGTGAGCGTGTGGATGCATGGCCATGCCCGGCTATGTAGGTCGGCAGGCCGGGAAACGCCAGAGTTCCCCCTAAAACACAGGTGCTTGCGCCTCGCTAACAGCGCCGCCTCGCGAACGGCTTTGCGCCGGCCCCAAACCATCGCATCTATGGCGGAGAGAAAGAGGATAAAAATGCCCGGAATCAAATCCGTCACAGTCTATTGCGGCTCCGCTCCTGGGTCCGACCCCGGCTACATCAAGCTCGCCCAACGCCTCGGCGTGGCCATCGCCCAGCGTGGCTGGCGAACCGTCTACGGCGGCGGCGATGTCGGCCTGATGGGCGCGGTCGCGACCTCGGCGCGAAATGCAGGCGGCAAGGTGCTCGGCGTGATGCCGCATTTCCTGCGCGACCTCGAAGGCGTGCTCGACGGCATCGAGAACCGCTACACCGACAACATGCACCAGCGGAAACAGGCTCTGCTCGACGAAGCCGACGGCCTTATTGTGCTGCCCGGCGGCATCGGCACGCTCGAAGAAGCGGTCGAAACGCTGAGCTGGGCCAAGCTCTCCCTGCATCGCAAACCGATGGCCTTTCTCTCCGAGAACAATTACTGGCAGCCCTACTTCAAGCTGATCGACCATATGATCGAAGGGGGTTTCCTGCCGGAATCCTTCCTCCAGCTCATAGCCGACACCAACAGCCCCGAGGCCGCCCTCGACGCCCTGCACCAACGCGCCATCGTGCTGGACTAGGAGCGGGAAAGGCCGGCCTCAACTCGCGGTCACGCCTCGCCCTGCGGCAACTTGGAAACTCCCGCGTATTGCTACCGCGCCCGCACCCTTCTAGTTTGCCGACAACATAAAAAAGCGGTCGAAAAGGCCGCCGGAGGAGATACCCCAATGCGCGCCGTCCTGATGTCGCTGGCTATCGCCGCGCCTGCCCTCATGCTCGGCATCGCCGCCTGCAGCAACAACCCCGTGCCCTCCACTGAAACGGCGCTCACCGCGACCAATCCGACCGGCGCTGCTTCGGTCACCAAGGAGCGCCTCCTCAACGCCTCCAAGGAGCCCGGCTCGTGGCTCGCCGTTGGCGGCGACTATAACGAACAGCGCTTCAGCCCGCTCGACCAGCTCAACGAAACCAACGTCTCTAAACTCGGCCTCGCCTGGTACTCCGACATCGACACCGAACGCGGCCAGGAGTCGACGCCTGTCGTGGTCGATGGCGTGATGTACCTCACGACCGCCTGGTCGATGGTGAAGGCCTACGACGTCCACACCGGCGCCAAGCTCTGGGAGTACGATCCCAAGGTGGACCGCGCCAAGGGCAGCGACGCCTGCTGCGACGTGGTCAACCGCGGCGTCGCGGCCTGGAACGGCAAGATCATCTTCGGCTCGCTCGACGGCCGCCTCATCGCGCTCGACGGCAAGACCGGCAAGGAAGTCTGGTCCGTGAAGACCGTGCCCGACGGCACGCACCACACCATCACCGGCGCCCCGCGCATCGCGAACGGCAAGATCTTCATCGGCAACGGCGGCGCCGAATACGACATCCGCGGTAACATCGCCGCCTTCGACGCCGAGACCGGCAAGAAGCTTTGGAACTGGTTTGCCGTCCCCGGCGATCCGGCGAAGCCCTACGAACAGCCCGAACTCGTGAAAGCTGCCGCCACCTGGAAGGGCGACCAGTACTGGAAGCTTGGCGGCGGCGCGACGATCTGGGACACGATCGTCTACGACCCCGAGACCAACCTCGTCTATTTCGGCACCGGCAATGGCCTGTCGTGGGCGCAGGAAGCCCGCAGCCCCGGCGGCGGCGACAACCTCTTCGTCTCCTCCATCGTCGCGCTCGACGCTGACACCGGCAAGTACGCCTGGCACTATCAGGAAACGCCCGGCGACGAATGGGACTACGACAACTGCAACCCCGTGATGGTCGCCGACCTGCCCCTGAAGGGCGGCAAGAAGCACGTCGTGATGCAGGCTTCCAAGAACGGCTTCTACTACATTCTCGAAGCCAAGACGGGCAAACTCCTGTCGGCCGAAAAGTACGTCCCCGAAACCAACTGGGCGACGCACATCGACATGGCGACAGGCCGCCCGGTCGAAAACCCCGATGCGCGCTACTCGAAGAGCGGCAAGCCGGTGATCATCTGGCCGGCCGCGCTCGGCATGCACAACTGGCATCCGATGGCCTACAGCCCCGAGACTGGCTACGTGTACATCCCCGTCACCGTCTCGAACGCGCCCTACGCCGCGCAGGACAATTTCGTCTTCAATCCGACGGGCTGGAACACCGGCACCGACTTCGCCGGCGGCGCCTCCCTCTACACCAAGCCCGGCGCCCCGCCGCGCGGCAACGTCACCAGCTACATCCTCGCCTGGGATCCGGTGAACGCGAAAGAAGTCTGGCGCATCCCCAACAAGGAATACGGCGCCTCTGGCCTGCTCGCGACGTCCGGCAACCTCATCTTCTCCGGCAATCATAACGGCCAGTTCGCCGCCTATGACAGCCGCACCGGCAAGGAACTCTGGACCGCGCCGACGCAAGCCCGCGTCGTCGCAGCCGCTTCGACCTACACCGTCGATGGACAGCAGCAGGTCGCCATCCTCGTCGGCGCGCGCGGCCTGCCCCCGGGCCAGATCCGCACCGTCGGCGTCAGCGCCAACAACTCGCGCATCCTCGTCTTCCGTCCGGGCGGCGCCGCAGCCTTGCCGACCGCCGCAGCGACCGCTGCAGCCCCCGGCGCGAAAGTCACCATCAGCCCGCCGCTGCAAACCGCGAACAATGAAACCGTCGCGGCTGGCGAACAGGCCTACGCTGCTAACTGCGCCGTCTGCCATGGCGTGACCGTTGTTCCCGGCGCGGGCGCCACAGCGCCGGACCTGCGCTACAGCGCGCTCCTGCCGTTCAAGGCGCAGTTCAACGGCCCGGTCCGGGCTGGCGAGCGCGCCACGCGCGGCATGCCCGGCTTTGGCAATACGCTGGACGAGGAAACGACAGACGCCATCCTCGCCTACATCATCAAACGCGCCAACGACGAGAAGGCGGCGCAAGAGGCCGCCGCCAGCACGTCAAATTAGGTCAAACGCCAGCCTCTC
Organism: Hyphomonadaceae bacterium; assembly: GCA_040398425.1. Classification (GTDB taxonomy): domain Bacteria; phylum Pseudomonadota; class Alphaproteobacteria; order Caulobacterales; family Hyphomonadaceae; genus UBA7672. The sequence continues at coordinate 54,157 of JBBATZ010000001.1, forward strand.
AAGCCCATCCGGCGACTTGAGAGGCTGGCCAACTCTCTTCAGCAACCCCGGACAATTTTCCGTGCCGGAATTGCGAGTCACGACCCTTTCGTCCAGTTTGCCCGCTCATTGACACAGCACGGCGCACAAGAACGCCGGCGCGGTCGCTTGCGGGAGAAACGGATGCGCGCCTACCTGAAAATGCTGGCCCCAAAACTGCTTGCAATGGCTGGCCCTGCGCTGCTGCTCGGACTGGCCGCTTGCGGCAACACGCCGACCGCCACGCCAGATCAGACCATAGCTGCGCCGAACTTCCCGCTCGGCTCCGCCGCTGTGACAACAGAGCGCCTCGTCGCCGACAACGAACCGGGCTCCTGGCTCACCACCGGCCGCAACTACGGCGAAACGCGCTTCAGCCCGCTCGACCAGATCAACGACAAGAACGTCTCGCAGCTGGGCCTCGCCTGGTACGCCGACATCGACACCGAACGCGGCCAGGAATCGACGCCCGTCGTGGTCGATGGCATAATGTACCTCACCACCGCCTGGTCGATGCTGAAAGCCTACGACATCCACACCGGCGCGCTGCTCTGGGCCTACGATCCGAAAGTCGATCGCGCCAAGGGCGCTGATGCATGCTGCGACGTCGTCAATCGCGGCGTCGCAGCGTGGAATGGCAAGATCTATCTCGGCGCGCTCGACGGCCGGCTTATCGCTCTGGACGGAAAAACCGGCAAGGTCGTGTGGTCGGTCCAGACGACAGACACCACGCTACCCTACACCATCACCGGCGTGCCCCGCATCGTGAAGGGCAAGGTCGTCATCGGAAACGGCGGTGCCGAATACCGCGTGCGCGGTTACGTCACCGCCTACGATACCGAAACCGGCAAGCAGCTCTGGCGCTGGTGGACGATCCCCGGCGATCCGTCCAAGCCCTATGAACAGCCCGAACTCGCGGACGCTGCCAAGACCTGGAAGGGCGACAACTACTGGAAGATCGGCGGCGGCGGCACCGTCTGGGATGGCATGGCCTACGATCCCGAACTCGACCTGCTCTATGTCGGCACCGGCAACGGCAATCCGTGGAACCAGAAGATCCGCTCGCCCGGCGGCGGCGACAACCTCTACCTGTCGTCCATCGTTGCACTCGATCCCAACACCGGCACGTACAAATGGCACTACCAGACCACGCCCGGCGAAACCTGGGACTACACTGCCACCCAGCCCATCATGGTCGCCGACCTCAACTACCCGGAAGGCAAGCGCCGCGTCGTGATGCAGGCGCCGAAGAACGGCTTCTTCTACGTGCTCGACGCGAAGACCGGCAAACTCCTCAACGCCAACAAGTTCGCACCGCTCACCTGGGCCACCCATGTCGACATGAAGACAGGCCGTCCGGTCGAGGTGCCCGAAGCCCGCTTCGACATCACCAACATTCCCGCCATCGTCGCTCCCGCTGCGCTCGGTATGCACAACTGGCACCCGATGGCCTTCAGCCCCGAAACCGGCCTCGTCTACCTGCCGGTCACCGTTTCGTCGGCCACTTACGCCTCGCCCGAGAAGTTCGAACTTAACCTCGCCGGCTGGAACACCGGCATCAGCTTCTCCGCTGGCCCGAACGTCACGCCGGTCGCCGCCATGGGCGCCGCGCCGAAATCGGAAGCCTACCTGCTCGCTTGGGATCCTATCGCCGGCAAGGAAGTCTGGCGCGTGCCGAACGTCGATACGCGCGGCGCCACTGGCGTCATGACGACCAAGGGCAACCTCGTTTTCTCCGGTAACCACGCCGGCGAATTCGTCGCCTATGACGCCCGTACCGGCAAGAAACTCTGGTCTGCTCCCACGCAGGCCAAGGTCGTCGCAGCCCCCGCCACCTTCACCGTGGATGGCCAGCAACAGGTTGCCATCCTCGTTGGTGCGCGCGGCCTGCCCATCGGCCAGAAACGCACCGTGCCCGTCAGCGCCAACAACTCGCGCATCCTCGTCTTCCGTATCGGCGGCACGGGTTCGCTGCCGGCCGAGATGCCGACCACAGCCAACGGCGCGTCCGTAACCGTGAAGATCGACCCGCCCCTGCTCACCGCCAACAACGAGACGGTGGCCTCCGGCGAACTCCTCTTCGGGGCAAACTGCGCCGTCTGCCACGGCCCCGCCGCAGTCCCCACCGCCGGCTCCATCGCCCCCGACCTGCGCTACTCGGCGCTGCTCTCGGGACGCGGCCAGTGGAACGGCGCCGTCCGCGATGGCGACCGCGCACAGCGCGGCATGCCCGGCTTCAAGGCGATCCTCACCGAGGAGCAGACCGACGCCATCCTCGCCTACGTCATCAAGCGCGCCAACGACGAGAAGGCCGCCCAGGAAGCCGCCGCCAAACCGTAGGCATCACGCTTCAAACCAAGAAGCGCCTCTGGCCCAAAGCCGGGCGCGCTTTTTTACTTGGCGAGCCCGCGACGGAAGCGTGTCCCTCGGACACGCGTTCCCGGCGCAGGCCGGGATCCAGACTTTGCGCGAAGCGCAAACCGTGAGTTGCACCACATTTTGTTGGAAGGCCGCGTGCGCAGATTCGGCGGAAAAGCCAAAAACTTCGCGCGCAGTTTCAAGCGCTTGGCGTAAAAAACTGTAGGACGGCTGAACTGCAAAAAAAGGCGGCGGGTCTCCGTCCTACCCCCGTCTCAGCGACCGTACATTCGTCCGCATGACACGCGCACGACTCGCATCATACGGACTGGTAACCCCGCCGCCTCTGCCTCGTTGGATGCACGCGGCGCTGATGCTGTTCGCAGAGCTCGTGTCCAACGCCGTCTCAACCCTCCAGATGGTCTTCGTCCGCCGCACACGTGCATGCCACACGCAAGCTGCGCCCGAAGTCCTGCCCCGAGTGACGAACGGTCTTCATCAGGAAACAGTTCAGGCCGCACCAACCGGCCTCTCCACCGGAAGCGGGCCTCAGCCCGCGTTCCCCGCGCAGGCGGGGATCCAGACTCCGCACACCGTGCGGACACGCAACCCGAGTGCGCTCCGCGCACTCGCTGGACCCCCGCCTTCGCGGGGGACACGTGTTGAGAAAGCTCTCTCTCTGCTCATCCCGACGAGAACGTCGGGATCCAGGGCGGACGGCGAACCGTGTCCCACCTTGCAGCTTCAAGCCTGCACACGCGTGCAAACCGTTCCCGGACTCCGACGGCTCATCCTGAGCCCGTCGAAGGACACCGGAATGAGCGGTTCAGGCTGCGTGAAATCAACCTGACCTAGCTCAGGCCAACACCTCAAACCACCCAACCCCGGCCCCCAGCTGCAGGGATCGCGCCCTCGCGCGCATCGCCCAAACCCGCTAACATGCGCGTGCATGCGCGACCCGGTCCTCTTCCCCTTTTACAACGACCTGTCGAGCCTTCCCGGCGTCGGCCCGAAACTGCGTCCCTTGCTTGCCCGCCTGATCGGCGGCGAGACCTGGCTCGACCTTCTCTTTCATTTGCCCACCAGCTGGATCGATCGTCGCAACCGCGCCACGATCGACGAAGTCCAGATCGGCGAGATCGCCACGGTCACCGGCACGGTCGACAAGGTCGAACACGCCCGCCTGAAATTTCCGGCACGCGTCCGCCTGCGCGACGAGACCGGCTTCATCACGCTGACCTATTTCCACGCTAACCGTCAGTGGCTCGAAAAGACGTTCGAGATCGGCAAGACGATCATCGCCTCCGGCAAGGTCGGCGACTATCAGGGCGGCCGCCAGATCGTGCACCCCGATCACGTCGCCGATCCCGAAAAGGACGACGACCTACCCGAAGTCGAACCCGTCTACCCGATGACCGCGAACATAACGCCGAGACAGATGCGCAAGTTTGTGGCCGCAGCCCTCGACGGAATCCTCGATCTCGACGAGTGGATCGACCCCCACCTGATGACCCGCAACCGCTGGCCGACTTTCAAGCAAGCACTCGTTCGCCTGCACCAGCCCAAAGTCTACGATCCCGACGGTTTCGAAGTCGCGCGCAACCGTCTCGCCTACGACGAAGCGCTAGCCCGCGAGATGGCGATGGGTCAGGCCCGCCTCGCCCGCGAACGCCGCCATGCCCGCTCGATCCCCCGCGCTGTGGGCATCGAAAAGACAATGATCGAGGAGCTTCCGTTCAAACCGACCCGCGCCCAGATGGATGCCTACAAGGACCTGGCAGCCGACATGGGACGCCCCGTCCCGATGCGTCGCATGCTTCAGGGCGATGTCGGTTCTGGCAAAACTCTGGTCGCCGCGCTTGCCGCAGCCCAGGTCGCAGCCGACGGCGGCACAACCGCCTTCATGTCGCCGACCGAAGTCCTCGCGCGCCAGCAGGCCGACGCCATCGGCCGCTTCCTCGCCCCCCTCGGTATCCGCGTCGCCGCACTGACCGGACGCGACAAGGGGGCAGGCCGCGAAGCGATCCTCAACGATGTTCGCAATGGGAAGATCCAGGTCCTCTCCGGCACACAGGCGCTCTACCAGTCCGACGTCGACCTGCCCGATCTCTCCCTGGTCGTCATCGACGAACAGCACCGCTTCGGCGTTGCCGATCGCCTGAAGCTCAGCGCCAAAGGCGTCTCGCCCCACATGCTGGTGATGAGCGCCACCCCCATCCCCCGCACCATGGCCCTCGCTGTCCATGGCGATCTGGACATCTCGGTCATCCGTGAAAAGCCCGCCAACCGGCAGGAAGTCGTCACCGCCGCCGTCCCCGACACCCGCATCGACGAAGTCATCGCCGCCGTCGCGCGCGCCGTCGAACGCGGCGAGCGCGCCTTCTGGGTCTGTCCCGCCGTCGATAGTGAAGACGCCGGCGACGCTTCCGCTATCGCGCGCCGCGATGTCCTCTCGAATTTTGTGAACGCCCCCGTCGAACTCGTCCACGGCCGCATGCCGCCGGCCGACCGCGACGCCGCGCTCGAAAAACTCCGCAGCGGTGAAGCCCCCGTGCTCGTTGCCACAACCGTCATCGAAGTCGGCGTCGACGTGCCCGAAGCGACCATCATGGTCATCGAACATGCCGAACGCTTCGGCCTCGCCCAGCTGCACCAGCTGCGCGGCCGTGTCGGTCGTGGGACAAAGGCGTCGAGCTGCCTGTTGGTCTATCAGGTCCCGCTCACCGAAAACGGCAAGGAGCGCCTCGACACGCTCCGCAAGACTACCGACGGCTTCGAGATCGCTGAAGCCGATTTCCGCCTGCGTGGACCCGGCGACATTCTGGGCTTGCGCCAGTCAGGCGCGGCTGAGTTCCGCGTGCTCGACATCATGCAGGACTCGAACCTGATTGAAATCGCGCGCGCCGACGCCAGGTCCATCCTGATGGGCGACCCCACCCTGGTTGGACCGCGAGGCGTCGCCGTCCGTCGCGCCCGCGATCTCTTCGCACCGCGCATTGCGCAGATGGTGGCAGAAAGCGACTAGGTCCGCCTAGATCTTGGTGGTCGTGTCGACCGGCTCGGCCGACCGCATCCCGAACGAGATCACCAGCTTCGCGGCTTTCTCAACCGGCATGTCCAGCGGACGAATGCGTTCCGGCGTCACATAAACCAGCTGCCCCATAGCCGGGTTCGGAGAGCTCGGCACGAACACGCCGACAACGCCTTCGATCTGGCCCGCGATTTCAGTGTCCGGCGTCCGGCTGGTGACGAAGCCGAGCACCCAAAGTCCCTTGCCTGGATATTCGACCAGCACGGCCTCCTTGAAAGAGGACGAGTCATTGGACGCGATCGTCTCAACGACCTGCTTCAGGATCGAATAGATTGACCGCACCAGCGGCACGCGGGCGAGCAGCAGCTCGCCAAGGCGCACCATCGTCTGCCCGAACAGGTTCGCGACGAAGGCGCCTAGCAACGTCAGCGCGATGACAGCGATGACAATGCCAAGGCCCGGCAGCGGGAAACCCAGCCAGCTCTGCGGATTCCAGGACGCCGGCAGCCACGGCGTCACCGCCGTATCGACGAGGACGACGAAGCTCCACACCAGCCAGATCGTGATGCCCAGCGGTGCCGCGACGACGACGCCGGCGAAGAACCAGTTTCGCAGTGTCGTCAACAAACCGGCCTTGGGCGGGGGCGGTGCGGGCAGTTTCTGCGGATCAGACATCGCAAACCTCTGGGGGCATGATCACGCGATTCGAGGTAGCTGCGCGGATCTTCCGCGCCACCGCCCCTAACTGCCGGTCAACCGCTCCGATTTGCGGCGCTTCAGGCGTCAGCCGCAACCTTTGCCGACAGGATCTTGCCCGGCTTGCGTGGCGGCTCGCCCTTGGGCAGCGCATCGACAGCGTCCATGCCGCTGATGACCTTGCCCCACGCGGTGTATTTCCGGTCGAGGAAGGAGGCGTCGTCGAGGCAGATGAAGAACTGGCTGTTGGCCGAGTTCGGCGCGCTCGACCGCGCCATGGAACAGATGCCGCGCTGGTGGCTTGTGTCATTGAACTCGGCGCGCAGGTCGTCCTTCTCGGATCCGCCCATGCCCGTTCCGGTCGGATCGCCGCCCTGCGCCATGAAGCCGTCGATCACACGGTGGAAGACAACGCCATCATAGAAGCCCTCGCGCGCGAGTTCCTTGATCCGCTCGACATGGCCAGGCGCCTTGTCGGCCAGCAGTTCGATCGTCACCACGCCGGTATCCAGGGTGAGGATGAGGGTGTTCTCTTTATCTGCGCTCACGGCTGTGCCCTTTCGACGATGACTTCAACGGGGGGCAGGTAGCATGCTTCGTTCGGATCGGTAACCGGCTCCGTGGGAAGGTTTTTGGCGAATTCCGGACCGTCCGTGCGCCGCACATAGACCACAGGTTGTTTCGCCGCCGGAAGGTCGGCAACAAGCACGGCCTTGGTCAGAATGTCGGCCGCTCCCTTGGGCAACACGCCGTTGTCGTCATCCTTGCCCTGCTTGATGCCGCGGATCACGTCGAGGCCGGTAACGGCCCAGCCCCACGGCGTATATTTCTGATCAAGCCCCGGCGGACCGACGCGCGGCTGGCGCATCAGGAAGAACTGAGTATCGGCGCTGTTCGGATCGTCCGCACGCGCCATTGAGGTCACGCCGGCACAATGCAGCATCCACGTCTTCGCCACGGCAGGATACGAGATCGCCGCCAGCTCGTCCGACTGCCCCTGCACCAGGAAGCCATCCAGGTAACCGATCTTGTCGCCCTCCGGCGTCATGCCCAGCCACGTCACCTTCTGCTTGGCAGGATCACGCCCCCAGGTGAACTCGGCCTTGATGCTCGGATACCTGGCATTGGGATGCGCCAATTCCACGTCGCCGCCTTGCGCCATGAAATCGTTGATCACGCGATGGAACGGTACCTTGTCATAGTCGCCCGCGCGCGTGACCTTCTTGATCTGCGCGATATGACCCGGCGCAACGTCCGGCCGCAGTTCGACCAGCACGTCCTTGCCGTTGATCGTCAGCTGCAGCAGGTTTTCCGGATCGACCTTGCGCCAGTTGGCCGGATCGTCGGCCGGTCCGGCGGCCCATGCCGAACCCGCAGCCGCAAGCGTGGTCGCAGCTGCGACCGCGATAAGCCGATGTCGAATCATCCTACTTGCCCTTCTTGACGCCGTACTTGGCCAGCAGCCGCGCATGGACAGCTTCAGGGACAAACAATTCGGCGCTTCCGCCGAGCCGCGCAATCTCTTTTACCAGTCGCGAGGACACAGCCTGATGGTGGGGATCAGCCATCAGGAAGACGGTCTCGATTTCCTTGTTCATCTGCTGGTTCATCGCAACCATCTGGAATTCATACTCGAAATCCGACACCGCCCGCAGACCGCGGATGATCATCTGGGCGCCGCACTCTTCGGCGAAATGCATCAGCAGGTTGTCAAAAGGCCGCGCCTCGATCTCGGTGCCGTTGGACAGCTTGCGCGCCTCGTCCAGGACCATCCTGGTCCGCTCTTCGAGCGTGAACAGGGGGCCTTTGCCCTCATTGATGGCGACGCCGATGATCAGCTTGTCGACCAGCTTCACGGCCCGACCGATGATGTCGAGGTGGCCGTTGGTGATGGGATCAAACGTCCCGGGATAGAGCCCGATCCGCTGCTTCGCTCCGCGGCGAACCGCTGGCGCCGCTATGGTGCGGGCGCCACGCACCGGGCGAGGTTCACCCGCCGCCCGTCTTTCCGGCCGTCTCGTCACCGCTTTGATCCTCCAGCCTCTCCACGGAGACGACTCGCTCCCCAGCCGCCACACGCAGCACGCGAACGCCCTGTGTCGCACGGCCCGCGATGCGAACCTGATCCACAGCGCAACGTATCAACTGGCCAGCGTCTGTCACCACCATGATTTCGTCGTCGTCGCCAATCGGGAAGCTGGCAACCAGCTTCTGTCCCTTTGACAGCTTGTGCGCGATCAGGCCTTTGCCGCCCCGGCCGGTGCGGCGGTAGTCGAAGGCGGAGGCGCGCTTACCCATGCCTTCGTCGGTGATCGTCAGGATGTATTGCGCGGCCGCGCTCAACTCGTTGAAGCGGGCTTCCGTCAGCTCGACCTCGCCATTAGCTTCAGCATCGGCGGCCAACACGGCTTCTTCGCCATCCGCGACCACTTCTTCCTCGGCTTCGACTTCCTCAATCGCCTCATCGCCCTCCGCGCGCCGCGCAGCGTTGGCGCGCTTCATGTAGGCGCGCGCTTCGGCGGGCGTGACATCAATCTTGCCAAGCACGCTCATAGCGATCAGCGCATCGCCCGCGCCGAGTTTGATGCCGCGAACACCCGTCGACGTCCGGCCCGTGAACACACGAACCTGTTCAACGGGGAAGCGGATGCACTGCCCGAGCGCTGTCGTCAGAAGCACGTCATCGTCCGGCGCACAGATCTGCACGTCAACGATGGCGTCGCTGTCATCTTCCAGCTTCATGGCAATCTTGCCGGCGCGGTTCACGGAGAGGAAGTCGGTCAGCAAATTGCGTCGTACGCCGCCGGACTTGGTCGCGAACAGGATGTTGAGCTTGGCGCGCTCTTCTTCGTCCTGAGGCAGCGGCATCACCGACGTGATCCGCTCGCCCGTCTTGAGCGGAAGGATGTTGACCAGCGCCTTGCCACGCGCCTGTGGCGCGCCGAGCGGTAGGCGCCAGACCTTCTGCTTGTAGGCCATGCCGGTCGAGGAGAAGAACAGGATCTCCGTGTGGGTATCGGCCGAGAACAGGCGGATGATGAAATCATCCTCCTTGGTCTCCATGCCGCCGCGACCTTTGCCGCCACGATTCTGGGTGCGGTAAGCCGACAGCGCCGTGCGCTTTACGTAGCCGCCATGGGTGACCATGACGACCATATCTTCCTTCTCGATGAAGGCCTCGTCCTCGAGATCGAGGTCAGCCTCGACGAATTCCGACCGGCGCGGCACGCCGTATCTGTCGCGATAGTCGGCCAGCTCGGCCTTGATAATCCCCAGCACGCGGGCGCGCGAGGACAGGATGTCGAGCAGGTCCTTGATCTGCTCGGCGAGGCCGGATGCTTCCTTGCCGATCTCGTCACGACCCAGATTCGTGAGGCGGGACAATTGCAGCGCGAGGATGGCGCGCGCCTGTTCATCCGACAGGCGGATCTCGCCCTTGTCGTTCATGACTGTACGTCGGTCCGCGATCAGGCTGATCAGCGGGCCCATGTCCATCGCCGGCCACGCACGATCCAGCAGCGCCACGCGCGCGGAATCTGGGTCAGCCGAATAACGGATGATGCGGATGATCTCGTCGATGTTTGCGACAGCAAGCGCGAGGCCGATCAGCACGTGGGCCCGGTCGCGCGCCTTGTTCAGCTGGAACTTGGTCCGCCGTGCCACCACTTCCTCGCGGAAGCGGATGAACGCCTGCAACATGGCGCGAAGGTTCATCAATTCGGGGCGACCGCCATTTAAAGCCAGCATGTTGACGCCGAACGAGGTCTGCATCGGCGTCAGGCGGTAGAGATTGTTCAGCACGATGTCGGCGGAAGAATCGCGCTTGATCTCGATCACCATACGGATGCCGGTGCGATCGCTCTCGTCGCGCAAGTCGGCGATACCTTCGATCTTCTTCTCGCGCACCAGCTCGGCGATCTTCTCGACCATGCCGGCCTTGTTCACCTGGAACGGCACTTCGGAGACGATGATCGCCTCGCGGCCGCCCTTCATGGTCTCGATCTCTGTCTTGGCGCGCATGATGACGGAGCCACGTCCGGTCATCAGACCGTTGCGTGATCCGGCGCGGCCAATGATGAGGCCGCCCGTCGGAAAGTCCGGACCCGGCACGATATCAAGCAGAGCCGGGTCTTCGATCGCGGGATTCTCGATCAGCGCCAGTGTCGCCTCGATGATCTCGCGGAGATTGTGCGGCGGGATGTTGGTCGCCATACCGACGGCGATACCGCCTGCGCCGTTGACCAGCAGGTTCGGGAAGACCGCCGGCATGACGCTCGGCTCGGTTTCCTTGCCATCATAGTTCGGGATGAAGTCGACCGCGTCCTCGCGGATGTTGGCCATCAGGCCCATTGCCGCCTTGGTCATGCGGCATTCGGTGTAGCGCATGGCCGCCGGCGGATCGTTATCGATCGAGCCGAAGTTGCCTTGGCCATCGATCAGCATCAGCCCCATCGAGAAGGGCTGGGCCATGCGGACCAGCGCGTCATAGACCGACTGGTCGCCGTGCGGGTGGAAGCGGGCGAGCACATCGCCGACCGCGCGGGCCGATTTCGAGTAGGACTTGTCGGGCGTCATGCCGATGTCGAACATCGAATACAGGATGCGGCGGTGGACGGGCTTCAGGCCATCCCGTACGTCCGGAAGCGCGCGGGAGACGATCACGCTCATCGCGTAATCGAGGTAGGATTTCTTCAGTTCGGTCGTGATGGAGATTGGCGCAACCTCGCCAGCTCCGTTCGCGCCTTTGGCGCCCTTCGGGACGGTGTCGTCAGGTGTATCGGTCAAGCGAGAAACGTCCGGGTACAGGGCGGCCAAGGCAGCGGTTTGGCCGCCGGGATCAGATCCTGTCTTCTAGCCCATTTCATTGCCGCTACACAAACGTTTCGGCGTGGTGATCCACAGCCGAGAGTCCCTGTTTTTCTGTCGCTTTTCTGCCCGACAGGGCATTCGGCACACGCAGCAGCGCGGAATGAGCGATCCTGGCACAATACGAGCCGCGGAAACGGCGTCCCCCAGGCCGGCAAGCGCGTGCCGCAACCTCCCTAGCCGATCGTCCAGCGGGCCCGGATCTGGCCCATGACCTGCGAGTTACGGCGCTCGGATTCGATTAGCGCAATGCTTCCCGTGCTGCGCGGACCGTCAAACACCTGACGTTCGATTGTGAAGCTGTAGGGATCGAAATTATTGAGCTCGGCGCTAAGCGAGAAGTTGGGATCCGGCTTCCATTCGATGAACGAGAAGTAGAAGTCGCGCAGGCGCAGGCTCTGGAACTCCTCGCGGAAATAGCTGCGCTCGCTGAATCCCGCAAACCAGCCGAAGCCATAGGTGAGGTTCAGGCTCGGCAGGTCCTGGCGGAATGTGACGTTGATGTTGTTCGGACGCTGGCCCGAGATACGGCGTGACTGCAGCGTCGTCGGGTCGGTGACCTCGCTGTTCTCCCATTCCGACTCTACCTTCAACTCCCCACCGGCGATGCCGATGCCCTTGAGCGGCAGGGTGAGGTTCAGCGTGACCGAGTCGTTCGTGCCTGAACCGATATTGCCAGCGCCCTCGACGAACACCGTGGCGCCCGGCGGGCCGTTGGAATCGGCGATCTCGTACGGGAACACGTCGACGACATCGGTAATCTCGTCGCGTCGCAAGGTGAGCACCGCTGCGGCGCCATCCCAGAAGCGTTTCTCGTACGCAGCCTCATAGACCCAGGTCTTGTCGGGGCGGAGGTTGTTGTTCGCAGTGTTGGTCTGGTTGGAGTTGAGGTTTACGTTGGAACTGAAGTCACGGAAGTTCAGCTGGCCGACCTCGCGCTCGACGCGCACGCGCAGCTGGTCGTCCTTGTTCGGCGACCATGTCGCGACAAGGCGTGGCTTGGGATAGTTGAATGAGCGCTCGTTCGCGTTGTCGCCGATCTGCTTGATGGTGGACCGTTCGACGCGCAGCCCGCCTTCAAGCGACCACTCCGGCGAAGGGCGCCAGGAGGCCTGCACGAAGCCTTCACCGCGCAATTCTTCGACGCGAACATCTGCCGCGTTCAACTGTTGCGGCTGGCCATTGACCAAAAGACCGACCTGCTGGTCGCGGTAGTTGAAGGCCACCTCGCCGCCGCCTTCGAACGACAGCTCTGGCGTCATCTTGTAGCGCAGGACGCCGCGCCCGATGGATTCGCCAGCTTCGGCACGGACTTGGAACAACGCTAGATCGGCGCCATCCGCGCCTACGCTGTCGAGTGAGCCTGTTGCCAACTTGTTGAGGCCGAGCACTTCAAGCTCGAACGCTTCGCCCAACGCGCGCTTGTAGTTGACCCCGATCTCGCCGCGATCATTGGCGCTGCGATCGATGAAGCGCTTGTCGGTGGCCGGGCTGATGAAGTGGGATTCGTTCTTGAACTCGTCCGTGCTGATCAGGCCGTTGATGCTCAGCGTGCCGTCGAGCACGGGCCCCTTGTAGTTGCCGCGCGCGGTGTAGACGAGGCCGTCCCCCTCCGTATCGGCCTCCTCGAACAGCGTGGTGTTGTTGGTGAAGTCCCGCGTGGTTCGCCAGCCGAAGCCGACGGAATCGTCCATCGACAGGCCCCGGCTGAAGTTGAAGTCGAACTGGTGCTCGCCCGCGCGCCGCGTCGCCTGGTAGCTGTAGGTCGGGAGGGTGTGGCCGGTCTTGCCGTAGAGCAGCCCGCCTGCCGAGATGACCTGCTGGAACGTGTCCTGCTTCTTGACGATCACATTGGCGACGACGGTCTGCCCCTGCATGTCGATGCCCGGCGCGCCGCCGCGAACGATGTCGATCCGCTCGACTTGTCCAACCGCGATACGCGACAGCGTGCTGTCCAGCGAGTCGGTCTTGATCGTCGGGCGCTGGCCATCGACCAGTACGTTGCCGGCAGCGCCCGCAAAGCCGCGAACCTGGTCGCCGCCGTTGAAGCTGAAGCCCGGGATGCGGTTGATCATGTCAAGCGCCGTGTTCGGGCGCGACCCGGCGAAGTCGGCCGGCGTGTAGGAGATCACGCCCTGCTGGGTGGCAACGGCCTCGGCAGTGGGCGCGGCTTCCTGCGCGGTCGCCGGCAATGCCAGCACTACCGCCAGAATTGACGCCAAACTAAATGAATAGTAGTTGCGCATTCACGTCGACTCCGCTCGTGGGCGGACTCACGCCGCCTGACCCACATTTATCGATATTCGATAAATATAGGCACGGCAAGCGATCAATCAAGGCCATTTTGCCTCAATCGGTTTCGCCCGGGCAGCGCCCGGACGTCAGTCGAGATCCTGCACAGCGGTTTCCGGCCCGAGCTTGTGGCTCAGTGAGGCCTGAAGGAATGCCTCAAGGTCTCCGTCCAGCACGCCGCCGGTATCGGAGGTTTCCACGCCCGTCCTAAGGTCTTTGACCATCTGGTAGGGCTGCAGGACGTAAGATCGAATCTGGCGGCCCCAACCGATCTCGGTCTTTGAGTCGGCTTCAGCCTGCAAAGCCGCTTCCTGCTTTTTCAGTTCCATCTCGTAGATCCGGGCGCGCAGCATGTCCCAGGCCTTGGCGCGGTTCTTGTGCTGCGAGCGCTCGGCCTGAACTGCGACCACGATGCCCGTGGGGGCGTGAGTCAGGCGCACTGCGGAGTCGGTCTTGTTGATGTGCTGACCGCCGGAACCGGACGCGCGATAGGTGTCCGTGCGTACGTCGCTTTCCTTGATGTCGACCACGATCGTGTCGTCGATCACCGGGTAGACCCACACGGAGGCGAAGCTGGTGTGGCGGCGGGCGTTCGAGTCGTAAGGCGAGATGCGGACCAAGCGATGCACGCCGCTTTCGCTCTTGAGCCAGCCATAGGCGTATTCGCCCTTGATCAACATCGTGGCCGACTTGATGCCGGCGGTCTCGCCGCCGTGCTCGTCGATTTCCTCGATCTTGTAACCGCGCGCGTTGGCGTAGCGCACATACATGCGGCGCAACATCGAGGCCCAGTCCTGGCTTTCCGTGCCGCCCGCGCCAGCGTTGATCTCGATATAGCAGTCGTTCGCGTCGACTTCGCCTGAGAGAAGAGCCTTGAGTTCGGCGTCCTTGGCTTTCTGCAGGGCCAGGCGAAGGCTGGCCTGCACTTCGGCCAGCGAGCCCTTGTCGCCCTCGGCCTCCGCCATCTCCCAGAGCTCGACCGCGTCGCTCGCCTCGCGCTCCAGTTCGCCGATGTCGTTCATGCCGGACTCAAGCCGGTTACGTTCACGCATCAAAGGCTGCGCTTTCTGGGGGTCGTTCCAGAAATCGGCGCGTTCAGAAAGTGCGTTCAGTTCGGCGAGGCGCTTTTCGGCAAAGCCCCAGTCAAAGACGCCTCCGCAGCAGGCTTACCGACTGCCGGATCGTCTCGACCATGTTTTCGGCTTCAGGCGTCATAGCGTGCTCAATTCTGTTTCCGGCGGGCGACCCATCAGATGGGGCTGTCCAGCAGCGCCGTCTAGAAGGTGCCGTCCTCGAAAGTCAATTCGCCTTCGGGTTTGTTGGGATCAACCGGCTGGCCGTTGGGGTTGTTCGGATCGACCGGCTGAGTCGGGTCAGGCGGCGTCAGCGGCTGGCCGTCGCGCGTGGAAGAGGCGGTCTCATCGCCCGCTTCCATCTTGCTGTAGTCAACGCGATAGCCATCCGCGCCGATCGGCGCTTCGCAGCGGTCGGTCGGCGCAGTCCCCGGCTTGAACGCTTCTGTGATGATGAGACGTGTGTCCGGTCCCGGCTGGCAACCGGTGTCGGCGTCGACCTCGACGTGCTCGACGCCATTCGGCACGCGGAAGGTGACGGCGGGACGGTCTTTGAGGGCGGCGAGCATGAAGTCGCGGAAGATCGGCGCGGCCAGGCGGCCGCCGGTCTCGCCATTACCCATGTCGCGCGGCTGGTCGAAGCCGATCCACACACCCGCCACGAGGTCCGGGCTGAAGCCCATTGTCCAGGCATCGAACTGGTCGTTCGACGTCCCCGTCTTGGCGGCAACGGGTTTGCCGACCGAACGGATGGTGGAGCCCGTACCGCGCTGCACGACGCCCTCGAGGATCGAGACGATCTGATAGGCCGTGACGGAGTCGAGCAGTTGCTGGCGGTCGTCGGCGAGCGCCGGCGGCGGCGTGCCATTTTTCCATTCGGTTGTGCAGTTCGCGCAGGCGCGCTGATCGGTTCGATAGACCGTCTTGCCGTAACGGTTCTGGATCCGGTCGAACATGACCGGGCGAACCTGCTTGCCGCCATTCACCAACTCGGCATAGCCAATCGCCATGCGCATCAGCGTGGTGTCGCCAGCGCCCAGCGCCATGGATTCATAAGGTGGGAGGCTGTCGTACATGCCCATGCGGACGCCGATGGTCGACACCTTGTCGAAGCCGATTTCGGAAGCGAGCCGCACAGTCATGGCGTTGCGCGATTTTTCGACGCCGATACGGAGTGGCGTGAGGCCGTAGAACTCTTTCGAGTAGTTCTCCGGCTTGTAGCACGTGTCCTTTCCCGCGATCGTCGTACAGGAGACGTACGGCGTGTCGAGCACGCGATAGGACGGCGTCCATTTGTAGAGCCCGGTTGCCGGATCGGGTGTTTCGAGCGCCGCCGCATAGACGAACGGCTTGAAGGACGAACCCGGCTGACGCTTGGCCTGGATGGCACGGTTGAATTTGCTTGCTTCGAAAGAATAGCCGCCGCTCATCGCCAGCACACGCCCGGTGTGCGGGTCCATCGCGATCAACGCGCCTTGCAGCGCGGGCACCTGGCGCAGACGCCAGGGCGCATTGGCGGCGCGCTTTTTCGGCACGCCATAATCGGTAATCAGCTGCACAGTGATATCGGGCGCGGGCTGGCCCGCGACGAAGATCACGTCGCCCGCCTTCAGGCCTGTCCCGGCGCCGCCAGCGCGTTTGAAGGTCGAAGCCCATTTTACATCGTCGGCCTGCAGCGTGCCAGTCTCGCCGCTGTACAGGGCCAGGCGAACGCTCTCGCGCGAGACGGAGCGGACGACGGCGAGCTGCCAATCGTTACGGCCACCGGCGATCTTCAGCTTGTTGGCTTCCGTGTTGGCGAACGCCTTCAGGTTCTCCTCGAATTTGTCATCGACCGTGACCGTACCCATCGGCCCGCGCCACCCATGGCGGCGGTCATAGCTTTCCAGGCCAGCCTGCAGCGCGGTCTGAGCGATCAGCTGGAGATTGGAGTCGAGGGTCGAGCGGATCGAAAGGCCCCCGCCCAACAGGGCCTTCTGCGCATCCTCGCGACTGCTGATGCCTTCCAGCTTCTGCTTCTCGCCGAGCGAAAGTATCTCCTTCCGCAGCTCCTCGACATAATATGCAGACGCCTGGTTCTCATCCGTGTTGAGGCGGTTCACCACTTTAAGCGGCTCGGCCAGCGCCTGATCAGCTTCGGCCTTGCTGATATATCCGTTCTCGAGCATCCGCCCGATGACATAGTTCCGACGTTTGATGGCCGCCTCGGGGTTGAGGATAGGATTCACGCGACCCGGCGCCTGCGGCAAGCCACCGAGCATAGCGTTTTCAGCAAGCGTAAGGTCGCCGAGCGACTTGCCGAAATAGTTCAGGGCAGCCGCGCCAACGCCATAGGAGGGGCCGCCGAGGTATATCTCGTTCATATAGAGTTCGAGGATCTGATCCTTGGTAAGCTGACCTTCGATGCGCATCGCCAGAACGGCTTCGCGCACCTTGCGGTCGATCGAGCGCTCGTCGCCCGTCAGCATGTTCTTCACGACCTGTTGCGTGATCGTCGAACCGCCGGTCATGCGCTTGCCCTGCAGTGCATTCAGAACCGTGCCGCGGAACATGCCCCAGAGATCGATGCCGGAGTGTTCGTAGAACGTCTTGTCCTCGGCCGAGATGAACGCCTTGATCAGCTGGTCCGGCAGTTCCTCGGACGGCACATAGACGCGGTGCTCGGTCGCGAACTCAGCAACCAGTTTTCCGTCGCCCGCGTGGACGCGGCTCATGATCGGCGGTTCGTAATTCCGGAGCTGTTCTTCCGACGGCAGGTTCTGGGTGACGAGGAAAAACCAGACGATGGCGGAAACGAAAACGATGCCGATCACCGAGGCGGTCCCGATCAGGATCGTCTTCAAGTTCATACGAGGCATCGACAGTTCCATGTATCTACCGGCCAGACGCGAAAGTGTCCGTCCCTTCGCACAGACTTGGCCCCAGTGTCAGTGTGGGGAGCAGTCGGGCGCTGGAAAGTACGGAATCACCGAGATTTGGGGTAACTTTAAGGCGTCGGAACCCCGGATGACAGGCCCAAGCCGGGTTAAACTCAGCACATGCTCGCCGCAGATCGTTAACAGCCCTGTCCTTTAGGCTACGCGACGTTTCTAGTGTCTGCCTTGGCGTCCGGTGCGGACGTGCCGATGGCCTGTAGGTCGAACGGGGCAGTCTGGTAAATCTCGTTGATCCAGTTGCCGAACAGCAGGTGAGCGTGGCTGCGCCAGCGGTTCTGCGGCGGTTTGGCCGCATCGTCGCCCGGGAAGTAGTTGGCGGGTACGGGGCCGCCATCGCGGCTGAACTCGCCCTGCAGCGTTTCCGTGTCGTATTCGACATGGTTGAACATGTGGATGGCGCGGTGCAGCGGATCGTTCAGCAGGCAGAGGCCGGTTTCCTCGCTGTCGGCGAGCACGCGCATGCCGCTGCTGGCCGGAAGGTCTTCGGTGCGGACTTCGGTCCAGCGCGAGACGGGGATGGCGAAATCGTCCGAGAAGCCGCGCAGGTAAGGCGACGAGGGCTCGCAGTTTCGCTGCAGATAGACCCCGAAGGCCTTGGACGGCAGTTCGTGCTTGGGAACGCCGTGGAAGTGGTAGACGGCGGCCTGCGCCGCCCAACAGATGTTGAAGGTTGAGTGCACGTTGGTCTGCGTCCAGTCGAAGATGCGCTGGAGTTCAGGCCAGTAGCGGACCTCTTCGAACGGCATGCGCTCGACCGGGGCGCCCGTGATGATGAAGCCGTCGAACTTCTCGTGGCTGACTTCCGACCACGGACGATAGAAGGCGGACATGTGGTCGGGCGAGGCATTGCGGGCGACGTGATCGGTGATCCGCACCAGGGTCAGTTCGATCTGCAGGGGCGTCGCGCCGAGCAGGCGGGCGAGTTGTGTCTCGGTCGAGATCTTGTTGGGCATCAGGTTGAGTAGGCCGATGCGGAGTGGCCGGATATCCTGCCGGATGGCGTCGGTCTCGCGCATGACCGCGACACCCTCGGTCTGCAGGGTCTGGCGGGCAGGCAGATGGTCAGGAATCTTGATCGGCACCTTGCGTCAGTCCCCTGTCTTCTGAGCGGGAATGACGCTGTGGCTGGGTCCGTAGGATTGCCGTAGCCACATCCTCCTTGCGGAGCGCCACCTTGCCCGGTCGGCAGGTTGGCGTTGGGCGTCGCCCCAACTCTTGATGCAGCCCTCTTTTAGAATATCGATATGGCGTTTGGCAATAAGGCGACAGCCTGGCCGCTCAATCTGCAGGGAACTCGGCGATGGACGACTATTCCAGCTATGACGGTGTGGGCCTGGCCGAACTGGTCGCCAGGGGCGAGGTGACGCCGGCGGAGCTTACAGAAGCCGCGATTGCGCGGATCGAGCGGCACAACCCCACGCTGAATGCGGTGGTATTCAAGGGCTATGACGACGCGCGCAAACAGGCGGCGGGGAGTTTGCCGGAGGGGCCGTTCAGGGGCGTGCCATTCCTGATCAAGGACCTCGCCATGCCGGTCGCGGGTTGGCCGAGGAGTTCGGGCAGCCGGTACACGCGGGGGTTTGTCGATGCGCAGGATGGCGGGCTGACGACGCGGTACCGGGCGTCTGGGGCGGTGCTGCTCGGCAAGACCAACACGCCGGAGTACGGGATCACCGGCACGACGGAGAGCGGGGCGCTGGGACCGTGCCGCAATCCGTGGAATCCGGGACACATCTCGGGTGGATCATCAGGAGGCAGCGCTGCCGCGGTTGCGGCGGGGATCGCGCCCCTGGCGCATGCGTCGGACGGGCTGGGCTCGATCCGGATTCCGGCAGCGTGCTGTGGGCTGGTCGGATTGAAGGTGACGCGCGACCGCACCCCCAACCTACCGGATGGCTATGACTACGCCATGGGTAATGTGGTTGATCACGTGGTGACGCGGACCGTGCGTGACAGTGCGGTGATGCTGGATGCGACGGGGTATGCCGAGCCGAATTCTCCCTATCCTGCGCCAGCCAAAGATCGTCCGTATGCCGAGGAAATCAGGCGCAGTCCTGGCAAGCTGCGGATCACATTCTCATCGGAGACGCCGAACGGGCGGGCGATCGATGCCGAGATCCAGGCGGCGCTTGAGCGCACGGCGGCCCTGCTCAAGGGTCTTGGCCATGAGGTGATCGCGCGCGGGCTCGGCATGGACTATCGCGCGCTGTACGCGTCGCGGCGCTCGGCGTCCGCCGCGAATTTTGCAGCGGGCATGGCGCGGCTGGCGGATGAACTGGGCCGCGAGCCCGAGCCGGATGAGCTCGAGCCGCTGACCTGGGCCATTCTAAAGGCCGGCAAGCGCGAAACGGGCGCGGACGTGATGCGCTCGCTGCAGGAAACGCGCATGCTGAACCGCGCCACGCTCGCCGCCTTGGAGGACATCGACGTCTATCTCTGCCCGGTGCTGGGCCAGCCCGTGCCCGAGATCGGCTATGTCGATCCGGTCAATGTCCCGCCCGCCGAGGTCAACAAGCGGCAGGGACGGCTGTTTCCTTTCACGCCGCCGTTCAATTTCTCGGGCCAGCCGTCGATGAGCCTGCCGCTGGAGATGGATTCAAGAGGCCTGCCGATCGGCATGATGTTCACCGCGAAATACGCGGATGAAGCGACGCTGTTCCGGCTGGCGGCGCAGCTGGAAAAGGAAGCGCCGTGGAGCGGGCGCAAGCCGCAGGTATGGGGCTAACCACGATCGGTATCCTCTCGAAAAGCGGGAGCGGTGTTCGAGCCCCTTCAGGCGGTGCGGCTGTTCGGCGCGCCATTGCATGTGCATCTCCGCGTCGACCGCAACGGCCGCGCGACGGGCATCCATACGGAAGCAGCGTTCGGCAATGTCGAGCCAGGCGCGCGTGGCCTCCAGCTCGCCGCGACATTCGGCTTGTGAGACGTGGTTCATTGCAGCGCCGACTCGGGTGTGCGGAATAAACAGGGTGTGGTGTCCTGTTTGGTGTCTGACATGAGCGCGCATTAGGACCGGCTGATGCCGTCCGGGATGCAGCGGCATCCCTGATGGAGGACATGGGGACGCGGGATGCCCCGCGTGAGTTGGCTATGCTGTTGCCAGCACTACCGGCAGGAAAAGGAAAGCGCGGATCCCGCGTCCCCATGCAGGTGTTATCCGGCCGCGGGGGCTCGACGGGGTGTTTCAACCGCCCGGGCCCTATTGTCGCTGCCGGCGTGCAGGTCGCGGATGTTCAGCCGCAATCCCTGGATCACTCCCGCACTTCGCCGTTGGGCTGCACGCGCAGGCTTTCATACTCATCTGCGTCCGATCCCGCGCCGTTGAACGGTGATCAGCTGCCCTCCTGCGAGATGGATGAGCGGAGTATCTCACGGCCAGCGCGGTGTCGGACTGGGACAACGGATATTATGTCTGTAGTCCCGCTCAACGCGTTGAGATTGTTTGCATCAGCTTTCAAAACGCGATCGCAGAATCGGCCGATTCCGCCTTGGTGAGCGAATGATTGGAGTGCGCCGGCGCATTCCTGCCGGTCAGAGCAAAGCCTGCGAACGACGGGTCTTCGTCCGGCAACGGTCGCCATCGAAATCCTGCTAGCAGCAGGTGTCACACGCAGCGCGGCGCCGGCCGATGTGCGTCAGGTCGAGGTACAATTCGAGCAAGCCAAAGAACGTCGGGTACCCCCCGGCGGCAGTGACGTCTCTTCCTTTGGGAGTGTCGACATCCGTCTCAAGCTTCTCGCGGCGGTTGGACTTTACGCGACAGTGGTCAGGAAGGCGAACGATTCTGCAGTTTCGGCGAAATGCCTTCAAATCTTGCAATTGCAACCTTGCAACCCACCGCGACGTCCTATCGCGCGGCCACTAGCTTGGTCTGGTCGTCGAAGAAGGCGTCGATGGCGCTGACGACGCCACGGACGAGCTTGAGGCGTTTGGCTTCGGAGACCATGGCAGCGGCATCGTCGGTGTTGGTGATGAAGCCCATCTCAAGCAGGACGGCGGGGACGTCGGGGCTGAGGAGGACGTAGAGGCTTTTCTTGCGGTGGGTGTTCTGCAGCGTGGGCCAGCCAGCCTCGCCGGCCTTGGTCGCGAGGATTTCACCGAAGCGGGCGGACTGGTTTTTCGTCTCGCGCTGCACGAGGTCCGCAAGGATCTGGTTGACCATTTCGGGGCGGCCGGAATCGACTTCGACGTCGAGAATCCAGTCATTCTGCTTACGCGCGCCATCAATGCGTTTCTCGCCTTCGGGCGAGAGTGTGTAGACGGAGGCACCGCGCGTTTCGGGCTTCGGTCCGGCGTCGGCGTGGAGCGAGATGAAGAGGTCGGCGCCAAGATTGCGGGCCTTGGTGGGACGATCTTCGAGTTCGATGAAGACGTCGGTGGAGCGGGTCAGGGCGACGTCGTAGCGATCGGCCTTGAGGAGTTCGTCGCGCAGCGCGAGCGCGGCGGCGAGCGTGAGGTCCTTCTCCATCAGACCCTTCTTCGACATCGAGCCCGGATCCTTGCCGCCATGGCCGGCGTCGACGACGATCAGCAGCTTGCGCGAGGTCTGCTCGGCGACGGGCTTGGGGCCGGACATGTCACCGACGGCGGCCGTGGCGAACTTGTCGGCGGTGGTGGGCTCCAGATCGAGGACGATGCGGTGGTGTTCGGCCTTGTTCTTCGGCGCGAGCGCAAAGTCGCGAGCGACGATGGCGGGGCCGGAGAGATCGAGCACGAGGCGCGAGGTCGCGGCGGTGTTGTGGGCGTAGCGAAAGCCGGAGACGGCGCCGGATCCCTTGCCTGACCCGGCTTCTGACGTGAGTCCATTAATGGACCAGCGCACGCGGGGGAGGTCGAGCACCACGCGGTAGGTTCCGGCCGACAGAAGGAAGACGTGGTAGTTCAGCGGAGCGTCGGATTCGACGACGACGCGAGTGGCCTTGCCTTCGCCGCCGATGCGGACCGACAGGATGCGCCCGGTCTGGGCTGAGGTGGCAGACACGGTCGGGGGCGCAGCTTGCGCGGCCGAGCCGGTCGACATGACCAGGCCCAGAACAGTCATGAGAGTCAGCAGCCAGGCCCGCACGCGCAACGCACCCTTCAGGAGGCGACAAGTCTTGAGGCCATTCTGGCCCGGAGGGTCAGACTTACCGGTGTGTCGTTAACTGTTCGTTGGATTCGCTGCGAACGCTCGACAGCGGTCGGTTAATGGAGTGAAGGTGGCAGACCGGGCTCCCGGGGGGTACGGGACCGCGAAACCATGATCAAACTGCGCTTGATACTAGCCGCCGCCGCTCTTCTGATGGCCTCGGCCTGCGCCTCCGCCCCACCCGAACTCAATGATGGCCAAATCGTCCACGGCAAGCGCATCGGCGTCGTGGAACTGGGAATGCCACTGTCCAGCCTGCTCTCCGTACAGGGGCCGCCGCTGCGGACCGCGCCAATTCCGAACACCGCCGCAACCACCTACACCTTCGGCGACGGCCTCACGGTGGGGGCGGAGGAGACTGTCTACTGGATCATTACCGAGAATGAGCGCTTCAGGACCGACACCGGGGTCGGCCCAGGGATCGAGCAGATCGCGGCGCGGGCAGCCCTCGGCAAGCCCAAATGCGTCGAAACACGGCCGGAAGTGACGGTCTACGACTATGGCGACCTGTACTTTGAGTCGGGCAACATTGACGGGCGCGTCAAGCGTGTGGGGGTCGTGGCGCGTATGCGACCCTGCACCCAGACCAACTAGATGCAAAACATTAGTCATTTCAGGTGTATGGAGGAGCGCTGACCTAGCGTGATTGTGGATGGCAGGGACCCCGGGCGTCATCGCCCTTCCCCTTCGGCTACAATGTGTGCATAGGTGGGTCCAAGGCGGTCCCAACGACATGCCTTACGCGCTCGCGCGTGGGTTTTTCCGAAAAAACCTGTGTATAAGAGAGCGTTAGCCGGCTTCGAGCGTTTCGGAGGTCAGCGATAAAGCTGCCTCCATGGTCAGGGCATTATGAACGCGATTTCGCGAGATTCAGTCAGCCAGACCGAGCGCCGAGCCTCCTCGTCATCTGAACTTGCAGCCAATTCGCGGGCTGGAGCTGCGCTTTCGCGCGCCGTCCGCATACACAAAGAGGTTCCCCCACATGAGCAAGCTCATGCTGATCGACGCCACCCACCCGGAGGAGACCCGGGTGGCCGTCGTTTCGAACGGTCAGATCGAAGACTTTGACTTCGAAGCCCGGAACAAGCGCCAGCTCCGCGGCAACATCTATCTCGCCAAGGTCACACGCGTAGAGCCGTCGCTGCAGGCAGCGTTCATCGACTATGGCGGCAACCGCCACGGCTTCCTCGCCTTCGCGGAAATCCATCCGGACTACTACCAGATCCCGAAAGAGGATCGTGAAGCGCTGATCGCGGAAGCGGACGGCGAGGATGAAGACGAGGACGAAGAAGAAGGTGCCGAAGGCTCCACCGAGAATGGCGGCGACGACGAGTCGGACGAGGCGGCCGAGCGCAAGCAGAACCGTCGCAACGCCCTGTTCCAGCGCAAGTATAAGATCCAGGAAGTGATCCGCCGCCGGCAGGTGATGCTGGTGCAGGTCGTGAAGGAAGAGCGCGGCAACAAGGGCGCGGCGCTGACGACCTATCTGTCGCTGGCCGGTCGTTATTGCGTGCTGATGCCCAACACGTCGCGGGGCGGCGGCATCTCGCGCAAGATCACCAATGCGAGCGATCGTCGGCGGCTGAAGTCGATCACGTCGGAGTTCGCTATTCCGCGCGGCGCCGGCCTGATCGTCCGCACCGCAGGGGCCAAGCGCACCAAGAACGAAGTGCGCCGCGACTTCGAATACCTGACCAAGCTGTGGCAGCAGATCGTCGGCAAGACGATGGAGTCGATGGCGCCGGCCCTAATCCACGAGGAAGGCCATCTGGTGCTGCGCGCCGTGCGCGATCTTTACGACAAGGATGTGGAACGCATCATCGTCGAAGGCGACGAGGCCTATAACGAGGCCCGCAACTTCGTGAAGATGCTGATGCCGTCGCATACACGGAAGGTCGTGCATCACGAGGACAATGGTCCGCTGTTCGTGATGACCGGCGTCGAAGATCAGCTGGAGAGCATCTTCGGGACGACGGTCCAGCTGCCCTCGGGCGGCTATATCGTGATCAACCAGACCGAGGCGCTGGTCGCCATCGACGTCAACTCGGGCAAGGCCACGCGCGAGCGGAACGTCGAGAACACCGCACTGAAGACAAACCTGGAGGCGGCCGCTGAGGCCTGCCGCCAGATGCGCCTGCGCGATCTCGCCGGACTTATCGTGATCGACTTCATCGATATGGAAGACGGCAAGAACAATCGCGCCGTCGAGAAGAAGATGAAGGACAGCCTGAAGATCGACCGGGCGCGTGTGCAGACCGGCCGTATCTCGCAGTTCGGACTCTTTGAAATTTCACGGCAACGCCGCCGCGCCGGCGTGCTGGAGCTGTCATCCGAGGTTTGCGATCATTGCGGCGGCACGGGCCGCAAGCGCTCCATCGAGAGCGCCGCGATCCAACTGCTGCGCATGATCGAGGCACGCGCCGCGGACGATCGCGTGCAGTCCGTTCACGTCAGCGCATCGTCCGAAGTTGCGCTCTACCTGCTCAACGAGAAGCGGTCGTCGATTGCCGATATCGAAGCCGACTGCCATGTCGCCGTGCGCATCGAAGCCGATGAAGACCTGAAGGCCGGCGAGTTCAACATCGAAGGCCGCGCGGATGGCAATGTCATCCAGCCGAAGCCGATGACGCCGATCGACCTGCGCAAGCTCAAGCCGCTGCCGCCGCCGGCGCCGGATGAGATCGAGGAAGAAGACGACGAGATCATCGACGACGGTGAAGGCGACGACGAGGACGATCACGAGGGTCATGATCATGATCACGACGAGGATGAGTCCGAAGACGAAGCCAGCTCCGACGCGGAAGACAGCGACGACGAAGACGATGGCCGCAAGGAACGCGGCGGTCGCGGTCGCCGGGGTGGTCGCCGCCGGCGTGGCGGTCGAGATGGCGGACGTGATCGCGGTCGCGACACGGCCGACGCAGATGCGAGCGAACAATCGCAGGAATCCGCGCAGCCGGTCGTCGCGCGTGACGACAGCGAGCGCGAGGATGGTCGTGGACGCGGAAACCGCCGCCGTCGTCGTGGGGGTCGTGATCGCGCCGAGCGTCCTGAGCGCAACCGTATTCCGGACATCGCGGCCGATGGCGGCGAGATGCTGGATTCGATCGCTTCGGCGCCGTTCCTGATTGCGGCAGTTGTTGCAGAGCCGGATGCGGTCATCGAGACGGCGGCCCCGCTCGACGCGCCGCCGATCGTGGCGACGCCCGTGTTTGAGGCTCCCGCGGAGCGCGAACGGGAGGACGCCGCGCCGGCGGTAGCCGCCATGGAACCTGTGACGCCGGCGGAACCGGTCGCCCCTGAACCGGTGCGCGTTGAAATCGCTCCGGTTCCGACAGCCCCCGAACACGAAATCGCCGCAAGCGCCCCGCAGCCTGCACCTGCCGAACCGAAGCCAGCTCCTGCTCCGACAGCAGAAGAACAGGCCGAAGCACGGCGCCACGCCATTCATGGGACGCCTGAACTATCGGCCCCGGCCGACGGACAGGCGCCCAAGAAGGCTGGCTGGTGGAGCAAACGCAAGACGGGCTGATCCTAGCGATCGCCTTGCAGTGCGGCGGCTTTGAGTATGGCGCGCCCGGGTCTAGCCTGGGCGTCGCCACTAGCCTGGATGCGGCCAGGGACTGAAGGAGATGTTCGCATGGGCGTGATGCACAAGGCCCTTCGTGCCAGAATTCTGGCCGCGATTGCGGCCACCGCACTCATGGCGGCCACGCCCCTGACTGCATCGGCGCAGGGCCTGATCCGAGACGCGGAGATCGAGAAGATCCTGCGCGACTACAGCAATTCCCTGTTCGAGGCGGCGGGCCTGAAGCCTTCCGACGTCAACATCTACATAGTGCAGGACGACACGCTGAACGCCTTCGTGGCGGGCGGACAGAACCTGTTCCTTCACACCGGTCTCATCATGGAGACCAAGAACCCTGAAGAGTTGAAGGGCGTCATTGCCCACGAGACCGGCCACATGGCGCTGGGCCACAACGTGACGCGCGGCCAGCAGGCCATGGGCGCCTTCCAGAACACCTCGCTCATCACGATGGGCCTTGGCGCCCTCGCGCTCTTCGCCGGCGCACCCGATGCGGCGATGGCCCTGTTCGGCAGCGCGTCACAGTTCGGCATGCTGTCTGCGTTCAAGTTTACCCGCGCCGAAGAGAGCGCAGCTGACCAGTTCGGCCTCGACATCCTGAAGACCACGCGCCAATCCGGCGATGGCCTGCCAAGCTTCATGGAACACTTCCGTTATGAAGAGCTGATGTCGGAATCGCGCCGGGACCCCTATTTCCGTTCGCACCCGATCTCCAGCGACCGAATCTCCGCCATCGCGAAGCGCGCCCGCGAGATCAGCGCGAGTGCGCAGCCGCAGAGCGCGCAAACCATCGACGATCTCGCGATGATGAAGGCGAAGCTGGTCGGCTTCATCGGGCCGCCGAGCCGTGTGCTGTCGCGCTATCCCGCATCCGATACGTCGATGCCCGCGAAGTATGCGCGCGCCATCGCGGCCTATCGCGCCGTCGACATCAAGGCGGCGCTGACGATGACGCAGGACCTGATCGATGCAGATCCGCTCGATCCCTATTTCCAGGAGTTGAAGGGCCAGATCCTGTTTGAGAGCGGCCGGGCGGAAGAGTCGGTCGGGCCGCATCGCAAGTCGGTCGAGCTTGAGCCGCATGCTGCGCTGCTGAAGGTGAACCTTGCGCGCTCGCTGATCGCGACCAAGTCGGACGAGGCCGTCAAGGAAGCCGAGGGCCTGCTGATGGACGCGCTGCAGCTGGAGGCGGACAATGCGTTCGCGTGGAACCAGCTGGCGGTCTGCTATGCCAAGCAGGACCGGATCGGGGACGCTGACCTTGCGACGGCTGAGGAAGCCTACATCGTCGGCAACATGGCGCGGGCCTTCACGTTTGCACGCCGGGCGCGGGACAAGCTGACGCTGGATACGCCCAACGGGCAGCGCGCCGATGACATCATGGCCCTTGCCGACCCGCGAAATCGCCCGCAACAAGCGCAACGTGGCTTCGCCGACCTGGCTCTGCACACTGAACATTGATCTGGCAAACCGGGCGTTTGTCGCCGTTTTGCGTTAAAGGCCGTTTTCTAGAATTCGGCCCGGCAAACTGGCTGGGAAGCTGGCCCTGAAGGAAACCTACATGCGTCTACAGCTCTCCCTCGCCGCCATGCTGGCACTCGGCGCGGCAGCGTGTTCGGGCCCGGCCGGTCAGGCCAAGGCGCCGGATTCGATCGACAAGATGGCCAAGGCCGATGTCGAAGCCATCGTGAAAGAGTACCTGCTGCGCGAGCCGGAAATCCTGCTCGAGATGCAGACGGCCTATGAGAAGAAGCAGCTGGACCAACAGACAGCTCAGGCGGAAACGGCATGGCCTGCCCTGCTCGCGAGCGCCAAGGACGATCCGTATATCGGGCCCAAAGACGCGCCGATCACGATGATCGAGTTCTCGGACTATGATTGCGGTGTCTGCAAGTCGGCGATGCCGTGGGTGATTAGCCAGGTCGACGACCGTCGCGGCGACATCAAGCTGATCATCAAGGAAGCCGCCTGGCGCGGCGAAGGTTCGCACCGCGCAGCGATGTCGGCGCTGGCCGCCCACAACCAGGGCAAGTATCGCGAGATGCATGTCACGCTGATGAAGATGCCGTCGAGCGCCTACACGCCGGAAATCCTGGAGCAAGTTGCGCAATCGATCGGACTGAATATCCCACGCTGGAAAGCGGACATGGCGAAAGCCGAGACGAGCGGGCATGTCGATCGATCGCTGAAGGAATTTGAGTCGTCGGGCATGCGCGGGACGCCAGCCTACCTGATCAACGGCAAGTTCGTTGGCGGCTTCAACCAGCAGGAGCTGGAGTCGCTGATCGAGGCGACGCGGCAGATGGTGAGCAAGAAGGGTTAGCGGCCCGCTAGATCAAGCCACCCAGCGGGCTTGAAGGATCGGCATACATCTTCTTCGGCATGCGGCCGGCGAGATAGGCTTCGCGGCCGGCGATGACAGCGTGCTTCATCGCGCGGGCCATACCGATCGGATCTTTCGCGGCGGCGATAGCGGTGTTAGCGATGACAGCGTCGCAGCCCAGCTCCATCGCGATCGTGGCGTCAGAGGCAGTGCCGACTCCTGCATCAACCAGCACGGGGACTTTTGACTGCTCGACGATGAGGCGGATGTTCACGCGGTTCTGGATGCCGAGGCCTGAGCCAATGGGCGAGGCGGCAGGCATGATGGCGGCGGCGCCGGCCTCTTCCAGACGCTTCGCGAAGACGACGTCGTCGGTGCAGTAGACCATGACATCGAAGCCATCCTTCACGAGCATTTCGGTGGCGCGCAGCGTCTCGATCATGTCGGGGTAGAGGTGGACCGTGTTGGAAAGCACTTCGAGCTTCACGAGATTCCAGCCGCCGGCTTCGCGCGCGAGGCGGAGCGTGCGCACGGCGTCTTCGCCGGTGAAACAGCCGGCCGTGTTGGGCAGGTAGGTGAGGCGCTTGGGATCCAGGTGATCGACAAGACGATCCGAGCCCTTGTCGGCCACGTTCACGCGGCGCAGGGCGACGGTCACGATCTCGGCGCCGGCGGCCTCAGCGGCGGCAGCATTCTGCGCGTAGCTGGCGTACTTTCCCGTGCCGACAATGAGGCGTGAGGTGTAGGCCTTGCCGGCGATGATGAGGGGGTCGGTGGTGGAAATTGAGTCAGACATTTTTTTCAGTTTTGGTTCTCAAATTGTCTCGGAAGGCTTCCAGAAATCCCCGCGCCTGCTTTGCTTGTGCAGGATAGCCGATCGTCTTCTTCAGGAGGCCTTTGAGTTCGCTGCTGTCGATGTCGTGTCTGGCTAGTAATGCATCAAGATAACTTAGAACGGCGACGCGGCCTTTGGGGCGAACATTTTCAGCCAGATACATCTCGATCGGACGCTCTCTGGTTATCTCGTAGATGAGGTCCTGGTGCATCAGCATGTTGAGTTCTTGGAACTCGGCTGGCGGCTCTCGAAGTAGACGGTCTCGCGCGCCCATCAGCCCCCACCCACAAACTGCACGATCTCGATACGGTCGCCTTCGGCCAGATGGGTAGTCGCATACAGGGATTTGGGCACGATTTCCCGGTTGTGCTCCACAGCTACGCCCTTCAGCGGCATGCCGAGCTGCTCGAGCAGCGAGGTCACCGTGGCGGCATCCGGTACGGAAGTCGCCTCTCCGTTGAGAAACAGGTTCATTTAACCAACTCGGGCAACCAATTCAGATAGCCAACTCAGGCATTTGATCTCTCTCGGGATTCGCCTATTCATTCACCTTCGCGGCCCCATTCTTTCGCTGCGCGGCGGCGGGCTTTGGCCCCGCATCGGGTTCCGGTAAGGGTCTTCCATGAGCTTGACCATCTACCTCCTGAACGGCCCCAACCTCAACCTGCTGGGTGAGCGGGAACCCGCCATCTATGGCAAGGGGACGCTGGCCGACCTCGAAAAACTGTCGCAGGCTGCGGCGGCGGAGGCCGGGGCAAATCTCGTTTTTCGTCAATCCAATCACGAAGGCGAGCTTGTGGACTGGATTCAGGAAGCCCGTAGACAGGCGGGCGGCCTGATCATAAACGCGGGCGGTTATACCCACACCTCGGTCGCGATTCACGACGCGCTCAAGGTGTTGACCATTCCTGTCGTGGAAGTTCATCTCAGCAATCCCGGGGTTCGGGAAGAATTCAGGCACAAGAGCCTGGTGTCTCCAGCAGCTTCCGGCGTGATCGCCGGTTTTGGTTCCCTGGGTTATCGGCTTGCCATCCAGGCGGTCGTAGCCCTGACCGAACAGAAGAGAGTTTGACGCACATGGCCGAGAAGCCTCCCGAGAAGACCGGCAGGTTCGATACCGGGCTCATCCGCGAGCTCGCGGCGATCCTCCGGGAAGCCGACCTTGGCGAGATCGAAATCGAACAAGGCGGCATGCGCATCAAGGTTGTGAAACCCGAAGCCAAGACCGTCCATATGGCGCAGGCCTATGCGCCCTCGCCGGCCGCCGCAGCTGCTGCGCCGAGTGCAGCGCCTGCCGCAAGCGCCGCACCCGTCAGCAAGGCCTCGCTGCGTGATCACCCGGGCGCGGTGAAGTCGCCGATGGTCGGCACGGTCTATCTGCAGGCTGAAGAAGGCGCGGCGAAGTTCGTGAAGGTTGGCGACACCGTCAACGCCGGCGCGACGCTGCTGCTGATCGAGGCGATGAAAACGTTCAACCCGGTCACGGCGCCGAAAGGCGGCAAGGTGACCCAGATCCTGATCGACAATCAGCAGCCGGTTGAATTCGGCGAGCCTCTCGTCATCATCGAATAGCGGCGCCGCTATGTTCGAGAAAATCCTCATTGCGAACCGTGGCGAGATCGCCCTCCGCGTGCACCGCGCGTGCAAGGAGATGGGCATCCACACAGTGGCAATCCATTCCGAAGCCGACCGCAACGCCATGCATGTCCGTCTCGCGGATGAGAGCGTGTGCGTGGGGCCGGCGTCGGCGGCGAAATCCTACCTGAACATTCCGGCCATCATCACGGCGGCGAAGATCACCGGCGCCGATGCGATCCATCCGGGCTACGGCTTTCTTTCCGAGAACGCCAAGTTTGCCGAGATCGTCGAGAAGAGCGGCATCACCTTCATCGGTCCGCGTCCGGAACACATCCGGATGATGGGCGACAAGATCACCGCAAAGGAAGCCATCCAGACGGCGGGCGTGCCTGTCGTGCCGGGCTCGGACGGCGGCGTGCCGTCGCTGGAGGCTGCGCGCGCGGACGCCAAGCGCATCGGCTATCCGGTGCTGATCAAGGCGACGGCCGGCGGCGGCGGACGCGGCATGAAAGTCGCGCGCTCGCCGGAAGAAATCGACCTCGCCTTCTCCAGCGCGCGATCGGAAGCCAAGGCGGCGTTCGGCAACGAAGCCGTCTACATGGAGAAATATCTCGAGAAGCCGCGGCACATCGAGATCCAGGTCGTCGCTGACAGCCAGGGCAATGTGATCCACCTGGGAGAGCGCGACTGCTCGCTGCAGCGTCGCCACCAGAAGGTTTTCGAGGAAGCGCCCTCGCCGGTCATCGACGAAGCCGCGCGCGCCGCCATCGGCAAGACCGTCACCACCGCCATCAAGAAGCTCGGCTATCTCGGCGTCGGCACGATCGAGTTCCTGTACGAGAATGGCGAGTTCTACTTCATCGAGATGAACACGCGCCTGCAGGTCGAACATCCGGTCACCGAGATGATCACGGGCGTTGATCTGGTGCAGGAGCAGATCCGCATCGCCGCGGGCATGAAACTGTCACTGACGCAGAAGGAAGTGACGATCTCGGGCCATGCCATCGAGTGCCGTATCAACGCTGAGAACCCCGAGACGTTTACACCCTCGCCCGGCCTGATCCAGGAATTCCACGCGCCCGGCGGTCTTGGCGTGCGCCTCGATAGCGCCGCTTATGCGGGCTATCGCGTGCCGCCCTATTACGACAGCCTGATCGGCAAGCTGATCGTGCATGCGCCGACCCGCGCCGAAGCTCTGGCGCGTTTACGCCGTGCGCTGGACGAGACGGTTGTCAGCGGTGTCGAGACGACGCTGCCGCTGCATCGGCGGTTGGCCTCGAATGCGGATATCGCGGCGGGCAACTACGACATCCACTGGCTTGAGAAGTTTCTCGGGATGAAGACCTGAGACGTCGATGAACCCGCGCTCTTGCTTTGACGGACAACGGCTCCGCCGCCTGCTCAGCATGAGCGCTACTTTGATGCCGGCCTCCCTTGAGCGCTCATCCTGAGCAGCGCACGAAGTGTGCGGGCGTCGCAGGACAAGCGCGGGTCGCGGTCTGGCGGCTTGAAACTCCGACGCCAACGCGCAACGATCCTTGATCGTTCGACTTTTGGGATCGCAACAAGTGAGCCGTGTTTTCGGCCCCAGTGATTTGCTCGGCTGCTATCGGCGCGGCGTGTTTCCGATGGCGGATGCGCGCGATGATCCGCGGCTGTTCCTTGTCGATCCGGACCTGCGCGGCGTGCTGCCCCTCGACCGGTTTCACCTTTCGAAGAGTCTGCGCAAGACGATCCGGCGCGATCCGTTCGAGATACGCGTGGATACAGCCTTCTCGCGCGTGATGGAGCTATGCGCGGAGTCAGCGCCGGATCGGCCGAACACGTGGATCAATTCGCCGATCCTCAATCTCTACAGCGCGCTGCATCGTCAGGGGCACGCTCACAGCGTCGAAGCCTGGCTGGATGGCGAGCTGGTGGGCGGACTTTACGGCGTGAGCCTGAAGGCGGCGTTCTTCGGCGAGAGCATGTTCTCGCGCGTGACCGATGCCTCGAAAGTGGCGCTGGCGCATCTGGTGGCGCGGCTGCGGGCGGGCGGATACCGGTTGCTCGACACGCAATTCGTGACCAGTCATCTGGAAACGTTCGGCGTCGAGGAAGTGCCGCGCGAGGCGTTCCACGTGATGTTGAAAGCGGCGCTGCAGTCAGACGCGACGTTCGGGACGCAGACCTATTGCGGCGCCGAGGTGGTGCAGCTGATCACCCAGACGTCGTAGGTCGGGTGTTCGAGGCCGTTGAGGCCGGGCGAGGACGCGTACATCCAGCCCGAGAACAGCAGGCCGTTGGGGCCGATCGGCTCCGGCCCTTTGTGCATCGGGGTGTTGGGCGTGCTGGCGACCTGTTTGGGCGCAGCCTGTCCCTCTTTCGGAACGGCATAGATTTCAAGGAAGGCGACTGACTGGGGCGCGTCCTGCGGGCTCGACTGGTAGCAGGCGCGGACGGTGACCTTGATGCGCCCGTGGGCGACGGTCTGCCCGACCTTGGCGGTGAGGTCGGTGGAGTTGCCGGTGATCTTGTCGAGCGCGCGCAGCTTGGCCCCGGAGGACGCCTGCAGGTGTGCGGCGGGCGCATCCTGCTCCTGCTGCACCGGTTGCGGCGGCGCCTGCTGAGGCTGCTGTTGAGGTTCCTGGGCAAATGCCGCTGCAGTCAGCGCGCAAGCCGAGACGGCGGCAAGGGAAAGTCGGGCTAGCAGATTCATAGGGGCGCCTCTTCCGCTTTCGGCTCGCCCCCTTGATCGCCTCCGCCGGTCGCGTTGCCAACAGCTTCAAGCAGCAGGCTCATGATATCGACAGTACCGCGGGTGTAATCGAACACGCCAGTGCCGTCCTTCGGGAGGTTCTCGTCCGGGTCGCCGCCGGCCAGCACGTAGATGTAGCTGCCGCCGAGCAGGCTGTCGGACTGGATCTGGGCCGTGGAATCGACGGGCAGAGTGATGTCCTTGCGGACGTTGAGCTTCACGATGGCTTTCATCGTCTTGGGCTCAACATCGACCGACGTGACTGAGCCGACCTTTACCCCCGCGATACGAACGTCCGTGCCCGGGCCCACGCCATCCGCGCGGCCGAACTTGCCCATCAGGGCGTAGGTGTCGCCGGTCGAGGCGCCTGATTGCTGCGACAGGGAGAACACAAGGAAGAAGCCCGCCACGAGAATGACGGCCAGCCCGACCAGGGTTTCGACCAGTGACTCACGCATCAGGGTTTCCAGGACTCGTAATCGCCCGTGTTTTTCGCCCGCTCACCACCTTCGGCGAGAGAGCCCTTGGGCCGGTAGGCGTCGATCGTGCCGGTGAGGTTAGGTTTGTGGTCGATCTCCCACGCGCGGCGCAGCAGCGGATCGACCGTGGGGGGCTTGTCGAAGGTGTGGTGAAGCCAGCCGTGCCATTCGGCTGGCACTTTCGAGGGCTCGGCATAGCCGTTGTAGATCACGTAGCGGCGCTTGCGGCCCTCAAGGCTCGGCCGACGCTCCTCGTAATACTTGTTTCCGGTCGTATCTGCGCCGACATAACCCGCGCGACGGCCGATGTCGAAACGGGCACCGATCGTGGCTCCGTTCCACCAGGTGAAGATCGACTTCAGCATCTCGGCTCCGCTCCTAGTCCAAGTCACGGGAATTCAGATAGATAGGCACGATTGGCGCGACGCGAATATGGCGCCAGCGAGTTAACGGGTCCAGCGGCGCGAAGGCCCTCGCTCATGCGACAAATTCCTGTGTGCAGGCAAGGCCAAAGCACCTCATCATATCGGTGATTCGCGCCCGGCGCCCCAATCTCGGGTCGCTGACACGCGGGAGGTTGAGTGATGGCTGAATCCCGGACCAAGTCTTCGACACGGCATCTGGCCCGGCTTCTCGAAACCGGGGCAGCCCTGCTGGAGCATGGCGACGCGGACGCGGCCCCGGCGCGGCTGGTCAATGCGCACCTGACGGCGATCCGGACGCTGGG
This sequence comes from Hyphomonadaceae bacterium, assembly GCA_040398425.1. Lineage (GTDB taxonomy): Bacteria > Pseudomonadota > Alphaproteobacteria > Caulobacterales > Hyphomonadaceae > UBA7672. The sequence continues at coordinate 88,820 of JBBATZ010000001.1, forward strand.
CGGCGAGAGCGAGGCAGCGGAGGCGGTCTGCGAGGCGATCCGCACGCGCCGGATCACGCCGATTGCGCCGGCGAGCCTGATCGACGCCATCGTGCCTGCCCGGATCGACGGCGGCCAGCTGCTGGCGGCGATCGCTGATGCGACGGCCGTGGCGTCGGCGCGCGCGGTGGCGACGCAGGCGTTCGTTGCGGTGGCGGATGCGCTGGAGGCGCTGACGATCGAGACGGACGATCAGGGGCGGCCAACGACATCGGCGCTGATCGATGCGTTCCGCGCGGGCGCGGATGCGGAGCTGGTGGAGATTGCGCTGTGCACGCCCGGCGGTCCGCGCGCTGCGGCGATCACGCTGCGTCGGCAGGCGACCGGCGCCCGCGAGCCGGGGCGGCAGGCTTATCTCATTCCGGGCTGGACAGGACATGAGGCTGGCGATGTGGCGACCGCGATCGAGCGGGTGAGCCGGACGCGGCTGGCGGTGCGGATCAGCATCGGCGCCGATGCGCGCGATGCGGCAGCGCCAACGGCGGCGATCAACATCGCGCGTTATGCGGCGACGGGCGATTTTTCCCTGCTTGCGGCAGACCTGTCCGCGCTGTCGAGCTTCATTCCGACCTGCACGGTTCACATTGCCGGGCTTGCCGCGGCGGTGATGTCGCAAGGGCTCGCGTTCGACAGCGAAGACGGGATCGCGGCGGCTGTGAAGCTGTGCGGCATTGCGAAGGACGCTCTCGGGTCGGTGACGATCGACCACCCGTCGGCGGCGGCGATCTTCTGGCTGTCAGCGGAAAGCAGTGGCGCGGATCCGGTCGATCTCTTGCTGGCAAGCGAGGACGAGCAGACGCCGGAATTGTCGTCCTGCGTATCGGCTGCGCTCTCGACGGCGGCGAGCAAGACTGAAGCGGAAGATGTTCGCCTGCGCATTCTCGGCGCGCGCACGCTCGACCAGATCGACGGACTCGAGCGCCATCGGCTTGAATCGCGCGGCATGACGGACGCGGCGATGGACCGCGTCGAACAGGCGCTGAAAGAAGGACTGAGCCTTGCGGCAGCGTTCTCGCGCTGGGTGGTGGGCGATGAAGTGATCCGCAAGAAGCTGGGCCTCAATCCGGAAGCCTATGACACGGATGGCGAAAGCCTGCTGCGAGCGCTGGGAATATCGGCCCGCGAGATCGATGAGGCGCGGGTGGCGGTGCAGGGGCGGCGGCGGCCGGTGTCGAACCCGAAATCTCCGCTGGCGCGGATTCTCGCCCGGTCGGACGGTCTGACGCCGGAAGCGCGGGTGCGGATGGCGAAGACGGTGGCGCCGCTGCTGTCGCGGCAGCCAGTGATCACCATTGCCAGCGGCGAGCAGTCAGACACGTCACGCATGACAGTGCATGCGTCTGTGCGCGCCGCGATGGGCGCGGGACTGGGCGTGCGGATCGAGGCGGGACGGCCTGCGGTAGACCAGGAATTGCAGCAGCGCATCTCCGAGGCCAAGCGCCGGGCGCGCGTACCGCTGGCGGCCGACATGCAGGTGCCGACCTTCGAGCGGCAACCTCAGCCGGCGCCGACCGCGCCGCTTTACGCGCAGACGCACGATCATGGGCATGACGAGGACTACATCGCCGAGCGTCGTCGCCTGCCGGATCGGCGCAAGGGTTACATCCAGAAGGCGACCGTGGGGGGACACAAGGTCTACCTGCACACGGGCGAGTTCGACGACGGCGAGCTCGGCGAGATCTTCATCGACATGCATAAGGAAGGCGCAGCCTTCCGGTCGCTGATGAACAACTTTGCCATCGCGATCTCTATCGGCCTGCAATACGGCGTGCCGCTGGAAGAGTATGTCGACGCATTCGTCTTCACGCGGTTTGAACCGGCTGGCGAAGTGACCGGCAACGACCATATCCGTAGGGCGACCTCGATCCTCGACTACATCTTCCGCGAACTGGCCGTGTCCTATCTCGGGCGGGACGATCTCGCTGAGGTCGACAATGTCAGCCACGACGGGCTCGGCGGCGGTGCGCGCGAGGGCGAGGAGCCAACCGTGCCGGTCCAGCCGGTGCGTCCGGAGCAGTTGATCTCGAAGGGCTTCAGCCGCGGGATAATGCCCGACAACATCGTGCCGTTCACGGCAAGGCGGGTGGCCGAAAGGCTGGAGGATGCAGATGGACCGCCTGCAACCCCGCCGCGCGGACCGGACTACCTGTCCGACGCCTGCCCGACCTGCGGACACTTCACCTTGCGTCCAGATGACGGGGTGGCGGTGTGTGAGGCGTGCGGCGCGACCGTGCAGACGGCCTAGGCAAATTCTGCCGATCCTGATTTCGCGCGTCTTTTCGATCCAGGACGAGCTCGAAGGCGAAACACTTCGCAACTGCGGCGTCGAAGCTGCTTGCTAGGCGATGCTCGAACACGTAGCAGCGGCGCAAAATCTGGGACGTTTGGAATTCAGTAACCCAGCTGAGCGATTCTTACTGGCTCTACATGCAGTGAACGACATTCGCGCAAGATGCGGCCTGCAAACCGCCTCGATTGAACTGTTTCTGCTGAACTGCGTTGGTTAGCGACGACCGGGGGACATCCGGTAACTTTGGCGGCAATTTCTGGAACGGGACTTGAATGGTTCAGCGCATCGTAATCGCAGTCGTGGCCATTGGCCTGATGAGCTTGTCTGTCCTGGTTTAAATGATCTTTCGAATTCTGATCGCGGTCGCGGCCATCGGGGCCCTGAGTCTTACGGCTCTAGCGCAGACGCCTGAAGCGAACGAGATCACACGCAAGGTCACGGCCGAGCGGCTCGTGAAGGGCGAAAAGGCCTGTTCGCGCTGCGATCTTTTCCAGGTCGACCTTTCCTACCAGGATCTCGACGGCCGTGACCTTTCCGGCGCGCGCCTGCGCCAGGCCGATCTCAGCCTTTCCACCTTCGATCATTCCAAGTTTGCCGGCGCGAACATGTCGATCGTGAACGGCTTCGGCATGCGCGCCGAAGGCTCGGACTTCACCGGTGTGGATTTTCAGGACGCGGTCCTGGTCGGCGGCTGGTTCGGCGGCTCGAAATTCGACAATGCGACTTTCCACAACGCCAACCTGTCAGGCGCCGATCTCTCGGACGCCAGAGGCCTGACGCAGGTCCAGCTCAACACCGCCTGTGGGGATGGCGAAACGAAGCTGCCGAAGGGCCTCATTCTGCCAGCGTGCAAGACCAACTAGTCTGCGTCGGACGCTAGACCGGCGTTGGATCTGTCGTCTTCAGTCCTTCCATCACCGCACGGAAGCACGCGCATTTCGAAAGATCTGCGCAGGCGAGCGCTTCGAGCCTTTCGACAAGCCCGGCTGTCAGGATTTCCTGTTGCGGCTTGTCGAGGATCAGCGCTGCGAGTTTGACCGCGCGCGCCTGGGCGTGGGTCAGCCGGATGGTCGTCTTGAACGGAACGCCCAGGCTGCCAAGGTTAAGCTGCGTCTGCGGGCGGCTCGGCACCCAGCCTGAACCTTCATTGTCTGACGGATAGACTGCCTTGCCCGTAGGCCAGACCTGCGCGACGTCGTTGAGCTGCACCTTCATCTTTGCGACGTCGAGTTCGGCTTCGGGCGCTGGCGGCATGACGGCCCGAACGGGTTGTTGCTGCGGCGCCGGCGCCGGAACGACAGGCGGTTGCCACGGCCTGTAACCGAAGCTCGGCTCTTTCGACGGTTGCGCCTCGCCCTTGCGTGCGAGCATTCCCGCATTCAGCGATGCGTACTGAGGAACTGACATGGTGCTGACCTCAGTGCGTTGGCCGGCGGCCGAAGCTGCGCGGCTGGCGGCGATCAACCTGGCCGGGAGGCGGACCGCGGTCGGACTTTCGGCGTTCGAGTTGGCTGGTGCGATCGGGCGGCGGCGCAGTCATCACGCCGCCGGGTTCGCGCTGCGGACTGGCGGCGGGACTGCGGGCCGCCGGCGCGCGGCGATCGGGATGGGCGGCGCTGGCCGTCGCGTTGGCGACAGCGACACTGGCCCAGGCGGGCAGCTCGTTGTCCCAGTCCTCCTCCTCATCCGACATGACGGCTGCGGGCAGCCCGGGCGTTTCCGGCGTGAGGACGGCAGTCGAGAAATCGGCGCGGGGTTTCTGGGCCCAGCGTGCGTCCGTTCCCCCGTAGAGTTTTGCAAGCCGGCCCCGCAGGAAGAGCCAGAGTGCGGAGACTTCCCGCGCCGAGCGGCTTTCCGGCTGGATGTCGCCCACCGTGCGGCCGTCAATCATAGAGGCGGCGAAGTCGACGCGATGGTGCAGCGTGACTGGGGCGACGACGCCATGCTGCGACAGGGCGACGGCGGTTTCCGAAGTGATCCGCGCGCGCGCCGTGGCGGAGTTGACGACAAAGACCAGCGGTTTGTTCAGCGTATCGGCGATATCGACGGTTGGGCCGACGGCGCGGAGATCGTGCGGGCTCGGGCGGGTCGGCACGACAACGAGATCGGCGCGCTGGACGACATGCGCGATGGTCTGGGTGACGGCGGGGGGCGTGTCGATGACGATGAGGCGGAACCCAATGCTCTTGAGGTGGTCGAGGCAGGCGTCGAGCTCTTCGAGCGAGGCCTGGGCGAAGGCTGGCGTCGAGGCTGCGCGGGCGTTCCACCATTTCGCCAGCGAACCTTGCGGGTCGGTATCGATGAGGGCGACGGGGCCATCGCCAGCACGCTCGGCCTCCACCGCGATGTGGCCGGAGAGCGTTGTCTTGCCGGAACCACCCTTCTGCGAGGCAAACACCAGAACCCGCACGCCGTCAGTCATCCACCCGCTCCAGCCTGGATCCCTTCCGGTCGCGTGACGCAGGGCTCGGGACAAGATGAGGGTCGCCACGTCGCTTTGACGCGGGCTTAGGGCGATGTGGCGATTTCAGTGGTCGGCGTTAACGGGCGCGAATGTTAATCGGGGTGCGGCGCAGGCTGCGCGATACCCCCGAATTTGAAAGGCGCTCAATGGTTTCCGACATGGTAAGCGGGATCGTTAGCGATCCTCGCGCGGTACAAGGAATTACTTGGCAAAGTTAGGGGCGCCGATGCGATTTCGTAGGCGCGTGGCGCACCGGTCCGGTTCGCGCTCGATGAGCGAACGCTTCGAAGGACCGGATTTGGCTAAACACCGTGTTGCATGCTTCCATACTTGGGCGACTGGTCGCGCAAGGGAGACCCGAGCAGATGCCTGCGAAAAAGCCAGCACAAGCGAAGGGCACCGCGGATGATCCGTGGGTCCTCAAGACCCCACCCCTTACCTCTGACTTTACGATGCATCGCGACGTGAAGGACGGAAAGGATGTGCTTGTCTGCACCGTGGGCAAGACAGTTCTCTACTACCAGGCGCGCTGTCTTGAAGACCTTCAGGCGCTACTGAAGACGCACGGCGACTGGATGGAGCTCGGCTCGGCTGATGAACAGAAGGAGGCCAAGGCGGGAAGTGTGGAAGCGTGGGCCAGATCGCCCGAAAATTCGGTCGGCGGATGGTACGGCCTGAAGAAGGGTTTGCGCGGCCGCTTCGGGATGTACGTGCCGCCGCTGATGGAGGCGCTCGGACTAGCCGAGGTCGAACACAATCCAAGAAACAACAGAATGCGCGCAATCTGACCCAGACAGTGTTTTCGGCCGCACGTCAACCGGACCACTTAGCCAGAAAACAGAACGCCCGGCCGTTGTGGGCCGGGCGTCTGGATTTTGGGTCAGTGAACTAAAGAGAGACTAGATCGACTCTTTGAGTTCTTTGGCGGCGCGGAAGGCGACCTTCTTGGAAGCCTTGATCTGCACCGGCTCACCCGTCGCCGGGTTGCGGCCCATGCGGGCTGCGCGCTTGCGGACAACCAGAACGCCGAGGCCGACGAGACGGATCCGGTCACCCTTTTTGAGTTGCTTGGTGATGATGGCGACCATGTCGTTGAGGATCGCTTCCGCAGTCTTTTTCGGAATCTCGTGATTTTCAGCGAGCGTGGCAGCGAGGTGCTTCAAGCTGACGGTGTTCTGCTTGGCTTTCGCGGCAGCTTTGGATGCAGTGGCCATTGTCTTATCGACTCCTTTGGCAAGAACCGCCCCCTGCATACACGGAAATGCGGGGTGCAAAAGCGGATAAACCCCCATTTACAAGGGAAAACGTGAATTTTCACAGCAAAAAGCCTGCAAAATCGCGTTTTTTGGGGCTGGACAGCCGGGTCGAGATCCGAAAAGGCCCGTTTTTCAAGGAATCAGCGGCGGTTGAGTCGCGGGCCGAGGAGCCTGCCGCCGACGCGGCCAGCGCCCGCAATCAAGCATTTCCAACGCGAAGTATAATGAGCGCCGCGCTCCCTTGAATAGAGCGTGGGTTGTCGGACGCGCGGGCCTTGTGGAACGGGTCGCAGCAGCCGACATTGGTCTCATGGCCCAAGCGCACCTCGCCTGCTCTCCCCAGAGCCTTCCCGTCAGCCTTCAGGAGGCTGAAACGCTGTGCGAACAACGCGGCGGGCGACTGACGCCGCTGCGCAAGAAAGTGCTGCAGCTGTTGCTGGAATCCGAGGGGCCATCGAAGGCCTATGACCTGCTGGAACATCTGGGCGAGGATGGCGCGGCCAAGCCGCCTTCGGTCTATCGCTCGCTGGATTTCCTGCTGGAGATGGGCCTCGCTCACAAGATCGAAAGCCTGAACGCCTATGTCGCCTGCGGACACTGGAAGCATGGCCACGCTGCGGTGTTCCTGATCTGCGACAAGTGCGGGATGGCGGGAGAGCTTCACGCCAACGACAGCGTCAAGAAACTGACGCAGGAGGTTGAAGGCGTGAACTTCAAGATGCGCAATGCCGTGATCGAGATCCGCGGACTCTGCGAGAAGTGCGCGGCTTAGGGGGGCGTGGCGGACAGCAATGTCACTCTGCGCCTGAGCGTGATCGATCCGCCCAAGGGCGTCATGCATAGCTTGCAAGGCAAGGACGGCGCTGTAGTCGATGCGCGCCTTTCGACGGGCAAGACACTCAAGTTCGAGATCCCGGTGCGGCTGGAACCCGGCAAGACCGGCTGGCGTTTCCTGGGCGACTTCGTGCGCACCGAGGGCAAGACCCGACGGTTCGTCTATGTCGCGACAGGTCAGCAGGCGAGCCAGCATGTGGAAGGCGGGCGACGTGCGAAGGTGGACCTGCCCGAGCCGACGCCCGCGATGATCAAGGCAGCCGAGGCGGGCAATCTCGTGCTTGAAGCGAGTTATGCCGGAACCAACGCGAAGGGCGGAGCGACTTGCGCCACGGTGAAGGTGACTTGGCGCGTGGCAGATTAGTGCTGATTTCGACGGCTTTGTATCGGCCGGATTGCAGTTTCCGCAAGACGCCGCAATAAAGGATGCAGGTCGGGGGCGGCCTATTACTGTGGCTGCCAGCCTGTACCGAGCCAAATCATGAGGAATCCTGTATCGCCTGGTTTTCCCACCGGCGGCGGCCGCATGGGCCAACACATACGCGATCTGGACTGGAGCGCGACTTCCCTCGGTCTGATCGATAAGTGGTCGTCGGCGCTGCGATCTGTTGTGCAGATGATGGTCGCGCAGAAGCAGTCGGTCTGTCTCTTCTGGGGGGCGGACCTGGCGCTGATCTACAATGACTCCTACGCGGTTCTGCTCGGCGCCAAGGAACCGACGGCGCTTGGCCAGCCCTTCAAGGTGGTCTGGTCGGACGTTTGGCATGACGTGAAACCCTTCGTTGACCAGGCGATGTCAGGCAAAGGCACTTGGTCGGAAGACTTTCCACTCACCATGATGCGCAATGGCTATCCGGAAGAGACGTACTGGACCTTCTCCTACAGCCCGCTTTACGACGATGACCAAATCACCGGCATGATCAATATCGCTCTGGAGACGACGCAATCGGTTATCGCCCGCCGCAACCAGGGCGCGTTGCAGCATGAACTGATGCACCGGGCCAAGAACAACCTCGCCGTGACGACAGCAGTTGTATCATCCACCCTCCGCTATGCGACGAGTCTGGGCGCGGCGCGCGAGACGGTCGCTGCTCGGATCAGTGCGCTGAGCAAGGCGCAGGACATGCTCCGCGCAAACGAGTCCGAAGCAAGCATTTCGGAAATCGTTACGGTGGCATTAGAGGCCCACCTCGATCGCCCAGACCGGATGACGATCACGGGAGCAGACCTCAAGATCACTTCGGAAAAAGCGATCGGTCTCTCGCTCGCCATCTACGAACTCGCTACGAACGCCGTGAAGTATGGCGCACTATCGAGCGCGTCCGGGCATGTCGATGTCTCGTGGGACGTGGAAGCGAACGGGCAGTTCGCATTTGTCTGGCGCGAAAGCGGCGGGCCGCCGGTGTTCGTGCCAACCCATACCGGGTTTGGGTCACGGCTCACCAACAGCGTTGTGCCCAGCTATTTCTCAGGATTGGCGGAAACACACTATGAACCGGCCGGCGTGGTCTACAAGCTGACCGGCAAGCTTTGACCAAGGGACGGCGCGGATGAGCGAAACAGGCCTGTTGCAGCTATGATCGAACTCTATCGCGGCAGCATCAACACCTGGGAATGCGACGAGATGGGGCACATGAATGTGCGCTTCTACGTCGCCAAGATGATGGAGGGGCTGGCGGAACTGGCCCACACGGCGGGTTTGGCCCACGCCTTCCGCGAGCGCGCGCAATCGACGCTGCGGCCGCGCGATCAGCACATCCGGTTCATCAAGGAAGCGCATGCGGGTGCGCCGTTCACGATGACGGGGTGCGTGCTGGAGGTGAGCGAGAATTCCGTACTGGTCTATCAGCAGATCACGCATACGAGCGGCGAGCCGTGCGCGTCGTTCCGGACCTGGGTGGATCATGTCGACGTGGAGACGGGGACGCCATTCGCCTGGACCAGCGCGACACGCGCGCGGCTGGAAGCCCTCAGGGATGAACCGCCAGCGGTGACGGCGCCGCGATCGGTGGACATGAGCATCCCCGTGCGCCCCTCGGCGACGATGGCGGATGTGGATGCGATCAAGGCGCCGGTCATCGGGCGCGGCGTCGTGCTACCTCAGCAAGTCGACCTCACCGGCGCGATGATGCCGGAGTTCTTCATCGGGCGGGTGTCGGATTCCATCAGCCACCTGCTGCGGCCATGGCGTGAGAAGGTAGCCGCGGAGTCTGAGGCGCGCGGCGAGAAACTGCGCATGGGCGGCGCGGTCCTGGAATACCGGATTGTCTATCGCCGGTGGCCGCGCGCGGGCGACAGGTTTGTCATCCGGTCAGCGCGCGGTTTCCAGAAGGAAAAGACGCACTCCTTTGTGCACTGGATCATCGACCCGGACACGGGCCTGGCCTGGTGCACGAGCGAGGCGGTGGCGGTTTCGCTCAACCTCGACACGCGGAAGATCATCCCGAGTTCGCCGGAGCTGATGAAGGCGCTCGCCGAGGTGGCGCCGGCTGGGCTGACGGTGTGAGCGCTACTGGCGGGGCGGCTTGCGCGAGTTGAGGAAGCGCAGCACAACCAGCGCAACAGCGACGCCAATGAGGAGATAGAAATGAGCTTCACGGTGGGGTCCCCTTTGGCCCCGCGCGGGGATGCCCTGAACTTGTAGTGCTGGAACGGGGAAACCGGAAGTGGCGCCAAGTGCATATCGGCGCGCGCAGTAGACGTTGAAACAGTACCGGGGGTATTCGCAGCATTCACGGTTGGAAGATCAACTCGCGCTGACCGGCCAGTCGCGCTCTTTGTAGGTCTTCAGCGAAGCGGCCTTGCCGGTCTTCACCAGTTTCTCGAGAACGGCGAGATCGATGTCGGCCAGCTTGTTCACGTAGACGCAGCCAACCTCCTTCCGCGTCTTGCCGAGCTTGGCCAGAAGCGCAGCGGTCTCGGGCGATGAGGTGTGGATGTAAAGCGAGATGGCGCCCTTGCGCGGCGAGAAGCCGAGGACGCAGCTGTCACCCTGACGGCCGCTTTCGTAGGTGTAGCTGTAGCGACCATAGCCAATGATGCTCGGACCCCACATCTGCGCCTGCCAACCGGTCGCCTTGTCGAAGGTTTTCTCGAGCGTCTCGGCTTCGGCGCGGCGCTTGGCATCGGCGATGCCGGCGATGAAATCGCTGACAGTCAGCTTCGTCGGCTTCGTCACGGCCTTGGCGGTCTTGGTCTTTTTGGCCGGCACCTTTTTGGCGGTTCCTGCCTTTGCCGGCGTCATGCGCTTCTGAGGCATCGCGATCCCCTAACCCGGATTGGCCCAACATAAGGCATTGCCGCCGGCGATTTGAAGTGGTTTCCGTTATCAAGCGCTGCAAGGCGAATCCGGGCAGACTGCTCAGCGAATCATACGCGACAAGATCAGGCACGAGGCTCCCATGACCGCCCCTATCGGCTCCAAGGCCAATCCGTCGAAATACGACGCCTATCCGAACCTCGCGGAGGATGAGCCCTATTTCGTCATCCGGGCGCATGACCTGTTGTCGAGCGCACTTGTGGAACTCCACGCGTATATCGGCGCGGGTCAGGCCGGAGCGGCGCACAACAAGCTGGCCGAGATCATGGCGCTGACATCGCAGAAGGCGCCGCGTCCATCGGACTCACCGAAGTATCGCGAGACGTTTGCGATCTCGGCGGCGATGGAGAAGTGGCGGAACAGCCAGTAGGGACGACTAGGTCGACCCCACCGTCATGCCGCCGTCGACGACCATTTCCTCGCCGGTCATGTAGCTGCTGTCGTCGCTGGCGAGGAACAACACCGCGTTGGCGATATCGACGGGCATGCCCTTGCGGCGGAGCGGCACGCGCAGCGCGGACATCGCGTCGAGGTCGATCGGCTCATTCGAGCCAGGCACCACCTGCCCCCATATCGGCGTCTCGATAAGGCCAGGATGGATGGAGTTGCAGCGGACACCGTCCTGCATCGTGGCGCATTCTAAGGCGACGGATTTCGTGAACAGACGCACGGCGCCCTTCGAGGTGCAGTAGGCTGAAAGATTGGCCGCGCCGCGCAGACCAGCGACCGACGAGATGTTGATGATCGAACCGCTGCGCGTGCGACGCATCAGCGGCAGCGAGGTCTTCACGCCGAGAAACACGCCATCGACGTTCACGGCCATCTGGTGTCGCCACTGGTCGAGCGTGAGTTCGTGGATCAGGCCTGCGACGGCGATGCCCGCATTGTTGACGAGGATGTCGAGGCGACCTTCGGTCTTCTCGATGCCGGCGACGATGGACGTCCATTCGCTTTCGCTGGTGACATCGTGCGCCACGAAACGCGCCTTGCCGCCGGACTTGCGGATCGCAGCGGCGACATCTTCACCCATCGCCTGAACATCGGTGAGGATGACGCTAGCGCCCTCGCGTGCGAGGACTTCAGCCGAAGCGCGGCCGATACCGCTGGCGGCGCCGGTGACGAGGGCAACCTTGCCTGCAACGCGCCCCCCGCTTGAACTAGCCATGGTGTTCTCCCTAGCCTCTTCCGATAAAAGGCATGTTTGTCGCCATAACGGTCATGAACTGGACGTTCGATGCAAGGGGCAGTTGCGCCATCATCAGCACGGCTTTCGCAACATCATCGACATTCATGGTTGGTTCGGGCGCTATCGTTCCGTTGGCTTGTGGCACGCCCTTGGTCATCGGCGCGGCCATTTCGGTGAGCGCGTTGCCGATGTCGATCTGGCCGCAGGCGATGCTGAACGGTCGGCCGTCGAGCGACAGGGATTTGGTGAGGCCGGTGATGGCGTGCTTCGTCACCGTGTAGGGCATTGAGCCGGGACGCGGCGAATGCGCCGAGATCGAGCCATTGTTGATGATGCGGCCGCCTTGCGGGCTCTGCGCGCGCATCTGTGCGAAGGCTGCGCGGGCACACAGCACCGCGCCGGTGAGATTGACGTCGAGGACGGCATGCCAGTCTTCCAGCGGCGTCTCGTCGATCGTGCGCGGACGCGAGCCACGGCCGGCATTGTTGAACAGCGCGTCGAGGCGACCGAACTTCGCCACGGCGGCGGCAAAGATGGCGTCGACCTGCTCTGGTCTGGTGATATCGTCCGGCAGGACGAGTCCGCCCCCGGCGATCCGTGCGGTTTCCTCCAGCGCGTCCACGCGACGACCAGCAAGCGCGACGTTCCAGCCGGCAGCAACAAAAGCCATAGCGGTGGCGCGGCCAATGCCGCTGCCTGCGCCAGTGATGAGGATTGAATTCATGCGTGGGTCGCCTGTTGGGGTGACCGCCGAAGTTGGGCCTGCGCCCATGGCGGGTAAACGGACCGATTATCGGTCGCCGACGGGCTTGACCAACGACCGTATGATAGCAAAGTTTCCTTTGCATATTGAAAAGGATGCATGGCATGACTTTTCATCGACTTTCCGCTGTAACCCTCTTGGGGATCGCCTTCGCCGGCTTGGCTGCGATGTAAGTGCTTGGCTATTTCATGCAGGACCTGCTGGTGGTCCGCAGCGTGATCGCGGTGGCGTGGGTAGTGACCTTCTCGGCGCTGGCCTGGACACGCCTCGATGAGACAGCGCGTGAAGCGCACAAGTTTGCCTGGTTCTACGGCGCTGGTGTCGCACTTATGGTTGCGCTGCTCGCGGCGGCCGTCGTGATCTGGTCTCCGGGGGCATGGGACTCCCTCGCTTCTCGCATGGTCGGCTTTGCTCCCGCCGTCGCCGACATGCCACACGCGCTCGCTGGCTTCACCGGAGGCCTTATGGCGTGCGCCATCGCCCAGGTGATTGGATACATTGTCGTATGGTGCGGCTGGTGGATACGGCGTCGTTGAGCAACACGTGATAAAGAACAAGCTGGAGGTCCTGCGCGCCGAGCGCAACCGGAGCCAGGCGGAACTGGCGAAGCGGTTGGGCGTATCGCGTAACTCCATCAACGCCATCGAGACCGGACGTTATGACCCGTCGCTGCCGCTGGCCTTCAGCATTGCCGAACTCTTCGGCATGCCGATCGAGGCAATCTTCCAGCGTAACTAAGTTTCATTCGGGTGGGTTACGTTCCGTTCCCGATGAACTAGCATTTCCGCGTGGGTCAGCGGGTGTTAGTCCCGCAATCAGGAGACACCAATGCTGGTCGTTCATCACCTCAACGAGTCGCGCTCGCAGCGTATCCTGTGGCTTCTCGAAGAACTGGGCACGCCCTACGAGATTGCGCAGTATCAGCGCGATGCGAAGACGCGCCTTGCGCCGCCGGAGCTGAAGGCGATCCATCCGCTCGGCAAGTCTCCGGTGATCACCGACAATGGCTTTGCCGTACACGAGACCGGCGCGATCATCGACTATGTGATCCGGCGTCATGGCGGCGGCAGGCTGCAGCCTGATCCGGCGTCGCAGGATTACGATGTGTACCAGCAATGGCTGCACTATGCAGAGGGCTCGGCGATGCTGCCGCACATGCTGGCGATGTATGTCGGACGCCTGGGCGAGGCAGGCGCGCCGCTGCAACCGCGCATCGAGAGCGAGATTGCGAACCATGACGGCTATGCCGAAGCGCACCTGAAGGGCCGGGAGTTCTTCGTCGGCAACAGCCTTTCCGGGGCCGACATCAATATTAGCTTCGTGGCGGAAGTCGCGCGCGCACAGAAGAAGCTGGAGGCGTATCCGAACTTCAACGCGTGGCTGGATCGCATGCACGCACGGCCGGCATGGCAGCGCGCGCTCGAGAAGGGCGGCGCTTACGCGCTGGGGCGGTAGGGGTTCCGCATCAGCCTATGTGAGCCTAAGCCCTAGTAGCTCTTCGGCAGGCCCAGCACGCGCTCGCTGATGTAGTTCAGGATCATCTCGCGGCTCACCGGAGCGATACGTGCGATCATGGCTTCGCGCATGTAGCGTTCCACGTCGTACTCTTTCGCATAGCCCATGCCGCCATGCGCAAGGACCGCAGCTTCGCAGGCGTTGAAGCCGTATTCGGCGCCGAGGTATTTCGCGGCGTTGGCTTCGGCGCCGCATTCGAGGCCGTCGTCATAGAGTTTGGCGGCCTTGTAGGCGAGCAGTTCGGCGGCGGAGAGTTCGGCCCAGCACTTGGCGAGCGGGTGGGCGACGCCCTGGTTCTGGCCAATCGGGCGACCGAACACGACGCGCTCTTTCGCGTACGTGGTCGCGCGTTCCAGCGCGCAGAAGCCCAGGCCGATGGCTTCGGCGGCGAACAGAACGCGCTCCGGGTTGAGGCCCTGTAGCAGGTATTTGAAGCCCTGCCCTTCCTCGCCGATCAGCGACTCTTTCGGGATCTCGATATTGTCGAAGTACAGCATGTTGCACTCGACAGCCTTGCGGCCCATTTTCGGGATCGGCTTCGCGTCGACGCCCTTCATGTCCATGTAGAATAGCGACAGGCCCATATAGGGCTTGGCGACTTTTTCCTGCGGCGTGGTGCGCGCGATCAGGATGATCTTGTCGGCGCGCTGGGCCCCCGTCGTCCAGATCTTGCGGCCGTTGATAACGTAGCCCGAGTTGGTGCGCTCGGCGCGGGTCTGCAGGCTGGACGTGTCAAGGCCCGAGTTCGGCTCGGTGACGCCGAAGCACATCTTCTGTTCGCCAGAGATGATCTTCGGCAGGAATTCCTGCTTCTGTTCCGACGTGCCGAATTTCTCGATCGGCTTGGCACCGAAGATGTTGAGGTGGATCGAGGAGCAGCCGGTGAAGCCAGCACCCGAACGGGCGACGGTCTGCATCATGATGGAGGCTTCCATCAGGCCCATGCCCGAACCGCCAACCTCTTCCGGCATGGCAATGCCGAGCCAGCCGCCATCGGCCATGGCGCGGGTGAACTCTTCCGGCCAGTTGCCGGTGTCATCGCACTTGCGCCAGTACTCGGCTGGGAATTGAGCGCAGACCTTGGCGACCGCATCGCGGATCGCTTCCTGATCTTCGGTCATGGGGGCGATGTTGTGCATGTGACTCTCCCGGCAGCCTGGCAGTCTTCTTGTGTGGTCTAACTATCGAGACCTTGACCGTTGGGCGAGTGCGGCGCCTCGCCTCCCTTGTCAAACCTGAGCGGGTCGAAGGCAGCCGCCATGGGGCTCACTTTCCCGTCAAGGATCTGATCCGCGATGATTTCGGCGGTGGCGGGCGCCAGCAAGACCCCATTCCGGTAGTGGCCAAGGGCCCCCACGACGCCGGGGATGGCGGTGTGGCCAATCAGAGGTGCATCGTCCGGGGTGGTGGGGCGGACGCCTGCCCAGGCAGAAACCTGAGGTGCATCAGCGAGGACGGCGACCAGGTCCGCGGACTTTGCGCGGAGGCCGGCGATAACGGCCGGGTCGACCTCGGCATCGGCGCGTCCCCGTTCGATTGTCGCGCCGATCAGAGTCCAGCGCGACTTCGGCGCGATGTAGAAGTCGCGCGTGTGGATGACGTGGCGAGGGCCACCAGCAACAGTCGCGAGCGCCAGCATCTGGCCCTTCACGGGGATCGGCGCAGGCAGGCCTGTGGGGAGCGGCGCGCCGCGGGGACCGAAGAAGGCAGGCATGGTCTGCGCGCCTGTAGCCAGGACGACGCGATCGAAGCGTTCGCCGTCGGGCATCAGGAATTGCTGGCCGCCGACAATGCGCTCGACATGGCGACCGAATTTCAGCGCCACGCCAGAGCGCGAGAGGGCGGCGCCCAGACGCTGCAGCAAAAGGGCGGGATCGACCTGCCGGTCGTCGGGCAACAGCAAGGCACCACGCACCTGCCCCGTGAAAGCGGGCTCACGGTCGGCTAGCTGGGCAAGGGTAAGGCGGCTGACAGGCAGGTCGCGCGCCTGACAGGCGGCTGCAAGATTTTCGAGCCATTCCGTTTCGGAGGCTGTGCGGGCGACAACAAGGGCGCCCTCGCTGGAGAATTCAACAGGCCCAGCGCCGAGCCGCACGATACGCGCAGCAAAGTCTGGCCAGAGCAGACCGGAATGGCGGGCGAGCGCGGCAAGGGATCGCTGGTCGTCCTCCGCCGCCCACTCAAAGGCCGCCCCCAGCATGCCGGCGGCGCGGATAGTCACCCCCGCCCCCACCTGCAGCCCACGATCATAGACTGCCACGTCTGCGCCACGGGCGCGCAGTTCCAGCGCGACACTTAGCCCGATCACGCCGGCGCCAACCACCGCGACGCGAAGCGGCGTGGCTTTTCGGGGATGAACGGTTGCTGTCATGGCGCCTCTATATCGGCGCGGGGGCGAAGGACCAGCGGGTTTGTCGACCTGTCCCGGCACTCCAGGTGCACTGCACAACTGGTGGGGTCGGGTGACCTTAGGCGAGAGGCAAGAAGGCTAGGGCCGCCATCTGCCAAACTACCCTTGGCGGGCGAGGTCAGGCGTTAACTGCCGTCATATCGACAGGCCGGGTGCGCTGCCGTTCCGAGCGCCAGAAAACGAGGAATTTGGCGGCGTGGTCGCGTTCCTGGAACACCAGCTTGCGGCGCATCTCTCCGCCGGCAAATTCGGACTTCATCATGATCTCGGGCGCGTCGCCGGGATCGAGTGTTAGGCCTGATTCGGCGGCCCATTTGGCGAAAGCGTCGAGCGCCTTCATGAGGCCCGACGGGTCGCGGCTTTCTTCAGCCCCGATGAGGACGACAACTTCCGACATCACTCCCCCGGACACCGATGCCAGTCCATTGTGAACCGGACGCCAGGCTCAACCACTGAACCAACCTGAAACGCGAATTCCCGGTCAGCTAGCCATCAAGCAAATGCCGCGCCACTTCACCGGTGACTGCCGCTTCGCTGCAACCCAACAGAGCACGAGATTATCCAGGCGTCACGAAGATTCAACCTTTTGGGAGCGCGCAGGTTCCGGGCGAATGAAAATAAGCGAACTCGCCGGAGAGTTGCCGGCCGTGCCGCCTGCCGTCTGACTGGCGACTCAGCCAGCGATTCGCTGACGCGCCATTTCGTCGGCGACACGGTTTGTCGCGCGGCCGTCCGATTTCGCGCCGTCGAGCACTTCGCCGAGGGTGAGAATGAGGCGCTGCAGCTTTGCCTCAACCCAGGCCGGATCGTAGGCGCCGGAGATCTCGGCCGCGACGTTGATGATGCCGCCGCCGTTGATGACATAGTCAGGCGCGTAGAGCACGCCCTGCTCGCGCAGGCGGTCGCCCATTCCCGGCGTGGCGAGCTGGTTGTTGGCGCCTCCCGCGACGACCTTCACGCGCAAGCGGGGCAGCGTGTCCGGGTTGAGGATCGCGCCGAGCGCGTTGGGCGAGAAGATGTCGGCTTCGACATCGTAGATCTCGTTGGGCGGGACGACCCGGGCGCCGGTCGTGCGCGCGACTGTGTCCAACGCCTCCGGATTCACGTCCGTGATGGTGAGCTTCGCGCCGGCCTTGGCGAGGTGGGAGCAGAGATAAGCGCCGACATGACCCACGCCCTGCACGGCAATATGCCGGCCGTTGAGGTCGTCCGTGCCGAAGACGCGCAGCGCTGCAGCCTTGAGGCCGAGGAAGACACCCCTGGCCGTCACGGGAGACGGATCTCCGCTGGCGGCCTTTCCGGTCGAGAGGCCGGAGACGTATTTCGTTTCCTCGGCGGCGTAGGCCATGTCCTGAACGGAGACGCCGACGTCTTCGGCAGACCAGTATTTGCCGTTGAGTGATTCAATGGCGCGACCGAAACCGCGAAACAGTTCGGGCGTCTTGTCGGTTCTAGAATTGCCCCAGATCACCGCCTTGCCGCCGCCAAGCGGCAGATCCGCCATCGCGTTCTTGTAGCTCATGCCTTCGGAGAGACGCAGCGCATCGATGAGGGCGTCATCAGAGGTCGCGTAGTTCCACATGCGACAGCCGCCCGCCGCCGGTCCGCGTACAGTCGAGTGGATGGCGATGATCGCCCGCAGACTGGTCTTTGCATCGTAAACGTGATGGACGCTCTCGTGGCCGGCAAAGGCGGGCTTGTCGAACATGGGTAGGCTCCGGGACGCGTGAGGGAGACGCGATCTGGCGCGCGTATAGCCCCAAGAACCGTGCGGGTGAACTGCGGCAAGCAGCATGAATTTGCGTATCGCAGGGGATACTGGATGCTGACAGCAAGGATTGTTCCGACGGACCGCTTTGTGGGGCGATCAAGCCTTGTCGAACAGCGCATCGGCTGCGCCGGCGTCGTCAGGGCGCACGATCATGTCGAGAGACAGCGCAAGCGGAGCATCTTGCTGCGTCTTGTCAGCGACCCAGAGATTGATCTCGAGAGCGCCGCCTTCGATGGCGCGGGTGCGCGCGCGCCAGCTCTGCGCTTCCCAGGCAAGCTCCTGCAGGAAGAGAGAGCCTTCGCGGCCGGAGAGGCCGGACGTGGCGGCGCGTTCGAGCACCTGGGAGAGATTCGCGTAGCCGCGCTTGGCCGCGTCGAGCACGAGATCACCGGCGGGCACGCGGCGGACCGACTTGAAACCTGCAAGCGTGAGCAGTTCCTCGATCTCGTCATTGGTTGCGAGTTGTGGCTCGGCCCAGGCGGAGGCGAAGGCTTGCGGCGGGGTCTTCTTGGTGCGGCGCGTCGTATCGAGGAAGACCCAGCGGCCTTTGCTGTCGAGTGCGCGGAAGACGCGACCGACGAGGCCAGCCTTGTGATCTGAATAGGCGAAGGCTTCGATGCTGACGATCGCCGGAAGACTTGCTTCCTCGAAGCCGCGCGGCCGATCGACTTCACCGAGCGTGATGGCGGCCGCCGGGACGAGTTGGCTGATGCGGTCGATGCAGGCGCGACGCCATTCGGTCGAGCGCGGCTTGCGATCTGATTGCGCGACGAAGGCGTTGAGCAGCGCGCCGTCGCCACCGATGAAGCCGATGTCGCCGGGGCGATCTGCGATCTGAAGTGCGGCGTCGATGATCTGGGTGTCGAGCGCGAATGAGCCCGGAGCGAGACGGCCCTCGCCCCACAGCGTTTCGAGCGCACGAATGCGGACTGCGCCGCCATCGATATCTTCGACGATGGGTTCGGCCTTCGCCGGCTTGGCCGCAGGCGGGACTTCGACGGGTTTTGTCGCGGGCTTTTCTTCGGCTTTGGCGGCAGGCTTTTCGGCATCGGCTTTTGCTGGGGCTGCGTCAGGGGCGGCCTCGCCTTCGGTTTCGGCTGGCGGGACATAGTCGCGACCGCTCCACCAGGCGCCGAAGCGCCCGGCGATGTCGCCGCCGGCCATTTTCTTCACTTGCGCAAGCATGCCGCGCAGGGCCTCTCGAAAACACTATCCCAAGGCGGCGACTGTAGCGAAGGTTGGTTAATATTCGGGCAGCGCTGACGGGTTGAATTTCAAGGTTTTTCAGCCCGCCGGGCAAGCCATGGCAGGGGCGGCGCACGGGACGGCAGGGGTGATTCCGGGTGGCGGACGAAGGCCAGGATATCGCTCCAGACCGTCTCGGCCTGAAGGTCATTCATCAGCATGTGGTAGCCCTTGGCGTAGAAGGCCGTGTGGACGTGGGGGCTCATCCGGAGCGTGGCGTGCTTCACGCCGTCCTCGGGAATGACCTCGTCCCCGGCGCCCCGGAGCAGAAGGGTCGGAACGTCGTCGGGGAGTTTGGCGATCTTCTGGTCGGCCTCATCCATGATCGACACGACGCCATAGACGCTGTCGATGCGGTTCTTCTTCTGGACCAGCGGGTCATACCACATTTCGCGCAGCTTCCGGTTGTTGTCGGTGGCGACGATGTTGACGCCTTCGGGCGGCACGACGATCCAGTCGGGGCGGACATGGGCGCTGACCCAGAGGCTGGCGCTGTAATACCAGGGCAACGCGTTCCAGCCCCAGAGCCCGGGGCCCGAGAGGATAAGCGCGTCGGCCTTGGGGGCGCCGGGCTCCGCAAAGGCCGTGATCGCGACCGAGGCGCCCATGCTTTCGCCAACGACCGCGATGCGGGCGGCGGGATGGGCGCGTCGCGCGGCTGCGACGGCGGCGTCGAGATCCTGCCGCATCACATCGGGCCGGGGCCATATCATCCAGCCGGGCGAGCGGCCGAAGCCGCGCTGATCATAGGCGTAAACGGCGGCGCCGTGGGCGGACCACCAGGCGCCGGCCGCGTTGAAGGCGCCGGCATAGTCGTTCATGCCGTGGACGGCGATGATCACGACGTCGGGTTCGGTGGTGTAGATGCTCGAGATCGCAGCGCAGGCCGGTGCGCGGGTCGAGATGTTGAGGCCTGCGCCGTTGTCACAAGGCCCTGCCCCGTTAGCGGGCATGCGGGCAGGATAGACGTCAAGACCGAGGCGAGCGCCGTCGAATGAGGTGAACCAGTTGTCGGAAAACGATGGCTCGGGTGGCGCATCAACGGCGAGCGCGGCCTGCTGCAACGGAGCGCATGCGGAAAGGGCGAGCGCGGTGAAGGCTGCTGCGGTTCGCCAGATGAAGTTGCGCGCTTTCGATCCTGTCATTGCCATCCGTACAGTTTCCCAACCTTGCAGACGTCGTCCATACTCTTCTGCAGAGACGCGAAAGGAAAGCGATGTCCGATGCTGTGGAACTCCTGATCGAGCCGAGGGTTCGCGACCTGGGCGGGTTCAGCGTGCGGCGCATCCTGCCCTTTGCAAAGCGCCGGAATGTTGGGCCGTTCGTGTTCTTCGACCATCTGGGACCGGCCGTGATGCCGCCCGGCAAGGGCATCGATGTGCGCTCTCATCCGCATATCGGTCTCGCGACCGTGACATGGCTGTTCGATGGCACGCTGGATCATCGTGACAGCCTGGGTACAATCAAGACGATCCGGCCGGGCGCGGTGAACTGGATGACGGCGGGCCGTGGCATTGTGCATGCGGAGCGGACGCCGCACGCGGAGCGCGAGGCGGGGCATCGCATCGAGGCGATCCAGACCTGGGTGGCGCTGCCGCAATCGCATGAAGAACAGGAGCCGACATTCGACCACTACCCGGCCGACGTTCTGCCGGTGATCCAGGCTGGAGACGCGACAGGAGTGCTGATTTCTGGCTCCGCCTATGGCCATACGTCGCCGGTGAGATTCCCGGGTGGGATCTGCCAGCTGGTCCTGACGACGGATCGCGACACGGTGATCACGGCGCCGGAGGCCGAGGAGCTGTGCCTGTATGTGGTCGAGGGCTCGGCCGAAATCGATGGACAGGTTGTCAGCGAGGCGACCATGGCGATCCTGGCGCCGGGCCTGGCGTGTGAGGTGACGCTGAAGGCGGGCGCGCGTGTGATGTTTGCGGGCGGGGACAAGCTGGATGGGCCGCGCTTTCTCGACTGGAATTTCGTAGCGTCGTCGAAGGAGCGGCTGACGAAAGCATCCGCTGATTGGCGCGCATCGATCGCGGGCGGGTTTGAGGGAACGTGGTTCACGCAGCCACCGCACGAGACGGCCTGGATCCCCCTGCCCGGCGATCCGCAGCCGCCGGGGATGGATCACGCTCCGGATGATGAGCACTGACGCACATGCGGGCGCGATCTCGCGGGCGAGGCCTGCGAGGTGGGTGATTGCTGGATCTCTTCGAGCTGAAAGGGAGGACCGCGAGAACTGCGGCTGCCCCTCCGTCTCGCGACGAAGACGTCGCGATCCACCTCCCCCGCCTGTCGGCGAGGGAGGCAAGAGGAGCCGGCGTTTTGCCTCCACCGGCGAAGCCCGGGGAGGTGGCTTGCGAAGCAAGACGGAGGGGCAGTCGCGGTCGATGCCTGAGCGACGCGCGATGCGTAACGCATGCGCGAGGATGGCAGGCGCGGGGTCAGTGTTGAAGCGCGCCATGGCAAGGAAGCGGCGGTTCATGTCGAACGGTGTCTTCGGGCACGGGCCGCCATAGTCGGCGGGTGGTTCGGCTGAGGGAATGAAGGCGTTGAGATCGAGCGCGTGGCCCGCGAGCAGCTGGGCTGCGCCGGCGGCCAGGATCTGGTCGCGCATCCATTCGCACTGGCGGAGATCCGGCCAGTGCTCGCGCCAGTTGGGTTTGAATTTTGTGGTGCGGCGGATGCGTTTGAGTTTTGAAATCTGTTCGAACAGGTGAGCGAGCCAGGCGATGAACATGGCGATCGGCGCGAACTAATTCGGGTCCTCGTCATTGGCTTGCTCAAAGGGCGCTCGTTCGAGGCTCATGGGCGCGAGTGTACGCGCGCTGGGAGCCCGGCCGGTTTGCGGTGTGGTTTCCCGCACTATTTTTGCGGCAAGTGGTTGAGCGTGTTGGAGAAGATTGTTCGGCTTCCGCCGCATCTACGCGTCCGCCTTCCAACAAAACGGGGCGCAACTCTGAACAGCCGAGCGCCTGCCCGGCAGAGCGGCGCGTCAGCGGCGCGGTTGATCCAATCGCTGCGTCCCAGCGACTGTCGGGCAGGCACCCGGCGGACCAGAAAAGGCCTGGCGGTCGGATTTCCATCCTTTTCCGCGGGCGTTTCTTGAAATCGACCGTATTTAGATATATCTGTTTCTTCGATATATCGAAAGGGAGAAGCGATGTATCATCACAAATGCCATCATGGCCGGCATTTCGAGCGGTTTGCTCGCAAGACACGTGGACTGGACGACGGGCCGGGGCATGGTCGCCACCGGCATATGGGCGGCGGTAGGCATGGCGGGCTCGGGCGGTTCTTCGCCCATGGCGACCTGCGGTTGGTGATCCTCAACCTGATCGCGGAGAAGCCGCGTCACGGGTATGAGCTGATCAAGGAGATCGAGGACTCGGTGGCGGGCGCCTACACGCCGAGCCCGGGGGTGATCTACCCTACCCTCACCCTGCTGGAAGAACTTGGCTATGTCGTCGCCGAAGCAGACGGCGCGAAGAAGCTGTATGCGATCACGGACGAAGGCCGCGCCTTCCTGACCGCCAATCAGGCGACGGTCGACGCCCTGCGCGAACGGATTTCGGAAGCGGGCGGCATGCAGGGACGTGGACGCGCTCCGGTGATCATCCGCGCGATGGAGAACCTCAAGATGGCGCTGCGCCTGCGCGCGGGCAGCGGACAGCTGACCGATGAGCAGATCGACAAGATCGCGGCGGTCATCGACGAGGCAGCGGCCAAGGTGGAGAAGCTGTGATGGCGGATACGCATGTCACCACTGGTGGGAGCCTGCGATCGTACGCCCGCATTGCCACCCTGCCCGACAAGGCGCGGACTTACATGATCCAGATGTGCAAGCATTTCGCGCACAAGGTTGAGGCGACGTTCGACGACAGGCACGGCCGCATCGCGCTCGGCCAGCGCGTGTGTGAACTTGAGGTGAGCGCGCCGGATGCTCTGCGCATCTGCCTGACGGCGGGCGATGAGGCTGGACTGCATGCGATCGAAGATGTCGTGGATCGCCACCTGCGCCGGTTTGCATTCGAGGAAGAACTGACCATCCAGTGGGTGGAAGGCGCTTGATTCAACTGCGAGGCCCTGAAGGCGGCACCGTCTCCAGGACTTCGACCAGCAGGGCGAGCGTGGCTTCGGCGAAAAGCCACATGTTGGCAACGCGATCTTCGAGACCAGTCTCAAGCGTGCGGACGATGTTGACTGGGCCGGAGACGGCCATGCAGGTGTGGCCGGATGCGTCGCCGTAGGGATTGCCGCCGGGACCTGCGGCGCCTGTTTCAGACAGACCCCACGTGACGCCGGCGCCGTGGCGCTCGCGGATGGCTGCTGCAAGGAGTTGGGCATAGGGCTCGGAACTTGAGCGGATGCCTTTTGCTCTCATTTCGTCGAGCGAGATGCCGGCGAGGCCGCGAATGGAGCGGGCCGAATAGGTGATCGCGCCGCCGGCGAAATAGGCCGAGGCGCCAGGCACGGCCAGGAGGCTGGCTGAAATCAATCCGCCTGCGGAGGTTTCGCCGACAGCGATGCGCTCGCCGCGTTGCTTGAGCAAGGAACCGGCGCGTTCGCCCATGGCGTAGATGTCGTGCTTCATATGTTGGCCCTTGTCGGGAAGCATACCGTTCATTCGCTTCGCGGCCAGCCCCTGCCGGGGCGTTCGCTTCTCGATTTGATCCCCCGGATCAAATCGCGCCTTCGGCGCCGTCGCTCACCTCTTGCCGCTTGGGTTTTGCGGGATAATGTCCCCCGCAATTCAGGGAGTTGCGCATGAGACTTCTAACCTTGTCGGCCATTGGCTTGATGGCGACCGCGCTGGCGGCTTGCAGCGGCGAAGAACCAGCGGCGCCTGTTGCGGCGGCGGGGCCGACGACGGCCGACATCACGGCGGCGGACCTCGCTTACCGTGTGAAGGAGCTGGCCGACAACAAATACGAAGGTCGCGGCCCCGGCACGCCCGCGGGCGAAGCGGCGGCGGACTGGATCGCGGCGGAGATGAAGCGCGCCGGGCTGGAGCCGGGCAATCCGGACGGGACCTACTTCCAGGTCGTGAAGATGGTAGCCCAGACGGTGGACCCGACGAAATCGTCGCTGTCGATCAGCGGTCCGGGCGGCAAGACGTTCGACCTGAAATACGGCCCCGAGACCGTCTATGCCACCAAGGACCAGAAGAACACGACAGTGTCGTTCGACAGTAGCGACCTGGTGTTCGCCGGCTATGGCGTGGTCGCCCCGGAAGCCAAGTGGAACGATTATGCCGGCGTCGATGTGAAGGGCAAGACGGTCGTGATGTTCGTCAACGACCCGGGCTTCATCACCAATGACGACACGCTCTTCAACGGCAACGCCATGACCTATTACGGCCGCTGGACCTACAAGTTCGAGGAAGCGGCGCGCCAGGGCGCGGCAGCCGCCATCCTGATCCACGAGGACAAGCCGGCAGCTTACGGCTGGAACGTGGTGGAAGGTTCGTGGAGCGGCGAGCAGGCCGATCTGGTGCGGGCGGACGCCGGCGCATCGCGGGCGAAGCTCGAAGGCTGGATCCAGCTGAAGAACGCGACCGACCTGTTCAAGGCGGCGGGGCTCGACATCGACAAGCTGCGCGCAGCCGCCAACAAGCCCGGCTTCAAGGCCGTGCCGATGACGGGGCTGAAGGCGAAGGCGACGATCACGCAGTCGATCGATTTCAAGAACTCGCGCAACGTGATCGGGACTATCATGGGATCGGAAGCGCCGAATGAGCACATGCTATTGATGGGGCACTGGGACCATCTCGGCAAAAGCGCGAGCGATGATCCGACTGCCGACGTGATCAACAACGGCGCGGTCGACAATGCGACAGGCGTCTCCGCCATTCTCGACATCGCCGAGAAGATGGCGGCGGGGCCAAAGCCGAAGCGGTCGGTAACATTCCTGGCGGTGACGCTGGAAGAGTCGGGACTTCTGGGGTCGGCGTATTTTGGCGAGAACCCGCTGATCCCGCTGAAGGACATTGTCGGCGGCATCAACATTGACGCCATGCAGCCCTCAGGCCCGGCGAAGGACATCATCGTTATCGGCTTCGGCGCCTCGCAGATGGAGGACATGCTGAAGACGGTGCTGGGCGAGAAGGGCCGCGTGATCAGCCCGGATGCGCATCCGGAAAACGGATACTTCTATCGCTCGGACCACATCAGCCTCGCCAAGAAAGGCGTTCCGATGCTGTATATCGACAGCGGCGAGGATCTGGTGACGGGCGGCAGGGAAGCCGGCGAAGCCATCGCCAAGAAGTACACGGACGAGGCCTATCACAGCCCGGCGGACGAGTTCAGCGACAGCTGGAATCTCGACGGCATGGCGGCCGACGTAAACGTCGACTACGAGGTGATCAATCGCTTCGCCAACAATGGCGAATGGCCGAACTGGTATGACGGCAACGAGTTCAAGGCGCTGCGTGACGCGCAGCGGGCCGCGAAATAGGTTGCGCTGAACGATGCATAGGCAGGGGGGCGGAGCGACGTGGCACCGCCCCTCTTTTTTGGGGGAGCAATGGAATGCCGCTGGATCGCTCGAAGCTGCACAAAGGTTTTATGTCTTACCTCATCAATGCCGAGCAGGCGTCGGGCAAGACGTATGAGGATTTCGCGCTGGCGCTGAAGAAGTCCGGGTTGAAGAGCCACGGCGATTTGCGTTCGCTGCTGATGGACAAGTTCGGGCTGGGGCATGGGCACGCGAATGCCGTTGTTCACATCTGGCGCGAGCATGATGGCGGGGATGCGCTGATTGGCGCGGCGCCTGCAAAAGCAGCCAAGGCGCCGGCGAAGGCCACGAAGAAAGCGCCGGTGAAGAAGGCGGCTACAAAGAAGAAGTGAGGCCGGGCAGAGGGGCCTAAAGGCTTCGCGTCATGAACACGCTGAACGGGTCGAGCTTGTAGTAGGCGAACGGGCCGCAGAGGGCGAAGCCGGAGCTTTCGTAGAGCTTGATCGCGGGTATGAAGGCGTCGGTTGAGCCCGTCTCGAGCCAGAGCGCGGTGAGACCCATCTTGCGCGCTTCGGCGACAATGTGCACGAGCATTGCCCTGCCCGCGCCTGTGCCGAGAAAGGCGTCGGCGACGCGCATCGACTTGATCTCGCCGTTCGACGCATCAAGCTGCTTCAGCGCGCCCATGCAGACGATGTCCTCGCCCGACCAGCCGGACCAGAACGTCACGCCAGGCTGGCGGAGCTTGTCGAGATCGAGGGCGTGGACGCTGCACGCGGGCGAATTGGCCTGCATGCCGGCGAGATGCAGCCGCACCAGCGCCTGTGTTGGGGCCCCGGAAAGATCGTCAATGCGGAAGATAACAGACATTCGCTCGCTTCAGCTCCTTGGCAAACCAAAAACGCCGCGCTCCAGCCCGTCGGGGAATTTCTCGCGGGCGATCACTCTGCCCCCAAGTTTGCGCGCGAGTTCGCGGGCCGCCTCGTTTTCATCGTTCATGTGGGTTTCAACGACAGGCCAGCCAAGATGATCGTAGCCAAACGCGATGGCGGCGCGTGACGCCTCCAGAGCGAAACCATTGCGGCGCGCGCCTGGAATGATCCACCAGGTGAGTTCCGACCGCGGCCAGCCCTCAGGCCAGAACAGGCCGCAGCCGCCGATCATCTCGTTCGTGGCGCGCACAACAACCGACCACATGCCAAAGCCGCGCAACTGCCAGTGTCCAATATCCAACGCAAGCTTTCGCCAGGCCTGCCCCGTTGTGAACGGCCCGCCATAGGCGGCGGACGCTTCCGCATCGGCGTAGAAGCTCTGATACGCTGGGAAATCGTCAGCCGCCGGACCACGCAGCAAAAGCCGCTCTGTCATGAGCTCGGGCGGCTGCAGGCGTGACGTCATATCCGCTCCCTACATCCGCTCCGGAATATCGATGCCGATGAGGCCGAGGCCGAGTTCGAGCTGCTTCAACGTCGCCATTGCGAGGGCGAAGCGGGAGGCGCGTTTGGCGAGATCGGGTTCGACCATGATCTGCGCGGCGGCGTAGAAGCCGGAGAAGGCTTGCGCGAGCGTGTAGATATGGTCGCACAGGATGTGCGGCATGCGTTTGTCGTAACTACCGCGCAGGGCGTCGTTGAAGCCGTCGAGCGCAAGGACGAGGGCGCGCTCGGCGTCGAGTTCAACGGCGATGGGACCCGGCGTCACGCCTGCAGCTTCGGCGCGGCGGGCGAGCGATTTGATGCGGACGGCTGCGTAGAGGAGATACGGTCCGGTCTTGCCCTCGAACGAGACAAAGCGGTCGAGATCGAAGATGTAGTTGGTGAGGCGGCCGTTCGAGAGGTCGGAGAACTTGATCGCGGCGACGGCGACCTTGTGGGCGATGTCGAGCTGTTCGGCTTCCGAGACGTCGCTGCCGAGTTCGGCTTCCTTCATGCGGGCGATCGCGGTGGCGTCCGCCTGCGCGATGAATTCGTGCAATTTGAGAATGCCGCCATCACGGGTCTTGAACGGTTTGCCATCGGGGCCGTTCACCGTGCCGAAGCCGAGGTGTTCAAGTTCCTTCTCCGGCAGATAGCCGGCGCGTTCGCTGGCGCGGAAGACCTGTTCGAAGTGCAACGCCTGGCGCTGGTCGACCACGTAGAGCGACAGTTGGGGGTCGAGGCTACGTTTGCGGTCGATGATCGTGCCGAGATCGGAGCCGTGATAACCGATGGCGCCATCGCGGTTGACCAGGATGATCGGCGGCATTTCCTTCTTGTCTGTCTCGCGCGCGACGCGGACGATCCATGCGCCAGCGTCGAATTCCGCGATGCCGCGTGTCTTCAGGTCTTCGACCAGTTCGGGAACGAAGGGCTCGGCGTCGCTCTCGCCCTTCCACAGGTTGAAGTTCACGCCGAGGCTGGCGCATTCGCGCTCGAGGCCGACGCGGGTGACGGTGCAGAAGTGGTGCCAAAGGGCGCGGTAACCTGGTCGGCCGGATTGCAGCTCCTGCGTCGCCTTGCGGTCTTCGTCACGGCGCGCTTCGTCGGTCTTGGACTTCGCGGAGGCTTGCGGATAGAGGCGGCCAAGATCGTCCATCGCGACGGGGCTGGTTTCGGGATACGGGCCGGTGAAGTCAGCATCGAAATACGGCAGGCCGGGCTGTACGAGTTTTACCTCGTTGATGAGCTGGCCCATCTGCAGGCCCCAGTCGCCGAGATGGACGTCGCTGGTGACGCTGTCGCCCATGAAGCGGAAGAGGCGCTGCAGGCTGTCGCCGATCACGGTCGAGCGCAGGTGGCCGATGTGCATTTCCTTGGCGACATTCCAGCCGCCGAAGTCGATCACGACGTTGCGGGGCTGTTCCACCTTGGCTGCGCCGGAGCGCGGATCGACGGCAATCTGTTCGGCGCGTTGCGACAGGGCTTGCGCGGAGAGCTTCACGTTGATGAAGCCGGGGCCGGCGACATCAGTCGCGGCGACGAGCGGCGACGCCTTCAGGGCTTCGACGACGGCGGTTGCGATCTCGCGCGGGTTCTTGCCGAGCTTCTTGGCGGCGGCCATGGCGCCGTTGCACTGGAAGTCGGCGAGGTCCGGGCGATCCGAGCGGCGCATTGCCCCGAGTGACGAATCGAGACCGAGCGCTGCGAACGCTACGCCAGCGGCTACCGACAGCTGGTCGGCGAGGTCAGAGGAGTTGGTCATGAGGTAGATCCGAGGGCTTCCAGAAGCCCCGCCGGACTACTTCGGCGTAGCGGGCTTCGCAACATTGATCGTGAAGCGGGTGCCCGATCGGTTGTAGGCCAGCTGTTCCGGGGTCAGGTCAAAGCCGACAAAAACCTCGAAGTTGGAGCCGGAGACCGTTTCATTCGCGCGCGGGATGACGATGCCCGGGATGGTCTCGGTATGGCGGACGATGTCCTTGCCGGCGGGCCAGGCGACGTCGATGTTGAATTTCTCTTTCGCCAGCACGCTCTTGTCGCGGCGGACAACCGTGACGAACACGGGATAGGAGCGGCTGGAGCCGGTCGCTCTCGGGCCTTTGCCGAAAGCGAAATCGACCTCGATTTCCATGGTGATCGGATTGGTCCCGACATAGCGGCAATAACCCCGGACGCCTTCAACGGCGCCCGTGAAGACCACGTTTTCATGGCGTTCGGGCCCGTTGACCTCGACGACCCGGCTGGTGTCGTAGAGGGTAGCCGCCACCGGGCACGGGCCGACGTTCGGCTTGTCATCCAGGTTCTCGGCAACCGACCCGCAGGCGGAGAGCAGCACGGCCGAAAGGCCCAGACAGGCGGGGGCAAAACGCTTCACTGGCACATCCTGACGCAGGGCCGGCCCGGGATTCGCGGGGCGTCGGCTTCGTTATCTGTTGGCCGTGATAGCCCTGAACCGAGGCCGGGCGCAACGCCGGGAACTGCCCAAGAAATGCCGCTTTTCCGGAAGCAGCGCTGGTATCGCGGAATGGGGAATGGCGACGGCTCGGGAATGCGACTATTCATTCACTGATCCTTTCTCCCCTATCCCTTGGGACGCATGTCGAAACCACCCCTGCTCATCCTCCTGGCCGCGCCGCGCGGGTTCTGCGCCGGCGTCGATCGCGCGATCCAGATCGTGGAGCAGGCGCTGACCAAATGGGGCGCGCCGGTCTATGTGCGCCACGAGATCGTGCACAATGCGCATGTGGTGAAGCGGCTTGAGGCGATGGGCGCGATCTTTGTCGAGGAGTTGTCCGAGTGCCCGGATGACCGCCCTGTGGTGTTCTCCGCGCATGGCGTGCCGAAGGTGGTGCCGGCGGAGGCGGCGCGGCGGCAGATGACGTATGTCGACGCCACCTGCCCGCTTGTCTCCAAGGTGCACGCCGAGGCGCAGCGCCATGCGCGCAACGGACTGCACACGCTGCTGATCGGGCATGAGGGGCACCCGGAGGTTGTCGGCACGATGGGCCAGATCGAGCCCGGGTCGATGACGCTGATCGAGGCGGTGGAGGACGCCGAGACATTCCAGCCCGCGGATTCGCAGCGGCTCGCCTATGTCACGCAGACCACGCTGAGCGTGGACGACACCAAGGATATCGTCGAGGCGTTGCGCCGGCGCTTCCCCCATCTCAACGAACCGCGCAAGGACGACATCTGCTACGCCACCACCAATCGCCAGGACGCGGTGAAAGCGATCGCGGAGCAGGCCGAACTTGTGCTGACGATCGGGGCGGCGAACTCGTCCAACTCGGTGCGCCTCAAGGAAGTTGCGGAGCGTTCGGGCGCCGATGCCGCCTATCTGATTGCGTCGGCCGACAATATCGACTGGCGCTGGTTTGACGGCGTGAAGACGCTGGGACTGACCGCAGGCGCATCGGCGCCGGAAACGCTGGTGCAGGGGGTGATCGCCGCCTGTCGCGCGCGGTTTGAGGTCTCGGTGAAGGAAGTTGTGACCGCGCAGGAAGATGTCGTCTTCCGGGTGCCGCGGGTGCTTGAGGGCGCGTGATCTCAAACGTAGCGCTGGCGTTAGCCGCCGTGGTCGCTAGAGTTTGCTCAACGCCGCTCATCGATGAAGCGGCGACGGGAGAACGCCATGAACATCGAACTGATTTGCGAGGGACTCCAATTTCCGGAAGGGCCGATCGCAATGGCGGACGGCTCCATCATTCTCGTCGAGATCCAGAGGAAGACGCTCACGCGCGTGACGCCTGATGGCAAGCGCGAGACCATCGCCGATCTGGGTGGCGGCCCCAATGGCGCAGCGATCGGACCGGATGGGGCAGTCTACGTCACCAACAATGGCGGCTCTTTTGCGTATCACGAGGTCAATGGCCTCAACATTCCGGGCGCGACCCCGGCGGGCTACGCAGGCGGTTCGATCCAGCGCGTCGACCTGAAGACCGGCGCGGTCACGACGCTTTATACCGAGGCTGGCGGCAAGCGCCTCGAAGGTCCCAACGACCTTGTCTTCGACGCTCAGGGCGGCATGTGGTTCACCGAACACGGCACAACCACCCCCACCGGCCGCAACTACGGTGGCCTTTGCTACGCAGCGCCCGACGGATCGAAGATCGCCCGCCTGCGCGACGGCTTGATTTCACCCAACGGCGTCGGCCTGTCGCCCGACGGAAAGACTGTCTTCGTCGCGGACACATATCTTGGCCGGCTATGGGCGTTCGATATCGCGAACCCTGGCGTGCTGGCGGACCCGCCGCCGTTTCAGCCTGGCCGCGTGATTTGCAACCTGCCGGGCTATCAGCTGCTCGACAGCCTCGCCGTCGAAGCCGGTGGCAAAGTCTGCGCCGCGACAATCATCAATGGCGGCGTCACGGCTTTCGACCCCGATGGCTCAACCGAGCATTTTCCGTTTCCGGACCTGTTGTGCACCAACATCGTCTTCGGCGGCTCCGACATGCGCGATGCCTGGGTCACGGCGTCGGGTACGGGCAAGCTCTATAAGTGCCGCTGGCCCCGCCCCGGCCTCAAGCTGAACTTCAACGCGTAAAGACTCGTCATGAATCGTCGCCAGTTCCTGCTCGCCACCGTCGCCACGAATGCTCTTGCGGCGTGTGCGTCGCCTCCGCTTGGTCAGACGCCCGGCCGCAAGCCGAATGTCGTGCTGATCCTGTGCGACGACCTTGGCTATGGCGATCTCGGCGTGTTCGGCAACGGCATGATCCGCACACCGAATATCGATCGCATGGCGGCCGAGGGCGCGCGCCTGACGACGTTCTATGCCTCGGCGAATGTCTGTACTCCCTCGCGCGCGGGCCTGATGACGGGGCGCTATCCGATCCGCTCCGGCCTTGCGCGCGATGTGATCCGCCAGACCGACACCAACGGCCTGCCGCTGTCGGAGATCACCATCGCGGAGGCGCTGAAGCCCGACTACGCGACCGCGCTGGTCGGCAAGTGGCATCTCGGGCATGTGGCGCCGTTCTGGCCGCCGACAAAGCACGGCTTCGACCTGTTCTATGGCTTGCCCTACAGCCACGACATGAAGCCGCTGAAAATGTACGACGCGGAACCGGGCGTGGAGATCACCGAGGAAGAGCCGCAGATGGACCGGCTGACCGAACGCTTCTTCGCGCGCGGGTTCAAATTCATCGAAGCCAACAAGGATCGCCCGTTCTTCCTGATGCTGACGCTGACCGCGCCGCACGTGCCGCTCGATCCGCATCCCGATCACGCCGGGCATAGCGCGGCCGCCGAGTATGGCGACGTGGTCGAAGAGATTGACGACAATGTCGGCAAGCTGATTCTGCAGTTGAAGTCGCTGGGCATCGACCAGGACACGCTGGTGATCCTGACATCGGACAATGGTCCGTGGTGGGAAGGCTCGTCCGGCGGTCTGCGCGATCGCAAGGGCGGCGCGGGGTGGGAAGGCGGCTATCGCGTGCCGTTCATTGCGCTCCAGCCGGGGCGGATTCCCGCAGGTCTGGTGAATGACGCGATTGCAATGAATTTCGACATCCTGCCGACGGTTGTGCGCTGGACAGGCGGCGCGGTTCCGGACGTGGAGCTGGATGGCGCTGATATCGCCTCGCTCCTGACCATTCCGCGTGCGCCGTCTCCGCATGACGAGCTGGTGCTGTTCATCAACGAAGACGTCGCCGCTATCCGGACGCAGCGCTGGAAATATGTCGTGCGGAGCTTCTATCGCGGCTACGAAGCGCCGCTGGATAGGCCTGACGTCGCCGACTGGACCCTGCTGGTCGACATGCCGAAGGACCCGGCCGAGTCCTACGACGTTTCGTCGAAGTATCCCGACGCACTGGCCGACATGAAGGCACGCGTGGATCGGGCGCGGGCGACGTTCGCGCCGCTGGCGACTCCGAAGACGCGGTGAGCCACGCGCGGCTTGCGTGTGGCGGACTCTCATCTTAACCAGCGCTCATGGCCGTCTATACCGACATTGATGATGTGACGCTGAGCGCGCTGCTGGACGCGTATGACCTTGGTCCGCCGCTGGCGTTCAAGGGCATTGCGGAGGGCGTGCAGAATTCAAACTTCCTGCTCGAGACGTCGAAGGGCCGCTTCATCCTGACGGTGTTCGAGGAGCGCACGCAGAAGGAACATCTGCCCTTCTTCATGGGCATGATGGGACACCTTGCCTCCAAGGGCTTTCCGGCGCCGCTGCCTGTGCCGGCAAAGGACGGAAATCCGCTGCGCATCGTGCACGGCAAGCCGGTGGTGATCTGCACGTTCCTGCAGGGGATGAGCCCACGCCGGCCCGACATCGACCAGTGCCGTGCGCTGGGCCAGGGGCTCGGCCGGTTCCACGTGTCGCTGGGCGATTTCCGGATGCGGCGGCCGAACGACCTGTCGATCGGCGCGTGGCCGAAGATGTGGGAAGGCCGCGCCGCAGAGGCCGACGCGCTGTCGCCCGGCCTGTCGTCGCAGATCGATGGCGACTTGGAATTCCTGAAGGCAAACTGGCCGAAGACGCTGCCCGGCGGCGCGATCCACGCCGACCTGTTTCCGGACAACACCTTCTTCCTCGATGGCAAGCTGTCGGGCGTGATCGACTTCTATTTCGCGTGTTCGGATTTTCTCGCTTACGATCTCGCCGTGTGCCTCAACGCGTGGGCGTTCGAACGGCGCGGCGAGTTCAACCTCACCAAGGGCCGCGCGCTGATCGCGAGCTATGAGACCGTGCGCCGGCTGGAACCGCGCGAGCGCGCCGCGCTGCCCCTGCTGTGCCGAGGCGCGGCGATGCGGTTCTTCCTGACGCGGCTGGTCGATCTGGCCGCGACTCCGAAGGACGCCCTCGTGAAGCCGCACAATCCCCTCGATTACGCCGAGCGGCTGGGCTTCCATCGGCAGGCGAAATCGCCGGAGGATTATGGGGCGTAGGCCGAAACGGCTACCCCCTTATCGCCCTCGTGGTTCGACGGACGGCCCTTCGGGCCTGCTCACCATGAGGGCTACACTTACACCCGGCGACTGGAGAGCCCTCATGGTGAGCAGCGACCAGAGGGAGCGCCCGTCGAACCACGAGGGCTCGGGCTCGCGGATCGCGACGCGCCTAGCGCATCACCGACACCATGATGCCGAGGCCGACGGCTGCGGCGATCACCAGCATTACAACCCACATGGGCACGAAGTTCTGCGCGTCCTGTTGGGGCGGCGCGGACGGCAGCGCGGATGGCGGCGCCCCGCGCAACCGCACCGGACCTTCCGGCTCATAGTCCGTCATTGTGCGGCGCTCGCCGAGGCCGATTGTGTCGAACTCGTCGTCTGCGTCTGTGCGTGTCACGCCGATGCGGCGGAGGGCCTGGTTGATCGGGCCGGCGGCCCTGGCGGATTGCGGAGCCACCACTTCGCGGCCGTCAATGAAGGCGGTAGACGCCTGCGCGCCTGTGCCGCCGAAATACTCGGTCTCGACATAGGCGAGGCCGCCGCCTTTTGCCGTGGCTTCGGCAAGAGCTTCCGACAGGCCGAGGGGCGACACGTCGAGGCCGGACGGACGGCTGGCACCGGAATGCCGGGCTTCGATGGCGTCATACAACGCTTCATCAACAGGAATGGCCTGCCAGCCTGCCCGCATGTCTACGGCGCGCGCGGAAGGCCATTGCTGCAGGAAGGCCGCAATCGCTGCGCCTTTGCCGATGATGAGATGAACGCTGTGTC
Source organism: Hyphomonadaceae bacterium (assembly GCA_040398425.1). Taxonomy (GTDB): domain Bacteria; phylum Pseudomonadota; class Alphaproteobacteria; order Caulobacterales; family Hyphomonadaceae; genus UBA7672. The sequence goes on from JBBATZ010000001.1 coordinate 123,457, forward strand.
CCATGATTGGAATCTAGCACGAGTCTTGACGCGGCAAGCGAACGCGCTGACGGGAACTGCATGAGCGATGTGATCGAGATCTGGACCGACGGCGCATGTTCCGGGAACCCGGGGCCGGGCGGCTGGGGCGTGCTGATGCGCAGCGGAGGCGTCGACACGGAACTGCACGGCGGGGAGCCGGGCACGACCAACAACCGCATGGAGCTGATGGCGGCCATTGCGGCGCTGGAGGCGCACCCGGCAGGAGCGAAAATCGTTCTTCACACGGACTCGACCTATGTGAAGGACGGTCTGACCAAATGGATCATCAACTGGAAGCGCAATGGCTGGAAGAACGCCGCCAAGGAGCCGGTGAAGAACAAGGACCTGTGGGTGCGCCTCGAAGCCGCCGCCGCCTCTCACAAGGTGGACTGGCGCTGGGTGAAAGGTCACTCCGGGCATAAAGAGAACGACCGGGCAGACGCGCTTGCGCGGCTCGGGTGTGATGAGAACAAGGGCCGGCGTTAGGCAACCTGCGACAACCCTCGCGATTGTTGCCTTTTGCCGCCGGACCCGCGCTGGTGTAATCCTGATTGCGTATCGGGGTGCCCATGAACGTCGAACTGGCCGAAGAACGTATTCTGCTGCTGCCGGACCGGCTCGGCGCGCCGCAGGCCGAGGGCCGGGCGTGGGCGAGGCGGACCGAGGCGTTCGGGGCGTTTGCGCGCCTCGGCGGCCTGCTCCAGAAACCCAAGGATGAGGACTACGAGGTCATCTATCGCGAGTTGCGCCTGCAACCGTTCTGGCGGCTCAGCGCCTCCACCCTTCATGTCTACGAGCGCGTCAAACAGCACAGGCTGAAGGTCAGCGACGAGGTGGAATCCGTCACGCTGGGCGCGCAGAACTTCCCGGTCGTCAATCGCGAGGCGACCGTGCCGGTGACCGAGTGCTGCCGCGAGTCGAGCCAGAAGGACTGGCTGTTCGACGGCATCACCAAGAAGTACGACAGCGCGCTAAAAGCCTACGCCGGCATCGAAACCACGACTGTCACGGCAGACCACCTGAACGAACAGGCCAGGGCCGGCGCTCTCGTGGTGGTGCCACCGCAGGCGCGGGCGTCTATGCTGACGCGCGAAGTGATTTCCCGATCCATCCGCAAGATCGAGGCCGATCGCATTCTCGAAGAGACAATGCGGGTCGATGCCATCGATCTTGTCTACCGCCCCGTCTACGCCGTGCGCTATCGCTGGCAACAGAAGGAAGCCGTGGTTGAAGTGGATGCCGTGACCGGCGCCACGACGCTCGGCGGCACGACGTTTGAGGCTTATGTTGGCAAGCTGGTCGACCGCGACTTCCTGCTCGATGCGGGTGTCGAAGCCGCGAACATGCTCATCCCTGGCGTGAACCTCGCCAAGATCATTGTCGTCAAAGGCATGCGGCTGGCTGGCTCTAAGGGCTGATCGGGCGAACCATCAGGACGCCGCCTTCTGATCCGGTAACGATAATCGCGTCGCCCAGAGTTATGGTCATGGCATCGGCCTGCGCCGCCAGCCACACTGTGTCGCCGACTTTCACCTTACCGCGCCGGTCGACGAAGACGGTCGCCGCCTCGCCATGCTGGCCGACCATGTTGGCAAGGCGGTTGTTGAGGTTGGGGTGCGAGGTCTCACCGCGACGCAGGCCCTTGAACAGCGTACGCCCCGACACGACGAAGATGATCGCGGCGATGCCGAAGAACACCATCTGCCCCTGCCAGCCGCCTGCGGGCAGCGGCACGAGCAAGGCGAACAGCGCCGTCAGGAACGCGCCGACCGAGACCCACAGCAGGTCGAACGTACCGACCGCGACCTCGACCGCCAACAGGACAATACCGAGGCCGATCCAGTGCCAGAGAGTGAGCCCGTCAAGAAACCCCGCGATCGCCTCCATCGCTATCCCCGCGTGACGAAAGGGCTGCCGCCGCTGGGCGGGGTGGGGGTGTTGGCGGTCCGCACATTGTCGGTCAGCGCCTTCACGCCTTCAATGGCGCCGACCAACCCTGCAAAGTCTGCCGGCACAATGACGGTGCGTTGCTGCGGCGAGCTGGCCAGCTTGGCGAAGGCTTCGACGTATTTGAGACCGAGGAAATAGTTGATCGCGTTGACGTCGCCAGCCGCGATGGCCTGCGAGACCACTTCGGTCGCTTTCGCTTCGGCTTCGGCCGCACGCTCGCGCGCCTCGGCATCCCGGAAGGCGGCTTCGCGGCGGCCCTCGGCTTCGAGGATCTGTGATTGCTTGAGGCCCTCGGCCTTGAGAATGGCGGAGGCACGGTCACCCTCTGCTTCCAGGATCTGCGCGCGCTTCAGGCGCTCAGCCTTCATCTGCCGCGCCATGGCTTCGGTGATATCGGCGGGCGGCGTCAGGTCCTTGATCTCGATGCGTGTAACCTTCACGCCCCACGGGATCGTCGCCGCATCGATCACCTTCAGCAGGCGTGCGTTGATATCGTCACGATTGGAGAGGACCTGGTCGAGATCCATCGAGCCGACGACGGTGCGGATGTTGGTCATCGACAGGTTGGTGATTGCGCGGATGAGGTCGTTCACCTCATACGCCGCGGGCACCGCATCGACGATCTGCGTGAACACCACGGCGTCGCACGACACCTGCGCGTTGTCCTTGGTGATCACCTCCTGCTGCGGGATATCGAGCACCGTCTCCATCATGTTCAGCTTGTGGCCGATGCGGTCCACGAAAGGCATGATGAAGGCGAGGCCCGGCGCCAGCGTGCGGGTGTAGCGACCGAACTGTTCGACGGTGTACATATAGCCCTGCGGCACGACCTTCACGGCGCTGAAGATCAGCAGCACGCCCAGCACGACGAGCAGGATCGGGACGAGCGCCCACACGCTGTCGTTCAAATCGAAGTCCATCCCGCTCACTCCTCGCGCCACCTGAGGTCGTTATGGGGAAAGATGACGGGCAACACCACCAGAATCAATGCGGGGCCCGAAGGCCCCGCACCGGATTGTTTCAATCGCCTGAAAAGACTAGAGTTGGCCGAGCATATAGTCGGCGGCGCTAACCTTGAACTCGCCGGGTGCCTCGACGTTCAACTGCTTCACGACGCCATCCTCGACGACCATGGAATAGCGCTGCGAGCGTGAGCCCATGCCGAAACCCGAACCGTCCATGGTGAGGCCGACAGCCTTGGCGAACGCGCCGTTGCCGTCCGCCAGCATGACAACATCTTCGCCGACCTGCTGGTCCTTGCCCCAGGCATTCATCACGAACACGTCGTTAACCGACACGCACGCAATGGTGTCGACGCCCTTGGCGCGGAAATCAGCGACGGCTTCCTTGTACCCCGGCAGGTGGCGGGCCGAGCAGGTCGGCGTAAAGGCGCCCGGGACAGCGAACAGGGCGAGCTTCTTGCCCGCAGTGAGTTCGGCCACCGTCATGTCGGCTGGCTTGCCTTCCTTCATAACCTTGAAGGTTGCTTCCGGCAGCTTGTCGCCTACCTTGATCGTCATGCGGCAGTCTCCTTCGAGGGGATTGGATTGGAACAGGATGTAGGGCGTTTCACGGCTGAATGCGACTCCGTTCCGCCCCGAATGGATAGCGGCTTGCCTTGCGACCTGCGAAAGCCCAGCATACTGCTCTGCTTTGGCCAGGAGAGACGACACTGTTGGAAGGCTCGCTCGCCGGAAAACTTCTGATCGCGTCGCCCGCGATCGAAGACGCACGGTTCAGCCGGGCGGTCATCCTGGTCTGCACCCACAACAATGATCACGCGATGGGTATCGTCCTCAACAAGGCGAGCGAGGACGAAAACCTGCCCGACCTGCTCGACCAGCTCGGCGTCGATGGTCATGACGCGCCCGAGGATGCCCACATCCTGATCGGCGGTCCGGTCAGTCGCGAGCGTGGTTTCGTCCTGCACTCCGAAGACTATGACAGCGAGGGCGCGACCCTGAACGTCTTCGAAGGCGTCTGCCTGACGGCGACCCGCGACGTGCTGCATGCCATGACGTCGGACTCGCCGCCGGAACGGTTCGTGCTTGCTCTGGGCTATTCGGGATGGGGTGCCGGACAGCTGGAACAGGAACTGATGGAGAATGTCTGGCTGGTCGGCGAGCCGGACGTGGCGCTGGTCTACGACCCGTCGCTGGACACCAAATGGAGCCGCGCCCTTGCCCGGATCGGCGTCTCGCCAGACCGGCTGCAGATTTCGGGCGGAACTGCCTGATTTCCCGCCGCTTGCCGCGCTCTCGCCGGCCAGACCTTGAGTTGGGAGACGAGGCCGTCTAGGGCAGGCTCTTGAGAAGTCCGAGGGTCCGATCGTGAGCGTCGACAAGAAAACAGTCAGCAAGGTTGCCCGCCTGGCCCGCATTGCCGTCCCCGAGGATCGGCTGGAGCCAATGGCAAAGGAGCTGAACACGATCCTCGCCTGGATCGAGCAGCTTAACGAAGTGGATGTCGAAGGCGTCGAGCCGATGACGACGCCCGTCGCAATGGAGCTGCCGATGCGCGAGGACGTGGTGACGGATGGCAATATCCGCGACCAGGTGCTGGCCAACGCACCGCGCACCGAAGACGGGTTCTTCGTGGTGCCCAAGGTGGTGGAGTAGATGTCGACGAGCGGTGTGAGCGTTCTCGACGATCCGCGCTGGGCTGTCTTCAATGAGGCCGGCTTTGAGTGCTCGTGCGGTCAGCTCCACGTCGGCTTGTTTCCGATCAACATGCTGATCCCGTTGGGCTGGGAAGGTGCGTCCGAATACCAGCCCGACGAAGCGCTGACGATCAACAGCACCTTTCTCTCGCCAAGCTACTGCGTCTGGGAGGGCGAAGGGTTCGCCCTGCGCATGCGGCTGCCGCTGCAGATGCGCGGCGCAGCTCCCGCAGCGTTCATGTATACGGTGTGGGCGAGCATGAACCGCGCCAACTTCGAAGCCTACATAGCCGCGAAGACGGCAGGCACACTGGACGAAACCAAACACGTTCCCGCGCGCCTCAGCAACCGTCTTGCCGGTCATCACGATACGTCCAATCTTGTCGGCTTCGCATTCGAACAGACAGACGGCGGCCCGCCTCTCCTGCTGCTGACGGGCCCGCAACCCTACACGAACCGGCCCGACCATCCCCTGATCGTTGAACAGCGTGAAGGCATCGACCTGGACAGGGCGCTCGACCTCTTCGCGGCGTTTGGCCACGACATGTCGGTCGCAGCTGCAAAGGCCGCCTGATGACAGCGCTGGCCTCTCATCTGTCTGGTGTGCCGAGGCTCTGCGAGGAAGATCCTCGTTCGGCTGATGCCGTCGCCCTGTCCGACATCATGGCGGAGATTACATTCGGCCTGTATCCCGAAGACGCCGAGAACGGCATCTTTCCGACCACGACCGAGGAACTGGTGCAGCATGGCGTGCTCGTCCTCGCCCGCGTCGACGGCGAAGCTGCGGCTTGTGGCGCGTTGATGGCGCATGCGCAGGTTGACGGCATGCATGCGCTGGAAGTGAAGCGGATGCTGGTTTTGCCGGCATTCCGGGGCCGCGGACTTTCGCGACTGGTGCTCACCAGGCTCGAACAGATCGCGCGACAGCGCAACGCGCAGAAGCTGGTCCTGATGTGCGGACCGCGACAACCCGAAGCGCTGCGACTTTACGAGTCCCAAGGCTTCGTCCGGCGCAGCGCCTACGGCAGACACTCCGAACACCCGTTGAGCTTTTTCTTCAAGAAGACCCTATAGATGACCAACCTCACCCAGCTCACCCTCTCCGACGCAGTCGATGGCCTGAAGGCGAAGAAGTTCTCGTCGCAGGAAATTACGCAGGCTTTCCTCGACAACATTGCTGCGTCGAACGAAACGCTGAACGCCTATGTGGTGGTCACGCCGGACAAGGCGATCGACATGGCCAAAGCTTCGGACGCGAAGCTCGCCAAGGGCCAGGGCGGCACGCTCGAGGGCGCACCGCTCGGCATCAAAGACCTGTTCTGCACCAAAGGCGTGCGGACGACCGCGTGCTCCAACATCCTGGGCGAGTTCACGCCGACCTATGAGAGCACGGTCACGCAGAACCTGTGGGACGCAGGCTCGGTGATGCTCGGCAAGCTCAACATGGACGAGTTCGCCATGGGCTCGTCGAACGAGACCTCGCGCTTTGGTCCGCCGACCAATCCGTGGCGTCGCGAAAAGTCGAACGTAAAGCTGACCGCAGGCGGTTCGTCGGGCGGCTCGGCCACCGCCGTCTCAGCTGATCTCTGCCTTGCCGCGACAGCGTCCGACACCGGCGGCTCGATCCGCCAGCCGGCGGCGTTCACGGGCATTGTCGGCATCAAGCCGACCTACGGCCGCGCCAGCCGCTATGGCATGGTGGCGTTTGCGTCTTCGCTGGATCAGGCCGGACCGCTGGCGAAAACGGTGAAAGACGCCGCCCTGATGCTGGAAGTGATGTGCTCGGGCGACAAGAAAGACTCCACCAGCCTGCACCTGCCCGTGCCGCAATGGACGAAGTCGGTCGGCGCATCGGTCAAGGGCATGAAGATCGGCGTACCGAAAGAGTATCGCGTCGAGGGCATGCCGGAAGAGATCGAGAAACTCTGGCAGCAAGGCATCGCCTGGATGAAAGCGGCCGGCGCCGAGATAGTCGATGTCTCCCTGCCGCACACGAAATACGCCCTGCCGGCTTACTACATTGTCGCGCCGGCCGAAGCTTCATCCAACCTCGCCCGCTATGACGGCATCCGTTATGGCGCACGGCAGAGCGGCGATGGCTCGCTGACCTCGACCTATGAGACAACCCGCGCGAAGGGCTTCGGCGCAGAGGTCCAGCGTCGCCTGCTGATCGGCACTTACGTGCTGAGCGCCGGGTACTATGACGCATACTATCTCCGCGCCCAGAAGGTCCGCACCCGTATCCTGCAGGACTTCGAGGAAGCCTTCAAACAGTGCGACGCGCTGCTGACGCCAGCGACGCCGAGCGCGGCGTTTGGCTATGGGGAAAAGGGCGATGATCCGGTCGCGATGTATCTCAACGACATCTTCACCGTCACCGCCAACCTCGCCGGTTTGCCTGCGCTGGCGCTTCCAGCTGGTCTGGACGGTCAGGGCCTGCCGCTGGGCCTGCAGGTGATCGGCAAGGCGCTGGACGAAGAGTCCTGCTTCAAGGTCGCCGCCGCGATCGAAGACGCCGCCGGCTTCAAGGCGCGGCCGGAGAAGTGGTGGTAGATAGCCCGCCTCCGCGCAGGCCCGCCGCGATGGTGCTGACCGGCGCCATTCCGGCGATTGCGCTGTCGGCTGGGCTGCTGTCGCTGGACCCGACGAGCGCCCTCCGTCAGGAATACTGGCCGTGGTTGCCTCTGGTAGTGCTCGCGATCGGTATGACGTCGAGCGCGGTTTTCTGGCTGGTGCTCGCCCCGCGACGCGGTAAGCACGACCGGGATTCGTGATGCGCCTGCGGGCGTTCAGGCCCGTTGAGCCCAGCTAATCAAACCGTCGCGTTGACCTGCCGCTCGCCGCGCGGTTTAGCCAACGCATGATCCGTTTTGACGACTCCATCTATCTCCAGCCTGCGGGCGACAATACCTGGGCCGGCGAGGTCGATCCGGCCTATCGCGGCTTTGGCAGCCAGTTCGGCGGCTGGACCGGCGCGGCGCTTCTCAAGGCGCCGATGATAGAGCCCGAGGCGAATGGCGATCCGCTGTCGCTCAGCGTCCTGTTCATCGACGCGATCGGGGACGGTCCCTACGAGATCTCGACACGCCTCCTGCGCTCCGGCGCGCGCCTGCAGTTCTGGCGATCGGAACTGATCCAACGCGGCAAGGTATGCGCCCATGCCCAGGCGACGTTCGGCGTGCGACGGGAGACCACGCGTTTCACCGACGTCTTGATGCCGGAAGCGCCTTCACCCGACTCCGACTGGCTGGCCGAGTGGGCGCCGCCTGCAGGCTTCGGCGCACAGTTCCAGTCACGCTGGATCACGCCGACCCCGCGCTCGCCGGATCTCGATCGCAGCAAGCCGGCCAGTTCGCTCGTGTGGGCGCGCGACCGTGCCGGCCGTCCTCTGGATACGCTGATGCTCGCAGCGCTTGCTGACCTCGCCCCGCCTCGCGTGATCTGGAAACGCGAAATGATCTCGGGCTCGGCCACTGTCTCGATGACAACGCACTTCCACGCGACACGCGACGAGATGGCCGCCGTTGGCAATCGCTTCATCCTCAGCGAAGTCCACTGCCGCCGCTGCGAGGGCGGTTACTTCGATCACGAACTGAAGCTGTGGTCACCCGATGGCGCGCTGCTCGCAACGAGCGAGCAGATGGCGGCGTTCCGGGACTAGGCGGCCTATTTGCCCAGCAGGCCCTCGAACGGGCGTTTGCCGTCGGGCGGGGTGTAGCCGTTGAAGTTGACGGCGCTGGCCTGGCGGATGGCTTCCTCTTCGGAGAGGCCTTTGTACTTCACGAGATAAGCTGCCCACATCTGGCTCGCGCGCCAGCCAACGGTGCAATGCAGCAGCACATCGCCCTTCGACGCCGCGATGGCGTCTGCGACCTTCGAAACAGCAGCAGGCGTGTAGGGCGTGTCCGGGCCGCCGAGCGGCACGTGGACGTAGGTGAGGCCGAGTTCTTTCGTAAGCGCGGCTTCATCGAACGGCACCGCCTTGCGGTTGTCCATCTCGCCTTGCGTCCGCAAGCTGATCACCGTCGTGACGCCCTTGGCGGCGAGATCGCGCAGCGCCTGCTCGCTCGGCTGGCCAGCGATATAGGCGGGGCCAACATCAGCGATGACGGCCTGGAAGCCCGGCGTAGTCAGCTTCTCGGGAAATTTGACGGCGTCCTGCGCGAAGGCGGGCGCGGCAAATGCGAGGGCTGCGGCAGCTAAGAAGGCGAAGCGCATGGGTGTCTCCGGACGGTGCTGCGCGGAATAGGGATCAGGCGGGCCGGGTTGGCAAGATAGGCGACGCACACGGGTTCGCGATGAATGACAGCCGCCAAGATTCTCGCTAGGGCACTGGGATGGCCGTTGTATCGCTACAGGACCTTCCCCCGCGCGGGGCGTTGCTCGGGCTCGACCCGGGTACGAAGACCATTGGCGTGGCGGCATGCGATGCGGGGCGGATTATCGCCAGCCCGCTGGAAGTGATCCAGCGGGGCAAGAAGCTTGCGCCGTCTCTGGATCGGCTGTTTGCGCTTTACGATGCGCGGCAATGCGTCGGGCTGGTGATGGGGTTGCCGGTGAACATGGACGGGTCGGACGGGCCGCGCGTGCAGTCGGCGAAGTCGCTGGCGCAGAACATACTGGGGCGGCGGGATGTGCCGGTCGTGTTCTGGGACGAGCGGCTGTCGACCGCCGGGGCGGAGCGGGCGTTGCTGGACGCGGACATCAACCGGGCAAAGCGGGACGAGGTCATCGACATGGTGGCGGCGGGGTGGATCCTGCAGGGCGCCATTGACCGGTTGAACTACGCCAGATGATGCAGATTGCGGTGGCGCTCGCGCCGGTCTTCCTTGCCCCCCTTGCCGGCTGGGGCGCGCGGATCTCGCGCGTGGTGCCGGAGACGGCGTGGACGGGGGTCAACCGCCTCGCCTACATGATACTCGCGCCGGTGTTCATGTTCACGGAGATCGTGCGGGCGGACCTGTCGTTCGAGGAAGTCTCCTTTGCGATCGCGGGCGTCTCGTCATTCGCAGCGATGGGCGTGCTGGGGTTTGCGCTGTGGCCGGTGGCAGGCAGCGGGCCGACATTCGTGAGCGCGCATCAGGGCGTGGTGCGGTGGAATACGTTCGTGATCCTTGCAGCATCGGCGGCCGTGCTGGGTCCGGAAGGCGCGGCGCTGGTCGCTCTGTTGATGGGGCCGGGAATCCCGGTGGTGAATGTCATCACGGTGTCTGTGCATTCGCGTTGGGGCGAAGGGCAGAATGCTTCGCTCAAAGGCGTGTTGCGGAGCCTTGTGACCAATCCGCTGCTGATCGCATGCCTGCTCGGGCTGGCGATCAATCTTTCGGGCATCGACCTGCCCGGCCCTGCGATGGATTTCCTGACGATCATCGGACGCGGCGCGCTGGGCGTGACGCTGATGTGCGTGGGCGCGGGGCTCGACCTCAGGGCGATAACGGCGAGGCCGGGGCTGATGGCGGCGGCGGTGGGGATGAAGCTGGTGGTGGGGCCGCTGGTGTTCGTGGGAATGGGGTTAATGGCGGGCTTGCAGGGCGTGCACCTGGCCGTGCTGGCGATTGCGGGAGCGGCGCCCTCGCCACCGGCGGCCTACATCCTGACGCGGGAAATGGGCGGAGAGCCGCGATTCATGGCCGGGCACATCACGGCAACCACACTGCTTTCCGCGGTCGCCATTCCCGTTTCGCTGTGGTTTGCAGGGCTGTTTGGATAGGCCGCACGCGACGCGGCTTGCCCTCCCGCGACTCCCTCGCTATCACCCCCAAAATCGCGGGCAATCATCATGGCGGACTACGCCTTTTCCCATCGACACCTCCTGGGTATCGAGGGCCTGAACCGGCTCGACATCGAGACATTGCTGGAATTGGGCGACAGGTATGTCGAGCTCAACCGCAGCCGCGTCAAGCATACGGACGTGCTGGCGGGGCGGACCCTGATCAACCTGTTCTTCGAGAACTCGACCCGGACGCAAGGCTCGTTCGAGATCGCGGGCCGGCGGCTCGGCGCGGACGTGGTGACGATGCCGATCGCAACCTCCTCGGTGAAGAAGGGCGAGACGCTGATCGACACGGCGATGACGCTGAATGCCATGCGTCCGGACCTGCTGGTGATCCGGCATGGCTCGTCGGGTGCGGTGAAGCTGCTGTCGCGCAAAGTGGATGGCGCGGTGATCAATGCGGGCGACGGAACGCATGAACATCCGACGCAGGCCCTGCTCGATGCGCTCACTATCCGTCGTCGCGTTGGCGACATTGGCGGCATGCGGATCGCGATCTGTGGCGACATCCTCCATAGCCGCGTGGCGCGCTCGAACGTGGCCTGCCTGAACATCCTGGGCGCCGAAGTACGGTTGATTGCGCCGCGCACGCTGACGCCGCCGGGGGCGGGGGAGTGGGGGGCGGAGGTGTTCACCGACATGCGCAAGGGCCTTGAAGGTTGCGATGTCGTCATGATGCTTCGGCTGCAGCAGGAACGGATGGACGGCGCCTACCTGCCCTCCGCGCGTGAGTTCTTCCACTTCTGGGGCCTGGATGAAGAGAAGCTCTCTCATGCCAAACCTAACGCCTATGTCATGCATCCGGGACCGATGAATCGCGGCGTCGAGATCGAGAGCGGCATTGCCGATCACAAGACCCGCTCGCTGATCACCGAACAGGTGGAGATGGGTGTCGCGGTGCGGATGGCCGTGCTTGAGACGCTGGCGAAGAACGCTCCGGACTTCGTCGCCCGAACGCCCAATGAGGCCGGAGCAAAGGCATGACCGGCCGCACGGTTATCTACAACGCGCGCATCGTTGATCCAGCCTCGGGGCTGGATCAGAAGGGCGGCGTCGTGGTCGAGAATGGCGTCATCGCCGATGTCGGCGCGGGGGTCAGCAAGACGACGGCGGGCGACCTCAAGATCGACGCCAAGGGCAAGGTCCTCGCGCCTGGACTCATCGATCTCCGCGTCAAGACGGGTGAACCGGGCGCCGAGAACAAGGAGACGCTGCAGACGGCGAGCGATGCAGCCGCAGCGGGCGGCGTCACGACATTCGTGGTCATGCCGGACACGGATCCGGTGATCGACTCAGTTGCGCTGGTGGACTTCATCCAGCAACGCGGCGAGACCGTCGCGAAGGTGAAAGTGCTGGCCTCAGGCGGGCTCACGGTCAGCCTCAACGGTCTCAAGATGTCGGAGATCGGCCTGATCCAGGAAGCCGGCGCGGTGTTTTTCTCCAACGGCGACCGGCCGGTCGAAGACGCGGGCGTCCTGCGCCGGGCGATGACGTATGCGGCGAGCTTCGATGCGCTGGTCGCGTCGCGGCCGGATACGCCGGCGCTGTCGAAGAATACGGTGATGAATGCGGGCGCATTCGCCGCGCGGCTCGGCTTGCGGGGCGCGCCGCCGGAAGCGGAATGGATTGCGCTCGAGCGCGACCTGATGCTGGCTGAAACCACGGGCGTGCGCCTGCTGGTCGACTGCATTTCGACGGAGCGGTCGCTGGCGGCGGTGGAGCGCGCGCGCAGGGCGGGTGTGAAAGTTTCCTGCTCGGTGGCCGCTTACTCGCTGTTCTTCAACGAACTCGATATCGGTGACTATCTCACCTATTGCAAAGTGCAGCCGCCCTTCCGCAAGGAAGAAGACAGGCAGGCCTTGATCGACGGACTGAAGCGCGGCGCGATCGATGCTGTCGTGTCGGCGCACGATCCGCAGCCGACCGAGGACAAGCGCCTGCCGATCGCCGACGCTGCGTTTGGTGCGGTGGGTCTTGAAACGCTGCTGCCGGCCTTGCTGAGCCTCGCCATCCGCGAAGAGATACCGCTGGCGACCGTGTTGAAGCCTGTCACGTCTGGCCCCGCCGACCTGCTCGGCCTGCAGCAGGGTAGACTCGCAAAGGGTGCGCCGGCTGACCTGGTTCTGTTCGATGCAGCCGCGCCGTGGGCGTGCGACCGCGTTGACCTGTCGTCACGCTCCAAGAACTCGCCGTTCGACGGGCGGAAGCTGGAGGGCAAGGTCTTGCGCACATGGGTGAATGGCGCGACCGTGTTCGAGCGGGGTTAGGAGACAACGATGACGCTGCCACAGACAGCAGAAATCGTGCTCTGCGTGGGGTTCGGTGTGCTTGGCTATCTGCTGGGCTCGATCCCATTCGGCCTGGTGCTGACGAAGCTCGCCGGACTGGGCGATATCCGCGCCATTGGCTCCGGCAATATCGGCGCGACAAACGTGCTGCGCACGGGGCGCAAGGATCTGGCGCTGGCGACCTTGTTGCTCGATGCTGGCAAGGCAGGCATCGCCTACTTCATCGGCTGGGCCGCAACGCAGTATGTGGTCCACACCTACCTTCCGCTCGGCTTCCAGGTCGACCTCTGGAGCACGCCACAGACAGTGGGGCTTTGCGCCGGCGCCGCCGCCTTCATCGGGCATTGCTTTCCAGTCTGGCTGAAGTTCAAGGGCGGCAAAGGCGTGGCAACTTTTATCGGCCTGCTGCTCGCCGCGATGTGGCAGGTGGGCCTCGCCTTCTGTGGCATCTGGCTCCTGATCGCTGCGCTGTTCCGCATGTCGAGCTTTTCCGCGCTGGTCGCGACCTTCGCCGCGCCCTTCCTTGTCGCCTTCTTCGACTATGGTCCGTTTGCAGTCGGCATCACCGCCCTGCTTGCGATCCTCATTTTCTGGTGCCACCGCGCGAACATCGCGCGCATCCTCGCGGGGACCGAGCCGAAGATCGGGAAGAAGAAGGAAGCTGCGGCACCAACGGAATCGTAGAAAAGGACTGGAGAAGGGTTTGGGGGACAATCTCGATTTCTATCGCATGTGGGTCGATGACATTGGTCGCCTGCGCTCGCTGCGACACCAGCATACTCAATTCAACGTATCTCTAAACCTGGCTGGCGCGGGAGCGCTTGGCTTCTTCATGAAGGAAGCCTGGGAATGGTACTTCACGGTATGGATCTGTATCGGGATGTTGGTCGTCAACATTTCCTGGCTGGCGACGGACAAGTGGTTCGCGCACGAAACAGGCAGGAAGTTTCGCCAGCTGGCTGAACTTGAGAAAGGCCTGGAGCACAAATTCATCACTCAGGATGCCACGATCAACTGGCGCAAGACGCACCGACTGGATTGGCTGCTCGGCGTTGAAGTCGTTCTACCGCGACTGTTCTTCGTCGCCTTCCTGACAATGGCAGTGTGGGTCTGCTGGCCACACGCCGCAGATGTCTTTGCTCTGATCCGGCAGATGTTTCCATGAAACGGCGCGCGCTTACGGGGGGAGAGCGGGCGGACTGGTTGAGGCTCTCACGGACGCGCGGGATCGGACCGATCACATTCTTTCACCTGCTGGAGTGTTAAGGTTCGGCGGCAGCTGTGCTGGCGGACCTTCCATCACTTGCGAAAAAGGCGGGCGGCAAGGCGGATGTTCGCGCCCCTGCGGTCGACGACATCAAACGCGAGATCGAGGCGACGGCGAAACTGGGCGCGTTTCACGTAGCCTCTTGTGGGCCGGATTATTCGGCGTGCCTCTCGGCAATCGATGCGCCTCCGCCGGTGATCGCGGTGCGGGACAATCGCGACCTGTTGAACCGCCCCGCCATCGCTAGGGTCGGCGCACGAGATGCATCCGCAGCGGGCCGCCGCATGGCGCGGGATCTGGCGCGCGATCTCGGTCAGGCGGGCTATGTCGTGATCTCGGGCATGGCGCGCGGGGTCGATGGCGAGGCGCATGCGGCTGCGATGGACACTGGCACTGTCGCCGCCATCGCAGGCGGCATCGACCAGATATATCCGCCACAGCATGACCAGCTCTATGCGATGCTGACGCAGCGCGGATGCATCGTGTCGGAATCGCCGCTGGGTTATGTCGCGCAAGCGCGGGACTTCCCGAAGCGCAACCGGGTCATCTCCGGCCTGTCGCTGGGCACGATCGTTGTCGAGGCGGCCGAAAGATCTGGCAGCCTGGTCACGGCGCGGTTCGCGCTGGAACAGGGGCGCGAGGTGATGGCGGTGCCCGGCTCGCCCCTCGATCCGCGCTGCAAGGGCTCCAACCGGCTGATCAAGCAGGGCGCCGCGCTGATCGAGAGCGCTGAGGATGTGCTCGCGGCGATGCAGGGCATCTCGGGCCCGACATTCGATGAACCATCTTCGGACCGCTTCGACCCACGCGATGCGCAAGTTCCCGGCAGGTTGCTCCGCGCTGTGCGGGAGGCGCTGTCGCCCACGCCGATGCGGTTCGACGAGATCGTTCGCGCGGTGGATGCGCCGCACCGGCTGGTGCTCGCAGCACTGGCTGAACTGGAACTGGCAGGCGAAGCGGTGACGCATGTGGGGGGCACGGCGAGCCGGGCGGTTTAGGTATCTGTCAGCCCGCGCTCGTGCTTCGACGGACGGCCCTTTGGGCCTGCTCAGTGTGAGCGCTACCTGGGCAGCTCTCTCGAAGCGCTCATCCTGAGCAGCCGCGAAGCGGCGTCCGTCGAAGGACGAGCGCGGGCTGTCGGGCTAGCGAAAACTAGCTACCAAGCCCCCCATCTTCACACCCTGCAAATTATCTCCCCCTACGGGGGAGGGGCCGAGCGTCATGGTTGGGCGAATTGACATTCTAGGCCTTGGCCCTCACCTTCCCGCCGCATCCTCCCACAAACACCCTGAAAATACGAGGAAAAATGCAGGTCGTCGTCGTAGAGTCGCCTGGTAAGGTCAAGTCCATCAACAAGTACCTGGGCCCAGGGTACAAGGTGATGGCCTCGTACGGCCATATCCGCGACCTGCCCTCCAAGGACGGTTCCGTACGTCCGGACGATGACTTTGCGATGTCCTGGGACATCGACGGGAAGTCGGCAAAACACGTCAAGGATATCGCGGATGCGATGAAGACGGCCGACGGCCTCATCCTCGCAACCGACCCTGATCGCGAGGGTGAAGCGATCTCGTGGCACGTGCTGGAGGCGCTCAACAACCGCAAGGTGCTGAAGGGCAAGACGATCCAGCGCGTGACGTTCAACGCCATCACCAAGAAGGCGGTGACAGAAGCGATCGAGAACCCGCGCCAGATCGACCAGCAGCTGGTGGATGCGTATCTCGCCCGCCGCGCGCTCGACTATCTGGTGGGCTTCTCGCTGTCGCCCGTGCTGTGGCGCAAGCTGCCGGGTACGCGTTCTGCGGGCCGTGTGCAGTCGGTGGCGCTGCGCATCATCGTCGACCGCGAGATCGAGATCGAACGGTTCATCAGTCAGGAATACTGGGACGTCGCCGCCAGGATGGCCGTAAATGGCTCCGAGTTCGAGGCCCGGCTCACCGAGCTCGACGGACAGAAGCTGACGAAGTTCTCGCTGCCGAATGCGGAGAGCGCCGCGCGCGCCCTCGCTGCTGTGAAGGCCGGCCACTACGAGGTCGCCTCAGTCGAGGCCAAGCCGCATCGCCGCAATCCGCCGCCGCCCTTCACCACGTCGACGATCCAGCAGGAAGCCGCGCGCAAGCTCGGCTTCTCGGCCAGCCGCACGATGCAGATCGCACAGCGCCTCTATGAAGGCATCTCGATCGATGGTGAGACGGTCGGCCTGATCACCTACATGCGTACCGACGGCGTGCAGATGGCGGAAGAAGCCTACGCAGCAGCCCGCAGCGCCATCGGCCGCAACTATGGCAAGGAATACCTGCCCGACGGTCCGCGCCGCTACACGTCGAAAGCCAAAAACGCGCAGGAGGCCCACGAGGCCGTGCGCCCCACCGACTTCAACCGTCGCCCCGGCGATGTGTCGATGGAGCCGGACATGGCGCGGCTGTATGAGCTGGTCTGGAAGCGCGCTGTCGCCTCGCAGATGGAAGCGGCGCTTATCGAGCGCACCACTGTCGAGATGCCTTCCAATGATGGCCGCGCGGTGCTTCGTGCGACAGGACAGGTCATCAAGTTCGACGGCTTCCTGAAGCTCTATCAGGAAGGCAAGGACGAGAGCGACGACGAGGATGGCGGCCGCCTGCCGCCGATCAGCCAGGGTGATACGCCGAAGCTCGTCGAAGCCCTTCACACGCAGCACTTCACCGAACCGCCGCCGCGCTATTCGGAAGCCTCGCTGGTCAAGCGCCTTGAAGAACTCGGCATCGGCCGCCCATCCACCTACGCCTCCACGCTGTCCACGCTGATCGATCGCGATTATGTGAAGCTGGAACAGAAGCGCTTTTATCCGGAAGACAAAGGCCGCCTGGTCACCATCTTCCTCGAGAAGTTCTTCGCGCGTTACGTGGAATACGATTTCACCGCAGCGCTGGAAGAAAAGCTCGACCTCGTGTCGGACGGCAAGCTGGCGTGGAAGGACTTCCTCCGCGACTTCTGGACGGAGTTCTCGGCCGCGATCGGGGCCACGTCAGAGCTGCGCGTCACCAATGTGATCGACGCGATCAACGATGTGCTGGGGCCGTACCTCTTCCCGCCGCGCAATGATGCGGCCGGCAACGCGGTCGATCCGCGTGTGTGCCCGACCTGCGGCACGGGCCAGCTCTCGCTGAAGCTCGGCAAGTTCGGCGCGTTCGTCGGCTGCTCGAACTATCCCGAGTGCCGCTTCACCCGCCCCTTCGGCGGCGACAAGCAGGGCAACAGCGACATCCCGCCGGACGGCAAGGTGTTGGGCAATAACCCTGATGGCATCCCCGTCCTGCTGAAGAACGGCCGCTTCGGCGCCTATGTGCAGCTTGGCCCCGATCCGATCGAGAAGGGCGAGAAGCCAAGGCGCTCGTCCATTCCCAACGGATGGTCGGTCCCGGATCTCGATCTTGAACAGGGTCTCAAACTCCTGTCGCTGCCGCGCGAAGTGGGCAAGCACCCGGAGGATGGCGAGCCGATCGTCGCCAATCTCGGGCGCTATGGCCCTTATGTGCAGCACATCAAGACCTACGCCAACGTGCCGGATGTGAACGAGCTCTTCGAGATCGGGATCAACCGCGCGGTCACGCTCATTGCCGAGAAACGCGCCGGGAAAGGCGCTGGTCGCGGACGCGGCCAGGCCGCCCCGCCGCTACGGGAAATGGGAAATCATACGGATGGTGAGCCGATCCGCCTTCTTTCCGGCAGATTCGGTCCCTATCTGAAGCATGGGATGATCAACGCGAACATCCCACGCGGCGCAGACCCAGCCACAATCACGCTTGACCAAGCGATCGAGCTGGTCGACGCCCGCGCAGCCGCCGCACCTTCCACAAAATCGAAGGGCAGGAAGCCCGCGAAGAAGGCCGCGGCCAAGGCGGCAGCCCCCAAGAAAGCAACTGGGAAAGCGGCTGCCGCTAAATCCACTGGAGAAACGAAATCAACGACCACGAAGAAAGCCCCCGCCAAGAAGGCGCCGGCAAAATCCAAACCCGCCAAGAAGGCGACAAAAGAGAAGGCATGAGCCGACCACCCCGCCCCCCGCGCGCTCCCGCGACTGGGGGGCCGCCCACCCGTGAGATGGTTCTCGACTATCTCGAAAAGAACCCCCACCTCGGCGCAAAGCGCGATATCGCGCGCGGCCTTGATGTTGCGGTTGAACACCGGCCCGAGTTGCGCCGGATCCTGAACGAGCTGGAGGCAGAAGGCGCACTGGTGCGCACAGCCAAGCGAGCGTTCTCGCCGGCCGAAATGCCGCCGCCGACTGGCATTGTGAAGTTCGAGCGCATCGACCGCGATGGCGAACTGATCGGCCGCGCCATGGGCAGAGACGGTCCCTTCGGACCGGACATCATGTTCACCGGCCCGTCGGGCGCAAACCATCGCAAGGGCGGCATCCCCTTGGCGCTGGGCGTCGGCGAGCGTGCGCTTTGCAAGATCGAAAAGGGACGCGATGGCGTCTGGCGCGCTCGTGCGATCCGGAAGGTCGACGCGACGCCCGAGACCTCACTGATCGGTGTCTATCGCGCCAACCGCCACGGCGGCACGGTCGTGCCGACCTCGCGCAAGGAAAAGAGCGAGTTCATCGTCGAGCGGTCAGACGCCAAGGACGCGACCGATGGCGATCTCGTCCGCATTCAGGCACGGCCTGCTCGCGGCTATGGTCCGCGCCGCGCCAGCGTGGTCGAGATTCTCGGCCGTCTGGACGATCCCCGCGCAGCCTCCATCATTGCGATGCACACGCATGGCGTGCCGGATGAGTTTCCCGAGGCCGTCGTCAACGAAGCCAACAAGGCCAAGCCGGCTCAATCTCCGCGTGAAGACCTCACCCGCATTCCACTGATCACCATCGACCCGGAAGACGCGCGCGACCATGACGACGCCGTCTATGCCGAATCCGATGGCCATGGCGGCTGGCGCGTCATCGTCGCCATCGCCGATGTGTCTGCCTATGTGCGCGTCGGAACGGCGCTCGACCGCGAAGCCTACAAGCGCGGCAACTCGACCTACTTCCCGGACCGCGTATCGCCCATGCTTCCGGAACACCTCTCAGCAGACCTTTGCTCGCTCAAAGAGGGCGAGCTGCGCGAGACATTTGCGGTGGAGATTTTCTTCAACGCGGGCGGCCACAAGACGAAGCACCGCTTCATCCGTGGCAAGATGCGCTCGGCCGCGAAGCTGTCCTACGCGCAGGCGCAGAACGCCATCGACGGCAATCCGGACGACAAGACCGGACCGCTGCTCGAGTCGGTGCTGAAGCCTTTGTGGGCTGCCTACCACACCG
Organism: Hyphomonadaceae bacterium; assembly: GCA_040398425.1. Taxonomy (GTDB): domain Bacteria; phylum Pseudomonadota; class Alphaproteobacteria; order Caulobacterales; family Hyphomonadaceae; genus UBA7672. The sequence goes on from JBBATZ010000001.1 coordinate 142,699, forward strand.
TCACCAAGGCCCGTAACCTGCGTGCACCGCTGGATCTCGACCTGCCCGAGCGTCGCGTGCGCATCGGGCCCGACGGCAAGATCGCCTCGATCAGCCTGCGCGAGCGTTTCGACGCTCACCGCCTGATCGAAGAGTTCATGATCCAGGCCAACGTCTGCGCAGCGGAAACACTGGAAGACAAGCGTTCGCCGCTGGTCTACCGCGTCCACGAAGAGCCGAGCGAAGAGAAGATCAACAACCTGTCGAACTTCCTGCCGACCATCGGCCTGAAGTGGACGCGCGGCGAGAAGATCACAGGCTCACGCTTCAACAAGCTGCTGGCCGATGTGCGCGCATCCGAGAACGAACACCTCGTCAACGAGATGGTGCTGCGCACACAGGCGCAGGCCCGCTATGCCCACGAAAATCTCGGGCACTTCGGACTGAACTTGCTGAAGTACGCGCACTTCACCTCGCCGATCCGCCGCTACTCCGACCTGATCGTCCACCGCGCCCTCATCCGCGCTCTGGATCTGGGTCCGGACGGCATGACCGATCAGGACCGCGTGCGACTGGAAGAGATGGCTGAGCACGTTACGATGACGGAACGCCGCTCGATGGCAGCCGAACGTGAAGCGACCGATCGCTATCTCGCCATCTATATGGCCGACCGCGTCGGCGCGATCTTTGACGCCCGCATCGCCGGCGTCACCCGCGCTGGCCTGTTCGTACGTGTCGCTGAGAATGGCGCAGACGGGTTCATCCCGGCCTCCCGTCTGAGCGAAGAGTACTGGGTCTACGACGACACCAGTTCCGCCCTGGTCGCGCAGCGATCGGGCCAGCGCTACGAAATGGGCATGACCGTGCAGGTCAAGCTGATGGAGGCGACCCCGGTCACCGGCGGCCTGCTTTTCTCGATGCAGTCGCCTCCGCGACCGCGCCGCACCGATCTCAAGGCGCCGCGCCGCGACGACGACCGCCGCGACAGCCCTGCGCGCAAGCGCCCGCTTGATGGCGGCGGCCGACCGCCTAACATCCGGCATTCGACCAGGCCGGGCGGCGGCGGTGACGGCGGCAAACCGAGCTACGGCAAGAACAAGAAGCGCAAGGGCAGATGACCAAGCCATTCGACCCAGATGATGATCCGGCGCAAGTCGCGGCTGCAAAGGCTGCGGCGAAGGCTGGCGCTCTGGGCGAGGATGATCTGCTGCGCGAAGACCCCGCCAATCTTGTGGCCGATCCCGCCACACCGCGCGATGCGGCCACGCTGATCCTCTTCCGTATCGAATCCGATGGACCGCACATCCTGATGGGCTGCCGGTCCGAGGGGCATGACTTCATGCCGAACAAATACGTCTTCCCCGGCGGACGGGTCGATGACGAAGACAGCAGCATCCCGTTCGCCAGCGACCTGCCGCACGACTGCGCCCGTCGCATCGGTCTCGGCGCCCAACGCCCGGCCCGCGAATTCGCGCTCACGGCCGTGCGCGAGATGTTCGAGGAAACAGGGCTGGTGGTCGGCGAACGTGGCGCGGCTGCCAGCGACGCCTCGCCCAGCTGGCGCAGTTATTTCGAACAGGGCGCAATCCCGAGCCTGCGCCATCTACAGTTTCTCGGTCGCGCCATTACGCCCCCGATGCGTCACAAGCGTTTCGATGCGCGCTTCTTCATCGCCAATGCCGACGAGGCGTTGATCGACAACCGTGCCCCCATCGACAGCCGCGAGCTGGCGGATCTGCGCTGGTTCACCCTGGCCGAGGTTACTGAACTGGACCTGCCGAACGTTACCCGCTTCGTGATCTCGGAAATCGAAACCCGGCTGGCAGGCGCAGAGCAGGCCGATCCATTCTATCTGTACTGGACGCAGGGCGGCCACGTCCGGGAGCGCATCAGCTAGATCGCCGCCAGGAACAACGCCTCTTCGTAGTCGCCGCCGAAATCGACGCGCACGATCTCCGCGTAGGGAATCTCGCGGAGAAACTCCTCCCACTCGCCATCGCGTGTGATGTGCGCAAAATCCACAGTGGCGACATTCAGCGTGATGACCTTGCCGATGAAGCATTCATAGCGGATTTCGTCGGACGGTACGTGCAGCGTGATGATCGGAAACGCCTTGGCCGAGCTCTCGATGATCGCCTGGAGCGACGAGAGATCAACAGGCGCCTGGGTGGCGCGCACCGCGCCCCGCGCTTCCAGCGCCCGTTCCAGATACGCTGTGTGTTGTTCGGGGGCGAGGCTGGTCACGTCGGAATACCGCATGCAGGCCATGCCATCGAAGCGGGCGCTCTGCGTGACGAACTCGATGGCGAACCACGACCGGCCGGTCGCGACAATATAGCCAGTGTGGCCCTCTTCGTCGAACGCCTCCCGCACGATCCGCACCATGCGGCCGTTCGCCTTTGCCGCCCTGATTTCCTTTGAAAAAGCCATTCGCCCTCCGACACGTCCGCGAGAGCGTTAGACAGTCCGCATCAGGATCGCCAGCCCTGCCGGCAGTAATCCGGAGCCGCCGTGTCGTCCTACAGAGTGCGGAAAATGGAGATTTTCCAGTATCTTAGGGTCTCCGGCTACGGCGCGGCTTGACTTAAAGGCCGGGCGACTGTCTAAGCACGCTTCCGAATTTCAAGACCAGTCCGAGACCGACCATGGCAAAACCCGCAACCATCAAGATTCGCCTGAATTCGTCGGCGGACACGGGCTTCTTCTACGTCACCAAGAAGAACCCCCGCACCCAGACCGAGAAGCTCGTTCTGAAGAAATACGATCCGGTTGTGCGCAAGCACGTCGAGTTCAAAGAAGGCAAGATCAAGTAGGGTCCGGCCACGTCTCAGATCGCGGCTCCCGTCGCGTATCAGACCGCTTCTCAGACCACAGAATCATAAAGGCCCGGAGCATCGCTCCGGGCCTTTTGCTTGGGTCCTATTTGGCTCCGTCCGGCAGGGCGAAGGCCATCACGTAGCCGCCCTTGGGATCGGGATCGACTTCCTCGCCGGCCGAGGGACGCGGATAGCGCCAGCTCGGCGTCGGCAGGGTGACGACCACGTACTGCTTGCCGTTCTTGCCCACATAGCTCATCGGCGTGGCGTGAGCGCTGCCCGGCAGGTCGAACGACCACTTTACCTCGCCGGAGCGCAGGTCGAATGCGCGGAAGGTGGAGTCCATCGCCCCGGCGTGGAAGATCAGCCCACCACGCGTCGTCATGTTGCCGGCCTGCAGCGGCGTGCCGACCATGAACGGCAGGCCCGTCGGAATGCCGAACGGACCCGACTCCTTCATCGACCCCAGCGGCCGCTTCCACAGCAGCTTGTTGGTATTGAGATCGATGACTCCGAGTTCGCCGAATGGCGGTTCGAAGCACGGCAGGTTGGTGCTGAGCAGTTGGTTGTCCGCGTCATGGATGAACGGCAGCGGCAGACGCCAGTCCGACATGAATGGCGTGGTGTCGCCGCGATAGAGCACGCGCTTCTGGTCGAAGCGCTTGTTGTGCTCGATCGTCTCCGGGCTTGGCGTGCGTGCGGGCGCGGCCGGGGCAGCCGCCGCATCCCCATCCTTCGGCTTGGCGCGCTCGGCGCGAGCCGCAGCCTCCGCCGCGCGATCCTCAAGGCTGCGCAGCACGATACGGTTGCCCATCAGCATCGGCGCGCCAATCACCAGGCCATTGTCGGCGTCGACCGAGACTGAGCCCCAGTTGAAACCGCCGGCATTGCCCGGATACTGGAACGTCCCGCCCCAGCTGTCTTTCGCCTGGCCATAGCCGCCGCCGCCCGGCATGGGCGGCGTGAAGTGGCCCTCATAACGCATCTTCTTGAACTCGATGCGGCAGTGCAGCTGGTCCAGCGGGGTCATGCCCCACATGTCCTTCTCGACGCGGTCTGCGCGGAAGTTCGGCAGCGGCGACATCGGCTGCGTCGCCGTAACCTTCTCGCCTTCGGCCGGATTCTGCGGCACGGCGACTTCCGGAATATCGTAGATCGGCAGGCCGGTGCGGCGGTCGAGCAGGAAGTATTCGCCGCGCTTGGTGGCCTGGATGACGGCCGGAATCGGCTCGCCCTCACCATTTTTGCGGACATCGACCAGCACGGGCTGCGAGGGAACGTCATAGTCCCAGATGTCGCGGTGAACGGTCTGGTAGACCCAGCGCCGCTCGCCCGTCGCCGCATCGATCGCGACGATGGAGCTGGCGTTTTCTTCTGCTTCCTTCGAGCGCAGGTCGCCATCGAAATAGTCCGGCGAGGAGTTGCCGGTCGGCGCATAGACTAGGTTCAGCACAGGATCATAGGCCGTGTTCGACCACACGTTCGGTGTGCCGCGCGTGTATTCGCCACCTTCATCAGGCAGGCCGTGATAGCCCGCATTGCCCATGTCCCACGCCCAGGCGAACTGGCCCGTGACGGCGTCGTAGGCGCGCAATACCCCGGACGGGTTACCGATCTGCTGGTTGTCGGTCACCCAGCCTCCCACCACGATCTTGTCGCCCGCCACAAGGGGCGTCGACGTCACCATGAAGTTGCCGAGGGGCGAATAGCCGAGACCCGAGACGAGGTTGACCGCACCGCTAAAGCCGAAGCTTTCGCAGGTGCGGCCGGTCATGGCGTCAACCGCCAGCAGGCGGGCATCCACCGTGCCGGTGATGATGCGCTTGGCGCATTCGCCGGTGTAGGTCGCCGGCGCCTCATAATAGCCAAGGCCGCGGCAGGTGCGGGCGAAGGTCGACGCCTTGTTGAGGCCGCCCGGAACATTCGTCTGCGTCTCGTGACGCCAGATTTCTGCGCCGGTGTCGGAATCGACCGCGATCAGCGTGTTACCGGCGGTGCAGAGATAAACCATGCCGTTGGCCATCTGCGGGGTCTGCTTGAAGTCGTAGCCGACGCCGGTGCGGAACTCCCACGCCTTCTCCAACTTGCTGACATTACTGACATTGATCTGGTCGATCTGGGCGAAGCGCTGTCCGCCGGGGACGCCGCCATAGTTCCGCCAGTCGGTAACGGGCGTGCCAGTCGCTGCAGCGTTCTTGGTGCCCTCGACAACCGGATAGGTCTGGAACGCGCCGCCGACGAGCAGCAGGGCCGCAGCAGCCGTTGCGATGCCGACGAAGAGCCCACCCGCATTGATCCTATTCTGGGCCGTCTTGCCCATCGCAGCCCGATGCCAGGGCGACAGGAACCAGAGGCCGACCACGGCCCACGCCGCGAGACGCGGCAGCAGGGCGATGAAATCCAGACCGGCTTCAAGGATCGACATCACGAACCAGAACGCCAGGATGCCCGCATAGATCAGCGCGCCCAGCGGCTTGCCGGCGAACAGGAAGAAAGCCGACGCCAGCAGGGCAACGCCTGACAGCGCGTAGGCGAACGAGCCGCCCAGCATCAGAAGCTGCGCGCCATACCAGAGCAGGTAGACGCCCACGACAGCCAGGAAGGCCGAGAAGGCGGTGTTGAGCCCCTTCACCACGGCGTTGGGCTTATCCGACCTTGCGTCACGCACAGCCAGGAAGGTGCAGGCCCCAAAGGCAAGCGCGGTCAGGAAATAGAACATCCCCGCCGTGAACATGGCGGGGTTCACCAACACCACGGGATTCGGGTCGAACGGGCTGGGTGGGGGCGCGGGCGGGTTCAGCTGAACCACCCCTCCCCACACAGCGATCAGAGCGATAATGCCGTAAACAGCCGCAAACGCCCAACGGGCGACACGCGAAGCCATGGTCTCCTCCCTCGTGGTCGTGTTGTGTCTGCGCCCAAACCCCGCGCGACCCGACCTTTACGTCAACCCTAGCGGTTCCAGGGGCGTTATGGAAAGGTGCCGGAAGGAGCGACCAATGGCCCTTCACCCAGCGTTAAAGGTCACAAGCGTGTGCAATCCTGCCCAACGGCGTCCGTACTAGGCGAACGGCCGCATCGGTCCGGCCTTGTGCTCAGCATAGACGGTGTTGTCGTCCGCCTCGACCAGCCGGACTTCATAGCCCCACAGGTCGGCCAGGTGCTGCAGCACGCGATCCGCGTCTTTCTCTTCCAGCGTGACGCCATCTACCACGCTGTGGCGCAGTTCCAGCCGGCGATCGCCTGCGAGATCCACGTCCACCACCTGGATGTCGGGATCGCGCCGCGCCACGTCGTAGTGGCGCGATAGTGCGCGACGCACGTCACGATAGCCACGCTCGTCATGGATGGCGGAAACCTCCATCTCATCCTCGTCGTGGTCATCTGTTATGTAGAAAAGACGGAATTTCCGGATCAGGTGCGGCGACAGATATTGCGAGACGATGCTCTCGTCCCGGAAGTTGGCCCACACTTCGCGCAGCGTGCCGTAGGGATCGCGGTTGCCCGCAATGTCGGGGAACCACGAACGATCCTCGTCCGTCGGCGTCAGCGAAATGCGCTCGATGTCCTGCATCATCGCAAAACCGAGCGCGTACGGGTTGATGCCCGAATAGCGGCGATCGTCGAACTCCGGCTGCATCACCACGCTGGTGTGCGAGTGCAGGAACTCGAGATAGGAGCCATCGTTGATCAGTCCCTTCTCGTGCAGGCGCGTCATGATGCGGTGGTGGGTCCACGTCGCGCAGCCCTCGTTCATCATCTTGGTCTGGCGCTGCGGGTAGAAGTACTGAGCGATCAGGCGGACGATGCGGATGATCTCGCGCTGCCAGCCAGCCAGGCGCGGCGCCGTCTTCTCGAGGAAGTAGAGGACGTTCTCTTCCGGAAGCTTCAGGATCGCCTTGCGGCGGTCCTCCTCGATCTTCTTCTTGGTGGCGGGCTTCTTGCCCTTTGCTTGCGGCACAGTGCGCCACAGATCGTTGAACAGCGCCTCCCCATGCGCACGGCGTTCCTGTTCTCGCCGGGCTTCGGTCGCGAGATCCATCGAGCGCTTGCCCGGATAGCGGTGGATGCCATGGCTCTGCAGCGCATGCGCCGCATCGATCAGCCGTTCAACCGCCTCGATGCCATAACGCTCTTCACACTTGGCGATGAAGCTCTTGGCGAAGGACAGATAGTCGGCGATGCCGCTGGCGTCGGTCCACTGCTTGAACACATAGTTGTTCTTGAAGAAGTGATTGTGCCCCATGGCGGCGTGCGCCAGCACCAGCGTCTGCATCGTCGCGGAGTTCTCCTCCATGATGTAGCAGATGCACGGGTCAGAGTTGATGACGATCTCGTACGCCAGCCCCTGATAGCCCTTGTTGTACATCATCTGGTTGCGGGCGAAGTCCTTGCCGAAGCTCCAGTGCTTGTAGAACAGCGGCATGCCGACGCTGGAATAGGCGTCCAGCATCTGCTCCGACGTGATTACCTCGATCTGCGTGCGGTAGGTATCGAGGCCGAGCTCGCCCTCGCCGATCTCGCGCACGGCTTCGAAGACGCGGCCGAGCGTCTCGAAATTCCAGTCCGGACCAGTGAACAACAGTTTAGAGTCCGGCGCGGGCGGCGCCTCCACGACGCGGGATTTCTTCTTGCGGGTCACGATCACGTCGTCGGTCATGCATCTGCCTCCGCCTTCGCACCGTCCTTGGCAAACAGTTCGCGGAACACCGGATAGATGTCCCTGCGATGGCTCACCTTGCGCATCGCCATGCGCTCTTCCGAACTGGCGACCATCTCGTAGGCGCGCCACAACGACGTCGCCTCGCCGCCGCCATCGTCGCGCGCGTGTCCGACTTCGAGATAAGCGTAGTACTGGCAGAGCGGCAGGATAGCCGTCTTCAGCAGGTTGATGGTGTTGGGATTATCCATCGGCAGGTTGTCGCCATCGCTGGCCTGCGCCGCATAGATGTTCCACTCATTGCCCGGGAAGCGATCCTGGACGATGCGCGCCATCTCCTCCAGCGCCGTCGAGACAACCGTGCCGCCGCTCTCGCGGCTATGGAAGAACGTCTCCTCGTCGACCTCGCGCGCTTCGTGCGTGTGGCGGATGAAGACGACGTCCACGCGTTTGTAGCGCCGCTTCAGGAACAGGTAGAGCAGCGAGTAGAACCGTTTGGCGAGGTCCTTCATGTGCTCGTCCATCGAGCCGGACACGTCCATCAGGCAGAACATCACGGCGCGCGCGACAGGTTTCGGAACCTGATCATAGCGACGATAGCGCACGTCGAGCGGATCGATGAACGGCACCAGCCGCATGCGCTTCCGCTTACGTTCGAGTTCTTCGCGCAGGGCGACCAGCTTGCTTTCCGGATCACCATCGCGCTCAAGCTGAGCGATCTCCGCCTCCAGCGCGGCGACATCCTCCGGCCGCGGCCGCCCCAGCGCGGTGCGGCGTGACAGCGAGTTGCGCATGGTGCGTACCACCGATAGAGTCGCGGGCGGGCCAGACGAGCGGTAGCCCGCCCTGGCCGGCTGGGTCTCCTCGACACCCAACACCTGCCGCTTGGCAAGGTCCGGCAGTTCGAGATCCTCAAGGAACAGGTCGAGAAACTCCTCATCCGACAGCGCGAAACGGAAATCGTCTTCGCCCTCGCCGCCATCCGAGGCGCCCGAGCCGCCGCCTTCCTCGTCGGGCCGCGCGATGGTGTCGCCCTTGATGTACTTCTTGTTGCCGGGCAGCACGTATTCGCGCTTGCCGCCCTGGCTGCCGCGCCGGAGCGTCGGCTCCCGTACGCCATCGGCCGGCACGACGATGTCACCGCCCTTGTCGACGTCCTTGATCGAACGCTTAGCGGAGGCCTCGCGCACGGCACGCTTCACCAGAGCCCGAGCGCGGCGGATGAATCGCTGGCGGTTCGCCAGCGACTTTCCCCCGGGATCCCGACGACGGTCGATGATGCTCATGAAGGCATGTGTCCTAGCTGGTCTGCTTGACCCGCATGTACCACTCCACCAGGCGGCGAACCTGGCGCTCCGTATAGCCTCGCTCCATCATGCGTTGTACGAACTCGTCGTGCTTCTTCTCGCTTTCCGAGTCCTTCTTCGACCCGAAAGAGATCACCGGCAGCAGGTCTTCCACCTGGCTGAACATGCGCCGCTCGATCACTTCGCGGATCTTCTCGTAGCTGGTCCACGACGGGTTGCGGCCCTTGTTGTTGGCCCGCGCGCGTAGCGTGAACTTCACCACCTCGTTCCGGAAGTCTTTCGGGTTGGCGATGCCGGCCGGCTTCTCGATCTTCGACAGTTCCTGGTTCAGCAGTTCGCGATCCAGCATCTGGCCCGTGTCGGGATCCTTAAAGTCCTGATCCTCGATCCATGCGTCAGCATAGTCGACATAGCGATCGAACAGGTTCTGGCCGTAATCATGATAGCTCTCAAGATAGGCCTTCTGGATCTCGTGGCCGATGAACTCCGCATAGCGCGGCGCCAGATCGGCCTTGATGAATTCCAGATAAGCATTCTCGGTGTCGTCAGGGAACTGTTCGCGCTTGATCGCCTGTTCCAGCACGTACATCAGGTGAACCGGATCGGCCGCGACTTCCTCTGTGTCGTGGTTGAACGTCGCCGACAGCGCCTTGAACGCAAAGCGCGTCGAGATGCCGTCCATGCCTTCGTCCACGCCCGCCGCATCGCGATATTCCTGCAGCGTGCGCGCCTTGGGATCTACCTCCTTCAGGCTTTCACCGTCATAGACCCGCATCTTGGCGAACAGGTTGGAGTTCTCGTGCGTCTTCAGGCGTGACAGGACCGAGAACCGCGCCAGCATTTCCAGCGTGCCCGGCGCCAGCGGCGCTTCCGCCAGCTCCGACGTGCGCACCAGCTTATCGTAGATGCGCGTCTCTTCCGTCACCCGCAGTGCGTACGGCACCTTGATCACGTAGATCCGGTCGATAAAGGCTTCATTGGTCTTGTTGTTCTTGAACGTGCGCCATTCGCTCTCGTTCGAGTGCGCCATGATGATGCCCGTGAACGGGATCGACCCGATGTTTTCAGAGCCCGCATAGTTCCCTTCCTGCGTCGCCGTCAGAAGAGGGTGCAGCATCTTGATCGGCGCCTTGAACATCTCGACGAATTCGAGAACGCCCTGGTTCGCACGGTTGAGCCCGCCCGAGTACGAATAGCTGTCGGGATCAGACTGCGAGTGCATCTCCAGCTTGCGGATATCGACCTTGCCGACCAGCGAGGAGACGTCCTGGTTGTTCTCGTCGCCCGGCTCGGTCTTGGCGATGCCGATCTGGCGAAGCCGCGATGGCTTCACCTTGGAGACGCGGAACTTGGTGATGTCGCCGCCAAACTCGTCCAGCCGCTTAAGCGCCCAGGGGCTCATCAGCCCCGTGAGACGCCGGCGCGGGATGTTGTAGTCCTTCTGCAGCTGTTCGGCCTGCGTATCGGGATCGAACAGCGCCAGCGGGCTTTCGAACACGGGCGAGAGGTCGTTCCCGGCCTTCAGCACATAGATGTATTCGTCTTCCATCAGCGCCTTGATGCGCTCGGCCAGCGAAGACTTGCCGCCGCCAACCGGGCCCAGCAGGTAGAGAATTTGCTTACGCTCTTCCAGGCCCTGCGCGCCCTGCCGGAAGAAGGCGACGATACGCTCGATCGTTTCCTCCATGCCGTAGAACTCGGAGAAGCGCGGATAGGCGCGGATCGTGCGGTTAGAATGAATGCGTCCCAGCCTTGGATCGCGCGACGTATCGATCATCTCGGGCTCGCCAATGGCGGCCAGCAGGCGCTCGTGTGGACCCGCATACATCAGCGGATCCTTCTTGCAGCCCTCGAGATACTCCTGGATCGTCATCACCGTCTCGCGACGGGTTTCAAAAGCCTTGGTGTAACTGTCGAACAGATCGCGCGACATCATTGCTCCCGTTTCCGCCCGCATGCGGGCTCAAGAGGCACGTCCGAGGCTCGCTTCAGCGGCTACGCGCGCGAGCCGTAACCAGTCCCTCGTAGGCTGCACCCTTTCGGGGAGAAGCGCCTGCCACTTAACGGAGCGCAGACGCTGCCCGGTGGTGCGAAGAGGAACCGTATTCCTCAAATGTCGGCGCTAAGGGATCGAATTTAAGAGGTGAACTGCAAGAGACGTACGTTCGACCCGACCCGGCGCTGAGTGACGATAATAGATGAATCGACGCGGTGAACCAGCTTCCACAACATTTGAACGCAGGGTTTTCTCTTACAACCCCTGCGTGATGCATCCGCCACATCAGATGCGGTTTGACCGTGCAGAGCACTGGCGAACACGCCACCGCCTTGGGCATCTTCGCCACAATTGCAGGGGTGAGGGTTGATCATGCCCCAACCCATCGCCGGGTGAAACATCTCAAAGAGCCGCCATCTCTCGCTCCGAACCGCGTTGGCGCTCAACATGTGTGAGTGCTGGTACCCCCCCCCCCCCAGACCCGCCGACACCTGCCGGGCGCCGATCGCTGGACAAGCAAGTTCAGGGATTTAGTCTCCGGTTCACAAGCAAGTGGGAGCTCCCGAGATGCGGTTGTCACAATTTGCCATTCTGACATCCACGGCGGTGCTGGTGTCGCAAACCGGTCTCGCTCAGGCGCAAACTCCCGACTGGCTCTTCCGCTGTCGGATGGATCTGGCCGAGGCGTCCAAGCCGGAAAACGGAAAGTACACATTCCAGACGCGCGGCAAGACGGCCGGCGCTGAGTCACGCGCAGCGATGGACTACTCATCTGGCATCTCGGCGCGCGCGGCGATCTATCCCACCGATGCGAAAGACCTGCTCAATCCCTATTCCACCCTCAGCCTGACCCTTGGCTTCGTGATGCCAGGAGATGGCAAGTCTTCGTCCCGCCTTGGCGATGTCAGCTTCGGCGCCATCGGCAAGGACTTCCAGGCGATCCCCGGCGCACCCATCACACTCAAGCTCATCATCGACGGCAAGGTCTTTGGCCCCTACCAGCCCAAGCCGGTCAGCTCGGGCATGTATTCGGTATGGCTGGACACTGCCGATACCGATGGCGACAGCAAGCCGCCTTTGCTGTCGCCTGCAGACTTCGCAAAGCTCGCCACTGCGGTGACAGGAATGAAGATAGTCGAGATCAGTCTCGTCCGCGATGGCGCTGATCTCGTGAAGGCGGCGATCCCGCTTCCGAAACTTGATGCGTGGCGCGATGGACTTGCAGCCTGGGCCGTAAAAACGAGCCCCGGCGTCGGCGCAGCAACATTCTGTTCCGCTGGCGGCAACGTTGTAAACTAAGTCTGGCCGCGCTGCGCTTCGACAAGGGAAGCGCCCATGCGCAAGGCTTGCAGCCCCTGCAAGCTCTAGTGATGCCGCCGTCCTTCGAAGCGCCACACCTGATGTTGGTGATCACCGCCTTCGCCGGTCCATTGCAGGTCGAGCGCAGGAGACGGATTCTGCGGATCAGGGGTCTGCGGACCACAGCCTGTGAAATCGTGCGGCAGGCCATCAGTCCAGGTCGGGGAATGGTCATCAGGCTGACCGATGAGGTCAAAACCACCGTTCCCAAGTATGTGACGGGCTTGTTCGCTATCCATTTTCTGGGCCATTGCGCGCTCCTGTTGAAAGCTCGGCTCCTCACCGGAGGTCGGCTTCGAAACGATAAACGTGCTCAGGCCTGATTGGTTACCGGCCGAATTGCCGGGTTTGCCTACAATCGCGTTCATCCCCGGCGCTGCGTGGAACCGGGGCATGTCCTGCGCGATACCTCCTGGCTCCACCGCCATTCGTTGGGGCCGCCCTGGAGCCACCCCGTTATGACCAAACTTTTCGCCGCGGCTCTGCTTGGAGTCGCGTTGCTTGCTGCGCCTGCCGCATTCGCGGATGACGCCAAGGACAACATCCTGCGTGCCGAAACACAGATTGCAGCGCTGAACCCGGCCGATGCCACCGCAGCTTCCGGAATGGACTACCAGGCGGCCAAGCTGAGGCTCGACGAAGCCCGCGCCGCCGAAGAACGCAACCGCAAGGAGGAGTCCATGTGGCGCTCCTCGGAGGCCATGCTCCACGCCGACATCGTGCAGGAAAACATCAAGCTTCGCGGCCTTCAACGCACCGTCTCCGAAATCGAGACCGGACTTGAAACGCTTCGACGCGAACTGAATTCGTAAGGAAGACCAACACATGACATTTGCATTGAAGACTGCGGTCGGAATGGCCGCGCTTTCGTTCGCTCTCGTCGGCTGCGCCTCTGCGCCAGAGCCGAGCCCGAGACTGCTCGCAGCTGAATCCAGCTTCCAGATGGCGCAGGCTGATGCCGCTACGAACGAGTCGGGACGCGCTCCGCTCGACAAGGCGCAAGTCGCGCTCGTCGATGCGCGGAACTTCTACATGAAGGGCAAATCTGACGACTACATCCACGCGCTCCGTATGGGCGAAAGCTATGTAGCACTTGCTACGGCTCAAGGTGACCAGCTCGAGGCCAACCGCAAGATTGCCACCTTGAACCAGACCCGCGCCGAAGTCGTCTCGGCAGCGCGCAAGCGTGAAGTCGATATGGCGCAATCAGCAACCGCGGCCGCACAGTCAGCCACCGCTGCCGCCAAAGTCGACACGGCCAGCGCCAACGCCCGAGCCGCCGCCTCCGCGCAGACCGCCGCCGTCGCTGTCGCCGACAGCAATGCGGCCAAGAATAGCCAGATCGCCGCCGAAGCCCGCACCACGGCCGCGCTGGCCGAGCTCGCAACCTACGAGCAGAAGAAGACGGATCTGGGCGTCACGCTTATTCTCCGCGATCTCCAGTTCGCGTCGGGCTCCACGGCGCTGACCACTGGCGCGCAAGGGCGCCTTGCCCCGCTCGTTGCGTTCCTCGGGCGTCAGCCAGAAACGAAGATCCAGATCGCCGGCCACACCGACTCGCAAGGTACGACGGCCAACAACATGACTCTCTCCACCGGCCGGGCGCAGTCCGTTGGCGCCTATCTGACCTCGACGGGCGTCGCCGCGAGCCGCATCTCCGCCCTGGGTCAAGGCGAGGGCGTACCCGTCGCCACCAACGACACAGCCGCAGGCCGCGCCATCAATCGGCGCGTCGAAGTGACAATACTGAACTAACCGACCGCAGATCCAGGCAGGGCGGCGGCGATCTGGTTTTCGGACCAGACCGCCGCCGTTCGCGCATCTTGCTTCCCGTCAGGGATCACCTAGATGCGTGGCATGACCCAGACCCCGCATGAGGTGATCACTTTCTGGCGCGACGCTGGCCCCAAGGCTTGGTTCGCAAAGAGCGAGACCTTCGACGCCGGCATCCGCACGAACTTTGAACCCCTGCACCACGCCGCCGCCCGCAACGAGCTCAACGCGTGGGAGGAAACCGCGGAAGGCACGCTCGCCCTGCTGCTCTTGCTCGATCAGTTCCCCCGCAACATGTATCGCGGCAGCGCCCACGCCTTCGCCACCGACCCGCTCGCCCGCCGCATCGCAGACCGCGCCATAACCCGTGGGTTCGATCAGGTCTTCGACAAGGATCTGCTCGTGTTCTTCTACCTGCCGTTCGAGCACGGAGAAGCCCCCGCCGATCAGGCGCGCAGCGTCGCCCTGATCGAATCCATTGGAGATGCCGAACTCGTGAAATGGGCGAAGATCCACGCCGACATCATCGAGCGCTTTGGCCGCTATGCCCACCGTAACGCGTGTCTGGGCCGTGACTCGACCGACGCCGAGCGAGACTTTTTGGCAGGCAACGGTTTCAAGGGCTGACGCCGCTTGCGGCGGTCTTGGCCCCGCCTGTTCAGGTGTTGACGTTGACGACCGTCCGCCCGCGCACCTGCCCCTTGAGGATTCTCGCCGCGACACCCGGTACGTCGCCCAGCCCGATCTCCGTGATCGTAGACGTCAGCTTGCCCGCATCAAGATCGCGCGCCAGCCGCTGCCACGCTTCAAGGCGCACCTCGCGCGGCGTGTTCACCGAGTCGATCCCCGCGAGCGTCACATTGCGCAGGATGAACGGGGCCACGGAACCCGGCAGGTCCATCCCTTGCGCCAGTCCGCAGGCCGCCACCACGCCGCGATATTTGGTCTGCGCCAGCACGTTTGCCAGCGTGAAGCTGCCGACGGAATCCACCGCGCCAGCCCAACGCTCCGATCCGATCGGCTTGCCCGCCGCCGACAGCGTCGCCCGGTCGATAATGTCTGCAGCACCCAGGCCGCGCAGGTAATCGCCCTCTTCCGCGCGCCCTGTGGATGCGATCACGCGATAGCCCAGCTGCGACAGCAGCGAGATCGCGATCGACCCCACGCCGCCATTGGCCCCCGTTACCAGCACTTCGCCGCGCGCAGGCGTCAGTCCGTTCTGCTCCAGAGCCATCACGCACAGCATGGCCGTATAGCCCGCCGTACCGATCGCCATCGCGTCACGCGTCGTGAACTTCCCGGGCAGCGGGATCAGCCAGTCCGCCGGCACGCGCGCCTTCTGGGAATAGCCGCCATTGTGCGTCTGGCTCAGCCCCCAGCCATTCAGGATTACCTTGTCGCCCGGCTTGTAGGCCGCGCTGTCTGACGCCTCGACCGTGCCCGAAAGATCGACCCCGCCAATCATCGGAAACGACTGCATGATGCGCCCGCCCGAAAGCGCCAGCCCATCCTTGAAGTTCACCGTCGAGTACTCGACTGCTACCGTGACGTCGCCCACGCCGAGATCAGCCGGCTCCATCTCGGTCAGCGCCGTCGAAACGCCCTCCGCAGTCTTGCTGGTGAGAAGGACGCGGAAGGTCATCGGGGGTCTCCGTTCAACAACGAGCCCCACTGGCTATCCCGGCAACGCCTCAGCCTGCAACCACATGCTGGAAGATGTCTGTCAGTGCGGCTTGGGCGCGGCCCAGTCGTGCAGCACCACCAGCATGGCGAGCCGGCGCAGACGCTCGCGCAGCAGCTGCACCTCACGTGGCGGAACACCCCGCCATTCACCCTGCTCCATGTGCCGGAGATCGTCGCAGAAGCAGTCATACTCCGAGCGAACACAGGCAAGGAGTTGCGGGTCTACATTCATGGAAAGCTCACCATCGCAGAACCCGACGCCACTGAACTAGGTCGCGAACGCTGCAAGTCACGGGCGAAACGATGGCGATCCCGGCAGGACTTGAACCTGCAACCACCCGCTTAGAAGGCGGGTGCTCTATCCAGTTGAGCTACGGGATCAGACGCAGCAACGGCGTCTTAAGCGGGTTCCCCGGCGGACGCCAGAACCCTCGGACGCCAGACCAGCAGGCCCTAGTGCGTCCACTGTCTCTTGCGGTTAGCCGAGAAGTTGTCGGCATACGCCTTGATGATGCGCTTAGGCTCGCGCGTTTCGGTCACCTGGAAGGGAATGCCGTTGCGGCGGGCAAACTCGATCGCCTCGTCGCGGGTGAGGAATGTCAGGCGCACCTGCGCGTTGGTGTCGGCATTGCCGATCCAGCCCATCAGCGGATCAACAGTGCGCGGCGTCTCGCTGTCGAATTCCAGCATCCATTCCTGCGATTTCGCCGTGCCGGACTGCATGGCGTTGCGGGCGGGGCGATAGATCTTGGCGAGCATCGGGCGACTCCGTAACAGCGCCCCATCTGCCCTCAAACCCGTGAAAATTCAACTGCGCGTCGGGGTCGCTGGCCTCAGCCGGGGGTTTTGCGCAGGCTCACGATAAACGCCGCCAGATCAGCCACATCCGGCCCCTGGAACACATAGTTCGGCATTTTGGGGTGCGTTGACCGCATCCACGCTTCGAGGCCCTCAGGCGTGCTTTCGGACCGCCCGGCGATCTTCCGGAAATCCGGCGCACCAATGTCGACCGCGGCCGCCTGTCCAAGCCCGATATTGTGACACTGGGCGCAGACCTGAGCGGCAATCGCCGCACCGCGATACGCCGCCGGATCGACGTCCGCTGGCGGCTGCGCCTGCGCCACGACGACAGGAGCCTCGGGATTTGGAGCGGCCGCCTGCTGCCCGGGATTGCACGCAATGATGGCGAGGGCCGCCACGAGAAAGCCGAGCATGTATTTGAGCCAGTGCATTGGATTGCCGCCTGTAACGATCGGACGCCCCGAACGGAGCCTCGCCCGCTTCCACATAGGGCGACTTGATCACCATCAAACAACCAGCAGACGCCGCGCCTCCGCAGCGATCAGATTACCCAGTCCCGGCAATTCCCCGGCCGTGAAGGCCGCCATGGGCCGGTGGATCGCGCTGGAGACGAGCACGTCAAAATCCTCGCCGCCATGCAGCCCATCCCCGAGGAACAACCCGATCGCGACCCAGGGCGGCTCGGCTGCTGCTGCAACGTCTGTCGCGAAAGGCGGCTCCTCAAGGAACCCGACCTCAACGCGCCCATAGCGGGCCTGCATGTGTTGCGCGACGACCCGGGCGCTGGCGGCAGAACGGCCGCTCTTCTGCGAGCCGTGCGCGACCAGCACCACGCGCGGGTCCGCCGCATGGCTGATCGTGCGCAGCGTCAGATTATCGGCAAGGAAGGGCGCAAAGCTGGGCCACAAGGCCATCGGCGGGGCCAGCGTGCGGCCCTCGCCCGAGAAGAAGGGCTTCAATCGCTTCTCGAAGAAAAACCCATCCGAGAACAGCAGCGGCAGGCACAGCACAGGCCGTTGCCCGCAGGCGTCCAGCGCCCGCTCTACGACGCCTTCGAGATTGACCAGGACAGAGCCGACATCCGCTTCGGGAATTGCCGCGCCAACCTGCTCGACCAGACCCGCCAGCCGCGCATTGTTCGCAGCCCCGCCGCGCTCGCCATGCGCAGCCAGCAGGATCACGGGTCGTTCGATGGTCGGTTCGCTGCTCAACGCGCCGTGTCGCTTCGGTCGTAGGTCAGCCAGATGATCCCGAGATAAAACGCCAGCCAGACCGCAACCATTGCGAACGTCAGAAGCATCGGCGGCAGCCCCGTACTCTCTTCCAGCAATGGCCGGATCCAGCGGACCGCAGCCGCAAGGCCTGCGATCAAGGCCGCCGTAACGACCCAACCCTGCCAGCTTTTCGGTGAAACGCCCCAGCCAATGGTCTTGGGGCCGAACCAGCCTCTGCTCATGTCGTCCCTCCTTCGGCCGCGTGCGTGAGTGTTGTCGCCGTCGGTAGGGCTTGTCCATGCGCGCCGTGCGGGTCAACGCCGACTGGTGTCCAGGGTCGATTTTCGGGAAACTGGTCCGAGTGGCTGGATTCGAACCAACGACCCTCTGCTCCCAAAGCAGATGCGCTACCAGACTGCGCCACACTCGGACTATGCCGGGGCTTATACCCGAAAGATGGCGGAACGGAAGCGAACCTTGCGAAGGGCCCGTGGCGCTCGTTCTGGTTCCATATTTAACGCTTGAGTTATTTAACGCATTGGATAATTACAAAGCATGACTGACCCTCTCTCCCAGACCCTGTCGGCCCTCGCAGATCCCACCCGCCGCGCCATCCTCGCCCGCCTCAGCCAAGGGGCGGCGACGGTGAATGAGCTGGCCGAACCGTTCGACATCTCGCTGCCCGCCATCTCGCGACACCTGAAAGTGCTGGAGACCGCCGGCCTCATCTCGCGCAGCCGCGAGGCGCAATGGCGACCTTGCACACTCGAGACGGAACCGCTGCGCGAGCTCGATGGTTGGCTCGGCAGGTACCGCACCTTCTGGGAAGGCTCGTTCGACCGCATGGACGCCGACCTCAAACAAATGACGCAACCGCCCGCCCCGCCACCCGTGAAGAAAGGAAAGCGGTCATGACATCCGCCCCTGCCGCCTTGCGCGACGACGAACTCCTGATCGAGCGCGCCTTCGATGCGCCACTCGCACTCGTCTGGCGCCTCTGGGAAAGCTCAGATCACATAATCCGCTGGTGGGGGCCGGAGAAGTTCACCACCACCGCAATCGACTGGGCGCTCACGCCGGGCAAGCGACCATGGTCTCTACCCAGCACGGCGTCTCCAGGATGAGCGGCATTGTGCAGGAGGTGGTGCGGCACAAGCACATCATCTTATCATTCGCGTGGGACAATGACTCAGGCCGCGGTATGGAGACAGTCATCACCGTCTGCTTCACAGAGCGGGACGGCAAGACCACGCAGAGCTTCCACCAGACGCCATTCGCGTCGGTGCAATCACGCGACAGCCATATCGGCGGCTGGACGTCGCTCATCAACAAGCAACAGGTCTATTTCGAAAATCTGGCGATCGCTGAAAGCAACGGGCTGCGCGTATGATCACGCTCACCACTTACAAATGGGTCCCCGATTTCGCAGCGCCCTTGATGCGCGCCTTCCGTGTGCGATGGGCGCTCGAAGAAGCCGGTCTTCCCTATGACATCCGGCTCGTCGCGCTTGGTCCCGAGCAGCGCTCGCCCGAACATCTGGCGCGCCAGCCTTTCGGCCAGGCACCCGCCATCGAGGACGACGGCCTCATCCTGCATGAAAGCGGAGCCATCGCGCTCTACATTGCCGAGAAGAGCGACACGCTCATGCCCAAAGACCGGGTCGGCCGGGAACGCGCTACCGCGTGGGTCTTCTCCGCCCTCAACACGATCGAGCCCGCGGTGCAGGAACTGGGTTCAATCATCTTCTTCCACAAGGACGCCGCGTGGGCGAAGGAACGCCGCCCGCAAGTCGAGGAATTCCTGCGTCTGCGCCTCGGCCAACTCGCCAAAGCGCTGGGCGACAAGGACTATCTCGAAGGCCGCTTCACCGTCGGCGACCTGATGATGTCCGACGTTTTCCGCATCATCGACTCCACCGGCATCGTCGATGGCTTCCCCACGCTGCGCGCCTACAGGGATCGCTGCCAGGCCCGCCCTGCTTTCCAGCGCGCGATGAAGGACCAGATGGAGGGGGTCGCGCGGCCGGCCGCCTAG
>JBBATZ010000002.1:0-157844 GCA_040398425.1 Hyphomonadaceae bacterium
GCCGCATTGCAGCGCTCGGTTTTGCTTGATGAACTTCTGAATCGGGCTCTTAGACGTGTATTCCCTAGCGAAAACAAGAATTGGCCGCACGCCCGGACCTTTGCGAACCAAACTGTCGCGCGTCATTTTCCAAGTGTGGCGCCCGAGGCCCGGCTCAGCCCGCCCGCCGGCGGTAACCAACGATCTCGTAAGGTCGCTCGGGATCATCGAAGCGCTCGCGATGCGCGATCTCGAAATAAGCGCCGAGTATCTTGTCCCAGCGATGGAAAAACTTGGGGCGACCTGCCTCGCGATCCTGCTGGCTTACCTCGATGATGATCCCGCCGGGCTTCAGGCAGGTGTCCAGCACGCGACAAGCCTCGGCGCCATCCTTCTCGCGAATGTACATCAGCATCTCGGCGCAGAAGATGACGTCGTAGGTCCGGCCAGGCTTCAGCGAGAGCAGGTCGCTCTGAAGGTACGCCACGTTGGCCGCGCCGCCGGTCTGCTTTTCGGTAAGCGCCAGAGCTTCGCTTGCAATGTCGACCGCCGTGATGTGGGTGAACTGCGGTACGATCATCGCCGTGAACACGCCAACGCTGCATCCGACTTCCAGCGCACTGTCGGATCCTGTGCGCCACTGCTTCATCAGGTCGAGCGTGCGTTCGTATTTCAGCTTCTCGTATGGCTTGGTCTGATAGCCGAAATAATCGCCATGCTTGCGGTACTTGTGTTCGAATTCGTGAAGGCGATTGCCCGTCTTGAGCAGGCGATCAATCGAATAGCGGATCTGGTGCCAGACAGACGATACCGGATTGCTCATGGTCAGCCTCGTTCAGCTGGCATTGTCGAAATAGTGGTCGAGTCCGATATTGCCGCGCAGCTTGTATCCGCACGCCGCCAGCAGGTTCGAGACGCGCTCCACCGCCTCAGGCAGGATTTCCACCTGCAGCGCGCAGGTGTTGCCCTTCAAGAAGTCGATCATGCCGTTGATCGTTGCTTCCTCATGCCCCTCGACGTCAATCTTCACGCCCGCTGTTCCGCCGCGCACCTGCAGCAGGTCGTCCAGACGTTCCGCCTTCACCTCGACAATCTGGTCCTTCGGCATCGCGTTGAGCAGGCCCGTCGACAGCCCGTCGATCGTATGCGCCATGCCGCGATTGGTGGCCGGTCCCTGCGCAAACCGTAGCACCGCCTGTTTGTCGCTCAGCGCCAGCGCATGCACTTCCACACTGTCCGTCAGTCCATTCAGCAAAAGGTTGGCATTGAGGTTGGCGAGGTGGCGCGGGATCGGCTCGAACGCCATCACCCGACCGAATATCTCCGACTTTGCCATCAGGACCGCGTAGAAGCCGGCGTGCGATCCGATATCGAGGAACATTGGCTTCTCAGGACCCTTGGCGATGGCCCGGCTCATCTGCTGCAGCCGGGCGATCTCGGCCCGTTCCCAGACGCCAAAACAGAACAGGTTGCGGTCGATGATGTTGTGCTGGTCCAGCAGCCAGTAGGCGCCCAGCCGCTTCTCCACAAAATGCGGCGGCTTGAACGTCTTTGCGTACTGTTTCCACGCCGAGCGCGCGAAGCGCCGCAGGGGCTCGATATGCTGGAAGGACCGGGGCGCCGCAAACATGGCGGTTCCTTAGCCTCGGCAGCCGGCTAACGCCAGCGACCAGATTGGCAGGACAGTTCGTTGTCTCTACCCTTGTGGCATGACAGCCCGCCTTATCCTCGTCCGCCACGGCAACACGTTCGACACGGGCGACGTCGTCACCCGGGTCGGCGGCCGCACAGACCTGCCGCTGTCCGTCTCAGGGCGCGCACAGGCTGAGGCCCTCGGCCGACATTTTGCCTCCACCCCGTTTGCATCCGCCCGCTCCGGCCCCCTCAAGCGCACACGCGAGACGGCAGCAACCATCCTCGCCGTTCAGGCCACTCCGCCTGAGCTGAGCACGGATCTTTTCCTGCGTGAGATCGACTACGGCCCTGACGAGAACCGTCCCGAGGACGAAGTCATCGCCCGCATCGGACAGCCCGCGCTCGATGCCTGGGAGCGCGACTCCATCCCGCCGCCCGGCTGGCGCGTCGATCCCGATGCGCTGATCGGCAACTGGCAGGAGACTTTCGCCGAGCTCCGCGACCAACCCGGCGACCACCTGATCGTCACCTCAAATGGCATTGCCCGCTTCGCGCTGGCCGCCGTTGGCGCTCGCCAGCACGACGCCAAACTGAAGACAGGCGCCTGGGGCGTGGTCGAAGTGAAAGGGCAGGACGTCAGCGTCCTCGCCTGGAACGTCCGTCCGCAGGACGCGTAACGGCGCGCACCGTCAGTCGCGATCCCGGCCGCCCTTGCGAATGTCGCTCTTGGGCCTGGCGACGCCTACGCGGGGCGGCGTCGGCATGACACCCGGCGACGTCGCCCGCCGGCTGATCTCTTTCTCGACGAGGGGAAGGGCGGTCCTGGCCGCTGCGCTCTTGGGATGTGCGGTGTCGCGCGAGATACGTTCCGTCGACATGTGATAGGCCCGCAGCTGATAGTCCGTCATTGTCGGCAGTCGCGCCGCCAGTTCGCGGTCGGGCGTTGCCGCCGCCTTGGTCACGGTCTTCGCTGCAGGCTTGGCCGGTTCAATCTCGGGCTCGTCCGCGACCGGGCTCTTCTTGGGTTTCGACGTACGTGGGGATTTGGCCAAGCGGGCAAGCCTTTCAGGCTGAAGGACAGGTCGTCCCGGCAAAGACGCCGCCGAAGCCAGAAATCCGATTCGGAAGAGATCGATGAGCTGAGATAATCGCACGCCCCACCCCCCGGCACAACGCGAATAACCTGCGCGATCTGGCGGCCTGCGACGGCCGGCCGCGCTTTTGCCGGCCCTACGTTACAGATTGCTGCGCAAGGTGATTTGCCCCCAAAATGCGACGCGGGCATCTGTGCCGCCTTCCAAAGTTGAGCGTGAGTCCATCGCCATGAACTTCATCGACCTGCAGGCCCAGCGTCAGCGTATCGCCCCCGAGATCGACGCCGCCATCGGGCGCGTGCTGTCCACCTGCGGTTTCATCATGGGGCCCGAGGTCACGAACTTCGAAAAATCGCTCGCGGCCTTTGCCGGCGCCAAGCACGCACTCGCCTGCGCCAATGGAACCGACGCGCTGCTGATCCCGTTGCGCGCCTGGAATATCGGCCCGGGCGACGCTGTCTTCGTGCCCAGCTTCACCTTCGTTGCGAGCGCCGAAGTCGCCCCGCTCGTCGGCGCCAGTCCTGTCTTCGTCGATGTCCTGCCCGACACCTACAACATGGACCCCGCCAGCCTCGAGGCAGCGATCGAGTCAGTGAAGAAGGACGGCAAGCTCAAGCCGCGCGCCATCATCGCCGTCGACCTGTTCGGCCAGCCGGCCGACTATCCCGTCATTTCCGCGATAGCGAAGAAGCACGGCCTCAAACTCATCGCCGACCAGGCGCAGGGCTTCGGCTGCACACTCAATGGCCGTCAGCCGCTAGAATGGGCTGACGCGGCAACCGCGTCCTTCTTCCCTGCAAAACCGCTCGGCTGCTATGGCGACGGCGGCGCAGTCCTCACCAATGATGATTCACTCGCCGGCCTCGTCGACTCGATCCGCATCCACGGCAAGGCCAGCGCTGAAGACATGGCTGCGAAGAAATACGACAACGATCCGCGCTATCTCAACATACGTGTCGGCGTGAACTCGCGCCTCGATGCGATGCAGGCGGCGATCCTTTCCGAGAAACTGAAAATCTACCCGGACGAACTTCAGAAACGCGACGCGATCGCGACCCGCTATAGTGAAGGCCTGGCCAAATACGTCCGCCGGGTGCCGACCGTCATCGCCGGCGGCTTCTCCAACTGGGCGCAGTACACGATCGAGCACGACGATCGCGATGGTCTCATCGCCCACCTCAAAACCAAGAGTGTGCCCACCGCGATCTACTACCCGATCCCGATCCACATGCAGGACGTTTACGCAGTCTACCCCAAAGCGCCGAACGGCCTTCCTGTCACCGAAGACATCCGCAACCGCGTGATGTCGCTGCCGATGCATCCCTATCTCAGCCTTGAAGACCAGGATCAGGTGATCGGCGCCATCCGCGGCTTCAACGGCTGAGCTTTCCGAAAAACCGACGCTGTAGCGGGATCGTCTGAGGCGGGATCGCCAACGGCGTTCCGCCGATGGCGTGAATCCAGCTTGCATCAAGGAGCCCAGAGCGCCCGAACAGTCGCCAGTGTTTCCAACAAAAGCGATCGCGCTCTAGCCTGGCTTCGTCGCGAGGTATGTTACCAGGAGCGTTTCCAGTTCCGCTCTGGGAAACTTCCTGAACGGTTCCACGATCGCGTCATACACTTCGTCGGGCATAGGCGCCGGCTCGGGCGGCCACGGGCTCGCTTTAACCGCAAACCGGGCCCCACTAAAGCAGGCCTCTACTTCAGATGGTCGGAGGCGATTGGAAACATCGGCGTTTGGCACACCGACGGCCCAATCGTCGCCCTGGGTTAGGAATGACCACGCATTGAACTGGGGCGATGTGTAGGATCGGTGGTCGACAAAATCCACCACGTGCCGATGCACGCCGCCGGGAGCGGTCAAAGCGAAGAGCCGGACCAGGGCAGAGCCAAGATCTGGGATATGCTCCAGCACCGCGCGAGAGAACGTGAGGTCGAACGGACCCTTGTCAAGCGGGAGGTCATAGATACTGCGCGCTTCATGTTCGATCGGAACATTTCTGGCACCGTTGTAGAGGTCGCCCGCCAGCAATGCCTTGAAGTCGAAGTCGCGCACGCGCGACATGAACGCATCGCGAGAGAAGCGGGGATTGATGTGGTATTCGTCCGGAAGCATCAGGCAGGCCGCGAGAAGATCGTAAAGCGCCTCGGCCGAGCGAGCCAGATCGTGGGGCTCCAGTAGATCGAAAGCGTAACCGCCGCGCGCACCATTGAGATATAGCAGCGTCGAGTTGCCAAGCACGTTTGACACGCCGCAACCGGTGTCGCAGCACATGGCCCCGACAAGGCGCTCACCCATCAAATCGATAAGCGGCCTCACGGTCTCCTTCACGTTCAACGGCCCGTAGATCCATCGCGGGTCACCGAGAAGCAGGCGACGCGCCGTCGAGTAGCTGCGATCAAGTTCCCGCCAACGCGCATTGAACTCCTGGATACTGCTGATGATAGCGTGATCCGCAGCGATGCTTATAGGCGGGACGACAGACACAGCCACTTCGGCGATCTCGATCGCGGAATCCTGCTCAGGCAGTATTCCGACGAAATCGCCGTTGCCGTGGAGCATTTCCGGCACGTCCCATTCGAAACTGAATGTCTCGAACTCTGCGCCAGCCCACATCCTTTGCCAGCCGCTGTTTCCAACATCGCATGTCGAATAGGCGATGAGGAACTCGGATTCGCGCATGCGATCGGCCGCCCGCACGACGACTTGCACGCGGATGCGGGCGCCGCTCGCGGCGCGCTCGAATGCATCCGACACGCGGACCGACACGCCACCGGTCTTTCCTGAGGGCGAAGCGTCCAGGCTTCCGCCCGACACGCGCAGCACCTTGCGGCCCGGCCCGCTGACGACCTCGACCTTTATGCTCTTGGGCACCTCAACGCGCTGCATTGGGAACTGGTCAAGCGCCAGCTGAAACCGCGGCAGTTCAATCGGCGGCTCTGCCGGCGCGTCGCTGGCGACAATCTCCGGCGTCTTGATCTCTGGTACGGAAGCCATTGTGGCGTCAGTCTCCCGCGCAGGCGTGGGTGGAGGCGCGGCAGGCGCACTCGGATCCTTCGGAGACGGCAGCGAGCGGTGTTCGCCAGGCCTTGAGCCAGAGCGTCGGCCTCTTTTTTTACTCATCCAGGATCCCGCCAGCAGATGACGATAGATTGATTCTATGGCTGAAGGTCGGTCAAGGGCCCGAAAAGAGAGGAAGAATTGTATTCGCTCCAACCTAGGGAGAAATTCTACGGAACCAGTTCGTTCCGTTCAGTCAGCGGCGGTATACCCTTCTTGCCGGCGGAGCGGATCTCGACAGAGCGTACGTCCATCACGCGATGCTTGTCGGGCGCGACGGGGCGTATGCCGACAAAGTCATAGCCTTCCTCACTCCCGCGCTTCGGCGTGTAGAAGGTCAGGGTGTAGGGCTGGAACTCCCGCGTCAGCGTGAAGCGCTGCCACCCGCTTTCGCTCTCCATCTTGGCGAAATAGTTCACCTCGAACTGACTCGCCGGAAAATCGCCCACCGAGCGCGCCTCGATCACCACCTCGATTGGCCGCGACTCCAGAGCGAACTCCAGGTCTTCGGCGAGGACAAGATGCGGCCCAAGCCGCGGGTCTTCGTACTTGGCCGTGGACTGCCGGTCGATACGCAGGAATGCCTTGCCGCCGTCGGGGTGCATCAGGTCGATATTCAAGCCGGATAGCTCGCCGAGCACGAACCGGTTCAACTCGTCCCCCTGCACGGTGACGTCGAGCGCATTTCGGCCCCCGCCACTCACCGCCCCGGTCGGCAACCGGGCCGCAAACGGATTGACCGCCACGAAGATGAAAGTGCTGGCCAGCGCTGCCGCTAGCGGGAAGAAGAGAAAATCACGCATGCGCCTGCTTACGCTGCCGCTTAAGCGCCCGTAAATCCTCCCATCGCAGGGTCATTCCAACTCTTAACTCATGGCCCGTTCGCGCATGCCCCTGGCAGCTCTCCAGAACCCAGACAGGCTGCGCGCAGCCAACATCAATCCGGTCACCGGATTGGCGACCGACTATCTCAATCATTACAACGAAGTAGCGATGCTGGTGGCGACGCTGGCCGACATGCCCGACATGGCGGACTGCGTGCTCGACTGGCGTCCCGTGGGCTACCCCACACATTTCGCCCGGACCGGATTCGCAGCGCGTGGTCTCGCCATCGCCGGCTGGCTGGTCGCCCAGCGCGATGTGAAAGCGCAATTCTGCGCCGTTCGCAGCGAACTCGAATCGCGCATCGCTTCCGTCCAGCGGCGGCTCGCCTCAAGCCAGGTGCCGGAACTCATCGCCAACGAAGCCCCTGCCATTTTCGCTGACATTGCCCGCCTCGGCGGTGTCATCAACGGCGGCAAGGGCGCGCCGATGCTCCAGCAATCAGCAGCCCAGGACCTGGTGGACTCACTGTTCGACTGACCCCACCTCAGGGTTCAGTGAGGAGCGCTCCCAGGGTCGAAGTTCCCAAGGTCACGGTTGCGATCACCCGCGAAGAGAGGGGCAGTGGCGGCCGCTATATCGCCCATGTCGAAGCCAAGCCCGAAGCCGAGATGACCTATTCGAAAGCCGGCGAGAAGATTCTCATCATCGACCACATCGGCGTGCCCGATGAACTCGGCGGCGTGGGCGTCGGCAAGGCGCTGGTCGAATACATGGTGATGGACGTTCGCGCCCTCGGCCTGAAAGTGATCTCGCTCTGCCCCTTCACCAACGCCACCCTGCGCAAGCATCCCGAATGGCAGGACATCCTCAAGGACCCGGTCTGAGCGTGAGAGCTAAGGCCGCATGCCGTTAGCGCGCGCGCCCGTCTTCAACACCCGATACGCATGCTTCACGAAGTCCACGACCAGTGGGCGCGTATCGCGCGGATCAATGATCTCCTCCGCGATAAACGCTTCTGCCGTCCTGAACGGAGAGCGCATCGCTTCGAACTTGCGATAGAGCTCCTTCAGCTCAGCTTCCGGATCCGCCGAACCTTCCAGCTGACGTTTGTAGGCCGCCTCGATTCCCCCCGCCATCGGCAACGAGCCCCAATCGCCCGATGGCCAGCAATAGCGCCAGCGCGTTCGCGTCGGATTGAACATCGCGGACCCAGCCAGCCCATAGGCCTTGCGGATCACCACCGGCAGGATCGGCGTCTGCACCTGATAGACGGCCGCCATGGCGCGCACGCCCCTGCGCGTCACGCCGGCCCGCTCATGTTTCGCGCCGACAGCAAATCCCGGGCAATCGACAAAGTGGATGATCGGCAGGTGGAACGTGTCCGCAAGATCGAAATGACGCACGACCTTATCGCACGCATCCGCCGTCCAAGCGCCATCAAGGAAGAACGGGTCTCCCGCCAGGATCGCCACCGGATGGCCGTCAATGCGCGCCAGTCCCGTCACAACCTGACGGCCCCACAGCGACCCGATTTCAAAGAAAGTCGTTTGCCCGTCTTGGCCCTTGTCGCAAACCGCCTCGATGATCTTGCGCGGCATGTAGGGCGTCTTGCCGTCTTTCGGCACGATGTCGATCAGGAAGTCTTCCTTCCTGTTCGGATCGTCCTCGCTCGGCAGCACCGGCGGCAGCTCTTCGACATTGGCGGGCAGGTAGGACAGGAAGCGCCGCGCATGTTCGAACGCTTCATGCTCCGAGTTCACGACGTTATCAACGACACCATTCCGACCGTTGATCTCCCAGCCGCCCAGTCCCTCCTTGTCGACATTCTCGCCAATTGCTTTCGCCACCGGCGGTCCCGCCACAAACACCTGCGAGAGCCCCTTCACCATCACGGAGAAATGGCTCGTCGCCACGCGCCCCGCGCCAAGTCCCGCGCACGGCCCCAGCGCCAGCGACACCACCGGCGCGCGCGCCATGTTCGCGACCAGCCATTCCCAGGCCGGCGTCGTCGGAATGTAGGTACGCGGATTCTGCTCCATCGATTTCACGGAGCCCCCGCCGCCCGTGCCATCGACCATCCGAACGATCGGCATGCCGTACTCGTGCGCCATCTGTTCGGCCATCAGCATCTTGCCGGCGATCGATGCATCCGATGCGCCGCCCCGCACCGTGAAGTCATCCGCGAGAATGACTGCCGGCCGTCCGTCCAGCGTGGCCCGCCCGAACACCATCGTGGCCGGCAGGAATTCCGCGATCTCCTCGTCGGGTCCATAGCCGGCCTTGCCCGCGATCTTGCCCACCTCGTGAAAGCTTCCCGGGTCGGCAAGGAAAGCCACGCGCTCGCGCACCGTCAGCTTGCCCTGGCTTCGCTGTCGCGCAACGCGCTCCTCGCCGCCCATCTGTTCGGCGAGTCGTTCGCGTGCTCTCAATTCGTCGATATGGCTTTTCCAGCTCATGGGGTCTCCCTGCCTCGAACCCTAGCGGCCCCGCGCGGGAAATCGAGTGCTACTCGTGCGATAGGCGTGAATGGCGCGGCGTGTTAACTTCGTGTCGGTTCTTTTGGGGAGGACTGCCGATGCGCTGGCGCCTCGGATTTCTGATGCTGGCGGTGGCCGCCTGCACCGAAGCGCCTGCGGAAAGGCTCGCAGCGAAGTGGGGCTGCGGTCCCGTCAAAGGGCTTGAAGCCGTCACAGGTGCGCTATCCCCCGACTGGCTCTTTGTCGGTGAACTGACCGAAACCGCAGAAGCGCCTGCCGCGATTGCCGACATCGCCTGCCATCTCGCAACGGATGAACGCAAACTTTTTGTCGGCGTAACCGACTATGCCGGCGGCGCGACTGACGCTGAAGGAAAAATGCTCGCCAGTCTGGATGCCATGATCGCCAGGGGCGCCCCGCTCGTGGTCGAGCATCTCGTTGGCGCCGAACAAACGCCGATTTCCCACAACAAGACCGAGGCGGAGAAAGCCCGCGGGCGTGCGCTTACAAGGCAGGTCGCTGCCTCCGGCGCCAGGCGCGCGCTGCTCTTCGTGCCCCACGCAGATGCTGTTACTGAACCTGTCGCCCCGGTCAGCGAGCGTTTCACAGGTTTCACGCCCATGGCTGCATTCCTCGCGGGCGGCGTCATCAGTCTCGAAATCGCGCCATATCCGTCGGGTCTCAAAACCGGTCCCGAAATCCGGTTCTACCGCACGACGCAAGCCGGCTTCACTGGACTGCTCACGCTCACCAGTCTCACGCGGCCAAGTCTGGCGGTCGTCTTGCCGGGCAGGGTTCCGCAAATTCAGGAATCTGACGAGGCCGCGCCCGCTGAAGCTGCGCCCCCAGTCTCGTTCAACTTCGGGAATATCTCGTCCATCACAACCCAGGAATATCAGGACCTCTACGACCAGTTGCTTGACGCTATTCCTGACCGTGCGCCGGACTAGCCACAACGGAAGCGCCGCCCCCAAAATGCTATCTGCGCCATGGGTTGCGCTTGCCCCCCGCCTGCGCGACAAACACGCCCAGACGCCGTCAGGTAAAACGACCGGGCAAATCGACAGGAGCTGTCATATGGATCTCGCCGCCCTCACCTCGAAGGTTCAGGAAGCGCTCGCCGGAGGCACCGGCTTCACCAACAAGGTGAAGTTCGATTTCGGCGCGGTCGGCAAACTCTTCATCGACGGCGCAGCTGGCAAAGCGACGAACGAGGATGGCGCGGCTGACGCCACTGTCTCCGTCTCCTTCGACGATTTCCAGAAACTGGCGCAGGGCGCGCTCGATCCGACCATGGCCTTCATGCAGGGCAAGCTGAAAGTTGCCGGCGACATGGGCGTCGCCATGAAGCTCCAGTCGCTGTTCTCGAAACTCAAGTAGACCAATGGCCGACGGCGCTCAGCCCGGGGCGGGCCAGCACAAGGACCCGAAAGTGGATTGGGTCGTTGTGCCGGGCAATCCGCCTCCGGCGGGCGCCGAAGTCATCTGGGTGGAGGGCGAAGGCGGTGCGCGCGTGCGCATGCTCTTCGCGCCGAAGGAAAATGCCCGCGCCCTGGCTGTCGTCTGCCCGGGTCGAACCGAATCCATCGAAAAGTATTTCGAGGTCCAGCGCGCCCTTCAGGACAAGGGCTTTGCGGTCGTTTGCTTCGACTGGCCGGGGCAGGGGCTGTCGGATCGTCCGTTGAAGAATCCGATCCGCGGTCACGTCACCAATTTCAACACCTATGTCGAGGCGATGGTGCGCGGCCTGGCCGTCATCGCCGATCGCGCGCCAAAGACCAGGATCATCGTGGCCCACTCAATGGGCAGCGCGATCTCCATGGAAGCCCTTCGCACGGGAAGGGTCGAGGCAAGGCTCGCAGCCTTCTCCGCCCCCATGTGGGGTATCCCGGTCCCGCCGCCACTGCAGGTCTATGCCCGCTCCGCCAACGCCATCGGCTTCGGCACGTTTCCGGCCCAGCCCGAGCCAAAGGAAGACAAGTTCGAAGGCAATCCGTTCACGCACGACTTTGAACGCTGGGGCCTCTATCGCCGCCTTGTCACCGCAGAGCCGCGTCTCGCGCTGGGCCAGCCCACCATTGGCTGGGTCGTCGCGGCCCTCGATGTCTGCGCCGGTTTCTTCCGCCCCGGCGCGCTCGATCGCCTCGCCTCAACCCCGATGCTGGTCGCGACGGCGACTGAAGACGCCATCGTTGATCCCACGGCAGGTGGAAAACTGGCAGCGAAACTGCCGGCCGCGCGTCACCTGCCCGTGCAGGGCGCCAGCCATGAGATCTTCATGGAAACGGATGAACGACGCGCAGTCTTCTGGAACGCGTTCGACGAACTTTGCTCAACAGCGGGCGTCTGACGGGTCAGTTCAACTGGCGCAGGCGCGATTTCTCGGCGGCATCCGCAGACTGGTTCAGAAGGCGCGTCAGCGAAGCTGTCAGCAGGCGATGCGAACTCGTCATACGACGCTGGCGCATCTGCTTGTTCCCGGGACGCACAAGCGCATCGACCGTCGCCGCCTCGTCCTCGGTCGTGTCATGCGCTGAGAACACATAGGCCGCCACGCCATCAGCGCGCGCGAACTGTTCCATCAGTTTCTTGGCCTTCTGCTCCGGCGTTGGTCCGGCAATCCATTTCCGCACCAGCCAGCCGATCCCGAACAGCACCAGTCCAGCCGCAAGCAGCGTGATCAGCGTCGCCAGTCCGGTCGTCCGTGTGTTCGACAACAGATTGGCAAAAAATCCATAGCCCCACGCCCGGATCGGCTCGTTCTGCGCTATCGCCAGCCCGCCCGCGCCGATCGCGACGCAGCCCACCCGGTTCGGCCATTTCAGGGTGCGCTCGACGCGCAGCTTCGTTTCAGCGCGAAACAGGTCCTGCTGCAGGTCCTTGAGCCGCTCATCGTGCTGCCGGGCAATAGCCAGAATCTCCGCGACCGTGGGCGGCTCGAGGGTAACGGGATGTGTTCCGGCGCGCGGTCTCATGATCCCCTCCACATCAACCCGAAGCTGTTTACGCGTAGGGTGGGGGGCGGTTCCCGAGGTCTCTATCGAGCCATGCGTTTGACTGTCGGAGGGCTCAGTAGGCCTTGGGGTCCAGCCCAAGCGCCTCGGCCAGGGAGAAGATAGCCTGGTTTTCCTGCGCCTCGAGCTTCCCATCAGCCACGACCGCCGCCTGTGCGACCCGCATGATCACGGCTTTGTCGGCCGCTTCGGTTATCTCTGTCCGGATCGCGATCAGGGCCGTTCCAAAGCTCTGTGCCGTGTGCACCTCGTGAGCGGCCTCCGTCCAGGCATCGGCAATCTCGGCATGGCCCGAATGCGAGAGAGCCGGGTCGTGCGAGGCCATGTGGGCAAAGCGTTGCGCCTCGGCCGGCGCCAGCCTGCCATCGGCAAAGCCCACCATCGCAAAGGCGCGCGCAGCGTTGAGAAGAAGAGGGGTCATCCGGGCAATCCTGTTGTCAGAGCGCTGAACGGCGGAGCGAGATCAGGGCCTCATCGAGAATAGCGCGATTGGCTGAAGCCACAATCTGCCCGCCGAGCTGGGGCGCATTTCCGCGCCAGTCGGTCACGATGCCGCCTGCGCCCTCGATCACCGGTATGAGCGCCGCCACGTCGTGCGCCTTCAGACCTGTCTCGGTCACCATGTCGATCGTACCGGCCGCCAGCCGCGCATAGGCATAAGCGTCGAGGCCATATCGCGTGAGCCGCGCTGTCGCCCGGACATGCTCGAAAGCGCCGCGTTCGGGTGGCGTGAGGATGAACGGGTCGGTTGTCGACAGGATCGCATCTGTCAGCTTCGGGCAGTCACGCGTCTTCAACACGATCCGCGCGCCGCGCCCTTCCAGCCAGGAGGACTTCTCGGCGTCCGTCAGCCCGATATACCGCTCGTCGATCCAGGGCTGATCGATGATGCCGAGAACGGGCCTTTCGCCGGCGACGGCGCCGATAAGCGTCGTCCATGAGGTGAGACCCGCCACGAAGGCGCGTGTGCCATCGATCGGATCGAGGTACCAGGTGACGCCGGATGTCCCGGCCGATGCGCCATATTCTTCACCCTCGATCCCATCGTTCGGGCGGTGCCGCGCCAGCACCTCACGCATCGCACGTTCAGCGGCGCGGTCGGCTTCGGTGACAGGATCATAGCCGACGCTCGCCTTGTTCTCGGCAGCGTTCGCGGCGGATCGAAAATGGGGAAGGGCGGCGGCGCGCGCCGCATCGGCCATCAGCCGGGCCGTCGGCAGGAGGAGTTGGGCTAGGTCCATGCTGGACCTTTGCCTTCGGTGCTCCGCTCCGGCAAGCGTTAGTCCGCCATCGCAGCTTGCGCCCGGCCGGGAGTTTTTCCGGTCGGGCGAAGACTGCGCAGGGGTCAGTTCAGGTCTTACGACGCCATCGTATCGGTAGGATCGCCTTCCAGCGCCTTGGCCAGGTCAAGGAGGCGGCGGCGGGGGCGTTCCGACAGGCGGTAGTAGGCGCGGACCAGTTCCAGCGTCTCTTTCTGCGAAAGAATGTCGCCGGAGAGTCGGTCGTTCTGGTCGTTGGCCGGAGCTTGTTTTCCGTCCGCCGCGAGGCCGTCGAAGAAATAATTGATGTTTACGTTCAAGGCGGTGCCAAGGCTGAAAAGCCGGCTCGCCGTGATGCGGTTCGCGCCGCACTCGTATTTCTGGATCTGCTGGAACCGCACGCCGACCTGGCTGGCCAGATCCTGCTGGGTCAGGCCCAGAAGACGACGACGACGGCGAAGACGCTTGCCGACATAGATATCCACATCCGTGGCCATAACTCATACTCCCGCTACGCTGGCCCCGTACCATTCAGGGACCGTCGTGCGGTTGAGCAGCAAGCCGGGCGCCACACGTGTTGCGTGAACCAAACCGGTCAGCCCTTACCTGCATTTTGTAACAATTGTGCAATGCAGCATAGCTGGCCTGCGCAAGAACCGGACAGGGGCGCCTCAGAACCCGCCATAACAAGCTTTTTACGGGTAATCTGCAGAAATTCGCCGCACATGCGAGGATTCGGCTTGAGGTTTTTGCAGTGCAGCGTAAATTCAGCTCGTGGCTCTTCGGAGCCGCTGCCCTTATGGGCGTTTCCTCCCTAAACCTTTGGCCGCGCTGGCATCCAGCGCGGCCTTTTTGTTTTCCTGGCCGTCCGTCAAGCCAGCCTCCAGGCGCGTGAAGGCGCAGATTTCATTGGCAATTTCGCCCATGTGCCGGCGCAGTACGTTGAAACCATCGTGCAGCTCCACGTTCGCCTCGTCGAGATAAAGCCTGCGCCGCACCTCGATCTGCATGGCGTGCCGCCCCAGCGGAGGCTGGCCATGCGCCAGGGTCGCGAAACCCCCGGCATAAGGAGAATTTCGGGCTGTCGTGTAGCCCCGCGCGCGGAACAGGCCCTCGACGAGATCGACCAGCCCGGGAGCGCAGGAGGCCCCGAACCTGTCCCCGATCACGATGTCGGGCGAGCGGGCATTGGCTTCGGTTTCCGCCGGCATGGAGTGGCAATCAATCAGCCAGCCCTGTCCGAACATCGCCTGCGCCCGCCGCAGCAGGGCTTCCAGAGCGCGGTGGTAAGGGCGGTAGACCTGATCCAGCCGGTGATCCGCCTCGGCCCGTGGCAGCTTCCGGTGATAGATGGCCGCCCCATTGAAAGCGAGGCGGGGGATGCATCCCAGACCGGCCTCCACGCGGGGCGACCGCTGCGAAAACCAGCTGGGCGAGGGGTCCTCGAACATATGCGGGTCCATTTCGGACTCGGCACGGTTGAGATCAACAAACCCCCGCGCCACTAGTCCGCAGATGACCGGTGCCCCCGCGAGGTGCACATCGGCCAGCAGGCGGTCGACATAGGCGTCCTCGATCCGACGCAGTTCCATCATCGACGCCTTGCAGGTCTCCAGAAAACCCTTGGGATACAGGCGTCCGGAGTGGGGGGAGGCGAAAACCACCGGCGACATCACGGAAACAGGCTCGTCGATCGAAAACGAGAAGCCGGTCCGCTCCGCCGGGGCGCCGCCCCTGGTGGAACCGGATTCGGGGTCTGACGACCCTGGATCCGCAAAGATCATCAAACCGGGAAACATTCCGACCATATTTTAGGAGTCACGCGCAGGGTCAAGCGGAACTGTTCATTCCTGCTTTACCACGACAGCTCATGAATC
This sequence comes from Hyphomonadaceae bacterium, assembly GCA_040398425.1. Lineage (GTDB taxonomy): Bacteria > Pseudomonadota > Alphaproteobacteria > Caulobacterales > Hyphomonadaceae > UBA7672. The sequence continues at coordinate 15,222 of JBBATZ010000002.1, forward strand.
GTTCCATACATCGCTGGGTTGGAAGTCCGGACATCATGGCCAAGATTCTTCTCGCCGAGGACGATGACAGCCTTCGCGGCTTCCTCGTGAACGCGCTCAAGCGCGCTGGTCACGTCGTAAAGGACTTCGACGAGGGGCGCTCGGCCCTGAAAGCGCTCGAACGCGAAGTGTTCGATCTCCTGCTCACCGACATCGTCATGCCCGGCCTCGACGGCATAGAACTGGCGCGCCGCGGCTCCGAACTCGACCCTGCCATGAAGATCGTCTTCATCACGGGCTTTGCCGGCGTTGCGCTGTCGGCAGGCGGGCCCCAACCGGCTGGGGCCAAGGTGCTCTCCAAGCCTTTCCATCTCCGCGAACTGGTCGACGAAGTCGAGCGCGTGATGGCGGCCTGAGCCGCCTCCAGCGCCCGCACCCCTGAAGTCCTGCACAAACTCCAGAATACCCGGCAGCCTTGTCCGGCACCGTACGCTTGTGGCGACAGCCACGTGCTACGACCTGCGTGTGGTGGAGGAGCCGATCACGCATCTCTTCCCGCGAATTGCTGCCGTTCCAGGGGCTGTGAACGGCAGCAGTTTTCGCAGGACGCAGGACAGTATCAAGCGGCGCTGACTTCATCGTGAATGGAACTATCGCGTCGAGCCTCCGTTCTCGTTGCGCGTGGCGAGCCGGATGGACTGGCGTCCCCACGCAAGCCACATGGGAGAGACGGCATGTCGACGGAATCGATTATCATCTGGCTGATCGTCGGCGGCGTCGCTGGGTTTCTGGCCGGCCTCATCGTGAAAGGCTTCGGCTTCGGCCTCATCGGAAACATCGTCGTTGGTATTCTCGGCGCGTTCCTCGCGGGCTGGCTGCTGCCCCAAACTGGCATCGCCTTCACGCTCGGCACCCCGCTCGCGACATCGATCGCTTACGCGACCATCGGAGCCGTCGTGCTCCTGCTTATTATAGGTGTTGTGCGACGCGCCTGAGGCTTCCTGGCTAGATCAACGCCGCGGCGCCCAGCACAAGCAGTGCGCTGCCGATGATGAGCCACATGGAAAGCTTGCCGAACGTCTTGATCATGTTGGAGAGCTTGAGGGCCGCGCCGCCTCGGTGTGAGGCGTCGCTATCAGTGCGCGGCCTCCCAGGCGAAGTCGGTACGTCAACCGACACTGTTGACGCGACATCTTCGACGCCAAAGGCGCCACGCGCATCTATTCGTCCTTGAACGGACGGACGGGATCCAGCCAGAAACACAAGCACTGAAGTTTGTGCGGTAACGTACAAGAGCGACCGCTTCACAGACGGGCGCGCCCCTTGCTCGTAGCCAGGTCAATGCGCTGAACCCACTCATCATATGATCAGCGCGATAACTGGCGTGGCCTTTTTCGTATTTCATGCGTTACTCCCGCATCGGTCGCTCCCTTACGGCGCGTGGCTGCCTGGGAGATCTGTGCGCTCCCGCCTCCACAGCGGAACTTTGATGGCCAAACCCACACAGCCCAATATCCGGAACAGGTTGCTTGCCGCGTTGGCGCCAGCCGAGTTCGCGGCTGTGGCGCCGATGCTGACGCAAGTCACCTTGCAGCTCGGTCAGCCCATCCACCGCGCCGGCGATGGCATCGAAGACGTCTTCTTCCCGGAGACCGGGTTCATATCCGCGTTGGCTGTGCTCTCCGATGGCTATCACCTAGAGATCGGATTGATCGGCGCCGAGGGCGTCGCTGGCGTTTCGGCAATTCTCGGCTCGGATACGTCCTACAGCGAAGCCATGTGTCAGACGGGTGGCGTCGCATGGAAGATGGCGACCGCGAACCTCCGGAAGGCGGCCGCCGAACAGCCGCACTTTCGCGAGCTGTTGCTGAAATATGTGGAAGTTTTCCACATTCAGGTTGCGCAGACGGCGGCCTGCAATGCTCACCACGAGCTGGGCCAGCGTCTGGCCCGCTGGCTGCTCGGCGCGCACGACCGCAGCGGCGTTGTGGAGCTGTCGCTGACGCAGGACCTGATCGCCATCATGCTAGGTGTGCGCCGGTCTACGGTCAGTGTCGCCGCCGCCCAGCTCCAGAAGGCCGGCATCATCCGATACCAGCACGGGCTTATCACCATCGTCGACCGGATCGGGCTCGAGAACGCGGCGTGCGAATGTTATGAATCAGTCGCTGGCGAATATCGCCGTCTTTTCGGGGAACATCCGAAAGACCTGCCGAAAGCGCCTACGGCAGCCTGACGGCCGCAGTGTCAGCCATAACGTGAGGCGAGAAGGCTGGTGGGCGGTACAGGGATCGAACCTGTGACCCCTACCATGTCAAGGTAGTGCTCTACCGCTGAGCTAACCGCCCAATCCAGCCGTCGAACCCCGAGGTCATGGGGCAAGGGGGGCTTATTGCCTCGCGCGCTGCCGGGCGTCAATGGCGTGTGTTTGTCCGGTTCAGCCCTGACCCAGACCCAGGAAAACGCGCATCCGCTCAACTTCCTCGCTCAACGCCGCCTTGTGGGCTTTTCCGGAGGGGGGACCGCCCGACGCGTAGCCGATCTCCGCCTGCAGGCGATCGTCTACCACAGCGAGATTGCCCCAGCCGATCACGGCCTCGCCGCGGAGGAGCGGCAGGGCATAATAGCCCCGCAGCCTCTTGGCAGCAGGCGTGTAGGCCTCGAAACGATACTTCCAGCCCCAGAAGCTCTCGAACCGGCGGCGGTCCCACACGACCGGATCAAAGGGCGCCAGCAGCAGGAGCTGATCCGGGTCCGGGCGCCAGCGCGCCGCGCGCGGGTCTTCTCCCGCGGGCCAATACCAGATGACGCCATCCACTTCGGCAGAAGGCAGGCGCTTGGCGGCGCGTGCGAGGCTGGCGCGGCGCTCCCCGCTCCACTGCGGCACGCCGAGGCGCAGATGGTAAACCAGCTCGGACAGAGTCCGTGCGGGCAGCGGCGCGTATTTGCGGACGATGATATCGACCAGCGCGTCCATTGCGGCGGCAGGATCTTCCTGAGCCGGCGTCGCCTCGCGCGCCGCGTAGAGCCGAACGCCGCCCGCACGACCGGCAACGCGCAGGTGGCCGCGATAGTGCAATCCGTCGAGCAGTTGCGTGCTCGCGTTCGAGGATCCGCCAAACCAGTTCTGCGCCTTGCCGTGCTGGAAGTGCGCATCGACATCGCGCGGGTGGACCACCCCGCGCTGACGGACAAAGTCGAGGATTGCGTCGGCCTTTGTCGCGTCGGACTTGGCCCATGCCTTTCGCGATGTGCGGGGATGCATCACGGCGTGGGTCGCGCGCGGCAGGAAACCATAGTTGACGAAGAAGTCCTCCTCGATGCCGAGCGTGGCGTAGCGGCGCTCGAGATCACCCGCGCGATAGTTCTTCACGCGATGGCGCAGTGTCAGGTCCTGCGCTCGCGCCGGCGCGCGGATCGGATCGGCCTGCACGAAGCCCAGCCTTTCGATGGCGCGGCCAAGCGTCGTCGGCGGAAACAGCGTCCGCGCGACCGCATAGCGGCGCAGGTCGGCAAGGGTGAGGGGTCGGAGCGCCAAGGTGCGCCGACCTTAGACGATTCTTGCGCCGGTGCGACCCGCGATCCGGCTCAGGTGCTCGCGGCCTGCGGCGGCTGCAGGACGGGCGGCGGCGCCAGCGGCTGGCGCGTGACCTCGGCAACCGGCCAGGCAAAGCGTCCGGCAGCGCGGCGGTGTGCGCGCACGATAGCGGGCGGATACATGTCCTCCGGCGTCGCCAGCGTCCGCCATAGCACGCTGCGGCGGCGCGGCGCATGCGCGAGCCAGGCGGCGATCGGGGCTGCGCACACAAGGCTGGCCGCGACCGGCAGCGTCCAGGCCACAAAGCCCGTATTGACCAGCATCGTGCAGCAAAGGACGAGACCGCAGGCGAGTTGCGTGTGATAGTTTGCGCCTTCGGTGACCCTGGCTGCGACGCGCGCCTGTGGACGCCATCCAGCGTCACGTCCGAGGAAGGGCTCGATCACGGCGCGCGCCTGACTGACCATCAGGATCGGAGCAATGGCGGCGGACACGGCAGTCTCGAGCACAAGACCCGCGAGGAAGGACGGATTGCGGCCCCAGCCGGGAAGGCGGCCGACGGCCCAGAGATAAAGGGCGAGCCATTTTGGCGACAGCACGATCAGGGCCGACAGAACCAGCAGCGACAGGTTCGATGACCCGCCACCGTGCACGTCGCCCGCGTCGAGCCACGCCTGCAGCGCGCCGACCAGGATCAGCGAGAACCACAACAGCGCAGAGCCATAGCCCATGATGCCCGCCACGATGTGCACACGGCTGACGGGATCGAGCCCGCGCGCACCGATCAGCTTCATGTGCTGCAGGTTGCCCTGCGCCCAGCGGCGGTCGCGCGTGGAGATGTCGTCCATCGTCGGCGGCGATTCCTCGTAACTGCCGCTGATCTCCGGCGCTATCTCGACACGCCAGCCGGCGCGACGCAGCAGGGCGGCCTCGACGAAGTCGTGGCTGAGGATGTGGCCAGCCAGCGGGCCGCGTCCCGGAAGCACGGGAAGGCCGGCATTCGCTGCAAACGCCTTGACGCGGATGATCGCATTGTGGCCCCAGAAATTGCCGGCGCCGCCCGACCACCAGGCAAGGCCTGCGCCGAACATCTGGCCGTAGGCGCGCATTGCGAACTGTTGGGAGCGCGCGATCATGGTCTGCGCGTTGACGATCATCGGCACGGTCTGGATCAACGCGGTGCACGGGCGCACGTCCATCCGGCGCACCAGTTCCATCATCGCTTCGGCCGACATCAGGCTGTCGGCGTCGAGCACGGTCATGTAGTCGTAGCGGCCGCCCCAGCGGCGCACGAAATCCGCGATGTTGCCGGCCTTGCGGCCATGGTTGGCCATGCGGCGCCGATAGAAGATGGCCGCTTCCGGTCGTGAGTCTCGCAGGCGCGCGATCGCCGCTTCTTCTTCACGGGCGAGGACTGCATCGTTGGTGTCGCTGAGGAAGAAAATCTCGAAGGCGCTGGCGGCCCCCGACTGGACGAGCGCGTCGTGCATCGCCTGCGCGGCGGCAGTTACGCGGACGGTATCCTCGTTGCGGATCGGGAAGACGATGGCGGTGAGGCTGGTGGTGTCGAGGCGGGTGTTGCGCTGGGGCGCGACGGGCTCACGCGCGGCCAGCAGCACCGCGCCCGCGATTGCAGTGGCGGCGGCAATCGTGATCCACGCGATGTTGGCCGTCAGAAGCACCAGCGCAATCACGTCGATAAGCGTCACGCCATCGCGCGACATCGATTGCCAGGCGAGACCTGCAGCCAGAGCGGTGACAGCCAGCGCCGGCACAAGCAGGGCGAAAAACCGCCAGCGTCCGTCGCTCTCCGGTCCAGCCGACGCGCCAACGCCGTCGATGCCCTGTTGCGGCATCGGCAAAGGAGATTCGGGGGGGGCGCCCAGGGGGGCGTCCTCAAGATCAGGAGCGTAAACCTGTGGGGCGGGATCGTGCGTCATTCTGGCGTCCATCGGAACAACCACGTTTCTGTCTGCTGGGAGGTTTCACTGCCCATGGGGGCATGGGTCAGCGCGGCATGGAGTTCGACAACGCTTGCAGCGCCTGGTTCGAGATCGAAGCGAAGACGCGCGCGGCGCTCGCCGTCGCGCGCAACGCGAATGTTGGAAAGTTTGCCGCCGGCGCTCCACACGTCAGGTTTTAGTGCGCCAGGCGGGAGGGGGGCATCGGCTTCAAAGGTGAGGTCGAAGCGGCGCACCCGATCTGTTTCAGGCGCGGGGCCGACTTCGGTGGCGACGACGCGGGCAAGGCGGGTCGACGCCAGCGCATCCGACCAGTGCAGGCGGTATGCAAAGCTGTAGGTTCCGCCCGCGAGCCAGACTTGGGCCGGACGCCAGAAGGCGGCGACATTGTCGGCGTATTCGTTGGCAGTCGGGATTTCGAGCAGCCGGATTTCGCCCTCGCCCCAATCGCCGACAGGTTCGATCACTACGCTCGGGCGATGCTCGTACTTGGCCTCGCCATCGGCATACGCGGCCGGATCGCGCTGGCGCTGTTCGAAGCCGAAGCGCGCGGGCGTGCCGGCAAAAGCCGACCCCTGCAGGTGCGCCGGGTTGGCCAGCGGCCGCCAGATCGCCTCGCCGGACTCCGAGATGATCGACAGTCCATCGCTGTCATGAACTTCCGTCCGCTTGTCTGTGCTGACGCGGGGGTCGGCAGGGCCGTGCAGGTACATGCTGGACAGGGGAGCGACGCCAGCCTCGGGAAGGTCGACACGCGGATGAACCTCAGCCGCAACGTCGATGATGGCGTCGCTCCCGGGGCGAAGCGCAAAGCGGTAGGCCGCTGCTGCGCTTGGCGAGTCTGAAAGAGCGACAAACCGGAGGGTGTCGTCGTTCGCTTCAGGCTCCAGTACCCAGAAATCAGTAAAGCGCGGGAACTCCTCCCCGGCAGGCGATCCCGTCCCGATCGCGAGCGCGCGGGCGGAGACGCCATAGACCTGTCCCTGTCCGACAGCGCGGAAATAGACCCCGCCCTGGAACACCGCGAATTCGTAGCCGTCCCCCGCAATGCCGGGCCTGGTGATGGCGCGCCACCCCGATGCGCCGAGCGCGTGGCGGTCACCATCCGTGGCCGCGGGGTAGTCCACGAAATCGACCGCGTCGGGTAAGTCGAGTTTTGCCGTCAGGCCGTTGCGATGGACGACATGGATCGCGACCGTATCCGGGTAGAGCCACCCACGCGGCAGCGGCAGCAGGCCGAACGGATTCCCCGCCCTTCCCCATAGCGTGCGGTCGGGGCGCGGCCGCAGCTTGCGGTAGCCGTCATAGTCGGCGGCCTGGAATGCTGCGGGAAGTGCGGCGGGAGACGCGGAATACGTCGCCCCCGCGAGAGTTTTTGCGCGCTGGGAGGCTTCAGCGAAAGCTGTGTCGAGCGCGCGCGAGGAATCCGCGGCGGCGGGAAGTGCGCCGACGGTCAAGGTCGCTGCGATGAGTGAGAGAGCGAGGCCCCCCCGCAGGAAACGCATGTGTGCACCCGTTGCGCGGGGGACGGAATGTCCGGCCGCGATCTTCCTGGATGCCCGTTTGAAGCGTTTTCCTTATGCCGCCCTCGCGCGATGGCCGGGCGGCTTATTTCCACACGGCTCTAGTGTGGTTTCGCTGCGTCCGCCTTACGCATCTGCGCAAAAAGGCCAATCTTTCCTAGATTTAATCATGGGGGATGGATAACGGGGCGTGCGCAAAGCCGGCTGCCGCTGGAATGAGCGTTCGTCAGGCCGAACGCAGAAAGGCCGGAGCGAGGCTCCGGCCTTTCCAGTATCGTAAGTCGAAACCCGACCTAGAGGTCGATGTCGGCGTCGCGCGGCATGCGCATGCCGCCGCCGGCCGCCTTCATCTCTTTCGCGTCGAGCGCACCGGAATGGTCAGCGTCGAGATCTTTGAAGCGCGGCTTCAGGGACGCCATCATGCCCTTGAGTTCGCTCTCCTGGATCAGGCCATCGACGTTGTCATCGATCATGCCGATCGACATCGACGACATCAGTTGCGACTGCAGGTCGTTACGGATGTTCGATACGGTCTCGTCAGCCCAGCGATAGTTGACGCGGAAGTACATCATCTCTTCGTGGGTCTGCTCGCCCCACGTGATGTCGCGTGTCGGGTCCGGGTTGGCGCGGTTGTTGTTCGAGTTGTCATAGACCCACTTGGCGACGAGCTTGGTGCCTTTCTTGATCAGGATCGGCTCTTTCGGATCGTAGTCGCGCTGCCAGTTGAAGTCGTACTTCGGCAGGCTGAGAAGCAATGTTTCCTTGCCGTCCGGCGTAACCGTCTTCAGCTCGACGCTGTAGCCGCGATAATGCGAGTGCGGGTACAGGGTGTAAACATACGCGTCGGCCGGGAAGGTCTGGTACGATGTCTCCTCATGGCGCGCAGCGCCAGCCGGGATCTTCAGGCCGAAATCGCCGATCACGGTCGAGCGCTTGATGAACTCGGGCGCGGTCTTCAGCGTGTAGAAGCCGATCTCGGTGCGGTCCGTCGCGGCTTTCCCCGTGGTGGTATAATGCATCTGGAACGCAAGCTTCCCGCCAGCAGGAACCGGAGCGCCGGCACCTTCCGCGATCATCTGGGCTTCAGCGCCCGGCGTGTAGGAGCCAACCGACCCGCCCGGGATTTTCGATTTCGGCAGTTTCGGGTCGGCCATATGGTTCGACACGACGTGGTGCAGCACCGCGCGGTCGCCTGGCTTGATCGAGATCGCGCGCAGCCAGGTGTCTTCCTTGAACGGATTGTCGACGCGCATGTTCTGATACTCGACGATGCCCGAGGCGGGAACGTCGAAGGCCGGCAGGTTGACGATCACGTCGGGCTTGCCGAGGTAGGTGGGCCATTCGGGGGCTTCACCGGCTTCTTCTTTGAGGACGTCGCGGCCCGTGCCGCGCGGCGCGCCAGCTTCGATCCAGTGGATCAGGGTCTTGGTCTGGACAGCCGTCATGCCCTGGTCGTTCTTGAACGAGCCGATATGCGGGTCGGCGAAGTAGGGCGGCATGCGCTCCGAACGAACCGACTCGCGGATCATCGGGGCCATGGCTTTCACGACCTCGAAGCTGTCCATCGCGAAGGGGGCAATACCGCCCTTCTGGTGGCAGGTGACGCACTTGGCCTGGAGCAGCGGAGCGACGTCGTTCGTGTAAGAGATGTTGGCGTGCTCGACCGCTTTGCCGCGCTCGGCAAACGCGATCTGCGCGCCGGTTTTCACTTCGATGCGCGGATTGGCGACGGCCTTGCCCGACAACACGGCGTCGAGCGCCTGTGCGGTGTTGGCGAGGGGGCCGTGATAGGCGATGCGGAAGCCGGACTTCGGGTCGACAACGAACACTTCGCCTTCGCGCTGCACGCCCAGCGATTCACCAACCAGCTGCATCTCGTCGATCAGGACCGGGATGTCATAGCCTTGCTTCTTCACTTCGAGGGCCGCGGCGTCGCGCGAGTCCTTCGAGTTGATCATGTAGAACAGCACGCCCTTGTCCGGGTAGGACGCCTTGATTTTTTCAAGCTGGGCAGCGGCTTTGCGCGAGCCCTCAGAGCCATTGATCTGGCTCATCAGCACGATGGCCTTTGCGTCCTTGAAGTAGTGCAGCTCGTGCGCCAGCCGCGTGGTGTCCGTGAGCTGGAAGTTATCGGCGCGTTCCGGGGTGGAGATGGTGGTGGTGGGGGCGGCGGAGGCGGTGACGCCGACGAGGGCGACTGCACCGACGATCGCGGCAGCCATGGTGGATGCAAGCAAGGCATATTTCATTGTGGTCTCCTGGGGAGGCGCGCAACTTGGCCATGTGAAGGGCCGGTATTGGGCAGTGTAATGGTTGTTACCACTATTCGTGTGGAAGCAGAAAACGTCTACGGTTTGAGCATGTTTCGTGATCGTTCCAGAGCCTGCTCAGGGTCACGTTCTCGCTAGTTTCCGCTGGGTCATTTGGGCGTGACTGTCGTTTCGGCCAGCTCCGAAAGTAGAACGGGCGTCCCGCGCGACACGGGACGCCCTTGACGCGGGTTCGGTCGTGGGGCGTCCGAACCCGCCTCAATGATGTATTCGTCCGAAATGTATCAGTTCTTCAGAATGTTAAATGAGAGTCACCCTGGCCGCGAACCCTGGATATGCGTGCCACGCACACATATCGCGCATTCGCGCCAGATGTGACGACCGCATTCCCGGGATGATGGGCCGAATGTCGGGACAATCAGCCCTTCAGCTCGACGCCCAGCGCCTTTGCGGCGGCGGCGGCGAACTTTCCGGTCTGGCCGAAAGCGCCGTCCAGGGCGGCCTCACCCTCGGGGCTGGAAATCTTCGTCCAGTTGGCGGCAACGTCATCGACGGTGGCGTCGGCCCCGCCGAGGAACACCGCTGGCGTCTCGTAGATGTGGACGACCGAGAAGCAGCCCGCGCCCGCACCGAGAATGGTTTTCGACGGCGCGTTCTCGCTGACAAGAAAGAGCACGCCCGGCGTCACCAGTTCGGGGGCCATGAGGGCGGCGATCTGTTCGGGGAAGAGTCCGTCAAGCATGCGGGTGGCAGCGGTTGGGGCGAGGGTGTTGACGCGGATGTTGTTCTTCGCGCCTTCGTGGTGGAGCACGTTCATCAGGCCGATCATCGCGGATTTGGCCGCGCCATAGTTGGACTGGCCGAAGTTTCCATAGATGCCTGAGGCCGACGACGTCAGCATGATGCGGCCGTAATTCTGCTCGCGCATCGTATCCCACACAGCCTTGGTGCAGTTGGCCGAGCCGAACAGGTGGACGTCGACCACCTTCTTGAAGTCATCCATCGTCATCTTGGCGAACGACTTGTCGCGCAGGATGCCGGCATTGTTGACCAGGATGTCGACGCGACCCCATTTGGCTTTCGCCTCGGCGACCATAGCCTCGACCTGGTCGAGCTTCGTGATGTCGGCGCCGTTGGAGATGGCCTCGCCGCCAGCCGCGCGTATTTCCGCAGCGACGGATTCAGCGGCCGAGATCGAGCCGCCCGTGCCATCGACCGCGCCGCCGAGATCGTTGACCACGACTTTGGCGCCGCGCGCCGCGAGCTGCAGGCAGTAGTTACGGCCGAGACCATTACCGCCGCCGGTGACGATGGCGACACGGCCGTCAAAACGAATGCTCATGGGGAGACCTCTGGCTACAGCGGAAACTTGCGGGCTGTTCCATTGCGCAAGAGCAGGCGGCGATCAAGCGGGCGAATTGTCTGCTGAGTGCGCTATCTTTGAAATCCCGGCGGAACTGCTATCGATGGCGCATGAAACGCTTGTTCGCTGATCGCGCTTTTGGTCTCGCTGCCCTGTGGGTGTGTGGAGCGACGGCGGCATTCGCGCAGGAACCCGTGTCTCCAGCAATTTCTGCGATCCGCGCCCAACTCTACTATGACGAAACGGGCGCATTTTCTGACGACGTTCTCGCCCGCGGTGACCTTGCCCTGTGGAACACCGTCATTGGTGAGGGCGATGCAAGGCACGCATCGAATTCCACGCTGGTAACCGTCGAAGTCAGTGGGAAGAATGTCGCCGTTGGCGCAGTCGATGTCGAGGTCAAGGCGCTCGACGCCAAGGGGCGCGTGCTCGCGAAATCTTCTTCATCAGTTGCGCTGTACGACGACAGGACAAAGTTCTACGCGCCGCTCTTCCTGCAGGACACCGGCTGTGCGGCTATCACGATTTCAGCCCGCCTCAAGGGGAAGGGGATCAAAGCCAAGTCGGTCACCAGGACGATTCCGTTCGCCTGTGGCGAGTAGGATTCAGATTTTCCGCGTCCATGGCAGGACGTAGCTTTCGCCAGCGTTCTGTCCGGCGAGCGCCTCGACGCGATAAATGCGGGAAAGCAGGTCCGGGGTCAGCACGTCGGCCGGCGGGCCGTCAGCGGCGATTGCGCCCTGGCTCATCAGGATCAGCCGGTCCATGAAGCGTGAGGCGAGGGCAAGATCGTGGATCACCATGAGGATGCCGGCGCCTGCGCGGGCGCGTTCGCGCAGGATCTCCATGACGTGAAGCTGATGCCAGGGGTCGAGCGCGGCGACCGGCTCATCAGCGAGCAGGATCGGCGCTTCGACGGCGAGGGCGCGCGCCAGCAGGATGCGTGTCCGCTCGCCGCCGGAGAGGATGGTGACAGGACGATCGGCGATGGCATGACCATCCACGGCATCGAGCGCTCGCGCGACAGCCGCGCGATCGTCTGCCGTCGGTCCGCCAAAGCGGGCGCGGTGCGGGTAGCGGCCCAGCATGACAATTTCGCGCGCCGGAAGCCGCCACTCAACGTGACGCTCCTGCGGCAGGTAGGCGACACTGCGCGCGCGTGTCCCCGGTGTCTGCGCCAGGAAGTTATCGTCCTCAAGCACCACGTGCCCCGCAGCAACGGAGCGCAGGCCAAGCATCGCTTTCAGCAGTGTCGATTTTCCTGCGCCATTGGGGCCGATGAGGCCGACGAGCTCGCCCGACTGCACGGACAGCGAAGCGTTCGCTACGATGTGGCATCCGGCGATGGCGACCGAGATGTTATGGGCTTCGAGCTTCATGACTCCATCTCCGCGCGCGCCCGGAAGATCAGCCAGAGGAAGAACGGCGCTCCGATCAGCGCTGTGACGACGCCGAGTTTGAGTTCCAGGCCGGTCGGCAGCAGGCGCACGAGGATATCGGCGGCCATCAGAAGCGCCGCCCCGCCAAGGGCGGAGGCCAGCAGCAGCTTGCTGGGAGAGTGGCCGACCTGCGAGCGGAGCAGGTGGGGAACAACCAGCCCGATGAAGCCGATGCCGCCTGAGATGGCCGTGGCTGCGCCGACGCTGATCGCCGTGCCGCCGATCACGAGCGCGCGGGCGCGCGGGATGTCAACGCCAAGCGAGGCGGCAGCCTCTTCTCCCAGGCTCAGCGCATCAAGCGAGCGCGCGACGATCGCCAGCATCAGCCAGCCAGCCATCATCAGGGGCGCTGCAAGGGCGACGTGGTCCATCGAGCGGTCAGTGACGGACCCCATCAGCCAGAACATGATCTCGGCAGCAGCGTACGGGTTGGGTGACAGGTTGAGCGCCAGCGACATGAGCGCTGCGCACAGGCTCGAAATGGCGACGCCGGCGAGCACAAGGGTGAGCACGGCTCCACGTCCCGCCAACCCCTGCAGCAGAAGCGCGCAGAGGATAGCTCCGGCGATGCCCATCAGCGGCAGCGCCATCGGGAAGGCCATCGAGATGCCAGTATAGAGCGCCAGCACCGCGCCGAGGGACGCGGCGGACGTCACGCCGACGACGCCGGGGTCTGCCAGTGGATTGCGCAGGTAGCCCTGCAACGCCGCGCCCGCCATGCCGAGCGTGCCACCGACCATCAGCGCGAGCAGTGTACGGGGCAGTCGCACCTGTCCCACGATCATCCAGGCAAGGTCCGCGTCGCCCCGGTCGAGCATCGCCATGATTTCGGCCGGTCCGCCGCCCGGGCCGACGAGCATGGAGACGCAGCCCAGGACGATGGCGAGGACGGCGAGCAGGATCAGCAGCAGAGGGTAGGGGAGCTGCAGCTTCATTGCGACGCTCCGCGCTTGCGGGCTTCGACCAGTATCTCGACGGCGCCCAGCAGGCTCGGCGCGCCGCATGTGGTGTAGCGTTCGGGTATGCTGACGTTCGGCGTGCGCGCCAGAAGCGTGCGCAAGGCGGGGTGGGCGAGCGCCATCGTCGACATGGAAGGCGGGTTCGTCCACGGCGTTGTGGTGGAGATCAGGGCCGGGCGCATGGTCAGCACCTGTTCGAGCGGAATGTTGCGATAGCCGTTGTAGCCCAGCGCCTGGCCGAGCGTGCGATAGCCTCCGGCATTGACCACTTCGGCATAGAGCGTTGCATCACCCGAGATGAAATTGTTGACCCCTATGTCCGCAAAGATCGGCTTCTCACCCAGCGGAATCTGCGCTTGCAGAGCGCCCAGGCGGGCGTCGAAATCGGTGATCACCTGTTCCGCACGCGCTGGTTCGCCGACGAGCGCTCCAAGCTTGCGTATGTTGGCGCGCATGCCTGCGAGCGTGTTCTCTGGATCGAAGGTGACGACCTTGTAGCCGAGACGGCGGAGCAGGGCGGACGCCGTTGTCGTCGTGAAACTGCCGGCGAGGACAAGGTCAGGTTGAAGCTTGATGACTTCTTCTGCGAGGCCGTGATTGACGGCGAGTTTCGCGGCGATGGCGTCGAGCCCCAGCGGCGCGTTGACCGGCTGCTGCGAGAGATAGGTGATGCCCGCGATGCGTGCGGGGTCAACGATCCGCATCAGGAGTTCGTCCGTGCACAGGTTCATCGACACGATGCGGCTGGGTCGTGTCTGGGCTTGAGCCACAGGTGCGGCGCAAGCGGCAAGTGCGAAGGCGATTGCCTTCGCGAACCCTACAGACTTGCGCCGCTGCTTGGTCACTTGCTCGCCCCGTCGCGGAAGCGGATGCCCATATAGGCAGCCTGCGGAGCAGCGTTATAGCCGATCACGTCCTGATACGTTTCGTCGAGCAGGTTTTCGAAGCGTCCGTAAATCTCGATCTGGTCACTGACCTGCCACGAGGCGCCAAAGCGAACGAGCGTGTAGGGGGCGACCCGCGTGCGGAGGAATGTAGCGAAGTCGGTGTCGATCATGTCGCCATTGTATGTGACGCCAAGATTGAGCTGGACGCCGCCGCCACCGATCCGCCAGTTTGCATCGAGGGACCCCTGCTGTTCAGGACGTCGGACTTCTATTCCGTTTGGTTCGGAAGCGTCGAGCTCGGTCCATGACGCGACGAGCGACACGTCTTCAACTGGGTTCGCTGTGACATACAGCTCCCAGCCCGAGCGGACGGAGTCCATCTTACTGTTGAGCGGCGTCGTCTCGAAGGTCGGCAGGAAGTCGGTGAAGATCTCGTTGTCGAGCGTCGACTTGAAGTAGGTGAGATCGACGACGACCTTGTTGGCAATCAGCGTCTGCTCGAGGCCAAAATCCCAGCCGACTGCTTCTTCAGGGACAAGCGCCGCATTGCCAATGAATGTGCCGGGGTCGAAGCCGAACTGTTCGATGAAGGTCGGGTTGGTGACGCCGGTGCCGTAGGACGTGTGAATGCGCGCACCCGTATTGGGGATCGCCCACGACGCGGCGAGGCTGTAGGTGTCGGCATCCTCGAAATCATCGTTCTGGTCCCGGCGAACGGTAGCGTAGAGGTTGAGCTGCGCGGCGATCTCGGCGCGGTATTGCAGGCCGAACGCGTTCAGCGTGCGCGACTCGTCCCGGCCGCTGAACGTATCTTCAAAGGTCTCGCGCTCGTTCTCGGCAAAACCGGAGAGGACGTGCGCAATGTTGGTGTCGCCAAAACGCAGCGTCGAAAGAATGCCGATCTTGGCGCGCGTCGAGTCAATGCCACTCTGGTCGAGCGGGATCGCCTGGAGTTCAGCGAGGGTGGGGGCGGGCGGACCGAACAGGAAGGGCAAGTTCGTCGTCCGGTTGATGCGGCTTTCGTCTACGTACGAGGCTGAAAGCGTTGTCTCCCACGCGCCGGTAAAGGGATCTAACACAGCAGAGCCGCCGACCATGCTCTGCTCATGCCTGGTCTCGCTGGCGTCGTCATAGGTGCGGCCGGCGATCGGGAAGCCGAAGGCCTGACCATCAAGCTTGGCTGTCGACTTCAAGTAGCGTGCGACGCCGCTGATATGCAGCGTTTCAGAGAGCGCCGCGCCGCCGCGCAGGTTGACGCTGGCCGCCGTATTGCCTTCCTTGTCGGCGGGCTTGGCGCTGCCGACCGCAGGAACGCCATTGGCGGTCTGGTCGGGCGAGACATCATAGCCGGACGAGGTAAGCCAGTTGGCGCTGATGGCGGCGTGTGTATCTGCGTCCCCAAAGCCGGCATTGGCGGCGAGCTCAACGGTGTCGAACGAGCCGGCTTCGAGGGATGCGCCGAAAGAGTGGCCATCCACCTCGCGGCGGGAGATCAGGTTGACCACGCCCGCGAGTGCGTTGGAGCCATAAAGGCCGCTCTGCGGTCCGCGCAGGACTTCGATGCGGGCGATACCGCCGGTCAGCAGTGTCGAGAAATCTGTCTCGCCTTGATCGGGGCTTGAGATGTCGATGCCATCGAGCAGCACGAGCGTGTGGTTGGCTTCGCCGCCTCGAATGCGGACCTGAGTCAGCGAACCAGGTGCGCCGGGCTGGCTGACCGCGACAGACGGAACCTGCCGCAGCACATCGGGCACATAGAGATAGCCCTGATCCTCGATCATCTGTTCCGAGATGACGGTGATGGTCTGGCCGACCTTGTCTGCGTTGACCGGCACGGCTGTGCCGGTGACAATGAGAGTGTCGCGCCCACTCGGGCTTGTCTGCGCGAAAGCCGATGGCGCAAACGCAAGCGCGCTGCCGACGGCAAGCGCGATCGAGGAAGTATTCAGTTCAAGTCTCATAAGACGTCTCCACAAGGGTTGGAGACCGTCATCCACATGGCGTCGCCGCCGCACGGATGTACGGTCGCTAGACGTCGCCACTCGGAAACTCTTCCGTTCGCACGGCCCCTCCCCGGACCGTCGAAAGACGACTGCGTCAGGCAGGTCTCCTGGCTCGCGGGTCAACACCATTGCGCATCGCCTTCCCAGTTAGCCCGTGAGGGCTTCCCAGTGGCAGTGATGCGCGGCTCGCCGCTTACAGTTGCGGGGGCAGCCCGGGCCTTAACCCGGTTCCCTTTTGATCCTCTCTCGAGGAACCTGTCGCAAGACGATCAATAGCCGGAGTTGCGTCAGAGGCAAGTACCTAGCACCCACATCATTTCGAAACGCGTGGCCTGAACACTGCAGGCCGTGGAGCCAGCATGAACGATTCAACCGTCAGCGGGCATGAGGCCGGCGCAGGTTCGCATGTAGCGGGCGATGCGCAGCGCTTTGTCGTGCTCGATGGCTTGCGGGGTGTCGCGGCCTTCGCCGTGATCCTCGACCACGTGCCCGGTGGTGTGCTGGGCGACCTCCTGCCGGGACGTTATCTCGCGGTCGACTTCTTCTTCGTGCTGAGTGGTCTCGTGCTGTCGCATGCCTATGGCCGCCGGCTGGAGCAGGGTTGGTCGCCGCTGACTTTCATGACGGCGCGGCTGATCAGGCTTTATCCGATGTATCTGCTCGGTCTGATGATCGGACTCGCGCTATCCGTTATGGGATTGCTGCGCGGCTGGGTCGGGCCGACCTGGAGCGATGTGCTCACCTCCGCGGCGCTTGGCCTTCTGTTTCTGCCAGCGCCGCCGATGGCGGTCTTTGGCGGCGGTTCGCTCTATCCTTTCAATGGGCCCGCGTGGTCCTTGTTCTTTGAGCTGATAGCAAACCTCATCTACGCTCTGATCGCGCGCTTCCTGTCGTGGCGTGTGCTCGGCGCGATCCTGGCAGTTGCCTCGGTCGCTGTTGTCTACACGCTCAACCGCCATGCAGGCACGGGCGGGCCTGGGTGGCTGTGGGAGCACGTCGACGCGGGTTTTGCGCGCGTGATGTTCGATTTCTTCGCGGGCGTCGCGATTCATCGCTTGCGGCTGGTGAGGCAGATTCCGGCGCTGCCATGGTGGCTGGCGCTCGCGGGATTCCTGGCTGTGATCGCAGCCCCGGCGCCCGGCGAATGGCGCGTCGTTTACGATAGTGCTGCTGCACTCATACTGATGCCCGCGCTGGTCGCGTTGTCGGCGGGATCCAGGGTCACCGGCGTGGTCGCCCGTATCTGCTTCACAAGCGGGCTCCTGTCCTACGGCATCTACGTTGTCCACGTACCGATGTTCGCAGCGCTGGGCGTCGGAGCTGCCGCCCTCCATGCGCAACTGGCCGAGGGTCCCTGGCTGGCATTGCTCGTCGCCGTGCTGGCGGCGGTGGGGGCGGCGGTCGCACACGTGTTTTACGACACGCCGCTGCGAAGCTGGCTCTCCGCGCGGGCGAGAAAGCCCAACGCCCGCAACATACCCGGAGAAAGTGGTTAACACCCGTCTCCGACCATGGCATGCCGCTTGCTGCCGTTGGGGGGAACGGGTCCGGTCCGCACCCCGTCCTTGCGGGCCAGTGTCTGGCTGGGCTGTGAAGAAAACACTGAGCAGGCTGTCACATTCTGTCGGGGTGGACCGCAAACGGTTCGCCGCGATGCGGATGTGCTGCGAGCGGCACGTGCTTGCCCGCGTTGGCCTGGCGCGGCGCCGCTATATCGGCCGCATCCTCTGCTATCATACGGTGGGCCAGGAGGACTGGGGCACCAACGATGTCACGCCGAGCCAGCTGCGCCGCCACATCGAGATGGCGCTGAATGCGGGCTATCGCTTCGTGCCTGCCTCCGAGATTGCGCGGACGGGTGGGGGACCGAAGGATCTCGCGATCACTTTCGATGACGGCATGAAGAGCGTAGCGACGACAGCCGCGCCGATCATGAAGGAATACAACCTGCCGTGGACCTTCTTCCCGGTGTCTGACTGGACCGACGCCAAGGTCGACTGGGTGACGCCGATGGTTATGGACTGGAAGGACGTCGAGTTCCTTCTGGCTGCCGGCGCCGAAATGGGTAGCCATTCGGCAACGCACCCGGACTTCGGCCGGATCGGCATGCAGCAAATGATCGATGAGCTCGGCGGCTCGCGCCAGCTGTTCGAGAAGCGCCTGGGCTTTGCACCGAAGACGTTTGCGATCCCGCTTGGCCAATCGATGAACTGGAAACCGGAATCGATGAAGGCTGCCAACGATGTCGGCTACGACGTCATCTACGCGCAGGCGGAAGCCACCCGGCCCAAGGGCACGGTCGCGCGCACCTTCGTCACCAAGTTCGACGGCGACAGGATTTTCAATGCCCTGCTGAAGGGCAAGTTCGACCACTGGGAAGAATGGGTGTGAGCGCAAGCTTCACTCTCGTGTCGGTGATCGTCCCCACGCGGGATCGTCCTGCGCTTCTGCGCCAGGCGCTCGCGAGCATTCGCGCCATAGAGACGGATGCCCTGAAACTCGAGATTCTGGTCGGCGACAACGGCAAGGACGCGGCGAGCCGCGCTGCCGCAGAAGAATTCGGCGCGATCTACCTGCCCGTGGAACGCGCGGGAGCCGGCGCTGCACGCAATGCCGGGCTGAAAGTTGCGTCGGGCGAATTCATCGCTTTCCTGGATGACGACGATGTCTGGCTACCCGAAAACATCGCCAACCACCTCGTACAGATGCGTGCGCGTCCGGAGCTAGACGCAGTCTTCGGCCAGATCGTGACCACCGACATGGAGCTGACGCCAGCCGGGCAGCCTTGGCCCGAAGCCGGTGTCGAGGGCGATAAACTCGTGCAGGCCATGCTCTCCGGCTATTATCCGCAACTCGGCGCGACGACGGTGCGGGCAAGCGCGGCGAAGGCCGTCGGTCTGTTCGACGAAAGCCTGCTCGGGGACCAGGACTGGGACTGGCAGCTGCGCATCGCGCGTCGCCGCAAGACGGGCTTCACGCCAACTCCGAGCGTCCTGTTCCGCCAGCGTCCGGCGGGTTCGTTCGACAAGCTGCGTCTCATGCGCCTGGGCTTCGCGCGCAAGGTGTTCCTGCGTCATGTCCTGCCCGAACGCGGCGTCTTCGGCCATCCGCTTGCGATCGTGAAGAGTTACACGCTGACGATGCGCCAGTATTTCGACTACTTCGTCGACGCGGCTGTGACCCGGTCCGCCGAAGGCGACCGCGGCGGCGCACTTGCGGCGATCGGCGGGGCGTTCCGCGTCTTTCCCGGACGAACGATCTTTCATCTCGCGCTCAAGCCGAGATTGCGCGGCGCCGCCCTTGGGGTGCTGACGCCATGGACTGGCAAGCGGTCAGCGGGAGCAGTCTGACATGTCTGAACGGATCGACGTCGCTTTCGGGTTCGACGGTCGCTATGCGCCGCACGCCGCCAATGTGATGGCGTCGATCATCCGCCATGCGCCCGGCGCCAACCTGCGTTTTCTCGTCCTGCAGTGTGAAGTGACGCCGGAGCAGAAGCGGCGCATCGAAGAGGCCGCTTACGGCCCAGAATATGTCTGGATAGACGTTGGCGACGACGATCTGCCGGCCTACGCCACGCGCGGTCACCTCAATCGCACCGTGTTGTTCCGGCTTGGCCTCGAGAAACTGGCACCGGCCGATTGCAACCTTGTGCTTTACATCGACGCCGACACCATCGTGCTGGGCGACATTCGCGAGATGTGGACCGCCGATCTCGGCGGCCACGCGCTCGCAGCCGCTACGGATTGCTATCAGGACGCAGAAAAATTCGCCGAGACATGGTCGCTTTCCAAAGGCGGACGCTATTTCAATGCTGGCGTGCAGGTGATCGACCTCGCGAAGGTGAGGGAAGGCAAGCTATTCACGCAGGCACTGGATTTCATCGCCAAGCATGACTCGAAACTGCTGTTCGGCGATCAGGACGCGCTCAACTACGTCTTCTGGAAAGACGCAGCGGTTCTCGAACCCACGTGGAACGTCCAGCGCTTCCTGAAGCGCGACGAGATCGCCAACGAGACGGCGCCGGATCGCCGCTGGGGCCACGCCATGCCGCGCCTCATCCATTACATCGGCACGGAGAAGCCGTGGATGCGGAATGTCTGGCATCCCTGGGCCTGGCTTTACTGGGAGAACATGAAGCGCACGCCGTTCGCCGCCGAGGTGAAGCGGGCGTTCCGCATGGACTTTCTGCAGATGATGCGCCTGCGCCTGCGCTGGTGGCTGCGCAAGCCGGTTTGACGTCCGACGTGTCAGGCCGCCGGCGTGACCGTCAGCGGTGACGCCTCGTCCTGTGGAATGTCGAGGATGAGTTTTTCATCCGCGGTCTTCACGTCGCCTGTAGCTTCCTCGATCCATGAGCGGCTGACTTTCAGTACGATCCGTGTCGGCGTTTCCTCCATCACACCCCACGAATTGAAATTGCCGATCTGGAAGACGCGGGTCCAGCCGTCCGGGGCGGTGTAAAGCGCAAGATACGTGTAGAGCCCGTTGATCGCGGGATCGCCGCCTGCCGTGGAGAACAGCTTCACGTCTGCATCCTTCACGAAATGGATGTCGGTGACCGAGGCAGCGCCGGAGAGATCATCTGATACCTTTTCGGCCGCGACGATGCGCGCAGGGCCTGATGGCCTGGCAGGTTCTGCGGCCGGCGCGGGGGCCTCCGCAGGGCGCGCGGGCTCAGCCGCTTTCGCGGCATCCTGGGTGGCAGGCTGGCAGGCGGCCAGCGCGAGCGCGGCGGCGAAGGCGGCGTATTTCATGAACAGTCCCCGATTTATACATCACCTTTTAGCCGGGCGGCGGCCTCGAGCAAGAGATGCTTTCCCGATCCGGGTTGTTTGCCGCCCATTTGGGATTGCGGTATAGACTTGGGCAATGGCTCCCGCCCCCGCATACAAGCCGGTGATCGGCGCCCTGCTGAAGGGTTACAAGATGACGCTGTCGCCAGCGTTCGTCGCCTGCGGGATTCAGTGCCGGCATCAGCCGTCATGCTCGGAATACTGCGCCGAATGCGTGTCGCTGCACGGCGTCTGGGCCGGGTCGTGGATGGGTCTGGCGCGTTTCACGCGCTGTCGCCCCGGAGGATCGCACGGGTGGGACCCGGCGCCGACCCTAACTACCAGCGGCGCGCGGTGGTTTACCCCCTGGCGCTATGGCGTCTGGAGCGTGGACCGGTCCGAAACCGCCCGCCCTTAGGTTCCCCAGGACCAATCCTGAAAATCAAACTGGACGGTTGCGGGTTCAAAGACCCGGAGAAGTACTTTACCCGTCCTGCGGAACACGAAAGATATCACCATGATCAACGTCTCATTCCCCGATGGTTCGAAGCGCGAATACCCGGACGGGTCGACGCCGATGTCCATCGCCGAAGCCATCTCCAAGTCGCTGGCCAAGCGTTCGGTGATCGCCAGGGTGAATGGCGAACTCTACGACATGAAGCGGCCGCTCGACGGCGATGCCGCGCTGGAACTGCTCGACATCAACGCGAAGGACTCGCTGGAACTCCTGCGCCACGACGCTTCGCACGTGATGGCGCAGGCGGTGCAGGAGCTCTTCCCCGGCACGCAGGTAACGATCGGCCCCGTGGTTGAGGACGGGTTCTACTACGACTTCGCCCGCAAGGAGCCCTTTTCGACGGACGACTTCGAGAAGATCGAAGCGAAGATGAAGGAGATCGTTGACCGCGACCTGCCGATCAATCGCGAAGTCTGGAGCAAGGACGACGCGATCGCTCACTTCAAGAAGATCGGTGAGGATTACAAGGCGCAGATCATCGACGATATCATCCCACCCGGGGAAGCCATCACGCTCTATGCGCATGGCGACCAGTGGAGCGATCTTTGCCGCGGGCCGCACCTGCCATCGACGGGCAAGCTGCCCAAAGCGTTCAAGCTGATGAAGGTCGCAGGCGCCTATTGGCGCGGTGATCACCGCAACGAGATGCTGCAGCGTATCTATGGGACGGCGTGGGCCAACGAGAAGGATCTCGCGGCCCACCTCGTCCGGCTCGAGGAAGCCGAAAAGCGCGACCACCGTCGCGTCGGCCGCGAGCTCGACCTCTTCCACATGCAGGAAGAGGGCAAGGGGATGGTTTTCTGGCACCCCAAGGGCCTCACGCTGTGGCGCACGGTGGAGAGCTATGTGCGCCGGCGTCTTGATGCAGCGGATTACATCGAAGTCCGCACGCCGCAGGTCCTCGACCGCAAGTTCTGGGAACAGTCGGGCCACTGGGAGAAGTATCGCGATAACATGTTCGTCGCAGAGACGGCGGAAGACGAAGTTCTGTCGCTGAAGCCGATGAACTGCCCGGGCCATGTGCAGATCTTCAAGCAGGGCCAGAAGAGCTATCGCGACCTGCCCATGCGCATGGCGGAATTCGGCGCCTGCCACCGCTATGAACCGTCGGGCGCCTTGCACGGGCTGATGCGCGTGCGGGCGTTCACGCAGGACGATGCACACATCTTCTGTCGCGAGGACCAGATCGAGAGCGAGACGGCGCGCTTCATCAAGCTCGCCTATTCGATCCATGAGGATTTCGGGCTTGTGACGGATCACGTCAATCTTGCGACGCGGCCCGAACTACGCGCCGGCAGCGACGAATTCTGGGACAAGGCCGAAACGCAGATGATGTCTGCGGCGCGCGCCGCCGGTGTCGAGCCGAGGATCGCAGAGGGCGACGGCGCCTTTTATGCGCCGAAGCTCGACTTCGTCATCAAGGACGCGATCGGCCGCGAATGGACGATCGGCACGATCCAGCTCGACTATGTTCTGCCGGAACGGCTCGACGCGGAATATGTCGGCGAGGATGGCGGCAAGCACCGTCCCGTCATGCTGCACCGTGCCATCCTTGGCTCGCTGGAACGCTTCATCGGCGTGCTGATCGAGCATTATGCCGGCGCCTTCCCGATGTGGCTTGCGCCGGTGCAGGTGGTGGTCGCGACGATCTCGGAATCGGCGACGGAGTATGCGAAGGAGGCGCTGGCCGAACTCAAGGCTGCTGGCATCCGTGCGGAACTCGACGTGCGCAACGAGAAGATCAACTACAAGATCCGCGAACACTCGTTGCAGAAGATTCCGGTGATCGCTGTGGTCGGCGCCAAGGAAGCCGAAGAGCGCAAGCTTGCCTTCCGCCGTTTCGGGAGCCAGGCGCAGGAGGTCGTGACGCTTGCGGATGCCGTGACTATGCTGTCCGATGAAGGTCTGCCGCCTGATATCAGGCGGGCCAAGGCGTGATTGAAGCTGGCGCGCCCGTCACAGCAGGCGCGGCGGCGCGCCAGCAAGTTTCGCCCGGCATGAGGTGCACGGCCTGATGCCTCCAAACAAGGCCATCACCGACCACGCGCGCACCCTGGCCTTGCGGCTGAGATTGGGTCTCGTTGACCTGCAGACGATCGAACAATGGGCCGATGAATCGATCCTGATGGACTTGGCCCCGGCCGAGATAGCCGACCTGTGTCTTGCGACGCGGGCAGGCGAGCGCATCACGCTGCGTATCCTCACCGAGATGGGAGGGCCGCCTGCCGGGCTTGACATCATGCAGGCGGTCAGCGCCGTTCGCGTGGAAGACGCCAGCCAGGACGAGTTGCGCCGCCTCGCCGACAATCTCGACCCCGTCCTGCGCGAGGTGGAGGCTGGCTCCGGTCTCCCGCCTCTCCTGAAATCCGGCCTGACGCTCGCGCGGGACTTCTGGGAAGCGCGCATGCAGTCGTCGGAAGAAATGACCCATGTAGAGGAACGCATGCGCGATCTTCTCCATGCGGTGAAGGACTACGCCGCCGAACTTCCGACTCAAAAACCCGCCGTGGCCGAAGCGGAAGTGCACAAGGTCTCCGCCATCGTGGTCAGCTTCAACACCGGCGACTGCCTGTTCGATTGCCTGGTCGCTCTGGAAGCCGACACCGGCGTTGCCGAAGTGATCCTCGTCAACAATGGCAATCCCATCGAGACGCTGGAACGCGTCGATCATGCATATGGCAAGTCTCCCAAGGTAAAGGTCATCGGCGGCGGCGAGAACAGGGGCTTCGCTGCAGGCGTAAATCTCGGCGCAGCCAGCGCGATTGGCGACCGGCTTCTGGTGATAAATCCTGACGCAGTCCTGCAGCCCGCCTCGATCCCCGCTTTCGAGCGCGCCATGTCGGGCGCCGCCGAGCCTGCCATCGTCGGCGGCAAGATCTTCGGCGCCGATGGCGTCGAACAGCGCGGCGGCCGCCGTCGCCGCCTCACCATGCGCTCGGCCGCCGCGACCTTCCTCGGCCTGTCCTGGCTGCGCGCCATCAACCCCGCCTTCACGAGCATCAACCGCCACACAGAACCAGAGCCCGCAGGTCCCGTGCCGATGGACGCTGTCAGCGGCGCCCTGATGTATATGTCAGCGTCCAGCTTCCGCCGTCTCGGCGGGTTCGACGAAGGCTACTTCCTTCATGTCGAGGATCTCGATCTCTGCCGTCGCGCCGAGGCGGATGGCGGCTCGGTGATCTACACGCCCCACGCATCGGCGCTGCATTATGGCGCCACCAGCGACGCGCCTTCGCTCTTCGTCGAGAAGCACAAGGGTGCCGGCTTCAACCGCTACTTCCGCAAGTATGCAGAGACGCCGGCCGAGAAACTGGTGGCCGGCGTGCTCGGCCCCACCATCGCCATCCTTCTCGCCATGCGCGCGCGCGTGAAAAGCTTCCGAACCCGCAAGCTGTAACTTCAGGCCCGCGCCAGCGGGTGCGCCGCCTCGAGCAGGTCGCGCAACTCATCCGTTACGACATGCGTATAGATCTGCGTCGTCGCAATATCGGCGTGGCCCAGCAGCAGCTGCACCGCGCGCAGGTCCGCCCCGCCCGACAGCAGATGCGTCGCGAAGGCATGGCGCAGCGCGTGGGGCGTCACCCGCTCGAGCGTAATTCCCGCCTTCATCGCGAGGTCTTCGAGTATCTGACCCAGCCGCCTGCGCGTCAGCCGCCCGCCCGCGCCGCGCGAGGGAAACACAAAGCGCTGCGCCACCGAGCGCACGGCGGATTTCGGAAAGAACTGGTCGCGCACGGCCAGATAGTTCTTCAGCGCCAGCAGCGCCGGCTTGCCCAGCGGCGTGATCCGTTCCTTGTCGCCCTTTCCGCGTACGATCAGCACGGTCGCGCCTGGCGCGGGCAGGGCGGACAGGGGCAGGTCGCAGCACTCGCTGGCGCGCAAACCTGCGCCATAGAGAAGTTCAACGAGACACATCGTGCGCAGGTCGCTCGGCTCGGTTCCCTGCGCCGCCTCGATAAGGCGCGAGACCTCTTCCCGGCTCAACACATCAGGCGGATCGCGCCGGAAAGCCGGCCCATCGAGCCGCGACGTGGGATTGTCCTGCCGCTCGTTATCGCCGAGCTGGAAGCGGAAGAAGCGACGCAACGCCGACAGCCGCCGCGACACCGTCGCCGCCGACATGCCGCGCTCATGGAGGTCGCGCACGAAGGCGGACAGGTCGCGCTCGCCTGCGGCCACCAGAGACGTCTTGTTGGCGCGCAGGAAGCTCGAAGCGTCCTCCAGGTCGCGCCGATAGGCCTCGATCGTATTGTCCGCGGCGCCCCGTTCGGCGCGCAGCGTGTCGAGAAAGGCATCAATCCGACGGTTATCGAGCATCCTGAGAGGATGCGACCCAGAGATTTATGGGAAGTTAGCTCGCTGCGGTCCGGACGCTACAGCTACAGCGCCTTCCAGACCTGCAAAGCCTCCAGCGCGATTGCGTTGGCATCATCTGTCATGCCGATCGCCTGCATCTGGATCAGCAGGTCCGACAGTCCGGCAAAGGAGAGGGCGGAGACGTCCGAGCCCAGCTGCCCGACAATCGCCAGAGCTGCTTCTGCATCCGCATCCTGACGCGCGGCGGCATAGATGCGGGCAATGGCGGAATCCGAAACACCCCGGCCAGCCGTGCGCTGCGCCGCCAGCGTGGTGCGCTGTTCCGCCGTCAGGTCGCGGCCCGTACCCGAATACAGGAACAACGCGCGCGTGTTCTCGATCCGCCGGATCGTAAGCTGCTGGTCCGCGGCGGCTGGCGCTTTGGAAGCGGGCGCTGCGCCCGCAACAACCTGCGTCGGATAAGGCGCGGCAGCGAGCAGGCGTTCAAGGATGGCGTTGGGCTTTTCCGTCGTCGCGCCTGCGTAAGACAGCATCAGGTCGAGCCGCGCCAGGGCCCACGCATCCTGCTTGTCCTTCGCGGCCGTGCCGAGATGCTTGCGCCACTCACCGGCCAGTTTCGCGTCTCCCGTCAGCAGCGCCGCGCGCGCAAGCGGCTCCGCATAGGGCAGCGTCGCGTCATTGCGTGGCAGCGCCTTGATCGCAGGCGACAGTGCTGCTGCAAACAGCTGACCGTCGGCCAGCGTCTCTGCCGACCGTAGCGCCGCAACATAAGCCGCCGCCTGGAACTCCGTGTTCGCATCCTTGGTCGAGGCGGCCGTCAGCGCCTGCGCGATATAATCCGGCCGTGGGCTCGCCCCGCGCGCCGTCGGCTTTGCGGCGGCCGCATCGTCCTTGAGCGAGAGGATCGCGATCACGTCTGCGGCCTTGAGCTTGCCGCCATTGAAAGCAGTTCGCATCGCCGCGCGGCGTTGTTCTGTCGTCGCTTTCGCGTTGAGCGCAACGGCGGCCGCGATATCGGCAGGCGTCGCTGTAAAGCTTGCAGGCGTCGACGGCAGTTTCGCGGCGACGGACACGGCGGCTTCAACGGCGGAGCCGAACCGGCCATCCGGTTTCTTCATGTCGGGCGAGGACAGGGCGCCCAGCGCCCCGATCAGCCACACGCCGAGTGACTCATTGGTCTTGGCGATCTGTTCGACGATCAGGCTCGCATTGGCGTCGCCGTCCAGCGTCGCGCATGTCGCGCGCAGCGGCAGCCAGTCGGCGTCGGCAGCGGGCTGGGTCTTGGCGCTGGCGCACGCGGCGTCGATGTCGCCCTGCAGCAGGGCGAGTTCCGCACCCACGCGTTCGCCCAGCTTGCCCCAGTCGGTCTTGGGATAGCGCTTGCGCAGATCGACCGCGTGCGCGCTCTCACCCAGCTGTTCAAGCAGGCGGAGGCGTTCCGCTGTGAGGTCCGCCCCGCCGGCGGGTCCCTTGGCGCGTGACATCAGGATGCGTGACAGCAGCGCGCGCGCCGAAGGCGCAAGATCACGCGGCTGAATCGCCGCCATGACGGGTCCGAGTGTCTGCGCCGTGGTGTTGTTCCAGAACGTCGCCGGGACGGCGCCTTCATTCGCGCCGATCCAGCCGACGCCCCACGCATCCACCTGCGCCAGTGGCGCTGAAGAAACCTGTGCGGCTGCAGTCGACCCCGCCAGCAGCGCCAAACTCAGCGCGACAGATACAAGAGCGCTATTGCGCGGGCGCATTCGCGACTCCGGCAGGC
Source organism: Hyphomonadaceae bacterium (assembly GCA_040398425.1). Taxonomy (GTDB): domain Bacteria; phylum Pseudomonadota; class Alphaproteobacteria; order Caulobacterales; family Hyphomonadaceae; genus UBA7672. Next base: position 42,515 of record JBBATZ010000002.1, read on the forward strand.
TCGGCCTGAACGCCGACATTGGTCGCCGGAACGCGTACTTCTATCTGCGCGGGTTTCCTGGAGTCGGCCTGGCCCGCGAAATAGAACAGCGCGCCTACCAGCACGACCAGAAGGATGCCCCCGATGATCGCGTACAGCTTCACCGGCATCGGACCGCGCCGACGTGAAAATCCTCCACGAGCCATCTGATCACTCCGTCCAACAAACCCTGCAGGGATTCAATCAGACCGGGACGCTGGGGTCCAGCTTTTGCTGCTGTTCACACGGATACGCCTGTCGGCCGGATGATTTGCCCCGGAAGCCTCGGGCGGTATAAGCCTCGGTTTCGTGAAACAGGGCAAGTCATGACTGCGCAACAGGGCGAACCGGAGGGCGGGCCCGGCTCGACTGCCACGCCAGCCGCCGCGCCGGCCAACCGCCGTCGGCTGGAACGCACCGTCGCGCTTGTCGGCATGATGGGCGTCGGCAAATCCACAGTTGGCAAGAAGCTGGCGGACAGCCTTGGCGCTCCATTTGTCGATAGCGATGACGAGATCGTGCGCGCTGCCGGCCTCAGCGTGCCGGAAATCTTCGAACGCCATGGCGAACCCGAGTTCCGGCGTGGCGAGCGCCGCGTGATCGAACGCCTGCTCGGCGGTCCTCCTGTCGTGCTGGCGACGGGCGGTGGGGCATATATGGATCCCGAAACCCGCGCGCTCCTGAAGGAGAAGGCGACCACCGTCTGGCTGCGCGCCGATCTCGACCTGATCTGGAAGCGTGTGAACCGGCGCGACACAAGGCCGCTGCTCAAGCGCGACAATCCGAAACAGGTGCTGGCCGACCTGCTCGCGGCGCGCGCGCCGATCTATGCCGAAGCGGACATCGCGATTGATTCGGGCGACGGCCCGGCCACCGACGCCGTAAAGGCCATCCGCGATGCGATGGGGTTTGAATGACGCTCGATATCAAAACCGTCCGGGTCGACCTGGCGAACCGCAGCTACGACATCCTCATCGGCGAGGGCCTGCTGGCGCGCGCCGGCGAGCTGATCCGGCCGCTGATGGGCGCGGGCCGTTCCAAAGTGTTTGTCATCGCGGATGAGACTGTCGCCGGGATTCATGGTGCGACGCTCAACAGCGCCCTCTCCGCTGTCGGCGTCACGCCGCATGTGGTGACGATCCCGCCCGGCGAAAGCTCGAAGTCCTTCGCAACGCTCGAAATCGTGCTCGATGCGCTGATCTCTCAGGGCGCCGAACGTGATGACCTGATCCTCGCCTTTGGCGGCGGCGTTGTCGGTGATCTCACCGGCCTGGCAGCGGGCCTGCTCAAGCGCGGCGCGCGCTTCGTGCAGATCCCGACCACGCTTCTAGCCCAGGTGGACTCGTCCGTCGGCGGCAAAACTGCGATCAATTCCCGCGCCGGCAAGAACATGGTGGGCCTGTTCCATCAGCCAGTGCTCGTGCTCGCCGACCTCGGCGTTCTCGACACGCTGCCCGCGCGCGAGCGGTTGGCGGGTCTCGCCGAGATCGCCAAGTATGCGCTGATCGATGATCCTGCCTTCTTCGATTTCCTCGAAACGAAGGCCGCTGCCCTGCGTGCAGGCGAGAAGGCGGCGTTGGCGGAGGCTGTACGCGTCTCGTGCGCCGCCAAGGCCCGCATCGTCGCCATCGACGAGACCGAGCAGGCCGAGCGTGCGCTCCTCAACCTTGGACATACATTCGGGCACGCGCTCGAGCGCGCCAATGACTATCGCGCCAGCCTGCTGCACGGCGAGAGTGTAGGCGCGGGCATGGCGATGGCGTTGCGCTATTCGGCAAGCCTCGGGGTCTGCCCCGGTCAGGATGCGGCGCGCGCCGAACGCCTGTTGAATGCGCTCGGCCTCGTAACACGGGTCGCGGATCTCGGCGGTGGCCCCTATCCCGCTGACGAGCTTCTGGCCCACATGGCCCACGACAAGAAGGCCAAGAATGGCCGCCTGACGCTGATCCTGGCCCGTGGTATCGGTCAGGCCTACATCCAGAAGGACGCCGACGTGGTGTCCGTGCAAGCCTTCCTCCGCGCCGAAACGGCGTCCTGATAGCGCAGGCGGCTTCCTCAAAAGCAGGGGTCAGGGTAGGGTGCACTGGGGGGAAACTCTGGGCATTGGCCCAGCATCCTGGCGGAACGGACACTGGCTTTCGCGGTGCAGGCGCCTGAACTGCCAACGAAAAAGGCCCTGACGGATGGCCTCCTCACCGTGCTGGAGGCGGTCGGCGCGAGTAACTTCGCCTGCCTCTACCTTAAGCGCGATGGCGGCAATATCGCGATTGACCGCTCGATCTCCAACCTGCCGCGCGGCTGGCAGTAACTCTAGCTGCAGCAGGGCTATGACGTCGCCGACCCCGTATTCCAGGGCGTCGCACATGGCGGGACATGCGGTTACCGGGATGAACTGACCCGTGGTCTGGTGCTGGGTCGCGCGAGCCGTGAAGTGATGGACCAGTCCAGTAATTTCCAGATGCCAGAAGGCTTTACGAAAACAGACGCGCTGGAGACAGGGGGCTACGCCGTGGTCATGGCTGCGGGCTCCGAGCTGGCCCCCCCTCCGCCCGCGCCGCCATGCCCATGTCATTCGACATTTTCGCCAAGGAGGGCGTTCGAATGATGAAATCATCGCTCGACCATGGGCGGATGCCAGGGGCAGGCGCTGCCCACAAGCTTTCACGCACCCGGCTGAAGGTACTGCATATGCGGTCCGATGGACTGACAAACAAACAGGTCGCCATTCACATGAGGCGGCACGAAAAGACGGTGGAATGCCATGTCACCGAAGTTTTGCGTCGTCTTGGGGCCCGTAACATGATCGATGCAATCAGGATCGCGACCAAACTCAAACTAATCTTGTGATGCAGGGGCCAAACCCCGGGGTAAGCCTGATTTTCTCTGGTGGCCGCAGTCGGCAAAAACCCAAGGGCGACGGGCGATTTTCTGGTCGGCCCTGAGTTTGGGAGCGGCTTTGCAGCGATGCAAAGCCGCTTCTTTCTTAGGGTCGCCGACCCGCGTAAGCGGGCCAGTTTCGCACCGTGCGATCAGCTGGCGTCGATATGCAGGGCGTGCAAGCCGGTCTCGAACTCTGCTTTCAGCGCCTCGTTGACGGCACGATGTCGCGCCAGACGCGATAGCCCCCCAAACGCTGCCGACCGAACCCTCACCGCATAGTGTGTCTCGCCGCCAGGCGCTGCGCCCGCATGGCCGTGGTGAAGATGCGATTCATCCGCTATATCAAGTTCAACGGGAGAGAAGGCAGCCATAAGAGCGGAACGAATGCGTTCGCTGCGGCTTGTCAATTCTTGCGCCATTAACAAACACATCCCAAAGTCAGATCCATGTCGGCCGCCGAAGATTACATGCGGGCTTACCGCGTCAAGTTTGTGGATGTCCGCGTCAACCCCCCGGGTGGACGCCGGAAGGGCGCAGCTTACGTCCAGCGCTGCGAACGCAAGGGCTGTGACGAACTCGGCCTGTGCAAGGCCCCGAAACCGTTCGCTGCGCGCATCGTGCAGGTTCCCGGCCAGAAGGAAGCGCCCGAGGACCATCACTGGTTCTGCCAGCGCCATGCCGCGGAATACAACGAAGAGTTCGATTTCTTCGATGGCATGACGGAAGCTGAAATCACGGCGTTCCAGGCGTCGGCAGGCCATGGCCATAAGCCGACATGGAAGATGGGCGGTGGTCCGATCGGCGCCGAGGGCAGGGCGGCCCGGATGAATAATCCGCGTTCCTGGCGCGGGGCGAAGAACTGGCTCTATGATGGCCATGTGGGCAAGGGCGGCGACGAAGCCAATGCCGAAGCCCGCGGCCGCACCCGCCTTCAGACCCGTGCGCTCGACGAAATGGGCCTGCCGCACAACGCCCAGCCTGCTCAGGTGCGCGAGCGCTATGGCGTGCTGGTGAAACAGTATCACCCCGATTCCAACGGCGGCGACCGCTCGATGGAACACCGCCTCCACGTCGTCATTCGGGCCTTCAAGGCCCTGAAGTCGAGCGGGCTGGCGTAAGCCTACATGGGCTTGGGTTCCCACAGCTCGATCCGCGTCCCCTCCGGGTCGCTGATGTGGGCGAACTTTCCGTTCGGCTCGTCCGGCAGGCGTTTCACGTCCACGCCATGCTGCACGCAGCTGGCCAGGATGGCGTCCAGATCATCGACCGCGAAATTGATCATGAAGTCCTTGGTCGAGGGCTCGAAATAGGTCGTGTCCTGCTTGAATGGGGCGAATACCGTGCCAGCGCCCGCATGCCCGGCCATGGCTTCGGGAGTGAGGAACACGCCGCCCCAGTGATGGACCTCGAGCCCAATGACATCCCGATACCAGTTGATCAGCGCCGCCGGATCCTTCGACTTGAAGAATATGCCGCCAATTCCAAGAACCTTTGCCATGCCGGACCTTTCCCACGCCGCAAGTTTGCGATCAGCAAAGCCCCACAAGCCGGGATGGGCAATCGCCCGAAAGGGTGATTTGCGAGAATTATCAGCCGCGATGGGCGGATTCTCGCGACAGCATAGGCCGACGTGCTGCGTTGCAATGTGTCCGCCGGTCCGCCTATATCAGGTCCAAGGATACGAGAGATTTTCCGCCCATGGCTGTGACTGACCCTTCTGACGCCCTGATTTCGCTCGTGCCGACGAAAGAGCTCGACGCGAAGAAGACATTCGGGATCGACCTCGACTGGAAAGTGCCGGCCTTCGCCGAGCGCTCGTCCTACGTACCGGACCATGATCCGGCCTACCGTTTCGATCCGCAGACCACGCGGGCGATCCTCGCGGGCTTCAAGTTCAATCGCCGCGTGATGATCCAGGGCTATCACGGCACCGGCAAGTCGACCCACATCGAGCAGGTCGCCTCGCGGCTCAACTGGCCGCTGATCCGCATCAACCTCGACAGCCACGTGTCGCGCATCGATCTCGTCGGCAAGGACGCCATCGTTCTCAAGGACGGCAAGCAGATCACCGAATTCCGGGAAGGCATCCTTCCCTGGGCGCTGCAACGCCCGATCGCCCTCGTGTTCGACGAATACGACGCCGGCCGTCCGGACGTGATGTTCGTCATCCAGCGCATTCTCGAAGCCTCGGGCCAATTGACGCTGCTCGACCAGAATCGCGTGATGAAGCCACACCCGAACTTCCGTCTGTTTGCCACCACCAACACAGTCGGCCTCGGCGACACGACGGGCCTCTATCACGGCACACAACAGCTCAACCAGGGCCAACTCGACCGCTGGTCCATCGTCTCGACGCTTAACTATCTCGAGCACGATGCCGAAGTGGAGATCGTCGCCGCCAAGGTTCCAGACCTCGACAAGGCGACCATCGGCAAGATGGTGCGCGTCGCCGATATGACCCGGAATGGCTTCATCGCTGGCGACATCTCGACCGTGATGAGCCCGCGGACCGTCATCACCTGGGGTGAGAACACGCTGATCTTCGGGGATATCGGTCTCGCCTTCCGCATGACGTTCGTGAACAAGTGCGACGAGCTTGAACGCCCGGCCATCGCCGAGTTCTACCAGCGCGCCTTCGCGAAAGAATTGCCCGAGAGCGCCGCCATGGTGAAGGTGGCGTGACCGATCTGATCGTCACCCGCGCAACGCCCGCCGATGCGCCTGATCTCGGCATCATCGGACCGGCCGCGTACGCCGCCGCCTACCACGATGACTGGGATGATGCGGTCGGCTTCTTTCAGCAGCTGAAGACGTTCGGCGCCGAGGCGATGCTGGCGACGTTGGCGCGAGCCGATGCGCGCGTGTGGATCGCGCGGCAGGATGGTGTCGGCGTGGGCTTCCTCACCATGTTCGTGGGCTCGCTCGAGCCGCTCAACCACAAGGCGGGCGGGGCGGAGATCCCGCGTATCTATCTGCTTCCCGGCGCGCGCCGCGGCGGCATCGGCAAGAAGCTGCTCGAAGCTGCCGAGGCTCAGGCGAAGGCAGACGGATGCAGCCATGTCTGGCTCGATGTGATGGAGCATGCCGAATGGGCCCGCGCCGCCTACGAGCGCTGGGGTTTTGCCGATATCGGCAGCAAGACATTTTCGGGTGGTCTGCGTCAGGGCCGTAGCCGCGCCATGCGCGTGATGGTCAAGGACCTGAAATAGCGCCGCATTTGCGGAGCGCTATTCGTGTGCGGCGCCGCGGGAGCGATGCGATGGACTGGAAGCTGCTTCTTATCGGCGCGGTCATGCTGGTAGCCGGGGGGCTGCTGGCGTGGCGCTTCCGCACATCGAACTTTGGCAGCCAGCCCGGACCGGGATGCGCAATGGCAGTCGCTTTGCTGGTGCTGTTGACCGGCATACTTACAGTCGGCGTAGGACTCTTCTTCAAAGTTTGAGCCGCGCGAGGCACGGAGCCCCCCTGATGACCAAAGGCGACATGATCCGCGTCAACAGCCGCGACGGCTTCACCTTCGACGCCTATCACGTGGAAGCACAGGGCCCCCGCAAGGGCGGCGTGATCGTCGTGCAGGAGATTTTCGGCCTTTCCGACCACATCAGGGAAATGGCCGAGCGTCTTGGCGCGGCGGGATACGAAGCTATTGCACCATCGATGTACGATCGTGCGGCGCCCGGCTTCATCGTGCAGCCTGCAGACGTGGAAGCCAACATGGCGCGCGGCGTCGAACTGGCTATGGGCAACGGCCCCGAGAACGCGATGAACGATATCGGCGGCGTCTTCGATGTGCTGTCGAAGGCGGGCAAGGTCTGCATCACCGGCTATTGCTATGGCGGCACAATGAGCTGGCTGGCCGGCTCGCGGATCGAGGGCCTCGCAGCGGCGTCCTGCTATTATGGTGGCAACATTGCGCAGATGGTCGGCATGACGCCGAAGTGCCCGACGATCTGCCATTTCGGCGCCAAGGATGCGCACATCCCGCTGGTGGGCGCCGTGGACAAGATCCAGGCGGCGCATCCAGACATTCCCGTCCATGTTTATGATGCCGGTCATGGCTTTGCGCGCAAGAATTCGCAGGACTATGACGCCGCGTCCGACGCGGTGGAGTTTGATCGGACGATCGCGCTGTTCGATAAAGCCTGGGCGGACCAGGCCTGATGCAGCTGATCTTCATCTGGGGCGGCGCGGCCTCGGGCAAGCTGACGGTTGCGAAGGAATTGGTGCGGCTGACGTCGCTACCGCTGTTTCACAACCACCTCGTCGTCGACGCATTGCTCGAGCGCCTGGAATTCGGCGAACCCGAATTCGTGCGCTTGCGCGAACAGATGTGGATGGCGGGGTTCGAGACCGCCGCCGGCCAGGGCCGCTCGCTGATCTTCACCTTCGCGCCTGAGCCCAGCGTGCCGGACGGCTTCACGGATCGCGTGCAAGCGCTTGTGGAAGGTCTCGGTGGCAGGGTGCGCTACGTCCGTCTTGTCCTGTCCGAAGGCGAGCAGGAGATGCGCATAACGAACGAGAGCCGCAACCAGTTCAGGAAGCTGGCGTCACGCGAACTCTTGAGGGAGATGCGGCCTCAGTTTCTGGAGGCTGAGGCAGGGATGCCGGCTGCGGAACTCGTGATCGACACAGAACAGGATGATCCAGAAACGAGTGCGCGCCGGATAGGGGCGGCCTTTGGTCTCGCAATCCTGTCCGGAGCGGTTTGAGCAACCCGCCTGGCCTTTGGCCGTGCGCCTCGAAAAGGCGGACTGCGCTGTGCTGGGGTTAGTTGTCGTCTGCGACCGTGCCGGCGATGGCGCCAGCCGCGGCACCGATGGCTGCGCCGGTCTGCGCATCGCCATTGCCGGTATTGTTGCCAATCGCGGCGCCAGCCGCGCCGCCGAGGGCCGCCCCACCAAGCGTGGAGCAGGCGGCCAGCGACGATGCGGCGAGGACGGCGGCGATAAGGGTTTTGACGGATTTCATATGCGGGCTCCAAAATCTCCATCCACCAACGCTCGCTGGCCCCGGGTGTTCCTTGATTACGGAAAGACCAGATTCGGCCTGGCGCGACCGTTCGGCCAAGCTTCCGGGCCTTCCCAGCGGGGCGGGGTCGCCCTAAACGTGATGCCATGAGCAGGCCCATAGACCATTCGGATGTTTTCAAGTCCGCCCTCAGCGCCGCCACGCGCGCGATCGCAGGGCAGGACGAGCTTGCGGTTGATTTCTCCGTCGACGGCGGACGCGTCCAGGACGGACAGATCACGCTCACCACGCCGCCGAAGGACCTGACGCCGATGGCGGCGGCGCGGGCGCGTGGACAGGCAGACGCGCTGGCGCTTCGTGTCGCGCACCACAATACCAAGGCGCACGCCAGGGCGATGCCCCAGCGCGAGGATGCGCGCCGGCTGTTCGAGGCTGCTGAACGCGCCCGCATCGAATCCATCGGTGCGGCAGTGATGGACGGCATGGCGGAAAATCTCGACGCGGTCCTGCAACAGCGCTGCGAGCGCGCCGGCTATGCGCGTGTCACCGACAAGGCGCGCGCGCCGATGGATGACGCCCTCGAATTCGTGCTGCGTGAAGTGCTCACCGGTCGCAAGCTGCCCCCCGCCGCCGAAAGCGTTGCCGAGCTGTGGCGGGCAGAGCTGAACGAGAGGGCTGCGGGTCCGCTGGCGAAGGCGCGCGAGAGCCTGAACGACCAGAAGGCGTTCTCCTCCCTGATGCGAGATCTTCTCCGCGACCTCGGCCTCGGCGACGAGACATCGAGCGTCAAGGAAAGTGAAGACGAGAAGGGCGAGGAAGAAGAAGAAGGCGAAGCCAAGACCGAAGCTTCCGACGACTCGGAAGGGGACGGCGAGGGGGAAGGCGAGGCGCAGGAACAGGATTCCAGCGACGCCGGCGACGGCGAGCCGGGCGACCAGATCGAGGCGACTGCCGCTGAAGATTCCGACGCCGATGTGGAAGCCGCCGAGACTGACGACGAGGAAGACGCAACGCCCCTGCGCCCAAACTGGCGCGACAGCGATGCGTTCAGGTCGGAGTACAAGGCCTTCACCACCGCCCACGACGAGGTGAAGACCGCCGACGAACTCTGCGATCCCGAAGAGCTCACGCGCCTGCGCGCCTATCTGGATGCACAGCTGCAGGGATTGCAGGGCGCTGTGTCGCGTCTCGCCAACCGCCTGCAACGACGCCTGATGGCGCAGCAGAACCGTTCCTGGATGTTCGACCTGGAAGAAGGCGTGCTCGACACTGCGCGCCTCACCCGCGTCATCGTCGACCCGACTGCGCCCCTGTCCTTCAAGATGGAAGACGAGAGCAAGTTCCGTGACACCGTGGTCACGCTCCTTCTCGATAACTCCGGCTCGATGCGCGGCCGCCCCATCATGGTCGCAGCCCTGTGCGCCGACATTCTCGCACGTACGCTCGAGCGCTGTGGCGTGAAGGTGGAGATTCTCGGCTTCACGACGCAGGCCTGGAAGGGTGGGCTCTCCCGCGAAGACTGGATCAAGGCGGGCAAGCCCGCGACGCCCGGCCGCCTCAACGACCTGCGCCACATCATCTACAAATCCGCAGATGCACCGTGGCGTCGCGTGCGTCGCAATCTCGGCCTGATGATGCGCGAAGGCCTGCTCAAGGAAAACATCGACGGCGAGGCGCTGCTCTGGGCGCATGACCGCCTTATGGCGCGCGCCGAACAGCGCAAGATCCTCATGGTGATTTCAGATGGTGCGCCGGTCGATGACTCGACACTGTCGGTGAACGTCGGCAACCCGCTGGAAAAACACCTGCGCGAAGTCATCGCACACATTGAAGGCGTGTCGCCGGTCGAACTGATCGCGGTCGGCATCGGCCACGATGTCACGCGCTGGTATCGCCGCGCTGTCACCATCGTCGAGGCCGAACAGCTCGGCGGCGTGATGACCGACAAGCTGGCCGAACTCTTCAGCGAAGAAGGCGCACGCGCCGCTAAATCGTCCTCCCAGGGCGCATCCCCCCGCGGTTCGTCTCAGCGCGGCTCGCGCGGCAGTGTCGCCGGCGCCGCTGCGGCGGCGGCAAGCCGCGCCGTGAAGCGCACCACGTTCGGCGAAGTTGCGAAGGGTCGGAGAACCGGCGCTTGAAGGCTTGGCTCGCCGGCCTTGCAGTTTTTGTGCTGGCGGGCTGCGCAGGCCTCGGCGGGAGCAACACCATGACGCTCGATACGCTGGCGCGTGACTATGTCCGGCTGGTCCTGGAGATCGACGCGCATGAGAGCGGCTATGTCGACGCCTATTTTGGCCCCGACGACTGGCGCCAAGATGCGCGCCGCAATCCCCGCGAGCGCCCGGCGCTGAAGCGCGAAGCTGATCGCATCAAGGCGGCGCTTCCTGCCTTCGTCGTTGCCGGCGGCGAACAGGGCCAGCGCGCCAGGGTCCTTCTTGCAGATGTTTCCAGCGCGCGCTTCCGGCTCGACATGATCGATGGCAAGCGCGTCCCCTTCGCCGATGAGGCCGAGCGCCTGTTCGCCCTGCGGCCAGACCTCAAGCCGCTCTCCCGTTTCAATGACGCGCTGGCGCGGATTGACGCGCTGATACCGGGGTCGGAGCCCCTGTCCGAGCGCGTCGAAAATTTCCGCACGCGCTATTCCATTCCCGACGAGCGTGTGCAGCTCGTGATGGATGCGGCCATCGCCGAGTGCCGCAAACGCACCGCGGCGCACATTCCGCTGCCACCCGGCGAGAGCTTTTCGATGGAGCTTGTGAAGGGCCAATCGTGGGGTGCGTACAATTATTACCTTGGCGGCAATCAGAGCCTCATCCAGATCAACACAGATTTGCCAGTCTCGATCGGCAACGCGCTCATCCTCGCCTGCCATGAGGGTTATCCCGGCCATCACGTGCAGGGCATCTTCAATGAGCGCAGTTATCGCGACCGCGGCTGGGCCGAGTATTCCGTGGCGCCGCTCTATGCCCCGGCAGCGCCCCTGAACGAGGGCGGGGCGGATTTCGGCGTCGAACTCGCTTTTCCCGGTGACGAGCGCCTGAAGTTCGAGATGGAGGTCCTCTATCCGCTCGCCGGGCTTGATCCGCAGACAGCGCCGGCCTTCGACGCCCTGCGCGAGGCGACGGCGAAGCTTGATGGCGCCCTGCTGAAGATATCACAGATGCAACTCGACGGCGAAATCGACCGCGAAGCTGCGATCACGCTCGTTCAGAGATATCGCCTCGCGTCCCGCGATGTCGCCGCGCAGTCGCTGGAGTTTGATCGCAAGTACCGGTCCTATGTGATCAACTATTCCGTCGGGGAGGCGCTGGTGCGCGGCTATGTTGATCGTCACGGCCACGACCCAGAATCGCGCTGGGCTGCCTACATCCATATTCTGTCTCAACCGACCTTGCCGGCTGACCTGCGCAACTGACCTTGCCGCTTGAGCGCGCGTTCGCGACGGGGCAAGACGAACGGCATAAACGTCCGGGATCAAATGCGCTTACGTCATTGCACCGCACTCGCCGCCGTATTGCTGGCTTGTCTCGCAGGCGTGGCTCTTGCGCAGCCGCAGGCAAGCGAGCGCGCCGGCGATCTGGAGCGCGAATATCTCGTACCCCTCCGGGCCAAATCCTGTCCGAAAGGCGTGACCGGAATGGAAGGCGAGCCCATTGCGTTACGCGCGACGCCTGTGCCGTTGCAGGGCATGAACCCATTGCGCAAGGCGATTGGTGATCTCACCTTCGTCGCGGGCTTTCACCTCGTTAGCCCCGACACGCGTTTCGGCGGCTTGTCCGACGTGGACCTGCTCGACGATGGCAGCCTGCTGACGATCACCGACCAGGGCGACTTGGTCTGGCTCGACCTTGCAGACGATGGCGTTACGCCGACGCGCGCCCGGATTGCGTCCCTCCAGGATGTGGCTGGCGCCCCCCTGCGCGGCAAGCAGGAAGGCGATGCCGAAGACATCGCCTACAGGGATGGCCTCGCACTGGTGTCGTTCGAACGCGACCACCGCGTGCTTGCCTTCGATATCGCAGGTTGCGGCGCCGCCGCGCGCGGCGCGCCTCTCATGTTCGGCGGCTACGGCGGAGACTTCGCTGCGGCATTCGATCGCCAGAACCTCAAGGTCGATGGCAATTCTGGCACCGAGGGTCTCGCAATAACGCCGGACTGGTTTCTGTTTGCCGGACTCGAAACCCCATCAAAAGGCGCAAGCCCGCTGTCTGTGCACACCATTGAGGCTGCGCCGGAATTCGACCAGGCAATCGGGAAGGGCGCGCCTCCCGTCGTCGGGCTCGACATCATTCCCGATGGCGACGATCTGCGCGTGTTCAGCCTGCACCGCTCAACCAACCCGCTGGCGACCAACATGATCACGCTGCTCGAGACGCGGTTCACGCGCGAACTGGATCAATCCGGACTGCCGGCCCGCCGCATGAGCGAGATTGAAAGCCGTAAGCACGTACGCTTCTTGCCCACCACTTCAGTCGTGTTGGCTCAGATGAACGTGTTGGTGACGGTGGACAATTTCGAAGGCGTTGCGGCGCGGCAGATGCCGGATGGCCGCGTGCGGCTCTACGTCGTCTCGGACGACAATTTTTCCGGCAAGCAGCGCACGCTGCTCATGATCTACGACGTGCCAAGTCCGGCCTGAGTTCGCGGATCGCGATAGCAGGCGCATCGGCCACGCCGTGGCCGGCAGAACTTCATCGGAAGGGAAACCGAAAGGGCGGCGGCGTCCACGACGCACACCGCCCATGTCCGGATGTTAGCTGGCAGCCGCAACCGACGCGACGGTTTCTGTCGAACGGTCAACCGTGCAGGTCACTTTCACCGACGAGTCGTCGGCCTTCTTGACCTTGAACAGGTAGACGAACGTGCTGCCCGAGGCCTTGGTCGAGTCTTTGTCGACCTTCACGGATTTGGCGTCCGGGTTCTTGGTGGAAACTTCGGTTTTGCAGAGGTTCTCAGCGCCTTGCACCGAGATCTTCGCGAGGGCCGGGGAGGCGAACGCAACAGCGAGAGCTGAAAGCACGACGAGGGAGGAAAGGCGGGCCATATTTGAACTCCGTTTATGACCGCTTGGGAGCGCGGCCTAAGACCAGCTAGACGCTGTCAAGTAGACATCGTCAAGTAACGTGCGCGTCAAATGCAGGGTCGCCCGCTAACACCTGCGTCAACCGTGGCTCAACGGTCGAATTGAGGCTCGCCGGCCGCCCGCGCCGCGGGCTAGCCTGCCGACGGGCCTCGGTGGGGCGCCCAAGGGAGGCTGTCGATGATGCATCAGCGAGATTTGGACCTGAACCCTCGGGAAACCGTCCGTCCCACGCAGGAAATGTTCGATCTTTACGATCAGTATTGTCACAGCCAGATCGACCGCCGGACGTTCATGGACAGGCTCGGGCGGCTCGCGGTTGGGGGCGTGACGGCGGCCATGCTCGCCGAAGCGCTGTTGCCGAAATACGCCAGTGCGCTCCAGTTGCGTGAGGATGACGCCCGCATTGTTGGCTCGCGGATCACCTACGACTCGCCGGACGGCGCGGGCAAGCAGGGCAAGCAGATGGGCGCCTATCTGGTGCGTCCGGCAAAGGCGAAGGCGGCAAAACTGCCCGCGATTGTGGTGGTGCATGAAAACCGGGGGCTCAATCCTCATATCGCCGATGTGGCGCGTCGCGCGGCGGCGGCGGGTTTCCTCGCGCTGGCGCCGGATGCGCTCTACCCGCTTGGCGGATACCCCGGCACCGATGACGAAGGTCGCACACTGCAGGCCACGCGCAGTGGCGCGGACATGCTGGAAGATTTCATCGCCGCCGTGAAGCTGATGCAGGTGCATCCCGACTGCAACGGCAAGGTTGGCATTGTCGGCTTCTGTTTTGGCGGCGGGATCTGCAACAACGTGGCGGTGCGCGTGCCGACACTTGGCGCGTCGGCACCCTATTACGGCGCAGCGGCCGCGTTGGAAGATGTCCCGAAGATCCAGGCCCCGCTCCTGGTCACGCTCGCTGGTGTCGATGAGCGTGTAAATGCCGCCTATCCCGCCTACGAAGATGCGCTGAAGAAAGCCGGCAAGACCTACACACTTCACTCCTACGCGGGCTGCCAGCACGGCTTCCACAACGACACCACGCCGCGTTTCGATCCGGAGAATGCCCGCATTGCCTGGAACCGCACGCTCGACTTTTTCCGCCAGCACCTGGCCTGAAAGCATAGCCCATGAACCGCAACTTTCCCTCGCTGTACGCCATCGGCTGCGCCCTGCTGACGGCTTGCGGCGGTCCAGCGCCTGCGACATCTGTGGCCGCGCCAGACACCGTTGCACCCGTTGTTGTCGCCGAGGCCGTGCCGGAAGCGGTCCAGGGCTGGCGTGAATACCCGCTGCGCGACGGCGTGCTATCGCTCCAGCCAGACAAGTGGCGCACGGATACGATCGATGTCCCCGTGAAGGCGGGCGAGGGGCTCGAATACAAGGTCGAGATGAAGGCCGGGCAGGGTCTAGTCTACAATGTGAGCTACACCGGGCTGGAGCATCCCGGCATGATGGTTGTGGAGTTCCATGGCCACACGCCACAGGTCGAAGGCGTCGGTGACTTGATGTTCTATTCAAAGACCGGCGGCTCACCTGAAAGCGGCGTCTTCACCGCGCCATGGACCGGCATACATGGCTGGTATCTGAAAAACGATTCTGCAAACGATATCGTGGCCCGGCTGGAACTCGCAGGGTTCTACGCGCTTCACGCGAAGTAGGGTTTCGTGACCCGATTCCGGGCGGCTTTGGGCTTTTCCCATATGGAGCGGTGCTGTCCAGTGTGAACCGGGCTGCCTTCGCGTGTGAGGGGAAGGGGCGCGGACGCGCGCCGGGATGAGAGACGAGCCGTGATGTATATCAAACTGCTGGCAGGCGCTGCCTTCTCGCTGCTCAGCCTCAGCGGCTGCGCCAGTATCGGAAATCTCGGCGCTTCGGGTCTTGCCGAGAACATCGAGGACAATGCAGCAACGCTGAACGAGGCGCACACACGCGCGATGACTGCGATCATCGCGGTCGATGTGGCTGTTCGTCGTTTCCGTCCAGTTTGCTGGCGAGCCGCAGCCCTGGTTCATCGATGGCGACGAATTCTCTGCGGCGCCCTCCGCGATCGATATCGCCAACACCAAGCGCTATGTCGACATCATCGCAGGCGCCAAGCGTGGCGAGATCACGTTCGGCAAGCTACCCGACCAGGCACTCGATCAGCGCAGCTGCACGCCGTACGACGCCGCCTACCTGCGCGACACGCTCGGCGGCGGCGCATCCGATGGCGGTCGCAGCAGCATGTCGGATATCATCCGCACGGTCGAGGGCCTCACGGGCCGCCAGATGGTGCTCACCAGCGTCGCGCGCACCAGCGCAGACGAACCGCAGGTTGCAGCTGACAGGTTCAACCGCCGCCTGCTGCTGTGCGATGCGGCCGTGACCGCGTGGGGCTTTGTCGACGCGCAAACCGGTGCGCCGATCGCCGCTGTCCGCACGTGCTCTTTCGACGACATGATCTACTTCCTTGGCGAGACGCTGCGCAGCGGAACAGAGGGTTATCCCGTCGTCGTTGGCAATTTCAACCTGTTCCAGACCTATCCGGACCGCGCCGAAAAGGCCTTCGCGGTGCGCGTAGAACATGCCGGACACGTCTATTTCATCGCGCCACAATCCCCGGTCGGAGACACGAGCGGGCCGAAAGATGTGACCGGCAACGTGCTCTCGCTGCTGAACCAGCTCTACCGGCTGGCGCAGTCCGACGAGTTCCAGCGCGCGCCGGAGCCCCGTCGCTAGGGCGCAGATCAAGGCAGCTCAGGTCGTGTGCTGTTCCTGTAGCCACTTGGTCAGCACGCCGCCCGCGACGCATTGCTCCCATGCCTGCTCGGGCGTTTCGGCGTAGGTGAACAGCGACTCGTCCGGCTGCGAAATCACGCCGTGCTTCACCATGGCGTCGAAATTGATGACCTCGCGCCAGTAGGCCTGATCATAAAGCACGATCGGAATCGGAGGTGCCTTGTCGGTCTGGCGCAGGGCGAGAATTTCGAACAGCTCGTCCATCGTGCCCATGCCGCCGGGAAACACCACGAGCGCATTGGCCCGCATCGCGAAGTGCATCTTGCGCATCGCGAAATAGTGGAAACGGAATGTCAGGTCGGGTGTCGAATATGCATTCGGCTCCTGCTCCATCGGCAGGGTGATGTTGTAGCCTATCGACGGGGCGCCGGCATCGCACGCGCCGCGATTGGCTGCCTCCATGATGCCGGGTCCGCCGCCCGTGGCAATTACATTGTCGCGCCGCGGCTTGTCAGTCAGCAGCGCGCCGCCGCGCTCGGATGCGATGCGGGCAAAGCTGCGCGCGTCGTTGTACCACCGGACATGATCCGGCGATCCGGTTGGGGAAAAGCGCGCCGAGCCGAACACAACCACAGTCGAGCGCACGCCCCATGCGTCCAGCTTCTGTTCGACTTTCTCGTATTCCAGCATGAACCGTACGCCGCGCTGCGCGTCAGCCAGCAGCCACTCGGTGTCGAGCGCAGCGAGGCGGTAGGAGGGCGATGCCTCCTGCGCCGCGTTGGCGCCCCTGTCGTGCGAGAAGGGCGCGATCTTGGCCGGATCGAGGTGCTGCTTCGCGGAGGGGGTGGCGGGCTTGGATGCTTTGTCGGTCATGGCGCGTCTCGTCACAGGGGCAGCCTGTCTAACCAAGACTGGTGAAGGAAGCGACCCCGGAATGCCGTGAAAATCGTGGCGAATCCCCCATCTCCGGCCTCTCGGAAACCCTAATGAGCCTCCGCCCAGCTCTTCGCCGCCTTCGCTTCCACAACCAGCGGCACCTTCATCTCCACGACAGGGTGGGGCGCCGCTGACATCACCTTCGCCGCGACCTCCGCCACCTTCTTCGCTTCCGTCTCAGGTGCCTCGAAGACCAGTTCGTCGTGTACCTGCAGTAGCATCTTCGCCTTTAGTCCCGCCGCCTGCAGCGCTGCCGGCATGAGGATCATCGCACGCTTGATGATGTCGGCGGCCGAGCCCTGCAGCGGTGCGTTGATCGCCTGCCGTTCGCCGAACGAACGCTCCGCTCCGTTGGGCGACTTGATCTGCGGCAACCATACCTTCCGTCCAAAGATCGTCTCGACATAGCCGTGCTCGCGGCCATAGGCGCGGTACTGCTCCATGTAATCCTGGATGCCGGGGAATTTCTGGAAGTACTTCTTGATATACGCGCCCGCTTCCTCGCGCGGAATCGAAAGCTGTCGCGCAAGACCGAAGGCCGAGATGCCATAGATGATGCCGAAATTGATCGCCTTGGCGTTGCGGCGGATCATCGGGTCCATGCCCTTCACCGGCACGTTGAACATCTCACTCGCCGTCATGGCGTGAATGTCGACACCTTCAAGGAAGGCCTGCCGCAGGCTTGGGATATCCGCCACGTGCGCGAGCAAGCGCAACTCGATCTGCGAATAGTCCGCCGACACCAGTACATTCCCCGGCGCCGCGATGAACGCCTCGCGGATCTTGCGGCCTTCCTCGGTGCGGATCGGAATGTTCTGCAGGTTGGGATCGGTCGAGGCCAGCCTCCCCGTCTGCGCCCCCGCCAGCGAATACGACGTGTGCACGCGGCCCGTATCCGTGTTCAGCGCCTCGCTCAGTGTCTCCGTATAGGTCGAGCGCAGCTTCGACAGCATGCGCCAGTCAAGCAGCACCTTGGGGAGCTCATGCCCATACGCCGCCAGATCCTCCAGCGCATCTGCGCCGGTCGCCCACGCGCCTGTCTTGGTACGCTTGGCGCCCACCACATCGGCAAGACCCATCTCGTCGAAAAGGATCTCGCCAAGCTGTTTCGGGCTGCCGAGATTGAACTTCCGTCCTGCAAGCTTGTGTGCTTCGTCTTCCAGCGCCGCCATGCGTTGCGCGAACTCTCCCGACAGCCGCGAGAGCCGGTCGCGATCGACCAGAATTCCCGCGCGCTCCATGTCCGCCACAACGCGGATCAGCGGCCGATCCATCGTCTCGTAAACCGTCGCCACGCTCTCCCGCGACAGCCGCGGCTTCAGCCGCTGCCACAGGCGCAGCGTGACGTCCGCGTCCTCCGCCGCATAGCGCGTGGCCTTATCAACCGACGTCTGGTCGAACGTGATCTGCGACTTACCCGTCCCGATCAGTTCCTTGATCGGCACCGGCGTATGTCCGAGATGCAGCTGCGACAGCTCGTCCATGCCGTGATTGTGCTGCCCGGCTTCCAGCACGAACGACAACAGCATCGTGTCGTCGATCGGCGCCACGTCGATGCCGTGGCCACGGAAGATCGAGATGTCGTATTTGATGTTCTGCCCGATCTTCAGAACCGACGGATCTTCCAGCAACGGCTTCAGCAACTCTATAGCCACGCCCATCTCGATCTGCTTCGGGCGTTCCTCTGACAGCAGGTCGATCTTGTTCGTGCCGTGCGCCAGCGGAATGTAGCAGGCCTTGCCCGGCGCCAGGGCGAGCGACACCCCCACCAGATGCGCCGCCATCGGATCGAGACCATCGGTCTCGGTGTCGACCGCGACGAAGCCCTGTTCCTTCGCCGCGATAATCCACTGAACCAGCTGGTCCTGCTCGTTTACCGTTTCATAGGCATCGAGATCGAATGGCTTCGCTTCCGGCGCTACCGGTTCAAAACTTTCCCCCGGCGCGCCATTGGCCGCTGCCGTCTCGGTCTGAACCTTCGAGCCGCCATTAGCCGCCAGCGCTTTTGACAACGCTTGTCCGCCAGCCGACGAAGACACCGGCAGCGCGCCTTCAGCGCCCAGCGTCTGCGCGACACGCGTCGTCAGTGTCCGGAATTCCATCTCCGTCAGGAAGGCGAGCAGGGGAGCAGGATCCGGATCAGACACGCCGAGTTGCTCCAGCGGCACCTCAACAGGCACATCGTCCTTCAACGTCACCAGCACTTTCGACAGCCGCGCCATCTCGGCATGCTCGATCAATGACTCGCGCCGCTTCGGCTGCTTGATCTCGCCCGCGCGCGCCAGCAGTGTTTCAAGATCGCCATACTCCTGGATCAGCAGCGCCGCCGTCTTGATCCCGATGCCCGGCACGCCTGGCACATTGTCGACGCTGTCGCCGCACAACGCCTGCACGTCGATCACCTTGTCTGGCGTCACGCCGAACTTCTCGAACACTTCCGGCGCGCAGATTTTCCGGTCCTTGACTGTGTCCAGCATGCAGATCCGGTCATCGACCAGCTGCATCAGGTCCTTGTCCGCCGACACGATCGACACGCGCGCGCCCTTCGCCGATGCCTGCCGCGCATAGGTGGCGATCAGGTCATCGGCCTCGAACCCCTTCATCTCCAGCGCCGGTTGACCGAACGCGATGGCGGCCCTCCGGACAAGAGGAAATTGCGGTATGAGATCTGCCGGCGGATCGGGCCGCTGCGCCTTGTACTGGTCGTATAGCCCGTTGCGGAACGTGATCGCGCCCGCGTCGAAGATGCAAGCAAAGTGCGTCGGCTGGTCGCCCGCCTTCAGGTCTTCCAGCACCTTCCACAACATGTTGCAGAAGCCAGAGATCGCGCCCACCGGCAGTCCGTCCGACTTCCGCGTCAGCTTGGGCAGGGCGTGATAGGCGCGGAAAATGAACCCCGACGCATCGATCAGGTAGACATGGCTGGTGGCGTCGACGGGGCGTTGCACGGGCATCGGAAGTCTCCTGTCCGCCTCACCTAACAGGCCGTGAAGGCGTCTGCCAGCGCGCCGAAAATCGAGCTGTGAACGGGGTCGAGTCAGCAGCGCGATTTCGCGCGGGAAGATTGCGGTCGGCTGCCGCACAATAGCGAAAGCACGGTCATTACATGCCGTCCCCCGTTCGCGATTTCGTTATCGGAAACCCTGCGGTTCGGTTTGAAGGCTGGATCGGCATTTGCCATCTTTTTGAAGCGGACCGGGCCCCTCTGGCAGCTGATCAATCCCTGTTGATCGCCTGTGATGTCGGACCGCATCGGGTGGAACCCGGCGCTGGCTCGGATTTCCCCCCTCTTTGAGCTGCATCGGGATTCTTCCCGGCCAACAGACCGAGGAGCAAAACATGCACACCCAATGGTTCAAGGCCCTGCTGTTTCGGCATGGCGTGATCCAGGAACAGATAGATGCAGAGCAGCGTGGTCCGAGCCGGATCCGATCCGGCTGTTCCGGCTGAAGCGGCTTCGGCTCGCGCTGAAAGACAGCATGCGGAAGCTTGCTCACGCGCTTGAAGGGGAACCCGCCCCGCGCGACCAATCCTTGTCGCTTGCGATACCGACATGGAGAGGCGCGCCCGACGACCGAGCGTCCGTCTCCCATCGGGGGAGCACCCATGCGCATGATCCGGCGCTATGGCGTCGAACTCGAGATCTGCACGCGCACGGGCGGCTTCTGGCTCGATCCGCGCGAACCCGAGCGCATTGTCGCATGGGTGCAGGGCGAGGGCGACGCCTCGCGCCGGGCGCGCGACGTGGACGTCGCCGGGTACGGCTTCGCCGATGGCGAGGTCGGTAGGCGGCGCCACAGGCAGCGCGAGCTGCACTGGCGCGCGCGCCTCGTCGACGACTTTGACGACTAGAGTGTTGCGGCCCGGGGCATCTCGTCCCGCCGCTGTCACGCCCCCCAAACACCCGTCTATCGCCAGCAGGGTCCTGCCATGCCGTTTGACATCTTTGCCCAGTTTGCCGGGCAGCCGATCTGGCTGTGGGCCAGCTTCTATTCCGCGATCGGTTTCGTGCTCTTGCTCGATCTCGCCGTCGTCAACAACAAGGACGGCGAGATATCAGCCGGCAAGAGCGCCATCATGTGGGCGAGCTTCGCCACGTGCGCACTGGCCTTTGCTGGCTACGTCTAATTCCTCTAAGAGCCGGACCTCGCCTTCTACCCCAATGCGGGGGACCTGCGAACGCAGGCGACGGTGCAGTATCTCACCGGCTACCTTCTGGAAACGGCGCTGGCGTTCGACAACATATTCGTCATCTCGATGATCATGGCGTTCTTCGCCGCGTCGCCCGCCTACCAGCATCGTGTGCTCTTCTGGGGCATCACAGGAGCGATCGTCTTCCGGGCGCTTTTCATCGGCGCGGGATCGGTGATCGTCAGCCAGCTGGCGTGGGTGCTCTACATATTCGCGGCCGTGCTGATGTTCAGCAGCTGGAAAATGCTGAGGTCGATCGGCGAGACGCACACCGCGCCGGACACGGGCTGGATCGTGCGTCTGGTGGAGCGTTTCGTGCCGGTCACGCCGACCGTCACCAACCACAACTTGTTCGTTCGCCAACCGGATGCTGCGGGCCGTCTGGTGCTCTACGCCACGCCGCTGTTCCTCGCACTGACCTCGATTGAGGTGGCGGATGTCATCCTCGCAATCGACAGCGTGCCCGCGATCTTCGCGGTGACCCGTGACCCGTTCATTGTTTACACCTCGAACATGTTTGCCATCCTCGGGCTGCGCTCGATGTATTTCATGCTGGCGGCTGCGGTGGATCGGTTCGTTTATCTCAAGGTTGGCCTGGCCGCGGTGCTGGTGCTGATCGGCGGCGCCAATATGGCCTTGCTGTGGAAGACGCGGCGGGCCTGACGGTTCGCATGCAGATGACCAAAGCGGGCAGCAAACTCAACAAGTCTCTGCTCCACGGGAATTTAATGAATCCCTGCCACGATCGCAGCGTTTACTGCGTTCGGGGATACGCCTATGTCGACAACCGCAGCGGCCAATACGGTGCTCCCGGCTGAGCCGACACGCGCCTTCACATTCAACGACCTGAAGAACGGAACGACCGGATTCGGCATCGTGCTTTCGTGCGCCAACGGCGTCGTGTTCGGTTATTATGTCGGCCTCGCCTGGAGCCTGATCTGGATCGTGGCGGCCACCAGCCTGCTGATTGCCACGTCGATCCTGATCGCGCGCCGCGACCGGGGCGATCCCAGTGTAATCAACCGCCTTGGCGGATTTCGTCTCGCAATGATCTCGGTGT
This sequence comes from Hyphomonadaceae bacterium, assembly GCA_040398425.1. Lineage (GTDB taxonomy): Bacteria > Pseudomonadota > Alphaproteobacteria > Caulobacterales > Hyphomonadaceae > UBA7672. The sequence continues at coordinate 64,357 of JBBATZ010000002.1, forward strand.
GGATGGTCAGCGCGATCGCCTTGTGGCTCACCGCCGATCAGGCGGCCTGGGTTATCGCCATCATCATTCCCGCCTCATGGGCCATACACATCATCTTTGCGGTACGCGGCAATCTCGCGCACATGCTGCAAGCGCTGATGATTTGCGTCGTCCCCATCGTGGCCTTCCTGCTACACGCTGTGTGGAGCCATTTCCCGGTCTGGGTCGCCATTGCGGGCACCGTCTCGTCGCTGGCGATGGTGGCCAGCATCGGGGCCTCCGCCCAGCTCGCGCACAAGACCTTCGTCGCGCTCCAGAAAGCGCTCGCGGATGCGGGCGCAACGAAAGCGCGCCTCGAATTCGCCATCCGTAGCGCGGGCGATGGCTATTTCGAGATTGACTTCGAAAACATGGAAACGACCGTCGACGCGTCGCTTGCGGAAATCATCGGGGCCGACGAGACCACAGCGCCGCTGGAATTGTTCCATGCGATGGTCCACCCGGACGATCGAGACCTCGTCTTCTCAACCATTGATACCGCGCGCGAAGGCTACATCGACGCCTGGAAACAGGAACTCCGGGTCCGCCGCGCCAATGGCGAGTACTGCACGATGCAGCTGCGCGCCCAGGCTATTGCGGCGAATGCCGCGCATGGCCGCAAGCTGATCGGCACGGTGGTGGACCTCACCGCCTGGAAGAAGATTGAAGGCGAACTCCGCACTGCAAAGGAAGCGGCCGAAGCCTCATCGCAATCAAAATCGCAATTCCTTGCCAATATGAGCCACGAGATCCGCACGCCGCTCAACGGCGTTCTCGGCATGGCGCAGGCGCTGGAATCCGATTCGCTGTCGCCAGCGCAGAAGGAAAAGGTCGGGGTCATTCTCGACAGCGGCAAGTCGCTCATGGCGCTGCTCAACGACGTGCTCGACCTCACCAAGATCGAGGCCGGGAAAATGGAGATTTCTGCCGTGCCAGGGGACTTCCTGCATACGATGAAACGCACGCGCCAGCTGTTCCAGGCGAGTGCGGAAGAAAAAGGCCTCGACCTGCTGGTTCGCTACGACAGTACGTTCCCGCAACGTCTCAGCTACGACCCGACCCGGGTGCGCCAGTGCGTCAGCAACCTCATCTCCAACGCCATCAAGTTTACCTCGGAAGGCCGCGTCGAAGTCGCTCTCAGCGCCAGGCGCCTCGAGGGGGCGACTTTCATGGTGGTCGTCGAAGTCTCCGACACCGGCATCGGCATGTCCGAGGCGACGACGGAAAAGCTGTTCACCGTCTTCACGCAGGCCGACGGCGCCACCACGCGCAAGTTCGGCGGCTCGGGTCTCGGCCTCGCCATCTCGCGCCAGCTCGCCCGCATGATGGGCGGCGACATCACGGTCACCAGCGAAGCGGGCAGGGGTACGACCTTCCGTCTGACGTTCAAGGCTCAGGAAGCCATGCCCGCGATCAACACAGCGCCGGACAAGTCCCGTACAACCGAACTGTCCAAACGCAGCCTGCGCGGCTTGCGTGTCCTGCTCACCGACGACAACGCCATCAACCGTCAGGTCATCAAGTTGTTCCTCGCGCCGCAGGGGTGTGACATTTCCGAGGCGACCAACGGCAAGGAAGCGCTCGACCTGATCGCCCGGCACGATTTCGACATCGTCCTGCTCGATGTCCACATGCCGGTCATGGACGGCAAGGAAGCGATCCAGCGCCTGCGCGCCGAACCGCGCTGGAAATCCCTGCCGGTCATCGCCCTCACGGCCGACGCCATGAGCGGCGATCGCGAGAGGTATATCGGTCTCGGGATGACGGATTACCTGTCGAAACCGGTCGACCAGCGCGAGCTGATCGCCAAGCTGCACCAGGTCATGGGCCACGAAGAAGCTCCCGCCCCCGCAGCCAGCCGCTCCGCCTGACCCCCACACACGCCTGTGATCTCGTCCGGATCGCGCTGCCATGCGCTGCGCGGCCATGATTGTTCCGCATTTCCGGGGCTGAATGCCCGTTCGCGGCGCTGATCGGGGCGGGTGCATCGCCTTGCGAACGGCCAGCTTTAAGGCCAGTGTTCGCGGCGAAACCAGCCGGGTTCGCGGCTGTTTGTACGGAGTTCTGTCCTGATGCCGGCCAAGTCGTCGAAGCGCTCGCTTCTGATCAAGCTCGGAATTCCCGTGCTGGGTGTCGCGGCCATCGCAGGCGCATTCTTCGCTCCCGCCCTCCTCAAAGTGCAGGCCCCGGAATTCGCCATTGCCCAGCCCAGTGGCGCGCCGGTTGCCGTCGGCCGCGCTACGATCGGCGAGGATTTCTCGGCCCTGGCCAAAAGCCTGATGCCCGCCGTCGTCAACATCGCCACCCGCCAGACGGTGGCGCGTGGCGATGGCCTGCCGGCCTTCGGACCCAACTCGCCGCTCAACGAGTTCAACGACCTTCTGGGCCGGGGGCAGGGCGGGGTGCGCCGCCAGTCCTCGCTTGGTTCCGGCTTCATCATCGATGCGGCGGGCTACGTTGTCACCAATAACCACGTCATCGAAGGCGCAGACGAGATCGACATCATCCTGTCGGACGGCGCGGTATTCCCGGCCAAGCTGGTTGGCGCCGACGAAGACGTCGACCTCGCCCTGCTGAAGTTCGACTCGCCGAATCCGCTGACAGCCGTTCCGTGGGCGAACTCGGATGCGGCCGAAGTCGGCCAGTGGGTCGTCGCCATCGGCAACCCGTTCGGCCTGGGCGGCACCGTTACGGCCGGCATCATCTCGGCGCGTAACCGCGATATCAGCGCGGGCGCCTACGACGATTTCATCCAGACCGACGCGGCCATCAACAAGGGCAACTCGGGTGGTCCGCTGTTCAACCTGCGTGGCGAAGTCGTCGGCATCAACACCGCGATCATTTCCCCCGGCGAAGCCGGCGGCTCTGTCGGCGTCGGCTTCTCGGTTCCGGCCAACTTCGCGAAGGTCGTAATCCAGCAGCTGCGCGAATTCGGCGCGACGCGCCGTGGCACGATGGGCCTCACTGCGCGCTCGGTCGACCAGACCACCGCGGAAGCCTACGGCCTCAAGACGGCGCAAGGCGCCATCGTCACGTCCGTCACCAAGGGCGGCGCAGCCGAGGCCGCTGGCCTGAAACAGGGCGACCTGATCACCACGCTCAACAACCAGCAGATCAAGGAAAGCCGCGACCTCTTCCGCATCATGGGCGTCACGCAAGTCGGTGCCCAGGTCTCGGTCCGTTATCTGCGCAATGGCCAGCAGGGCACGGCCACCGTGAAGCTGACTGCTGCGTCCAAGGCGGCCGCCGCCAAGCCGGAAGACAAGGACGTCGCGACTGCGCTCAGCAACATTCTCGGCATAAAGTTCAAGGTTATCGAGGATGGCGATCGCCGCCGCCGCAGCATCCCGAACTCTGTGCGTGGTGTGCTGGTCGAAAGCATCGAGACTGGCTCCGACGCTCTCGGCAAGATCCCGCTCGGCGCGGTCGTCACCGAGGTCAACTTCCAGCCTGTCTCCTCGCCCGAACAAGCCATCGCCGCTGCCGAGGCGGCCAAGGCCGCTGGCAAGCCCGTCCTGCTCCAGCTCTGGGGCGAAGACGAAGTGAGCTATGTCGCCGTCCGGGCGCGTTAGGGGCGACGTCACACATGTGACAACCGGCGAAGCATCCGGGGTCGTGACAGGATGCTGACCGTCCGCCGGGCGTCCGCATCGCCCCACCTGCGGCCGGTAGTCAGCAGCTTTACGGAGCGCAAGGGTCATTTCCGCGAGATGTCGCTGATGCGGCCTCTGCCGGCCAGACCGGAGCAGATTCTCGAAATCTACCTGGCCGAGTGCTATTGGGTGAAGCGGACGGATGCGGGGTTCGGTCTCAGTCCCGACGCGGCGGTCGTCGGACCAATGACAGAGCCTCGCGTTGAACTCGGATTCGTTGGCGAGATCGAGACGTTCACCATCCACTTTCGGCCCACCGGACTCTCGCGGCTGTTCGGCATTCCGATGGACACGCTGGCGAATGACGCCGGCGCGGTATCCGATGTTTTGGGCGAGCTGGGTCGGAAGCTGGTCGACAACGTGCGCAGGGCGCCCTCCTTTGCGCAGAGGGTCGAGATCGCCGAGGCCTGGACAAGTCAGCTGCTTGCGGATGCTCGCGCCACCAACGCCGTCGATCATGTTGCGTCCCTGCTTGCTGCCGAGCACGGAAGCCATGATGTTCGGACGCTCGCGCGGCGGGCAGATCTGAGCTCGCGACAGCTCCAGCGCAGGTTCGTGGATCAGGTCGGAGTAGCGCCCAAGCTGTATGCAAGGCTCTGTCGTATCGCCGGCGTCATCCGGGCGCGAAACGTGGCGCCTTCGCGTACAATGACCGACCTGGCCTACGACTTCGAGTTTGCGGATCAGGCGCACCTTACGCGGGAGTTTCGTACCCTCTCAGGCCGTAACCCCGTGGATTTTTTCCGGGCTGCCGCCGCAGTTCCTGAAACCGAAACCTCGCCTGGTGTCCGATTTGTTCAAGCTCGCCAGTTGGCGAGGCGCTAACCCGGGCTGATCCAGCTTCGGGAGATAGTCATGAACCGCCGAACCATCCTGACGCTTCTCGGCATAGGAGCCGCCGCCATGGTCACCACCAGCCCTGCCCAGGCCGAAACGCCTGGAGACGCCGACGTTTCGGCCATACGCGCCCTCATCAAGGCTTATCAAACCAGCTGGAATACAAGCGATCTCGACGCCATGGGCCAGTTCTACCGGCAGGACATTCACTGGGTAAATGTGAAGGGCATGCACTGGCGTGGTTTCGAGGAGGTTGATCGCGCCCACCGCGTGTTCTTCGATGTCATGTTTCGCGGAACGCGGCAGGACATGGAAGAAATCGAAAGCATCACATTGACGGCTCCGGGTGTTGCGATTGCGGTCGTGCGGTGGCTTCACGGCGCCTATACGACGCCATCCGGCAACCAGGTTGCTCCCCAGAATACCCGCATGACGCTTGTACTTGCCAAAGGTGAGGACGGCTGGAAGATCGTTCAGGGCTGCAATGTCGAGGTCGATGCACAAGCCGCGCGTTTCGACCCCATCCGCGGCCAAAAGCCAGGCTGAGCGCCAGCCTGTCGCTTCAGTCGGCGATCTCTTCGACGCCGTAACCCTGGAAGAATAGCGCAGCTCGCAAATCGGTGTGCTGAATGCGAGCGCGCGTCTCCGCGGCCACGATGGGCTTGGCCTTGTAGGCCACGCCCAGACCCGCCGCACGGATCATGTCGAGATCGTTGGCGCCGTCGCCCATCGCGAGCGCATCGTCCGCCGAGCCGCCGATCGCCGCTGTCTCTTCCAGCAGCGCCGTCAGCTTCGCCTCACGCCCGAGGATCGGCATGCCGACCTCGCCCGTCAGAGCTGCGCCATCGTCGATCAGCGTGTTGGCGCGATCCGCATCGAACCCGGCCATCTGCGCCACGCGCGAGGTAAAATAGCGGAACCCGCCCGAAACCAGCACGCACCGCGCACCATGCGCCTTCATCGTCGCGACCAGCTCGCGCGCGCCGGGATTGAGCCGCACTCGCTCGCGATGACACGCTTCAAGCGCTGAATGATTCAGCCCCTTCAGCATCGCCACGCGCTGGGTGAGGGCGGCTGCGAAATCGAGCTCGCCCCGCATGGCCCGTTCGGTAATCGCCGACACCTCGGCTTTCAGCCCCGCAAAGTCCGCCAGCTCATCGAGGCATTCCTGACCGATAATGGTCGAATCCATATCGGAGATCAGCAACCGCTTGCGCCGGTTCCCTGCCGGCGTGATAGCCCAGTCAGCGCCAATCGACGCCGTTTCCTCATCAAGCCAGCGCACCAGGTCCGCGCCGCCTGCCACGCTCCGCTCTGCCAGGCTCCATCCCGCGCCAGAACGGTCGGACACGCCGCCCGTCGCTCCGGGAGCCCGCGTTGCAAGCAGGCTTGCATCGCCGTCACGCGAAACGAGTGTCAGGACTAGGTCGATCGGCTGGGTCATGCTGCCTAAGTTATGGACGTGGCTTGCTGCTCGCGTTAGGGCGGGCCTCGCGCTCTATCAGGCCACACCGGCTCAGGTAAACAGCCGGTGCGCCAAGTTGGGGTTATTGAACAGCCATGCGTCCCGCGATTCTCATCCACGGACCGACGGCCAGCGGCAAGACCAGGCTGGCGATCGCGCTCGCGCGCCGGCACGATGGCGAGATCGTCAATGCCGACGCCATGCAGTGCTATGCCGATCTAAATGTCCTGACCGCTCGTCCCGATGCAGAAGAACTCGCCGCCGCGCCGCATCACCTGTTTGGAACCATCGATGCCGCCACGCGCCATTCCGCGGCCGCCTGGGCTAAGGATGCCGCGGCCAGGATCGCGGAGCTGAATGCAGCGGACAAGACGCCCATTGTGGTCGGTGGCACGGGTCTTTACCTGTCGGCGCTGACAGATGGCCTGTCCGATGTGCCTGGCATTCCTGACGATGTGCGGGCCAAGGCGCGCACCACGGTTGAGGCGGATCCCGCCGCCGCATGGGCGCATCTCATCACCCGCGATCCGCAGATCAGCGACCGCGTCGATCCCACCGACAAGCAACGCATGTCCCGCGCCCTCGAAGTGCTTCTTGCCACGGGCAAGCCGCTGTCCAGCTTCCACGGCCAGGCCGCGCCCGTCCTGCCGCCCGGCGCCTGGGTCGGCGTCACCCTTACGCCGCCGCGCGAGAAGACCTACGAACGCATCAACGCCCGTGTCGACGTGATGATGCGCCACGGCGCGCTCGAGGAAGCCCGCCGCCTCTGGGAGCGCCGGCTGGACTCCTCCGTCCCCGCCATGCGCGCGCACGGCATGCCGGGCTTCTGCGACTATTTCGAAGACCGGGTGACCCTCCAGGAAGCCCTCGACCGCTGTAAACGCGACACCCGCCGCTACGCCAAGCGCCAGATGACCTGGATAGCCCACCAGTTCACCCTCTGGCCCCGCCTCCCCTCCGAAGACCTTCAGCTCCGCACGCGCGTCATCTCGGATATCTGGGCGGAGGGGCAGCTTCCGCCGGATTAGGACGGCGGGAGCGTTTTTCGGCCAGAAAACGCACTTCAGGTCAAATCTTGCCCCTTTACGACCGTTGACGCTGCGCGCTTGAAACGGTATTGACCTTTTACTCGCGTTATTAGGAGAAATAGCCATGTCCGGGAGCCTGAAGGCCCTCGTACTTGTAACTGGATCGCCGCCGGCCTGCTGAGAAAGCGGGACCGAACGGCGAGACGTGACATCCAAGGGCCCGAGTGGCCCTTTTTCTTTTCCCAAAACCCGAAACACTGACGAGCGGCGAGATGGACGGAAACGGCGAAATGGACACGAACACCACGCTGCAACTGACGGGCGCCGAGATCGTCCTGCGCGCGCTTGCGGATCAGGGCGTGGATACGATCTTCGGCTATCCGGGCGGCGCCGTGCTTCCGATCTACGACGCGATCTACGCGCAACAACACGTGCGCCACATCCTTGTTCGCCACGAGCAGGGGGCAGGGCACATGGCGGAGGGCTATGCCCGCTCTACCGGCCGTTGCGGCGTTGCGCTCGCAACCTCAGGTCCGGGCGCGACCAACATGGTGACCCCGCTGGCCGACGCGCTGATGGATTCAATCCCGATGGTCGTGTTCACTGGGCAGGTGCCGACGCACCTGATCGGGTCGGACGCCTTCCAGGAAGCCGACACGGTCGGCATCACGCGCGCCTGCACCAAGCACAACTATCTGGTGCGCGACGTGAACGATCTCGCCCGCATCATCCATGAAGCCTTTTACGTCGCCACGACCGGCCGCCCCGGTCCGGTGCTGGTCGACATCCCGAAGAGCGTGCAGTTCGCAAAGGGCAATTATGTCGGCCCGGAAGCGATCGAGCATCGCACCTATCACCCGCGCACCGAGCCGCAGGACAAGCGAATCGAGGAAGCCGTCACGATGATGGCGGGCGCCCAGCGTCCGATCATCTATCAGGGCGGCGGCGTCATCAATTCCGGCCCGGCCGCATCCGAGGCTCTGCGCGCGCTGGCGAAGGCCACGGGCTGGCCGGTCACCTCGACCCTTATGGGCCTCGGCGCCTTCCCCGCATCCGACCCGCAATGGCTCGGCATGCTCGGCATGCATGGTTCGTTTGAAGCCAACAACGCGATGCACGATTGCGATGTCATGCTGTGCGTCGGCGCGCGCTTCGACGACCGTGTCACGGGCCGCCTCGACGCCTTCGCGCCGAATTCGAAGAAAATCCACATCGATATCGACCCGTCCTCGATCAACAAGAACGTCCGCGCCGATGTCCCGGTCGTCGCCGACTGCGGCAAGGCCCTGACGGCCATCAACAAGGAATGGAAGCGCAAAGTCAGCCGCAAACCAGATCTCTCCGGCTGGTGGAAGCAGATCGACACGTGGCGCGCCCGCAAGGGCTTCGCCTATCCGAACTCGAAAACGCTGATCAAACCGCAATATGCGATTGAGCGCCTCTACGAGCTCACCAAGGACCGCGACACCTACATCACTACGGAAGTCGGCCAGCATCAGATGTGGGCCGCGCAGTTCTATCACTTCCAGAAGCCTAACCGCTGGATGACATCGGGCGGTCTCGGTACGATGGGTTACGGTTTGCCGGCCGCCATTGGCGTACAGGCGGCGCATCCCGACGCGCTCGTCATCGACATCGCGGGCGACGCCTCGGTGCAGATGACGATGCAGGAGATGTCCTGCGCGATCCAGCACAACCTGCCGGTCAAGATTTTCATTCTCAACAATGAGTGGATGGGCATGGTCCGCCAGTGGCAACAATTGCTGCATGGCGAGCGCTATTCGCATTCATACTCCGACGCCCTGCCGGACTTTGTTAAGCTGGCTGAAGCCTACGGTTGCCATGGCATCCGCTGCGAAGATCCCGCGAAGCTCGACGATGCGATCCTCGAGATGATCAACACGCCCAAGCCCGTCCTGTTCGACTGCCGCGTCGAGAAAGCCGAGAACTGCTTCCCGATGATCCCCTCGGGCGCCGCCCACAACGAGATGATCCTCGGCAACATCACGGGCGATGAGATCAGCGAAGCCGGAAAGATGCTGGTGTAGGATGAAACGCTCCGCCCTCATCGCGACTGTCCTGCTGGCGCTCGCCGCCTGTACGCCGAAGGCGCCTGAACTTGACGGCGCGCCTGCCGACACGCCCGGCCCCTCCGGCCCCGTCGCGGACGATGGATTGCTCGCCGGGGGAGGGGGTGCGCCTGCAACAGCTGCGCTCCTGCCCGGCGTCCTCGACGTGACGCTTCCCGCCGGCGCACGGGTGGTCAAGGATTGCGAGAAGGTCATCGCGTCCGACTACGACAAGCCGCCCAGCATGGCTTGCGTTGCGGTCCTCGGCCTTGGCGCAACCGCCTCGACCGCCGCCAGCGAGGTCGACAGCCAGTTCCTCAACGCGCTTGAAGCCGCCGGCTGGAAACCCGTGCGCGCCACTGGTGCCGAGCGTTATTTCGAGCGCGCCAAAGGCCAGACCGACTGCGCCGACGTCGCGGTGCTGACCGTGCTCGAAGGTAAGGCGCTTGCCTCCATACAGACCGCCGCAAACGCCCTGCCGGCGCCTGCCGATCAGGCCTGGCGCGGCTATTCGATCCCGGCCTCCACGCATGAAGCCTGCGGCGCTGACCGCATGAAACCCTAGCGGAAGAAAGAACCACGATGGGCCGTTCAACCCGCTCCCGCACTCCTGCAAACGACGGCGTCCGCGATGATCCGGCGTCCGCCTACGACATGACGCATGCCGATGAAGGCGTCGAACAGCGCACGCTCGCCTGCATTGTCGACAACGAGCCCGGCGTCCTCGCCCGTGTCGTCGGCCTGTTCGCGGCGCGCGGCTATAACATCGAGTCGCTGACGGTCGCCGAAATCGACCGCAACGCGCACCAGTCGCGCATCACCATCGTCACGTCGGGCACCAACCACGTCCTCGAACAGATCGAGCAGCAGCTGCTGCGGCTCGTGCCCGTCGCGCGGGTCATCGACGTCACCAACTCGACCGGCGGCATCGAGCGCGAACTGGCGCTGGTGAAGGTCGCTGGCGTTGGCGAGAAGCGCGTCGAGGCGCTCCGCATCTCCGAAATCTTCCGAGCCCGCGTGATCGACACCACGAACGAGAGCTTCATCTTCGAGCTCACCGGCGCCAGCGGAAAGATCGACCAGTTCGTCGAACTCATGCGCCCGCTCGGCCTCGTCGAAGTCTCGCGCACCGGCGTGCTCAGCATCCAACGGGGGAAGGACAAGGCCGGATGACAGCCGCAATCAAGAGACATCCATATCGCGCTGCATTCGTGGCGATGCTCCTCGCGCTCGCGGTCGCTTGTTCAGGCTCGACCGACCCCAACCTCAATGTGAATGTCGGCGCAACCGCGGAGAAGACGCTCGAATCCGCCATGCAGGCCGACCGCGACTTTGCCGCCGCGGTAAAAACGGATGGCCTGAAGACGGCCTTCCTCGCCTGGTTCGAACCCGAAGGCAGCCAGTTCATAGATCGTGGCAGCATGATCACCGGCGCCGCCAGTATCGCCGCGCCGTTCGAACAGGCGCCGCCGGGTTTCATGCTGGAGTGGGCGCCCGACGGCGGCCATGCCTCCGACGGGGGCGATTTCGCGACCACCACGGGCCGCTACACCGTGAGGATGGGCGACCAGCAGATCGACGCCGGCCGCTATGTGACCAGCTGGAAGAAGAACGCCGAAGGCGAATGGAAAGTCGTGCTCGACGCCACCATCGCAGATCCACCCAAGTCAGACGTACCCCCGACGCCCGATCCAGAAGGCCGCCCGGGCTGAGTGCGGCCGGCTAAACGACGAATTCAGTTTCCGATTTCCGGCCGTTCGCGTAAGGGGCGGCAAAACTTCAAGGTGAGTGACATGAAAGTCTATTACGAAGCCGACGCGGATCTCTCGATCATCCAGTCGAAGAAAGTCGCCGTCATCGGCTATGGCAGTCAGGGCCACGCCCACGCGCTCAACCTGCGTGAGAGCGGCGTAAAGGACCTCGTTGTCGGCCTCCAGCCAAACTCGAACTCGAAACCGAAAGCCGAACAGGAAGGCCTCAAGGTCGTCACCCCGACCGAAGCCGCCAAATGGGCCGACGTGATGATGATCCTCACGCCTGACGAGAAACAGGCCGTGATGTACGCCAACGAGATCGAGCCGCACACCCGCAAGGGCCAGCACCTGATGTTCGGCCACGGCTTCAACATCCACTACGGCCTTATCAAGCCGCGCGCCGACATGGACGTGTCGCTCTCCGCGCCGAAAGGCCCCGGCCACACGCTCCGCAATCAGTACCAGCAAGGCCGCGGCCTGCCGGGCCTCATCGCCATCCATCAGGACGCCTCGGGCATCGCGCAGGCTGTGGCGCTCTCCTACTCGAAAGCCATTGGCAACACCCGCGCCGGCGTCATCCAGACCTCGTTCCGTGAAGAGACCGAAACCGACCTGTTCGGCGAACAGGCTGTGCTCTGTGGCGGCCTTGTCGAGCTGATCAAGGCCGGCTACGAAACGCTTGTCGAAGCTGGCTACGCGCCGGAGATGGCCTATTTCGAATGCCTCCACGAAGTGAAGCTGATCGTCGACCTGATCTATGAAGGCGGCATCGCCAACATGAACTATTCGATCTCGAACACCGCCGAGTACGGTGAATACGTCACTGGCCCGCGCATCATCACATCCGACACCAAGGCGGCGATGAAGAAGGTGCTCGAAGACATCCAGCAGGGCCGCTTCGCCCGCGACTGGGTCCTCGAAAACCAGGCTGGCGCGCCGTCCTTCCAGGCGATGCGCAACAAGATGAGCAATCACCCGATCGAGGAAGTCGGCGAAAAGCTGCGCGGCATGATGCAGTGGTCGAAGGGCAACCAGCTGGTGGATCGCAAGCGGAACTAATCTGCACGCCATCGCAAACGAATGCGGGCCTGATCATCGATCAGGCCCGTTTCATTTTGTCAGGCCGCCTTCTTCTCCAGCACCGCCATCGTCACCTTGTACTTGGTGAACAGCCACTTCGCGCGCTTGCGCTGAAGCTTCTTCGGGTTCCGCCACACGTCGAGCCAGTGCGTGTGCGTCGGAAGGATTTCGCGCTCGGTCAGCCTCGCTTCCGGCACCAGCGCCGCAACTTCCTCCGGCGTCGGGCGGAACATCGTGTCGAACGGATCGCGGTGGTGCGGATAGCTGCGCGGCACCGAGACGATCAGGCGCCCGCCCGGCTCCACCAGGTCGAAGGCGCGTTGTGCGATCTTGGCCGGTTCGTGCACGTGTTCCAGGATATTGCACAGCATCACGGTGCGGGGGCGGTAGGCCTTGGCGGCAGCGAAGCCTTCGTCATCTGCGATGTTCGCGATCAGGTCGACGCCGGGCTCGTTCTTGAGGTCGACATGCACGACCGGGATCTTGCGCGCCCGCAGCGGCGCAAACAGCTCCGCATCGATCCAGGGCTGGGTCTGCGTGCGGAACGGTCCGGAGGACGATCCCACATTCAGGATCGTGCCGATATCGTCCGGCTCCAGAGGCGCCAGCCTTTTGGCGATCCAGGCAGCTTCCAGTTTGAACATGTAGGGCCGCCCCAAGCTTCGATGACCGGCATATTCAGGACTTCGCGCTGTACGGCAAGCCGGTCGGGCCTTGCGCAGAATGAAGCCGTGCTAAAGTTGCCGCCATGACCTTTACCCACCGCCTCGCCACCGAAGCCGACCTGCCAGCGATCCGCGCCCTGATGGATGTCGCCATTGCGGAACATCTCAAGGCCTTCCTGGACCCCGCCCAGGTCGAGCTGTCGAAATCGATCATGGGCCTCGACACCCTGTTGATCGCCGACCGCACCTATTTCCTCCTTGAAGAAGAGGGGAGACTGGCTGGATGCGGCGGCTGGTCCCGGCGCGCGACGCTCTATGGCGGGGATCATTCCACGGCCCAGCGCAACGCGGCGCTCCTGGATATCGCGACAGACGCCGCGCGCGTCCGCGCCATGTACACCCACCCCGATTTCGCCCGGCGTGGCGTCGGCCGACTGATCCTGCAGGTGTGCGAGGGCGCAGCGCGCGAGGCTGGCTTCCGGTCGGTCGAGCTGATGGCCACCATGTCGGGCGAGCCGCTCTACAAGGCCGCTGGCTATCACCAGATCGAGCGCATCGTCGCTGCCTCCAAGGACGGCGTAGACGTGCCCGGTGTTCGCATGGGGAAACCTGTCTGAACGCGGGCGTCTGACCGGTGGCGGTTGCCAGCACGTCCCCCTAACGCCATGTAGGACGCATGACCGATACCGTTCCGACCGAAGCGCCCGCCCGCAGCCAACCCATCTTCAACGCCCCCCTGCTCGTTATCGTCGTGGCGATTGTCCTTGTCCTGCTGCACGCCGCGTTCGAATTCGCGCCGCCAATCCAGCAAGCCGCCATCAGGTATGACTACGCGCTCGCGCCGCAGCACTTCTGGGCCCCGGCCGGATCGCTCGATGTTTACCCCGACGCCGCCTCCGGCCTGCTGACGCTGTTGTCTAGCGGCCTGCTGCATGCGGACTGGCTCCACGTGCTGGTCAATTCGATGATGCTGCTCGCGCTCGGCACGCCGGTCGCGCGCGCGTTGGGCCAGAACCTCGCTGGTGCGGCGCTCTGGATCCTGCTGTTCGTTGTCTCGATCCTCGGGGGCTCGGCCCTCTACCTTGCATTGGCCAATGTGGATTCGCCTTACCTGATCGGCGCCTCTGGCGGCGTTTCGGGCCTGTTCGCGGCGGCCTTCCTGCTCGATCCGCGGGGTGGCAAACAGAAGCTCTGGTCTCGCCCTTTTGTTGGGATGACCGTCGCCTTCGCCATAGCCAACGCGGCGCTGGTGCTTGTTGCGCCCTTCATGCTGGGAATGGGCGTCAGCTGGGAGGCGCACGCAGGCGGCTATATCGCCGGGGCCCTGATGATGGCCCTGTTGCCAGTGCGCGGTCTTCCTGCGCGCGGCGGCGCGGCGGCCGGATCATGACCGAAATCAGGCTGCCTCATTCCGGTCCTGTTCATGTGGAAACGACCTATATCGCATCCGTAAGTGGGGCCCATCGTTGCGGCCCAGGGTTTCAGGAGACGTGGTATGAAAAGGCTTCTGGTCGCCGCAAGTGTCGCGATGTTCGCGGTTTGCGCTGCGGGCGCTGACACGGTCAAGGACGGTTCCGTCTCCGTGAAACCGGGTCGCTGGTTGTGGAAACAGGAAACCAGCGTGATGGCCATTCCGATCAAGGAGGAGAACATCGAATGTCTCATCCCGGAAAAGGCCGAGATCATGCTGTCGAAACTCGCTTCCGACCTGGAGAAGGGCTGCACGGTCGACAATGTCCGTCAGATTCCGACCGGCTACCTGTTCAAGCTGAAATGCTCCGGCAAGACCAAGGGAGATGCTGACGCCACCCTGGTACACACCGACCAGTCGATGACCATTCACGCCAAGGGCTCGGCCATGCTTGGCCCGATACCGGCCGGCTTCTCGATGAAGGCGCAAGCGACCTACATGGGCGAGTGCACGCAGGCAGAGTTCAAGAAAGAGAAAGACCGCTGGCTGAAGGACCACCCTGAATCAGCCGCTGCCACGCAGGCTCCGTAAGGGATCCGCTCCGCACAAACATTGACGCTCCGCAGGAAACTGCGGAGCGATTTTCATTTTGCATCATCGTCAGAAGCTGCCTCGCTCAGAAACTGTAAGTCACACCCAGTTGGACGACGGGATAGACTTCGTAGTCGTTGACGTCGTCCTGCAGGTTCTGTTCTTCCACCGCAAGCTGCGCCTGGAAATTTGAATCGCTGGACAGCGACCCACCGGTCGACACCAGGTTCACCTGTGGTGTGCCGGTGAACATCGCGCCCGCCACGAATTTGAAGCCCAGCCCCGTGCTTTCGAACGTCGTATCCCAGCCGAGGCCGACGAACGGCGCCGTGTCTTCAAGATCTCCAGTCAGGCCCAGCGTACCCACCTGGGCTGGCGTGAATGTCTGGTTGCCGATCTGGACGTTCGCCGTCGGCGTCGCTGTCAGGTCCAGCGATTTCTCGCCGAGATACGCGCCGCCGGTAATGAAGAACGCATTACCGAACGGATGAATGTCGACGAACGCCCCGAGCGTGTTGAGGTCGAGGTCGCCCTTGTACGCAATGTCGTCAAACGTGTCGTCTGCTTCGTACTTCAGGTAGTTGTACCCGCCGCGCAGCACGACGCCCGGCATTACCTTGACCTGCGCCTCAACCGTCGCGCCCGTGGTTCCGATGCCGCCACCGATGGCGACCTGCGCCTGCGCCGCTCCAGCAGTCGTCGCGCCAGCGATGGCGCAAGCGGCGAGGGTGATCGTCCATTTCATGCAGTGGCCCCTGTTTTGAAGTGAGACTTGAGGGTCGACTGCTTCGGACCCGGCGGCAAGCGCGCGAAAGCCACGACCTAATCCGCGATACCCTGTAGCCGGCGCTGGCGCGCATCCCAGGCCGACATCATTACGGCCGCGATAACAACGGCTGCGCCTGCCCAGATCTGCCAGCGCGGAATCTCGGCGAAGAACATATAGCCCAGCAGGGCGCTCCAGATCAGCGCGGTGTATTCCGCCGCTGCAACGTTCTGCGCCTGCGCGCGCGAATACGCGGAGGTCAGCATGAACCACATCGCAAAGCCGGTAAGTCCGGTCAGTGCGAGCAGGGGAAGGTCGGTGATCGCCGGGGTCACACCCAGCGCGATCGCGACCGGCAGAAGATAGATCGCCGGGAACAGGTTGCTGAGGAACGCGGTCGTGACCGCATGATCGTTTCGCGCAAGCTGCCGCAGCAACACCATCGACAGCGCATAAAGCACCGCCGCCCCCACCCCCGACGCGACGCCCTCCAGCCGCCGCGCATTCTCGCCGGCATCTTCCGCGCCCTGAACCGTCACCAGCACGCCCGCAAAGCCGACTGCCAGCGCCAGCATCGCCGCCGGACGTATCTTCTCGTGCAGCAACCACGCCGCCAGCGGGGCGATCATCAGCGGCGCGCAGAAAATCAGAACCGTGGCTTCTGCGATGGGCAGGATGGTCAGGCAGTTGAAGAACAGCAGCGAGCACACAGCGATCACCACCGCCCGCAACGCATGCCGCCGCAATCCCGATAGGTTCGGCAGTTTCAGCTGCATCGCCATAACGGCGGCGCCCGAGAAGATCGAGCCGAAGACGTAGCGGCTCGCGGCGATCAGGACGACGCCGTAGACAAGGCCAAGCGACTTCACCATCGCGTCCATCGCGCACCCCAGCATCACGCCGGCCATGGCAATCAGGAGGGGCGGCGCTCTGCCGAACAGATTGATCGGGGCGGGGGCGGGCATTGCTCCATCCACCACGAAGCGCCCGCGATCTCAATCGCTACGCCGAGCCTGTTGTCGTTACGTCAAGACGAGAAATGCCTGGCTGGCTTCAACAAACTTGCGCGCACAGGGCAATTTAGGCATGTTCCCGCCACCTTTGCGGGCGGGCCAAGCGGGATTCAGGGGCTGAATCTCGGGGAAGTCGTCCAGTTTCAATATGTTAAGAGGACTGCTTATGAGCGAATTATCGCTTTGGCTTCCCATTGTCGCGGGCTTTGTCGCCGTGGCGTATGGGGTGATCACGACCCAGAGGCTTATGGCTCTGCCCACCGGCAGTGCAAAAATGCAAGAGATCGCCAAGGCGATCCAGGAAGGCGCCAACGCCTACCTCAACCGCCAGTACCGCACGATCGCCTATATCGGCGTCGCGGTGACAGTCATCATCGCTATCTTCTTCCGGAACTGGGAAGCTCCGGTTGGCTTTGTAATCGGCGCCGTGCTCTCGGGCGCAGCCGGCTTCATCGGCATGAAGATCTCGGTTCAAGCCAACGTCCGCACGACGGAAGCCTCGTCCAAAGGTCTGGGTCAGGGCCTCGCCGTCGCGTTCCAGTCGGGTGCGGTCACGGGCATGCTGGTCGTCGGCCTCGCGCTCATCGGCCTCGCCGGCTATTACGCGCTGCTGACGCAGGTCGTTAAGCCTGCCGAACCCCGCGTCGTCGTCGATGCGATGGTCTCGCTCGGTCTTGGCGCTTCGTTGATCTCCATCTTCGCCCGTCTCGGCGGCGGCATCTTCACCAAAGGCGCTGACGTCGGCGGCGACATGGTGGGCAAGGTCGAAGCCGGCATTCCGGAAGATGACCCACGCAACCCCGCCACGATCGCGGACAACGTCGGCGACAACGTCGGCGATTGCGCCGGCATGGCCGCCGACCTGTTCGAAACCTATGCGGTCTCGATCGTCGCCACGATGGTTCTCGCCTCGATCTCTTTCGCCGGAACCCAGCAGACCCAGATGATGGCGCTGCCGCTGGTTATCGCGGGTGTCTGCATTGCGACCTCGATCATCGGCACCTACTTCGTCCGCCTGTCGAAGGACTCACGCAACGTGATGGGCGCCCTCTACAAGGGCTTCATCGCCACCTCGATCCTGTCGATTCCGGCGTTGTACGGCGCTCTTTACATCGCGCTTGGCGATCCGATGGCGACTTCGGTCACGATGTCGGACACGCTCGGCACGACGATCCCCGTCATGAACCTGTTCTGGTGCGGTATCGCGGGTCTCGTGATCACCGGCCTGATCATCTGGATCACCGAATACTATACCGGTGTCGGCTACCGCCCCGTGCGGTCGATCGCGCAAGCGTCGGTCTCCGGCCACGGCACCAACGTGATCCAGGGCCTCGCGGTCTCGCTTGAAGCGACGGCTGTCCCGGCTCTGATCATCATCGCGGGCATCATCTTCACCTTCACGATGGCTGGCCTCATTGGCGTCGCCATTGCCGTGACGACGATGCTGGCCCTCGCGGGCATGGTCGTGGCGCTCGACGCCTTCGGCCCAGTCACCGACAACGCCGGCGGCATCGCCGAAATGGCGGGCCTCGATGACTCGGTCCGTGAAACCACAGACACGCTCGAC
This sequence comes from Hyphomonadaceae bacterium, assembly GCA_040398425.1. Taxonomy (GTDB): domain Bacteria; phylum Pseudomonadota; class Alphaproteobacteria; order Caulobacterales; family Hyphomonadaceae; genus UBA7672. The sequence goes on from JBBATZ010000002.1 coordinate 82,274, forward strand.
GCTGTCGGCAACACCACCAAAGCCGTGACCAAAGGCTACGCGATTGGCTCTGCCGGTCTGGGCGCCCTCGTGCTGTTCGCCGCCTTCACCGCCGACCTCGATTACTTCTCGGGTGCGGCTGGCGAAGGCTCGCTGCTGTACGGCGTCACAGCCGACTTCTCGCTGTCCAATCCGTACGTGGTGGTCGGCCTCCTGTTCGGCGGCCTGCTGCCCTTCCTGTTCGGCGGCATGTCGATGATGGCGGTGGGTCGCGCAGCGCAAGCGGTGGTCGAAGAAGTCCGCCGCCAGTTCCGCGAGATCCCGGGCATCATGGACTACTCGGGCAAGCCTGATTACGGCAAAGCCGTCGACATGCTGACCAAGGCCGCGATCAAGGAAATGATCGTCCCGTCGCTGCTCCCGGTACTGTCGCCAATCGTGCTGTTCCTCGTCATCTGGGGCATCGGGGCCGCGATCGGCCTCGACCAGGCATCGGCCGTTGGCCAGGCTCTCTCGGCTCTCGGCGCCATGCTGCTGGGCGTCATCGTGACGGGTCTGTTCGTCGCCATCTCGATGACCTCGGGCGGCGGCGCGTGGGACAACGCCAAGAAGTCGTTTGAAGACGGCTTCCGCGACAAGGACGGCGTCGTTCACAAGAAGGGCTCGGAGGCTCACAAGGCCGCCGTCACCGGCGACACTGTCGGCGACCCCTACAAGGACACGGCGGGCCCCGCGGTGAACCCGATGATCAAGATCACCAACATCGTTGCGCTTATCATGCTTGCGGCGATGGCGGCTGGCGCTCACTAACCAGCGCCTGATCTTACAAAATACAGCGGGCCCCGGATCACTCCGGGGCCCGTTTGTTTCTACAGACTACGAACCGTTGCTGACATCATGCTGGCAGCACGCGCATGACCTGATGCCGTCTCAAGCTCGCAGAGGCGCGCATGCATCTGGTCCGCTATCACGTCGCCGTCTCGCTCGACGGTTTCATCGCCCCCACTGCCGGCTCAACCGAATGGCTCGAGCCCTATGGCAAGGTCGCGATGGGCTTCATCAGCCACTGGATGAAGCAGATCGGCGGCATCATCGTCGGGCGCGCTACCTATGATCAGGCCATCGGCAGGGGCGGCTGGATGTGGGGCAAGACGCCGGCGCTGGTGATGACCTCGCGTCCCATTCTCGCTGGCCCTCAGACAATCGAGGCCCACACCGGCGATCCAGCGCAGGGACTCGCACGCCTGCGCGCGCATGGCCGAACAGGATCTCGACACCGACATCTGGCTCTTCGGCGGCAGCGTCACGGCTGGCCAGTTCCTAAAGCACAATCTCATCGACATGATCGAAGGCGCGGTCGTGCCAGTCGCCCTCGGGCAGGGCGGGCCACATTTCGCAAACGTCGAAACCCGCTCCACCTTCGATCACGCAGGCTCCCTGCCGATCGGTGTCGGTGTGATCGTCAACAGCTACCGCCGGACCGTTCCCGCCGTCAGCCGCCGAACTCGATCTCGTTCCTGACCTTGTACCCGGTGATCGGGAAGTCGGTGAAGAAACCGTCCAGGCCCAGCGCGAGATAGCGCTTGATCGCAATCTCGACTGGCTCGCCCTTCACTGGCGGCGCGTCATCGCGGAATGTCCACGGATGCACCATGATGCCCTTGGCGTGCGCAGCTTCCACCACGCCCGTCGATTTGCCGTCCGCGCCGATCAGCATGGCGAGGTTCGGACCCAGCCCGTCCCAGAACGGCGCGCCGGGTTTGGCCATCGCCGCATCAAGCCCCGCCTTGTCTGACACAAGCATCACAACCGACAACTCGGTCATGCCGTTGATCTTCTGCACGAAGTCCGGCTCGAATGACTGGATGAAGATCGGCGAGCCCTTGGCGGCGAGGCCATGTTTTTCCAGCGCTGCGAGAATCTTTTCCGCCATGTCCGGCTGACCCACGCTCGCGAAATACGCGGGCGACTTGGCTTCCGGATAAACGCATACAGGCTTGTCGGCGACCGTCTTGCGCGACGTTGCGAGCGCCAGCACCTCGTCGAAGGTCGGGATCTGATACAGCCCGTCGAAAACTTTCGACCGTCCTGGGAAGGACTGCACCGCGCGCAGCGTTTTCAGCTCGGCCGCTGTGAAGTCTGAGACCCACCAGTCATCGCGTCCGGCATATTCCGGATCGGTCGAGCGCCGCTTGCGCTTGGCGAATTCCGGCTTGGACGCGATGTTGGTCGTGCTGGACAGGTAGGTGTCGTGACGCACCATCAGTACGCCATCCTTGGACAGCACGAGATCGGGCTCGATACAGTCGGCGCCATCGTTCAGCGCCCGCAGGTATGATTCGATCGTGTGCTCGGGCAGGGCGCCTGATGCGCCGCGATGGCCAATGATGATGGGTTTCTGATGGCCCAGCGAGGGATAGGCCCAGCCGCCGGCACTACCCCCAGCTTCCCCCAGTGTGCCGCAGGCAGACAGCGCCAGCATCGGCACCATGGCAAATGTCGCGAGAATTCGTGAGGGTTTCATGGGCGGAACCTTGCTCATCCCTGTGGCGTCTGTCGAGGGCATACCCCAAGGACAGTGACCGATTCTTGACGCGGCTTTCCTGAGGGAGCATTTGGGCCGTCCATGAGCAAGCTCGGCGCCTTCATCAACAATATGGACGCGAAGGTCTGGCGCACCATCTGGGTGTCGCTGGCCCTGCTGGCCGGCGTTATCGGCATGATCGTCCTCGCCAGCGTCACCGGCCTTGCCGACCATATGGACCAGCAACTGGTCGACCTGCGGAACAGTCCGTGGGGCCTGCCCATGACCGTTCTGCTGTTCAACATCACCAGCTTTCTGGCTGCGCCGCAGTTCGTGCTGTTCGGCGCCTGCGTGGTCGCGTTCGGGCCGTGGCTGGGCTGCACCTACGCCATGATCGGCACCATCGTGTCGGCCTGGATCCACTTCTATATCGGCCGCTTCGGCGGCCATTCCCTTGTCCAGCGTTACGGCGGCGATACGGTGAACCGGCTGTCACGTTTCATCGGCAAGAACGACTTCCTCGCCAGCCTGATCGTCCGCTCCGTCCCCACCGCCCCTGCCGTCGTCGTCAACATGGCCTTCGGCGCCAGCCAGGCCAATTTCTGGCGCTACACGGCGGGCGTCATCGTCGGGTCGATCCCGAAAATCCTGATCGTCGCCCTGCTGGGCCAGTCGGTGCTGTCGGCCATGGGCGGCGGCCTAATGCTCGCCATAGGGGGCGGCATCACCGTGGTCGCCATCTGGATCTCGGTCGCCATCGCCGCCCGCCGCGCTGTCAACGACGAGCCGGACCTGCAGAAAGCCGAGCCGACCCCCACCGTCCAGCCGGATCAGGCTGGGCCCTGAGCCTGTTCGGGCCGGGGGTCAGATTTCCACGTCCATTACCCGAAAGGGTAGGTTCATCCAATTCTTGTTCGCTGGCGGGACTGAAATACCTGCGACTTGACGCAAACGACCGCTCCGATCATAGAACAATCATGCGCGGACGGGCTCTCACCCTTCTTCTTTCCCTGACGGGGCTGCTTAGCAGCCCCTGGGCGCGTTTGTGATCCGGGCATAGCTCCGCGGGTCGCGCGTCCAGGGGTTCGAACACAAGCACCCTCCGACAAAGAGCTGACAGGACGACCCCGATGACCCCCCCCCCTCCGAACACCAACGCAGGCAAAGACCGCGTACTCATCTTCGACACCACGATGCGTGACGGCGAACAATCGCCCGGCGCCTCGATGACCCTGCGCGAGAAGCTCGAACTCGCCGAACTGCTGCAGGAAATGAAGGTCGACATCTGCGAGGCCGGTTTCGCGGCCTCCTCCGAAGGTGACTTCCAGTGCGTCAGCCAGATCGCCGAACTGGCGAAGGATATGGCGATCTGCACGCTGGCCCGCTCCACGCTTACCGATATCGACAGGGCAGGGGAGGCGCTCCGCAAAGCCAAGAACCCCCGCATCCATACCTTCATCTCCACCAGCCCTGTGCACATGAAGCACAAGCTGAAGATGGGCCCCAACGCCGTCCTTGAAGCCATCGGCGCCTCCGTCACGCACTCCCGCAAGTATGCTGGCGATGTCGAATGGTCTGCCGAAGACGCCACCCGCACAGAGTTCGATTTCCTCTGCAAGGCGATCGACGTGGCCATCTCGTCCGGTGCCACGGTCATCAACGTGCCCGATACGGTCGGCTATTCGCACCCGACCGAATATGGCGAGCTGTTCCGCCGCCTGATCGAGAACATCCCGAACTCCGACAAGGTCATCTGGTCGACCCACTGCCACAACGACCTCGGCCTCGCTGTCGCGAACTCACTGGCCGGCGTCATCAACGGCGCCCGCCAGATCGAGTGCGCCATCAACGGCATGGGCGAACGCGCTGGCAACGCCGCGCTCGAAGAATGCGTCATGGCCTTGAAAGTGCGCGGCGACTCGATGCCGTTCTACACCGAGGTCGTCACGCAGAAGCTCGCACGCGCCTCCAAAATGGTCTCGTCCATCACCGGCTTCCCTGTGCAGTACAATAAGGCCATCGTCGGCAAGAACGCCTTCGCGCATGAAAGCGGCATCCACCAGGACGGCATGCTGAAGAATCGCGAGACCTACGAGATCATGCAGCCCGAAGACGTCGGCGTGCCATCCACCTCGCTGATCATGGGCAAACTTTCCGGCCGCAACGCTTTCCGCGACAAGCTGGAATCACTGGGCTACGTGCTCGAGCCCGCAGCCCTGAACGACGCCTTCAAGCGCTTCAAGGATCTCGCCGACAAGAAGAAGCACGTCTTCGACGAAGACATCATCGCACTCGTCGATGAGCAGATGTCCGGCAAGCAGGAGCGCATCACGGTCAAGCGCCTGAAAGTCGTCGCCGGCACCGATGGCCCGCAGACTGCCGACATCGAACTCGTCATCGACGGCGAACCGCGCGCGACCACTTCCACCGGCAACGGCCCCGTCGATGCCGTGTTCAATGGTATCCGCCAGCTCTGCCCACACATGGCTGTGCTGGAACTCTACCAGGTCAGCGCCGTCACCGAAGGCACCGATGCGCAGGCCACCGTCTCCGTGCGTCTGACAGAGCAGGGCCTCGTCGCCACCGGCAAGGCCTCCGACCCGGATACGCTCGTTGCCTCCGCCCGCGCCTATGTCCACGCCCTCAACAAGCTCGACGTCCGCCGCGCCAAGGCGACAGGAGCCGCGGCCTAGTCATTCGCGTCTTTCCTCCCTCGTGCGCAGCGCGGGGGAGGTGGATTGCGCCGAAGGCGCAAGACGGTGGGGGCAGCCGCCCTTGGCTTAAAACCCCAACTCCTGCACATCCGGCTCCACCCACGCGCGCCGCGCTTCGGCCGAGAAAAGCGTCTCCTTCCGCCAGTAGACCAGCGGCCATCCCGACTTGCCGAAATCCGACGCCATCAACGCTTCCAGCACGCGCGACAACGCCGCGCCCTCATGCGCCTGCAGCACACTCCGCGCCGCGCGCAAAGATGCGAGGGTGATCGTCTCATGATATCCGCTCGTGTCCGTGTTCGGCGTTCCCGTCGCTTCGTTGTACGCGCGGATCAGGCCCGGCATCACGCGCGCCCCGTCATCGCCATGCTGCGTGATGATCCATAGCGCCGCCGAAAAATGCGCTGCATGCGTCCACTCCGCCTTGGGCAAGGTGCGCGCGATCACACCATGCACGATCCGTTCAATGTCTGTGTCATTCAGGGAAGTCATCGTCTGTCCTTTGTGAAATCCGGCGGACCTGCAAAGGGACAGCCCCGCCGCGTTGGCGAGGCTTGATGTCGGAGGGGGACTAGAAGCCCTGTCCTCCACGCACACCAGCGCAAGCCGACTTATGTCGCGCCTGACATTGCTGCTGCGTGTTGAGCATCGTGGGCATGTGCGGGCTATTATCACCGTACGCAAAGCCGTCAACGCGAACGGCCGCCTGCCGAGTTACGCCCCGTTCTGCTGGAAGGCGGGCGCGTAGATTCGGCGGACGCCGAAAGATCTTCTCCAACACGCTCAGACACTTGCCCGCAGGAACATGCGGGAAACCAGGACGCAAACCCGCCGGCCTCCCGGCGCGCGAGATTGCACCCGCGCGCTCAACATTGACTTTTCTCTCTTCGTCCCGCACACACGCGCCAACCTTTGAGCTCACGCACATGAAGCTGTCGAAACCCGCCTGATCTCGCGCGCCGTTTCCACTCCTGCTTCTGTGTGCCCATGTTTCCTTCCATCACATTCGATCGCGTCGCCGCCAAAACGCCTGGCGACCGCATCTTGTTCGAAGACCTCACACTCGCGATAGGTCCCGAGCGCGTCGGCCTCGTCGGCCGTAACGGCTCGGGCAAGTCCACACTGCTGTCGCTGATCGCAGGGCGGGGCGAGCCCGCGTCTGGTTCCATCGGCATCGCCGGCCGCGTCGGCGAACTCGCGCAGCGCTGGCCGGACGACTCGCTGTCGCTCGCGCAGGCCCTGGGTGTCACCGACGGCCTCGCGCGTCTCGAGCGCCTCGCCCTTGGCGAAGGCACAGCCGATGACATGGCCGAAGCCGACTGGACGTTGGAGCACCGCATTGCCGAAACGCTGGCCAAGGTCGATCTCCCCGAGCGCGATCTTACCCGCACGATCAGGGGCTTCAGCGGTGGCGAGCGCACGCGCATCGCTGTCGCACGCCTGTGGCTGGAAGCGCCCGACATCCTGCTCCTGGACGAACCGACCAACAATCTCGACGGACCGGGCAGGGCGGCGATCCTCACCCTGATCGACGAATGGCGCGGAGCCGCCTTTGTCGCCAGCCATGACCGCGACCTGCTGGAACATGTCGACCGCATCGTCGAGTTGACGCCCATCGGCATCACAGTCTTCGGCGGCGGCTGGTCGGCGTTTGCAGAAGCACGCGAAGCGCGTCGTGCGGCCGCAGCTGGCGCGCTCGACAAGGCGGAGGTCGACCTGCGCCGCGTCAAGGATCAGGTGCAATTGCAGCGCGAGATGAAGGCGCGCAAGGACGCCGCCGGCAAGGCAGGTCGCGCAAAGGCCGGGCAGAGCAAGATGATGCTGGACTTCAAGCAGGACCGCGCCGAGGCCTCGCAAGGCGCCGCCAATCGGCTGGCTGACCGCCAGCTCTCCGCAGCGAACGAAGCGCTTGATGAAGCAAAGGCACAATTCGAAGTTATCGTACCCCTCAACGTCGTCGCGCCGAGCGTCAACCTGCCGTCGCAGAAACTCGTGCTGCATTTCGAGGACGTTTTGTCCGAAGCTGGCGGCCGCGTCCTGTTCGGTCCGCTCACGTTCAAGGTAACAGGTCCCGAGCGCATTCACATCGCGGGCGGAAATGGCGCCGGCAAGTCGACGCTGTTGAAGCTCATAACCGGTGATCGCGCGCCCGCGTCCGGATCAGTCCGTCGTCTCGACGGTCGCATCGCCATGCTCGACCAGCACGCAGACACGCTCGATGATACGCTGACGCTGCTCCAGAACATGCGCGCTGAAAACCCGGAGCTCGATGACAACGCCGCCTATGCTGCGCTCGCCCGCTTTGCCTTCCGCAACAAGAAAGCGCACCAGATCGTCGGCACACTGTCCGGCGGCGAACGCCTTCGCCTCTCGATGTCCATCCTTCTCGCGAGCGCGACCCCGCCGCAACTCCTGCTGCTCGACGAACCCACCAACCACCTCGACATCGATTCCATCGAGGTGATCGAAAAGGCGCTCATCGCCTATGACGGCGCACTTATGGTGGTGAGTCACGATCCCGTCTTCATCCAGACCATAGGTTGTGCGCGGAAGATCAGGCTTTGAAGCCACCCAGCTTGCTGATGTGTTTCCACTCCGCCTCGGTCACGGGCTGCACGGACAGGCGCGAATTGTTGATCAACACCATGTCCTTGAGCGCTGGATCAGTCTTCGCATCGGCCAGCGTCACCGGCGTTTTCAGCTTCTCGAGCGCGCGGATATCCGGCGACACCCAAGGGCCGCTTTCCGCCGTCGGATCAGGGTAAGCTGTCTTCACGACTTCGCCTACGCCGATCACGGCCTTGTCCGCGTTCGAGTGGTAGTAAAGTACCTTCTCGCCCGGCTTCATCGCCATCAGATGCAGCTTAGCCCCGTGATTGCGCACGCCGGTCCAGGCGGTGCCTTTCTTCCCGGCCTTGACGAGGTCATCCCACGAAAAGACGTCCGGTTCGGATTTCACGAGCCAGTAAGCCACCCAGATCTCCCTCAACTCGGGTTCACAACGTCCGAACCATCCAGCCGCCGCGCGCGCCGCAATTGCGGGAACATCCACGCCCAGCCGCCTGCGACAATAATGGCTCCAACGCCGCCGATGACAACCGCTGGAACAGCACCCACCGCGCCCGCCCCGATCGCATGCGCCATTGTCCCGGCGCGGAATTCGCCGAGCTCGTTGGACGCCGAGACAAACACAGAGTTCACCGCGTTGACCCGGCCACGCACCTCATCCGGCGTCCACAGCTGCAGCAAGGTCTCGCGCACCACCACGCTCACCATGTCCGCGGCGCCGAGCAGGGCGAGCGCAAGGATCGACAGCCACGCCAGCGTCGACATGCCGAAGATCAGCGTGAACAGGCCATACAGTGCAACGCATAGGAACATGATCTTTCCGGCATGATCGCGGATCGGGAATGCCGCCAGGAAACCGGCGGTGATGATCGCGCCGATGCCCGGCGCAGCGCGCAACCAGCCGAGGCCCTCGGGGCCGAGGTTCAGGATCTCCTCCGCATAGATCGGCAGCAGGGCAATAACCCCGCCCATCAGCACGGCGAACAGGTCGAGCGAGATGGCGCCGAGGATAACTTTCTGCTTCCAGATGAAACGGAAGCCCTCCAGCATGTTGGAGAGGGTGGGGCGTTCCTTCGCCGGCGCCTTTTGGGGCTTCGGCATCGCGAAGACCAGAACGGCGCCAAGCAGCATGAAGATGAAAGCAGTAATGTACGCGATCTCCGGCCCATGCCCGTTGAGCAGATTCGCAAGGTCCGGCTGTCCTGAACCCGCCAGCCAGTTCGCGAACCCCGGCTCGCCGAGGCCGAGCAGCAGCCCGCCTGCAGCAGGGCCGATAATCGTCGCGCCCTGCCAGGCGGAAGAGTTCCAGGTCACGGCGTTTGCAAAGTCATGCGTCGGCACCAACGACACGACGAGGGACGACGACGCCGGACCGAGAAATGCTCTCGCAATTCCGAACACCACCAGGACGCCTAGCATCAGCCAGGCAGAGATCATTCCGGTTGCGGAGAACAACGCCATCGCGGCCGCGCATGCCGCAGCGAGGATAATCGACAGGCCCATGATCATCCTGCGGCCGAACTGATCCGCTGCTGTCCCCGTGACAAGCACAAGCAGTGCGAGAGGCAGGAACTGAACCAGCCCGACCAGTCCCGTGTAGAGCGCGGACTTGGTCAGCTCGTAGATGTGCCAGATCACCGCCACCGACAGGATCTGCGCGCCGAATGTCGTGAAAACCCGGGCGAGAAAGTAGAGCACGAACGATCGGTGCCTGAACGCAGCGAAGCGTTCCGGGTGACCCCCGTCGGGAGCATTCTCAGCAGTTGTTTCGTTCATGGGAAAGGTGGGGAGGGGCTGACAAGGAAGTATGCAATCTCATCGGACGATCCCCTTAGGCGCTTCCCAAGCGTGGCTGGCAAGAGGGGCTTCGAAGTTTCCTCGATTCGCCCGGGGTACGATCCGTCCCGGCTGATGCTGTGGGTTCACAGGCAAGGCATGCCACCTCCCGATCTCAAATCGACTGATCCGTATCCCAATGCGTGCCTTGAATCTGTGCGATACGCTTCGTTCCGTCATTCGCTGTTTATTGTCATACGCACTGACCCATACCTATTGCGTTAGCGATTTTGAAAGACGAGACCTGTATCGGGGAGCTGTGAGAATCTTCGCACGCCGAGTCGATGCGATTGGAGCCTTGAGGCTATGTTCGGCAAACTCTTCAGCCTGATGTCCACGGACATGGCGATCGACTTGGGCACCGCTAACACTCTGGTCTACGTGAAGGGTCACGGCGTCCAGCTCGATGAACCCTCAGTCGTTGCCTATGTGAACCAGAATGGCCGCAAGGTTGTTCACGCTGTCGGCAAGGAAGCCAAGATGATGCTTGGCAAGACGCCGATCTACATGGAAGCGGTTCGGCCCATGAGGGATGGCGTCATCGCCGACTTCGAAGTTGCCGAGGAAATGATCAAGCGCTTCATCCAGAAGGTGCAGGTCCGTCGCTCCTTTATCGCGCCGATCATCATCATCTGCGTTCCCGCTGGCGCAACCCCGGTCGAACGCCGCGCCATCCACCAGTCGGCCCAGATGGCCGGCGCCCGCCAGGTCCACCTCATCTACGAACCCATGGCCGCCGCGATTGGCGCCGGTCTGCCGATCGACGAGCCATCGGGCTCGATGGTGGTCGATATCGGTGGCGGAACGACCGAGGTTGCCGTGCTCTCGCTCGGCGGTCTCGTCTATTCGCGTTCGGTAAGGGTCGGCGGCGACAAGATGGACGATGCGATCGTAAACTACCTCCGTCGCGAAGAGAACCTGCTGATCGGTGAGGCCTCGGCCGAACGGATCAAGAAGGAAATCGGCACCGCAAAAGCTCCCGAGAACGGCAAGGGGATGTCGCTGGATATCCGCGGCCGTGACCTGATGAACGGCGTGCCGAAGGAAATCGAAATCACCGAGGCTATGGTCGCCAAGGCCCTGGCGGAACCGGTCACGCAGATCGTCGATTCGGTGAAAACGGCGCTCGAAGCGATGCCGCCGGAACTCGCCGCCGACATCGTCGACAAGGGCATCGTCCTGACAGGCGGCGGCGCGCTGCTGCGCAATCTTGACGTGGTGCTCCGTGAACGTACGAGTTTGCCGGTCACAGTGGCTGAAGATCCGCTGAAATGCGTCGTGCTTGGCTCGGGTAAAGTGTTAGAGAATCTAGATAAGATGAGAGGCGTGCTGGCGCCGGAGGTCTAGGCTTCCGGCTGAAGCGCTGGACTGCGCGGTCCGCGAGGAGCCAAGATGGCCTGGTACGGTAACAGACGGTCCGGTCAGCCGCGCGTAGGCGCGCGGGCGGTGGTCGTCGGCCTGGGCATAGCCATGGTCGGCGCGCTCGCCATTCAGACGTCATCGACGGTTCGCTCCGGCATCGACGCCTCACGCCGTTCCATGGACGGAACGACCGCCAGCCTGGCAGGTTTCGCGTCTGGATTGGCCGGATGGTCGCTTGGCTTCGGCCGCAGCCCCGAGGACGAAGCCCAGATCGCACAGCTCGAAGGCGAAGTTCGCGACCTTCACCGCTGGAAGGACCTCGCCGAGACGATGGCGCTCCGCATGGAGCGATACGAGCAGCTGCTCGATCTCGTCGGTGAGACACAGGGGCAGGCGGTGACGGCCCGCGTCGTCGCCGAAGAAAACGGACCCTTTGCCGCCTCCAAGATCGCCAATGCCGGCGCGTCCAACGGGGTTCGCGAAGGCTTTGCCGCGATCAACGAACACGGCCTTGTCGGTCGCGTGGTGCGCGTCGGCGAATACACCTCCCGCGTCTTGCTGCTGACCGACTTTGCCAGCCGCATCCCGGTCATGGGCACCAAGTCGGGCGACCGCGCCTTGCTCGTCGGCGATAACGGGTCGAGCGCGCGCCTGCTTGAGCCGGAAACTCCGGACCAGATCATCCCCGGCGAAGTCTGGGTGACGTCGGGCGACGACGGAAAGATGCCGCTCGGCGTCCGCGTCGGCACCGCCCGCAAGGTCGGCGAAGACTGGCGCATCGATCTTGCGATGGACGTTGGCCCGGTCGATTTCGTCCGTCTCGTGCCTCCTCCTGATTTCGCCTCGCCCGACCTCGTGCCGCCGCTTGGCGGCGTCGAAGAGAATACGGTCTCGACACTTCGCACTGTCAGTGTGCCGGTGGCGGCTCTTGTGCCCGCCAAGCCAGCGGCGGCTACGACGCCTGTCACGACTCCCGCGACGACAACGCCTGCTACGCCCGTTCCGACCGGAGGTCGTGAATGAGGACTGCGTGGCGCATCTGGGTGTTGCTGCTTGTCGTCCTGGCCGGACTGACGACGGCGTTCGGCATGCATGCAGGCATGGTGACGCTGTGGTGGCCCATAGCGGGTCTGTGGCTTGCTGCGGGTCTTGCTGCGTTCGGCCTGTCGGTGTGGGTCGCCGGCTGCCTGATCATGCTGGGGGTTGCGATGGACTACATGGGCGAGGCCCCGCTCGGCGCCTGGCCGCTGGCGCTGCTCTGCGCCTATGGCGTCGCGCTCATCGCGTGGGACCGGCAGCCGCCCATTCCCGTCGTCGGTGCCGAAGCGATCGCGGTGATGGGCGGCTTCATCGCTGCAAGCATCGCTCTTGGCATCGCCGGCAGCATCGCAGGTCATCCCGGATTTGCGCGCGGCGCACTTACGGGCGACTTCATCATGACGGCGCTTCTCTATCCGATTGTACGTTTCGTGATCCTACCTGCCAGCATCAGGGTGGCCAGACGATGAACCGCGACTGGAAGAACTCATTTCCGTCCCGTCGTATGATCTTTCTTGGCGGTGGAGCTGTGGTGTTCGGCGGTCTCGTCGTGCGCCTCGCCGAGCTGCAGCTTTTCCGTCAGGCGGAGTTCGAAGCCAAGGCGCGCGATGTGCGCATCCAGCTGGAGCCTGCTCCGCCGCACCGCGGGACGATCTATGATCGCAATGGCCGCGTGCTCGCCGGGTCGAAGCGCAATTTCTATGTGACGCTGCGTCCTGAAGTCGCCGGCACGAAGCCGGAGGAAATCGCCAGCGTGATCGAACGTGTCGGTCGCCAGCTCCGCCTCAGCGACAACAAGATGCGCTCGCTGCTGCAGGATGCGACGACGCCGCCTGCGCACCGTGACATCCTGATCGCGGACGACCTCACCTGGGAAGAGTTCGCGCAGGTCAACGTGATGGCGCCGGAACTCGCGGGCGTCAGCGCCGAGGTCGGTGAATTGCGCTCTTACCCACTGCAGGCTGCGTTCTATCACACCATCGGCTATGTCCAGAAAGCCAACGAGGCGGACATCCAGCAGAAGATCAAGCTCGAGCTGGATGCGGCCGGCGAGGCGCTCGAATCCGAAGCCGGAAAGGCGCGCGCCTCAGCCATTCGCCGTCTCTATCGCCACCCCGCCATGCGCGTCGGCAAGCAGGGCATAGAGGCCTATGGCGAGCAGCAGCTGAAGGGCGAGCCCGGCAGGATCCGCCTCCTGAAAAATGCCACCGGCCGCGTGATCGACCGCCTGCCGAGTGAAGATCTCAGCGGCACGCCGGGGACTGACGTTGTGCTGTCCTTCGACGCAGAGTTGCAGAACTACGCCATCCAGCGTTTTGGCGCGGAGGCCGGCAGTGCCGTGATGATCGACGTGGCGAGCGGCGAAGTCGTCTGCATGATGTCGACGCCGGCCGCCGACCCCAACCTGTTCGTCAGCGGTATCGCATCCGGCCCGTACAAGGCCCTGCGCGAGGATGAGAAGAACCCCCTCTACCACAAGGCCTATGACGGCGTGTACCCGCCGGGCTCGACCTTCAAGACAGTCGTTGCCGCTGCTGCTCTTGAGAGCGGCGCGATGAGCCCCGACGATACCGTGCGCTGCTCAGGCAAGGCCTGGTACTACAATCGTTTTTACAACTGCTGGCGCCCCGAAGGGCATGGCAGCGTCAACCTGCACCAAGGTCTGCAGAAGTCGTGCGACTGTTACTTTTATCATGCGGCCGAGAAGACAGGCATCGAGGCGATCGCCGACGTCGCCAAGCGCTTCGGCCTTGGCCACCGCTATGAACTCGGCCTCACCGGCGGCAAGGCCGGATCGGTTCCGAACGACGCGTGGAAGCGGAAGGTCATTGGAGAGCAATGGTATGCCGGCGACACGATCTCGGCCGCGATCGGGCAGGGCTATGTCACAGCCTCGCCCTTCCAGCTTGCCGTGATGTGCGCACGCATCGCGGGTGGCGCAGCGGCGCCTAACCCCACCGTGATCGCCAGCGGCATCAAGGTGCCGGACGCCGAAATCACACCGATCGGCCAGTTCCAGCCCGGCGTCCTCGAAGCCGTGCGCGGTGGCATGTTCGCCGTCACGTCCGAGCCGGGCGGCACGGCGTTCAGCTATCTCAAGGGTGGCAGCGTCGATCCCAACAACGAACTGCCCGCGCCCTATACCGGCGCACACATGGCCGGCAAATCCGGCACGGCGCAGGTCCGCGTCATCCACGCCTCCGAGCGAAACTCGCGCGGCGAGGCGATCAAGAACGACAAGCTGCCGTGGAAGCTGCGCGACCACGCGCTCTTCATCGCCTACGCGCCGACCGACAAGCCCCGCTATGCCGTCGCCGTCGTCCTTGAGCACGGCGTTTCGGGCTCCGGCCTTGCAGCGCCGATCGCACGCGACCTGCTTGCGCATGCGCTGAAGTATGACACCGGCGCGAAGAAGCCGTTCGTGCCCCAGTCGCGTGATCTGGCTGCTGCAGACGCCAAGGCGAAGCCGACATGATCATCCGCAAGGACTCGCTGCTCTATAAGCTGACCCAGCTACACTGGTTCCTGCTGTTGACTATTGTGGCGCTGGCCATGTTCGGGTCGCTGATCCTGTTCTCCGCAGGCTCGAGCGCGCACGATCTCGAAACAGGCTCGCTGAAAATCGACGCCAGCTATGCCATCGCTCATCTCTGGCGCTTCGTCCTGATGCTGGGTGTGGCGATTGTCGTGGCGTTGCTGCCGCTGCGCATGTGGGCGTCGTTGGCCTATCCCGGTTACATCATCGGCATGATCCTGCTCGTGGGCGTCGAAGTGGCGGGCAACATCGTGAACGGCTCGCAACGCTGGCTCACGATCGGACCGCTGACACTGCAGCCGTCCGAGCTGATGAAGATCGCCGTGCCGCTCGCACTCGCGCGCTTCTATCACCAGATGTTCTCCTCCGGCCGAAACAGCCAATGGATACACCTTGTCGCCTTGCTGATGGTGGCGGCGCCTGTCGGCTTCGTCCTTGTACAGCCTGACCTCGGCACCTCGCTGATGATCCTCGGCACAGGCTGCGCCGTGATCTTCTTCGCAGGCCTCAGCCTCCGCATCATTGCGGCAGTGATGGCGCTGATTCTGGTGATGACGCCTGTCGTCTACTTCTTCGGCCTGCATGACTATCAGCGCGACCGCATCCACACGATGTTCGATCCCGAGGCGGATCCGCTCGGCGCCGGCTACCAGCTGCAACAGGGCATGATCGCCGTTGGCTCGGGCGGGCTGGCCGGCAAGGGCTTCATGGAAGGCGCCCAGAAGGAGCTGGAATACATCCCCGAACAGCACACCGACTTCATCTTCACCATTGTGGCGGAGGAGTTCGGCTTTGCCGGCTCGCTCGTCCTGCTGGCCGCTTGGGCGATTGCGATCGTGCAGGGGATGAATATTGCCGGCTCCTCCCGAAGTTCGTTCGGGGGGCTGGCGGCCGCGGGCTTCGTCTCGACCCTGATGCTTTACGTCGGAATCAACGTCGGAATGGTTATCGGCCTGCTTCCGGTCGTGGGCATACCCTTGCCGCTGATCTCGTATGGCGGCACGGCTATTGTCACGGTTATGGTCGGCTTCGGGTTGTTGATGGCTGTACACCTCAACCGTACGAACGATATGACCCTTCGCGGGCTGTTCTGAGTCCGGCGCAGGCGTCGGGCCGATGTGGGGGCCGGATAGCGGGCGCAAACGGGGCAGGGCACGGGGTAGCTAAGTCATGACGATCGCCGGGCGGGTCGACCGCAAGAGTGAGACCTGGTCTTCCCGTTTCGGGTTCATCATGGCCGCCGTCGGATCATCCGTCGGCCTCGGCAACATCTGGCGCTTCACCTACACCACGGGCGAGAATGGCGGCGGGGCCTTCGTACTGGCTTACCTGCTGTGCCTCGGCCTGATCGCTTTTCCTCTGCTCGTCGCTGAATACGCCATCGGGCGCCGCTCGGGTCATTCCGCCGTGGAGAGCGTGCAGGCGCTTGCACGCGCGTCCGGCAAGAGCGAATTGTGGGGCGGCGTCGCCTGGCTCGGCATGCTGTCTGCCTTCTTCATCCTGACATTCTACTGCGTCGTCTCGGCCTGGTTCATGGCCTACATCCCCTTTGCGGTGTCGGGCGCCTTCTCGGCTGACCTTGCCTCGATCGACGCCTCGCAGGCGCGATTCGAAGATGTGACGTCACGCGCCAACCTGCCGATGCTGCTGGTCTATCTGGCCTTGTTCATTGGCGCAGCCGTCGTCGTCGTCGGCCGTGGCGTGAAGCGCGGTATCGAGCGCGCCTCGACGCTGCTCATGCCGGTCTTCATCTTCGTCCTGCTCATACTGCTTGGTTTCGGTATCGCAGAAGGTGCATTCGGACAGGCGATGTCCTTCCTCACGCGCGTCCGCGCCGAGGATTTCTCGTTCTCGATGTTGCTCGATGCGCTGGCGCAGTCCTTCTTCGCAACAGGCGTTGGCGCTGCCGTTATGATCACCTACGGCGCCTATCTTAAGACCGATGCGGATCTGCCGCGCTCGTCAGCCATAGTCGCGCTGGCGGATACAGCGGTGGCGCTGGTGGCGGCGGTCGTCGTTTTCTCGCTGGTGTTCGCAGTCGGCAGCGAGCCGAGCGCAGGGTTCAGTCTGCTGTTCGTGAATCTTCCGATCGGTCTTGCCCAGATGCCGTTCGGCGCTGCCGTTGGCGGCGCATTCTTCCTTCTGGCGCTTTTCGCAGCGCTCGCCTCCTCAATCGCGCTGCTGGAGGTCGCCGTCTCCTGGCTCGATGAGCGCACAGGTGTCACCCGATGGGGTGCAGCGCTCGGCGTGGGCTTTGCGGTCTTCGTCATCGGCGCTGGTTACGTCTACAGCCGCGAATACATCGGCTTCGTCGATTTCGTGGCCTCATCTCTGCTGATGCCACTGGGCGGTTTCCTGATGGCGATCTTCGCCGGCTGGGTCATCGAGAAGAAGATGATGCAGGCCGAAATGGGCATGCCCTTTTTCCGCATCTGGAGCGTGCTGATCCGCTGGGTGATACCGATCGCGATCGGCGTGATCCTGGTGCTGGGTATCCGCGAGAAGCTGGACGCAGCAGGTGCGTCAAAGCTTGTGGACGCGGCCCTGACAACAACTGATTGATCTGGGACCGCCGGGATCTTGTCTGGTTGCGCGACGCGTTCGGCGTTCGTCGCTTGTGTTTATCTCCCCGATCAAATCACCGGGACAACCCTCAGGCCTTGCTCCGACCTTCTCTCACCCCAGCTTTTCCGCCAGCCAGTCGCTCGCCTTCACCAGCTCGCTGATGATGCCCGGCTCAAGTGATGAGTGTCCCGCGTCCGGCACGATCTTGAGCTGCGACTTCGGCCAGGCCTTGTGCAGCTTCCAGGCGGAATCCAGCGGCGTCACCACGTCATAACGGCCGTGCACGATCATGCCGGGCAGGTCGCCGAATTTGGCGGCTTGCTCCAGCAGCCAGCCGTCCTTCTCGAAGAAGCCCTTGTTGAAGAAATAGTGGCACTCGATACGCGCGAATGCGTCTAGAAAGTCGGCTTCATCGAAGCGCGGCGGCCGCTGTTTGGGTCCCTGGATGGAGAGCGTCTCGCCCTCCCAGCGCGCCCAGGCTGCAGCTGCTTCCGCACGGGCAGATGCGTTCTTGCCGGTGAGGCGCTTGTGGAAGGCTGTCAGGAGATCATGGCGTTCGGCTTCGGGGATCGGCGCGAGATAGCGATCGAACGCATCGGGGAAGATGTTGCTCGCGCCTTCCTGATAGAACCAGCGGATCTCATGCTCCGTCAGCAGGAAGACGCCGCGGAGCAGAATGCCCGCCACCTGTTTGCGATGCATCGCTGTGTAGGCCAGCGCGAGCGTGGAGCCCCACGAGCCGCCGAACACCACCCACTTCTCGATGCCGAGGTGCGCCCTCAGCGTCTCAATGTCGCGGACCAGGTCCCACGTCGTGTTCTCGCGCAGCTCGGAGTGCGGCGTGGAACGCCCGCAGCCACGCTGGTCGAACATGATGATGCGGTAGCGGCGCGGATCAAAAAACCGGCGCATCTCCGGACTGGAACCTCCGCCGGGCCCGCCATGGAGCGCGATGACCGGCAATCCGTCAGGATGTCCGCTTTCCTCCCAGTAAAGCTCGTGAATCCCGCTGACGGTCAGGCGACCTGTCTTGCGGGGTTCGACGGACGGGTAAAGCGAGCGGCGGGGGCGATCTTCGTTCATTCTTGCTTCATCTACCGGCCATCATCCTTGCGTCAAACCAATTCAGCGAGCGTTTGTTTTTTGCATGCGGCGCGCCTATAAAAGCCTGAGTTGCAACGAACTTTCAGGATCGGGTTCGGTGGCGAAATCGCGTCTGCTTGTTTTGTGTCTTGTTGCGTGCCTGCCGATTGCCGGCTGCGCGACCGTCTCTGTTTATGACGAACCCATCACGGCCGAGATTTCCCTCACCCGGGACCAGTCCGACCTGCACGCCGCCGCCGAGGCGTTCAACAAGTCGGCGCGGGACCGGGGACTTGCTTCCGGTGAAGCCAGCCTGGCGAGCCTCGCGGGCATGCTCAGCGGCAAACCATCGGACGCCAACGCCTACTGGCGACGCATCGGCGCTGACAAGTCAGCGCCTGTCGCCGTCGTCGGCAGGGTGCGGGATGACATGAACGCGTCTGCCAGGGGGCTCTCGGACCTCGACAAGATGGCGCATTCGCTGCTCGACACAGGAGATCCGGCGCGGCTCGATGTCGCCGCATTCGAGGGCGCCCTGATCCACGCGCGTCAGGCGCGGGATTCATTCTCGGACGCCCTCGTGCAGGTAAACAAGCGCGCTAGCGCCGAGTATCAGATCACGCTGGAACTCGCCCCGCTCGATTCCGCGTTGGCTGCTGCGCGCGCCACGGCGGACGATCTTGCGCAGGCCCGTGCCGAGGGCGCCAGCCAGACGGCCGGCAGCTAGCCCTGTTTAGGGGCGAGGGCCGCCGACAGCCCGAGCATCAGCCAGCCCAGTATGAAAGCCGCCCCTCCGAAAGGCACCAGGAAGGACAGCCCGTCGAGCGGCGTTGGCGTCATGGCTATGCCGCCCAGCATGATCTTCCCGATCTGCACGCCGGAAAACATCGGTACACTGACGATGAACGCCCAGCCGCTGGCGTACTGCAGCCTGCTCCGGAAGGGTAACATGGCGGCCACTGCCGCCGCCAGGACATGAACAAAGCCATACAGGAAGGCGCTCTGCCACCGCGCCATCGCCTCCAGCGGCACTGAGTTGTGCCCCCCCGCCGCCCCCCCCGCCACCAGCAAAAGCCCCAACAGCGAAGCAGTGATGATCAGTGCACGCATACGTTTTTCCGGAACCTGAGCCCTTCCAGCAAGTAAACACTATTGGGCTGCTTTGCGAAGCGTGGCGAGGAAGCGGCTGCAACCTTCACGAGAACTGCGTCGCAAGGGCCCTCGTTTGGTGTTTCCTATACGTTTATCCGGTAAGACTTGCTGATGGCTATCAATTCAACACGTTTTCAGGTGGAAACGGCCGAAGACGGCAAGCAGGTGCTTCTCGTCGCGGGCGACTGGACCGTGTGGACCGTCACCGACGTTGAAGAAAAGCTGCGCAACACGAAGATTGCCCCCGACGCGATCCTCGACGTCTCCGATCTGGAGCGCGTCGATACTTCGGGCGCTTATCTGATAGACCGTGCATTCGGCGCGCTGGAAGGCATCGACGATCCGATCAGGATTCGCGGTGACCACCCGACTTTCGAACGCCTGATGACCAAGGTGCGCATCGCCAGCCCGGCTGCGCCGCCTGACCCAATTCATCAGCCCGGCCTTATCGCGCTGTTCGATCGTGCGGGGCGGGGCGCGGTAAATGCCTGGGAGGAGTTCCTTGGCCTGCTGTCCTTCATCGGTGAGACGATGGCGACGCTCTGGCGTCTGATCCTCAATCCCCGCCGCATTCGCTGGCGTTCGGTCGTGGCAATCATGGAGGACGTCGGCCTCGATGCGCTGCCGATTGTCTGCTTCCTGTCTTTCTTCATCGGCCTGGTGATCGCGTTCATCGGCGCCAATCTGCTGGCGATGTTCAACGCATCCGTCTTTACTGTTGAACTTGTGGGCATCGGTATGCTGCGCGAGTTCGGCGCTGTGCTGACCGCAATCCTGCTCGCAGGCCGCACGGACAGCGCCTTTACCGCCCAGCTTGGCGCGATGAAGATGCGTCAGGAGATCGACGCGATGCGCATCATCGGCCTCGATCCGATGGAAGCGCTGGTCGCCCCGCGCCTGATCGCACTTGTCATCATGACGCCGCTGCTCACCTTCGCTGCAACGATCGCCGGCATTGGCGGTGGGCTCATGGCGGCGTGGGGCGCCATGGGAATTGGACCGCAGATGTTCATTTCGCGCTTTCAGGAAGTCGTGCCGCCGATCCATTTCTGGGCCGGCATGATCAAGACCCCGGTGTTCGCTCTGGTCATCGCCATGGTCGGCTGCCGCCAAGGCCTGCTGGTCGAAGGCGATGTTGTATCCCTCGGCCGTCGCACCACCTCATCCGTTGTGCAGGCAATCTTTCTCGTCATCGCGCTCGATGCGTTGTTCGCAATCTTCTACTACCAGTTGAAAGTATGACCGACGCCGCCATCAGTGGCACGCCCGTCAAAACCGCCGCTCGCAATGACGACATCATCGTCAGCGTGCGCGGTCTGGTGAATCGCTTCGGCTCGAAGACCGTCCACGAAGGGCTCGACCTCGAGATGCGTCGCGGCGAGGTGCTGGGCGTCATCGGTGGTTCGGGCACCGGCAAGTCGGTGCTGCTCCGCTCGATCGTTGGCTTGCACACGCCCAGTGCGGGGGAGGTGCAGGTGTTTGGCCAGCGGCTAGATAAGGCTTCGCGTGACGAGCGAATTGCCGTGGAGCGGCGTTGGGGCGTGATGTTCCAGGATGGCGCTCTTTTCTCCACAATGACGGTGCGGGAAAACGTGATGGCGCCGATGGTAGAGCATACGCGCATACCCAAGCCACTGATGCGCGAGCTCGCCGACCTCAAGATCCGGCTGGCCGGTCTTGAACTTGAAGCGGCAACCAAGCGCCCGGGCGATCTGTCAGGCGGCATGCGCAAGCGGGCGGCTCTCGCGCGCGCTCTGTCCCTGGACCCCGAACTGCTCTTCCTCGACGAGCCGACAGCAGGTCTGGACCCGATCGGAGCCGCGCGCTTTGATGAACTCGTCCGTTCACTGAGCGACAGCCTGGGCTTAACCATCTTTCTTGTCACACACGATCTCGACACTCTGGCTGCAACCTGTGACCGCATTGCCGTGTTGAGCGACGGCAAGGTGCTTGCAATTGGTTCACTTGATGAGGTTCGCAAAAATCCGAACCCGTGGATTCAGGAATATTTCTCGGGCCCGCGTGGTCGGGCTGCAGTGAGGCAGGATTAGGCCATGGAAACCAAGGCCAATTACGTTCTGATCGGAGCGTTTGTACTCCTCGCTGCAGGAGCACTCGCCCTGTTCACGCTGTGGATCGCGGGGAACCCCTTCAGCCGCAGCTACAAGGACTACGACGTGATCTTCAACGGGCCGGTGAATGGTCTGTCGGAAGGCGGCGAGGTTCGTTTCAATGGCATCAAGGTCGGCGAGGTTACGACCCTTCGGCTCGACCGCATGGACCCGAACCGCGTGATCGCGCACGTACGGGTAGAAGCACAAACGCCGGTGCGGACCGACTCCGTCGCGCAGCTTAACTTCATGGGCATTACGGGGGTCACTTTCATCCAGATCCTGGCCGGGAATCCAAACGCACCGCTTCTTGTCGGAGCCAATGGTGAGACGCCCCAGATTCCCACGAGTCGCACACTCGTCGATGAACTGTTCCAGGGGGGGCAGGATCTGCTTGGCGTTTCAGGCGACACGATCAAGAAGATCAACGAGACGCTCTCGACCGAAAACCTGAAACACCTGACATCAACTCTGGCCAGCCTTGACCGAGCGATGGCCAAGATCGCCGAGGATGACGGCATCATCGATGAGGCCACCAAGGCGCTGGATAACATCAACACCGCTGCTGCGGCGCTTGGATCGGCATCCGCTGCTGTCGACAAGGCAGCTACCGCGTTCACAACAGATTTCGGTCAGCTATCAGCGGATGCATCCACCGTTCTCAAGAAGCTCGATCCGACGCTGGACGAAGCGCGGAATGCGATGGCCAATGTCAGCCAGACGGTCGAACAGATCAACACGTCGCTGACGCCGGCCGCCACGCGTACCATTCGCCAGGTTGGAAACTCTGCCGCTGACCTGCAGACGCTGATTGCGCGCTTGCGCACGGTGCTGGCTCAGGTCGAGCGCGATCCGAGCAGCTTCATATACCAACAGCCGCAGCCTGTGGAGCGCTAGCCGATGAAATCCCTTCTGCTCGCTGCCACGCTGGCTTCGGCTGCTGCCGTTACGGGTTGTATCTCCGTCCTGCCGGAGCCGTTTGTGCCTACGGCGCTGATCGCACTACCTGCGGACCGCGCGGTTGCGCCCGTAATGCCGCTTCTGGCTGATGTTGCGGTTTATACGCCTGACTCTTCGCGCGCCTTCGAAGGCAACGACATCGCTGTGCGCGACCGGCAGGAACTCATCTATCTGGGCGAAGTGCGTTGGTCTGACAGTGGTCCACACCTGCTTCAGAGTGCGGTTGTGAATGCGCTGACCAAGGCAGGCGGGCCGGGCAAAGCCGTGCCGGCCGAACTTGGCGCTGATGTCGACTTCGACGTTCGCTGGCGTGTCATCGATCTCTCTGCGGGCAAGGAAACTGCTCCTGTGCGGGCGGAAGTGCAGGTCAGCGTGATGGATTCGAATTCGCGCCGCATGGTTGCCCAGAAGTCTTTCCTGGCCGAGGGCGCGCCCACCGACCGCGCCCCCCGAGCGCGCGCCGCTGCTCTGGCGATTGCTGCTCAGAAGGTTGCCGATCAGGTTGCTACGTTCGTCACCGAGACGGTCACGGCCAAACCGTAGATACCGCTTGCAGGCGCGCTAAATCTGCGTGCCCAGCGCTGCGTCAAGCAGCAGGTAGGCTGACAGGCGCGGTGCCGCGTCTTCACGCGATCGATCGGCCATCGACAGCACTCGCAGCGCGTCCGACTCCTCCGACGCCACGAAGGTACGCGCAGCGTACTCGAGGTCACGGTCCGCTTCGAGAAGGCGCGCCACTCGCTGGATCTCGCTCGGGGCGGTGTCGCGGATGGCGCGACGGCGCTGGCGTTCTCCCTGATGGGCCGCGTTGGCGATGCGGCGCAGGTCTGATGCCTTCACAGCATGCAGGCGAACGCCGGCGCGATCGAGACGATCAACGATCGCGGCCGATTGATCGTGCATGTGCGGTGCGACGTCGTCGATGGCTGACAGCAAGCCACGCCACGAAGCGCTGGGCGTCTCTTCGTCGTCGAAGAAGGGGTCGTGTTCAGGCGCGCGGCGAACTGCCATCGGCTTGCTCAGGATCAGCTCGTCGCCGAATGCGTCCGCGGCCTTTGGCGAACCGAACATGAAGTCATCCCGCGCAGGCGTATGCGATTGGGGCGGAGCCTGAACCGGAGCGGATTGCGAGGCAGGGCCGGCCTGGACTGAGGCCATCGGGGGTGGCCCCGGCGGCGGTTGCCGCACGCCGAACAGCGGGAAGGGCTGGTCCGAATAGGCGGGCTGCGACAGTGAAATCGGCTGGGCTGCGGCGCCGGCCTTCTGCGGAGCGGCCGGTTGGGGCGCAGTCGAAGGTGCGCCGATCTGGGGAGCAGGCGAGGGGTCAAGGATCAAGTCATCAACAGAGCTGGTCTCAGCTTCGCCCTTCATGCGGTCGAGAAGAAGAGACGCCTTCTCGATACGTGTGCGAGCGCGTTCGAGACCGGACTCGGCAGCGTTGGTTGCGCGTGTGGCGGTCTTGAACAGCGTATCGGCCAGCTGGTTGATGCGTTTTTCTGTTTCGTCGGCATGCGCGCGAGCCGCGTGAGCCGCAGTGCGCGTTGTCGCCTCGGCGTGCGTCCCGGCTTCCCTCAGGAGGGCCATCGATTGGCGCGCGTCCTCTGAGGCCTGCGCCGAGCGACTGTTGATCGTCTCGGTTGCCTTCAGCGCTGATGCGAGCGCGTCGGATACGGTGTCGCGCAGGCTTTCTGCGGTGGACTTCGTGGCGGCGCTCGCAAGCTCGCCAGCCTTGGTCGCGGCTTCGACCATGCGGGTCGATTGCACGAGCTGCTCGTCCAGCCGCATCAACACGCTGGCGAGGTTCTGCGCGCGCTTGCGGCTCTCGGCGCCCATCGTGTCGAGCTGGGAGATCCGCTGGGCGAGGTGGGCGGAGGTTTCCGCCATGTCGCGCAAGCGCTGGTCGAGCGTGGAGTCGGCCTGACGCACCTGATCCTGAGCAGAGCGGGTTGCTTCAGCCATGATCTGGGCATGACGCGGGATCGCCTTGGCAAGTGAATCGGCCTGTCCGCGCAGGTTCTCGGCGAGCTGCGTCAGGCCCTCGCGCTCGGAGCCCATCCGGCTGACCAGAACTTCGCTGTCGGCGCGCACGATCTCGGCGGCCTTGAGAGCTGAAGTGACGCTTGTTTCAATGTCGTGTTTCAGCCCGTCGATGCGCTGTCGTGTCTCGGCAAGCGCCCGGTTGAGAGCCTGTGTTTCGAGCGTAATCGCTTCGCCAAGACTGGAGACTTCCTCACGTGAGGCTTCTGCCGGTTCAAGCAGGAGACGCGCAGAGGTCAGGACGATTGCATTGGCCCTGGATGAACGTGCACTTTCTCGCGCCATCACGCCGGCGCAGATCATGGCCAGACCGGGGGCAAACAGTGCTGCCGCGCCGCCAGCGAGGACCATGGGAGACAGTTTCGCGATCCCATCGACACCCATTGTCGCGACCAGCCAGACGCCCACGCCGCCCCATAACAGCACGGCGATCGCGGCTCCCGCCCATGGCATCCAGCCTCCGGCCGAGCGGGCGGCCTCGAGCTGGGCCCGGATGCGCGCATTGGATTTGCGGTCTGACAGTTCGATCATGATCCCTGCGTTGCCCGGTCATTATGGCGAACTCATGCCAGCGAGCAGGCGCAGCGTGGGCTACGAAAACTGATTCGGAGCACGAACTGGTCTACCCACACAGCTGCAGGAGTGTGCAGGTGCGGTGCCAAGTTGAAAAGGGGCAGAGTCAGCCAAGGGTGCCAATTGTGACAGGGCCCGCCGAAGTGGGCGTTTTCCGTTCGGTTAACCACCAGATGCGGCGAAACGTTCGAGCGGGTAGCCTGTCGAGCCCATCGAGCAGCGACTCAGTAGACCTTCTGGGTCTCTTGCTGCAACGGCCTTTCGACGGGCGCTGGCTTGCTGAGCGAAATCTGTTCCTTGACCGGCTTCGGCGGCTCGGCGTCTCCCACGCCTGTCCAGGCCACCAGAGCGGCGAACACAGCGTCTCTCACGTTGACAACAACTTCGATCATCGGGTGAGCCCCTAACCCGGTAGCTTCTGAGCCCAACCTCCCCGCGCATCAAGGCGAAAGTTCGGCATTTGGAGCGGAATGAGGCTCAGGGAAGCGCTGCGGCCACCGATTTCGCCCCTGAAGTCACGCGGGTCGGAACGCATCGGCCTTAACGCCATTTTTTTCCGACTCACGCATGCTGATAACCCGAAAAACGGAGCGGACGATGCAACAGGTCATCGATATCGGACAGCTTGAGGCGATGACGAGCGGCGACGCCGCCCTGGCCGCCGAAGCGCTGGGGATCTTCCGCCAGTCGGCCGAAATGTGGTCTCGCCTGCTCGATCCGCGTGAGGAGCCCGATCATTGGGCGGATGCCGCTCATGGAATAAAGGGCGCCGCCCGGTCCGTCGGTCTCATGCCGCTCGGCGACGCCTGCGAGCTTGCTGAAACGCTGGGACGAACCGGCAAGGTGTCCGCGGTGGAAGCGGGCGTCGCGCTCTCCGCGTTGAAGGACAGGTTGGGCGAGGCGCTGGAAGTGATCGCCCATCTCGAGCACCAGCTGATGATGGAGCGCTCCTTCGACGGTGTGCGCGCCGATTGACCCTCCGTCAGAAAGTCCAGGTCAGCTCGCTGAAGGAATAGACCGGATCGCCTTGCCCAGTGGCGTTGGGAGCGTTCTGCATGAAGTCCCCTTCAAACAGGACGGCGGCCCCGACGGACAGGCGCAGGGCATCTTTCACCAGCCAGCGGCGGTAACGGCCCTCGACGTGCAGGCCGACATCCTTGCTGGACGCGCCGGTGGTGTCGCGCACCGCCGTATTCGCGAAAGAATCGCGACTTGATTCAAGCTGCAGGTAGCGCAGCGATATGTAGGCGTCGCTGTCGGCGTCTGGCTTGACCTCGATACGGATGGCCGGGCTCGAAAAATTCTGTCGCAGTGCGAGGCCATAGATGCTGGTCGGGCCAAGGTCGAACGCCCGATCGCCGAACAGGGTGTCGAACCGGTCATTGTTCAAATCTGTCGGAGACCTGTCGCCCGTTGCATAATCATATTGCAGCGCAACGCGCGGCGACCATGGCGCGCTGAAGCTGTAGCCCGCTTCCAGGTGCGCCATCTGAGCGTCGTGATCGAGCGGGGTTATGTCGGTCGGGCTGATTGTTGCGTGCACCGAACCTGTCTGCTGCGCGAATTCAAGCTCGAGATCAAACTGATCGAGAGCGGCAGGTTTGCGCAAGCGGATGCCGTAGGTTGTAATCTGACGGTTGCGGGTCGCGACATCCGGGCTGTCGTCCTCGTCCAGATCCATCAGATACACGTCGCCGTGCAAGCCGAAGGGCAGGGGCGAGTCCAGGTGGCCGGCCGCGAAGCGCGTCTTGTCCAGAGTTTGGTTCATCGCGACTTCGTTGGCGATCGCCGAAGCGGCATCGACAGGCGCGCGCGCCACTGGTGATGTGTAGGAAAGCGTTACTGCAAGCTTGTCGGGCGACGTCCAGACCGCCCGCGCGCCATCGAAGGATGACAAGGGGCTGCGATAGTTGGCGCGCGCGACCAGACGGCGTGAGCCAATGTCCATGGTGAAGCGGCCAAGCGTCAGATCCAGCTTGCCGCCATCCATCAGGAAACTGTGCGGTCGCCACGCGAGGTAAAGCTGTGAAGGCTCCAGCGTATCGATCTCTGAGGGTGCGCCGCCGGTCTCATTGCCAGCGATAAAGCGCGAATCCAGCAATTCGCCGCCCACTGTCAGGCTTTTCGCGCCGACATCCAGTTCGATGTCAAGAATGCTCTGCAAGCCGAGGAACTCGTCATCCTCGGTACGGCCCGCCACGAAGGGGTTGCTCAGCGCCTCATACCTGCCACGCATCGAGCCAGAGACCCGAAGGCCGTCGGGCACGACAAGAGCCTGACCCAGTCGCCACGGAGCGCCGCTGCTGTGGGAGCCGGCCGAAGACGCGGTCTGGGCCTCAGCAGCTCCCGCAACGAAGGCAATGACGACGGTGAGACCAGCCAGGCGGTACATTCTGCGGGGACTCAACTGGCTGGGATCGGGTTGGCGGGCGGATTTTCCGCGCCATATGTCAACAAACAGTCATGCATGCACGTCCGTTCCCCCCTCGCAGGAATGTCGGCGACAAGCTCGATTTACTTACTCTACAGGGACACTATAGTTTCGAAGCGTGTGGTCGGGCAGCAGCCTGACTTGTGTCACCTGTGTAGAGGCTCTGCTGGCATGATTTCCCAAAAGGCCAAGTACGCGCTGCGCGCTCTGGTGGCGCTGGCCAAACTGCCGCCGGGCCAGCCCACCTTCATCGGCGACATCGCGGAATCCCAGAATATCCCGAAGAAATTCCTCGAGCAAATCCTGCTCGACCTGAAGCACCATGGTCTTGTTGCGTCACGGCGCGGAAAAGCCGGTGGTTATGGGCTTTTGCGGCCAGCAGACACGATTTCGTTTGGTGAAGTCCTGCGTATCGTTGACGGTCCAATCGCCCCCCTTCCGTGCCTCTCCAAGATCGCCTATCGCCGGTGCGATGACTGCCAGGAAGAAGCGAGCTGTGAAGTGCGCCGGGTGTTCGCCCAGGTGGCGGATGCGACCCGCGCCGTGCTGGATCGTACCACCATCGCCGACGCCGTTGGCGCGAACCTGCCGATCCGTTTGCGTGAGTTGGTTGCCTGATCGCCGCGCCCCTGGCGGTTTGACAAACCCGACCTAGGCGCTAGCGTAACCTGGTGGAGGAATTCCCATGCGCGGACCCTTGGTCGCATTCGCGGCGCTGTTGACGCTCGCCGCCTGCGGCGGGGGGAACTCCAGTGAAGTCACCCTGCTCAACGTTTCTTACGATCCGACCCGTGAGCTTTACGAGGATTTTAACGCGGCATTCTCAGCTGGCTACAAGACGGCTGACGGCAAGACCGTGACTGTGAACATGTCTCATGGCGGTTCGGGCAAGCAAGCCCGCGCCGTGATCGACGGCCTAGAGGCCGATGTCGTCACCATGGGCTTGCAGAACGACATCGACGTAATTGCGAGGGAAACGGGCAAGATCCCCGCTGACTGGCGTTCGAAACTGCCGTCCAATTCCTCGCCCTACACCTCGACCATCGTGCTGATGGTGCGCAAGGGCAATCCGAAGGGGATCAAGGACTGGGACGATCTGGTTCGATCGGATGTGTCCGTCGTGACCCCGAACCCCAAGACCTCTGGCGGCGCGCGCTGGAATTATCTCGCAGCCTGGGCCTATGCTGCCAAGAAGTTCAATGGCGATGAAGCGCAGATCAGGGCGTTTGTCGGCCAGGTCTACAAGAACACGGCCAAACTCGATTCCGGCGCGCGTGGTTCGACAACCACGTTCACGCAGCAGGGCACAGGCGACGTTCTGATCACGTGGGAAAACGAGGCCTTCTATTCGCTCGCCGAGCTTGAGCCTGACGCGTACGAGATCGTCTACCCGTCGCTGTCGATCAAGGCCGAGCCGCCGGTGGCTGTCGTCGTCGGAAATGCGGAGAAGCGCGGCACGCTGCAGGTAGCGGAAGACTACTTGAAGCATCTCTATTCGCCCGAAGGTCAGAAAATCGTGGCGAAGCACTATTACAGACCATCCGATCCGTCGGCGGCAGATCCCAACGATCTAGAACGCTTCAAGCAGATTGAGATGGTGACGATCGACGATCCGCTGTTTGGCGGCTGGTCGCAGGCGCAGCCGAAGCATTTCGATGCGGGCGCCCTCTTCGACCAGATCTACCAGCCTGCAAAATGAGATAGCCTATGGTTTCGGCAGCGCCGGACGGGGCGCGAACAATTCGCTGGAGACGTCGTAGCGTCCTGCCAGGCTTCGGCCTGAGCCTGGGATATACGATCGCTTACCTGTCGCTCGTTGTTCTGATCCCGCTGGCAGGCCTCGGCGTTCGTTCGGCGTCGCTGGGGTGGAACCAGTTCTGGGCCATTGCCTTCGACCCGCGTGTTGTAGCTGCGTTGCAGCTGTCATTCGGCGCTGCGATGGTGGCGGCCATCGTCAACACGATTTTCGGCGTGCTCGTGGCGTGGGTGCTGGTCCGTTACCGTTTTCCAGGTCGACGCTGGGTTGATGCGGCTGTCGATCTTCCGTTCGCCCTTCCGACCGCCGTGGCCGGCATCGCTTTGGCGACGCTCTATGCGCCCAACGGTCCGTTCGGGGCGCTGCTGATGTCATGGTTCGGCGTCAAGGTTGGGTTCACCTCGATTGGCGTCACGCTGGCATTGATCTTCGTTGGCCTTCCTTTTGTGGTTCGGACCGTGCAGCCGGTGCTGGAGGAGATCGACCGCGAGACCGAAGAAGTTTCGGCAACGCTGGGCGCGGGACGGTTGCGGACTGCAACTCGGGTCATCCTCCCAGCCATGTTTCCCGCCATCCTGACGGGCTTTGCCCTGTCGTTTGCGCGGGGCGTTGGCGAGTACGGATCGGTGATCTTCATCGCCTCGAACCTGCCGTTCAAATCCGAGATTGCGCCACTGCTGATCGTCATCAAGCTGGAAGAGCACAACTATGCGGGCGCAACCGCGATCGCGACCATCATGCTTGTCATATCGTTCGCCATGCTGTTCGTGATCAATATGCTGCAGGCGTGGAGCCGGAAATGGTTCGGCCATGAGTAGCCCGAAACCCCGCAAGATGCGCCAGGCGATAGGCGAGGGCCGTTGGACCCGCCTGACCCTCATTACAATTGCACTGATCTTCCTGGGTCTGATGCTCATCGCACCGCTTCTGGTGGTGTTCGTCGAAGCCTTCAGCCGCGGAGTTGGTGTCTACATCGACGCGCTGGCGATGCCCGATACCATGGCTGCGTTGCGGCTGACGCTGTTGGTCGCTGCGATTGCTGTGCCGGTCAACCTTGTCTTCGGTGTCGCTGCCGCCTGGGCGATTGCCAAGTTCGAGTTCAAGGGCAAGGCGTTCCTGCTGACCCTGATCGACCTGCCGTTCGCCGTCTCGCCGGTCGTCTCCGGTTTGATTTTCGTCCTGCTGTTTGGCGCCAACAGCGTGCTTGGACCTTTGCTCGACGATGTCGGCATCAAGATCCTGTTCGCCGTGCCGGGTATCGTGCTCGCAACGGTCTTCATCACCTTTCCCTTTATCGCGCGCGAGCTCATCCCCTTGATGCAGCAGCAGGGGGCGGCGGAGGAGGAGGCAGCGGTGTCGCTGGGGGCGGGGGGGTGGCGCACGTTTTTCCAGGTGACGCTGCCCAACGTGAAGTGGGGACTGCTTTATGGCGTCCTGCTGTGCAATGCGCGGGCGATGGGCGAGTTCGGCGCCGTCACCGTAGTCTCGGGCAATATCCGCGGCGTCACCACGACGCTGCCGCTGCACATCGAGATACTGTACAATGATAACAAAGCGGCTGCCGCCTTTGCCGTGGCCTCGCTGCTGGCCTTGCTTGCCCTTGTCACCCTGGCGGTCAAAACCCTGCTTGAAGCGCGGTTCGCCAATTCACTTGCCGCTCAGCGGCGCCACTGAGTCCATAGACGTATGCAGGTCAGAGCCGAAAACATAAGCAAGCGGTACGCCAGCATGGCGGCGCTCGACGACGTGTCACTGACCGTAGGGTCAGGCGAACTCGTGGCGCTGCTCGGGCCGTCGGGCTCGGGCAAGACCACGTTGTTGCGCACGATTGCCGGCCTGGAGCATCCAGATTCGGGCGTAGTTTACTACAACGACCGCGACGCATCGGAAAGCCGCATCCAGGATCGCGGCGTCGGCTTTGTCTTCCAGCACTATGCGCTGTTCAAGCATATGCGGGTGATGGACAATATCGCGTTTGGCCTGCGGGCGCGGAAGAAGAACAAACCGAGCGACGCAGAGATCAAGCGCCGCGTCATGGAATTGCTCGACCTCGTGCAACTCTCAGGTCTTGATCGCCGCTTCCCCTCGCAACTTTCAGGCGGCCAGAGACAGCGCGTCGCGCTGGCCCGCGCACTTGCCATCGAACCCAGCGTGCTGCTGCTCGACGAGCCGTTCGGCGCGCTCGATGCGCGTGTGCGGAAAGACCTGCGCCGCTGGCTGCGCGAGATCCATGAGCGTACCGGTCACACCACGCTATTCGTCACGCACGACCAGGAAGAGGCGCTGGAGCTGGCTGACCGTGTCGTCGTCATGAACAAGGGCAAGATCGAGCAATCGGCGACGCCCGATGAAATCTATGACACGCCGGCAACGCCGTTCGTCTTCTCCTTCATCGGCGAGTCGAGTGTTATTCCGGTGCAGGTCGGCAATGGTCGCGCCACACTGGACGAGCGGCTGCTGGACCTTCAGGTCGGGAACCTGCCGGATGGACCTGCACAGCTTTACCTGCGACCGGAAGACGTCGCCATGGTCACTGATGGCGGACCGGGCATTCCGGGCCTTGTGGTCTCCACGCGACGGATCGGCGGCATGCGCCGCGTGACGATCGAGTGCGGTCTGGCGCGGCATCGGATTGAGTTCGATGCGGGAGCAGAAATCCCGATCGCTAACTCGCAGCGCCTGCAGGTTCGCGTCATCGGCGGCCGCGTCTATGGCGCTGGCGTCGAAGGTTATGAGACCGAGAAGCTGGCGGCCTCCGCCACGTCCGACTTCAAGTGGGCCAAGGCTGAAGGCTGGCTCGACCGGTAGACTCTGATCTTCAGGCTGGGTTTTCAGGCCCGGCGCACCAGCGCTGCTGCGATCGTCAATCCCATGAAGGCCCCGCCGATGCCGCGTTCGAACCAGCGTTTGACGGGGCCGCGTGAGAGCGCCTTCGACAGCATTCCTCCGGCTGCGATTTAGAGCAGCTGCACGAGGAAATCGAGGCTGACGGCAATCGCGCCAAGGACCAGAGACTGCATCCAGATCGTGTGCGTCGGGTCGATGAATTGCGGGAACAGGGCCAGGAAGAACAGGATCGTCTTGGGGTTTCCTGCACCAATCATGAGGCCATCGCGATAAGCGCGGGAGCTGGCTTCTCCAAGTGTCAGCGGTGATGCGGCCTGCGTGTTGAACGAGGAGCGGATCGCCTGGAAGCCCAGCCAGGCGAGATAGGCAGCGCCCGCCCATTTGATGATCTCGAACGCTGAGCCGGAAGCTACGATCAGGCTGGCGAGACCGGCGGCCGAGCACAGGACATAGACTGTGTTGGCGCTCTCAACACCTGCTGCCGCAAAAAGCCCGGCCTTCGGTCCGCGCCAGGCCGACTGGGTCATCACGAACAGGACGTTCGGGCCCGGCGCGATTGCGATGGCGAGAACCAGGCCGACATAGGCCAAAAGGGTGGGGCTGGCGATCAGGTCGAACATGGCGTGCTCCAGTGCTGATGGAGGCGCTTTAGCAGTTCATCCTGCCAGAACATGTCAGCATCGGGCGGACCCGATTCAGGGCGCTTTGGGCGTCTCGTCGCGCGCCTGCTGCTTCAGGATATCGGCGTGCATGTTCGGGTCGGCCTCCGGGTTGGAGGCGCGCAAGACCTGGATCACCGGGCGTTCGTAAAGGCGTGCAAGGCTGACGAAGGCGGCGACGATGGCGGCGCCCGACGCGATGAACAGCGCGACCATGGCCCCTTGTCCGGGCACGTGGATGAACATCATCGCGACGATGGAGGCGCCGCTGGTCTGGCCGAGCAGGCGTGCGGTGGCCAGCATGCCGCCGGCGCCGCCACTGCGTGACTTGGGCGCAG
Organism: Hyphomonadaceae bacterium; assembly: GCA_040398425.1. Taxonomy (GTDB): domain Bacteria; phylum Pseudomonadota; class Alphaproteobacteria; order Caulobacterales; family Hyphomonadaceae; genus UBA7672. Next base: position 115,343 of record JBBATZ010000002.1, read on the forward strand.
CATTCATCATGGCGCGGTTGTTGGGCGACTGGAACATGCCAAAGCCCGCGCCGCAGACAGCCATGCGCCAGACGATATCGACCACGCCGGCGTGTGGCGGCAGCAACGCGAGCGACAACAGTCCGATCGCGAAGATGCCGAGGCCGACGCCGCCAAGCAGTCCGGCCGGATAACGATCCGAGAGATGCCCCGAAACTGGTGCCGCGATCGCGATTGCAATCGGCCAGGGTGTGATCAGCAGACCGATGGCAACTGCATCATATCCCATTCCGTGCAGCAGGAAGGGCAGAGATACCAACGCCAGCATCTGCGCCATGAAGGCCGCAATCGACGTTGCGATCGACAGCGCGAAAATGGGGATGCGCAACAGGTCGACCGGCAGGACCGGCGACGGCTTGCCGATTTCCCGGCGTGTCAGGATCCACGCCAGTCCCCCGCCGAGCGCCAGTTCGACGACGAACAGGCCAAAGCTCTCGCCCTGGCCCAGCGCATCGATGCTGCCGATCAACAGTCCGAAGGTCGCTGCGCTGAGGAGGGCGCTGATGATGTCGAACTTGTGCGACGAATTTTGTGTCTTCGGCAGTGACGGTGCAGCCAGCGCCAGCGCCGCAACGCCGATCGGGATGTTCACTGCAAACAGCCACGGCCATGGCGCCACGGCAAGGATGACGCTTGCGATGGTGGGACCTGCCGCGGCCGCGAGCGCGACGACCAGCGCATTTATGCCGAGACCGCGCCCGAGCAGGCTTTGCGGATAGATATGGCGCAACAGGGCTGGACTGACACTCATGATGCCGGCGGCGCCGATACCTTGCACGACGCGGGCAAGGGTCAGCATTTCCAGCGAGTTCGCCAGCGCGCAGGCCAGGGACGCCAGCGTAAAGATCGCAAGGCCCGGCACGTAAATGTTGCGATAACCGATGCGGTCGCCAAGAGATGACAAGGGCAGCAGGGCGACCGTGATCGCGAGCTGGTAGCCATTGACGACCCAGATCGCGTGAGCGGGTTCGGCGTTGAGGTCTGCGGCAATGGTGGGCAGGGCGACGTTGGCGATGGCCGAATCGATCACCGCCAGCGTAATGCCGAGGGATATGCCGCCAATCGCCCAGTAACGCCTCGGAACCGGCAGACCATCGGCTTCGGTCATGGTCGTCTGGGATGCGCGCATTCTCGTCATTTGCGCCCTGCGGCCAATTTCGTCTAGGTTCGGGGTATCAATAGCGCCGCCGAATGGCGGGCAGCGTTCAGGCGCGACTCACAGGGCGCGACTTAAGGGAGAGATATCCATGTGTGACGATCATACCGAACAGGACAATGAAGAGGGCTTCTTGTCCGGCAAGCTGTCGCGTCGCGGCTTCAGTGCGATGTCGCTTGCGGCCTTGGCCGCCTGCACCACCGCACCCGAGGGCGCTGTGACCGTGGTTGAGCGCGAAGTGCAGATCACCACGCCGGACGGCGTGATCGACGCGCACTATGCAGCCCCGTCTTCGGGCAAGCACCCGGCCGTTCTCGTGTGGCCCGATATCATGGGTCTGCGTCCGGCTTTCCGCCTGATGGGCAAGCGCCTCGCGGAATCCGGCTATGCTGTCCTGACGGTGAACCCGTTCTACCGACTGGCCAAGGGCCAGGTGTTCGACGCGACGACCGAGAAATTCTCGGACGCGCCGGTTCGCCAGCGTCTCGTCGCGCTGATGGGGCCGACCGTCGGTGATCCGGAGAATACGCGGAAGGATGCCATCGCCGCGATCGGCTGGCTCGACAAGCAGAAGGAGGTCGACACCTCCAAGGGCGTCGGCACGACGGGATACTGCATGGGCGGTCCGCTGGTCATGCGGACGCTGGCGTTCGTTCCGGACCGCGCGAAGGCCGGTGGCAGCTTCCATGGCGGCGGCCTCGCCACTGCCGCGCCGACGAGCCCGCACCTGCTGGTGCCGCAGATGAAGGCGAAGGCTGTGCTGATCGCCGTCGCGCAGAACGACGACAAGCAGGATACGACCGTGAAGGAGAAGGTGAAGGCTGCGTTCGACGCCAAGGGAATTCCCGCCGAGGTCGAGGTCTATGCCGCCGACCACGGCTGGTGCCCGCCCGACAGCCAGGCCTTCAACCAGGCTGAAGCAGACCGCGCCTTGGGCCGCCTTCTGGCGACGTTCCAGAGGGGTCTGGTCTGATCGACCTGATCAGCTGAGTGAGCAGGAAGCGCGGCCCGTTCATCGGGCCGCGTTTTTCACGAAGTCTTCGAGGTAGTCGTCCTCGATCGGATCGGGCGCACCGGAAAACCAGGCGCCGCGAATGTGGCGGCGGATCGCTCCCGTCGAGGTAGCCGACGCCGCGGAATGCCAGAGATAGGCATCGTGGAACAGGACGTCTCCAGCGTCGCAGTAGATTGCAACTTCGCCCGGCACTTTTTCGAAACCCAGCGGCATGGCGAAGGGAGGTTCGAGACGTGTGTGGCCGCCGGTTGCCTTGGCGCCTTCGGGGACGGCTGCGTTATTGGCGTTCTTGTAGGGGGCTGGGGTCGCCCAGCGATGGCTGCCGGGAACGACGCGCAGGAAGCCGTTGGCCGGGCTGGTGGCGTCGATATGGATTGTGAAGGCGGCGGACGGCCAGACATCGAGCTGCGGCCCGCTCTGCCAGTCCGAATGCCAGCCGATGCGTTTGTAGCCTGAACCGAGATCGGCGCGGGCGTCCTGGTAGACGACGCCGAAGCGGGAATGCTCGCGCAGGTGACCGCCGGAGATCCAGAGGTTCATCAGCGAGACGATGGCCGGATGCTGGACGGCGGCGCGTGTCTGCGGCGCGATCTGCGTGATGTATTGCACGTAGTTTGCGAAGCGGCCGCCGGCGGCATCGTCGGTGAGGATCGAATTGCCGTGCTTCTCAGCCAATTCGCCATTGGCGACGCGCGTCTGCGCCGTTGCGCATTCGTCCAGCATCGCCGCCATCGCGGCATCGCCGTAGAGGCCCCGCAGGATGACGAAGCCGTGGGTCTGGAAAAACAGGTCAAGTTCGTCCAGCGCGTCCGCGCGATAGACGCCGAATTCCGGATCGATGCTGACCATGCCTCTCATGGTTCTTGGGCAGCATGTTTGTCGCGTGCTGGCAAGTCGTGACGTTGCAGCAAGCAGTGGCCACACGCGGGCGATTGCGTCGCAGGCATTGGCCGCGTCGGGCGCCCGCGACAGCGCTGGCAGGTGTGATATGGCCGTGAAGGGGGCTGGCAGGCTTGCCGGCTATGGACTGCTATCGGCATGAGATCGGTATGACGTTCACACTCGACAACCTGCGTAGCCTGATTGGCGTCGCCTTCGTGTTCGGACTGGCGTGGGCCATCTCCACGAACCGGAAGCAGTTTCCCTGGCGCATTGCGGCGGTCGCTCTGGTGATGGAGATCGTACTGGCGACGTCCATGCTGGTCGTGCCGCCGCTGCGGGCAGGGCTTGGCGCAGTGTCGGCGGGGCTCGAAGGGCTGCAGGCGGCGACGCTGGAAGGCTCGCGGTTCGTGTTCGGGTATCTGGCCGGAGGGGCTGCGCCGTTCGACGTGACGCAGCCGCAGAATTCGACAGTGTTGGCGTTTGGTATCCTCCCGCTGATCATCGTGGTGTCGGCCCTGTCGGCACTGCTGTGGAAATGGGGCGTGCTGGAGTGGATGTGCCGCGGACTTGGGTTCGTCCTGCGCAAGACTATGGGGATCAGCGGCGCGCTGGGCCTTGCGACCGGCGCGAACATCTTTCTCGGCATGGTCGAGGCGCCACTGGTCGTGCGGCCATACCTGCAGCGCATGTCGCGCGCTGACCTGTTCGTGATCATGACAACCGGCATGGCGACAATCGCGGGCACGGTGATGGCCTTGTATGCATCGTTCCTGAGCGGGACGTCGCCGGATGCTGCGGGGCATATCCTGGTCGCCTCCTTCATGGCAGCGCCGGGGTCGATTGCGATTGCGCGGGTGATGATGCCTGCAGCTGGGGAGGAAGTTTCCGCCGAGGTCGAGAAGGGGCCGAAGCTGTATCGATCGTCGGTGGATGCGTTCGCGCGGGGAATTCAGGACGGCGTCAACATGCTGATCGCGGTCGTCGCGATGTTGCTTGGGGCGGTGGCGTTCGTGGCGCTGGTCAACATGATACTGGCGGGGCTGCTGCCGGAGTTCGGTGGGAGTGAGATCACGATCGGGCGGATATTCGGATGGATATTCGCACCGCTGATGTGGATGCTGGGCATTCCCTGGAATGACGCCTTGCCGGCTGGCGAGTTGATGGGGACCAAGACGGCGCTGAACGAGTTGCTGGCCTATCTCCAGATGTCGCAGATGAGCGCCGAGGCGATTGAGCCGCGTACGCGGTTGATGATGATCTACGCGCTGTGCGGGTTTGCGAATTTTGCTTCCGTTGCGATCATGATCGGCGGGTTATCTGCGATGTGTCCGGACCGACGCGATGATTTTGCCGATCTCGGGTTGCGCAGTCTCGTTGCAGGGACGCTGACCAACATGCTGGGTGCTGCGTTGATCGGCATGGCCCCGATGGCGATGCTGGCGCTCTGATCATTTCTTCTTGCGGGCAGGCCTGGGCTTCTCCTTTTTCGCGGCGGCGCGTTCGGACGCGATTTCCAGATTCTGCGCGATGCGCGCCTTGACGATCTTCTTCACGAGCGCGGCGGGGATCGGTTTGTCCGGCTGGAACTGCATCGTGCCGGTAGATGTGATGAAAGGCGCGGCTTCGGGGAGGGTCTTCAGCAGGGTGGAACTCATCGGAAAAAAGCTGAGATGCTTCTTGAAGGCGCAGAAGGCGACGAGATGGCCGTGCAGCTTGAAGGCGGGCATGCCGTAGGAGATGATTTCCTCGGCCCCGGGGGCAGCCGCGTGGATCTGGGCACGGAGTTTTTCCAGCGCAGCGCGGGGCTCTGGGGCGAGGCGGGTCAGCCAGGCGTCGACGTCCTTGGCGAGGCGCGCGTTCTTCATGTCAGAAATCCTGCATGAATTTGTGAGGACTTGAAGCCCTTGAGCAGGCCGCGCTCTGAGGCCAAGCTGGGGCATGGCCACCAAGCATCTCCCCGTCATCAATGTTGCGCCAATGTTTGGCGATGACGAGGTTGCGCGCCGTACAGTAGCCGAACAGATCGGCGCGGCATGTCGCGATCTGGGGTTCTTCTATGCCAGCGGGCACGCGATCCCGGAGCGGACCCTGTCGTCGTTGAACGCGGCAAGCCATGCGTTCTTTGCTTTGCCTGAAGACGAAAAGCTTACGATCGCGATGACGAGGGGCGGACCGGCGTGGCGCGGGTTCTTTCCGGTCGGTGGCGAGCTGACGTCCGGCAGGCCGGACGTAAAGGAGGGGATTTATTTCGGCCAGGAATTGCCGGCGTCCGATCCGCGCGTGGTGGCGGGATTGCCGCTTCATGGCGCCAATCTGTTTCCCGATCGGCCTGTGGAGCTGAAGCCGGCTGTCACGGATTTCATGCGTCAGGCGGAGGCGTCGGCGCATGCGATCATGGAGGGCGTTGCGCTGAGCCTTGGGCTTGGTGCGCAGTATTTCCGACGCACTTACACGACGCAACCGACCATGCTGTTCCGCATCTTTCACTATCCGGCATCGGATGCGGCGAGTGGCTGGGGTGTGGGCGAGCATACGGATTATGGTCTGCTGACGCTGCTGGCCCAGGATGACATTGGCGGGTTGCAAGTGCGCACAGCGGGCGGATGGATCGAGGCGCCGCCGATCCCGGGCACGGTGGTGTGCAATATCGGCGACATGCTCGATCGGCTGACGGGCGGCGTCTATCGCTCGACGCCACATCGCGTGCTGAATGCGAGCGGCCGCTCGCGGCTGTCGTTTCCTTTCTTCTTCGATCCTGGCTTCCATGCGCGCATCGTTCCGTTGCCCGGCTTTGTTGTGAGCGATGACAGCGACCGGCGCTGGGACAAGTCCAACCTGCATGCGTTCAGCGGGACGTATGGCGACTACCTGCTGGGCAAGGTGTCGAAGGTTTTTCCCGAGCTGGCGCGCAAGGTGGTGTGAGCCCGCATTCGGACCGGGTGGAGCCGTCCGGGATGCTGTCGTGTTGGGTCTCCGTAACAGGTGGAGGGCCCGGGGACGCGGGATGCCCCGCGTGGCCTGGCTGCACCGATTGCTCGGAACTAACGGTGGACAAAGGAAAGCGCGGATCCTGCGTCCCCATGCAGATGTTATCCGGCCGCGGGGGCACGACGGGGTGTTTCAACCGCCCGGGCCTTATTGTCGCCGCCGGCGTGCAGGTCGCGGATGTTATGCCGCAATCCCCGGATCACTCCCGCACTTCGCCGTTGGGCTGCACGCTCGGGCTTTCACGCTCATCTGCGTCCGATCCCGCGCCGTTGAACAGTGATCAGCTGCCCTCCTGCGAGATGGATGCATGCAGTATCGCACGGGGCGGCGGGTGTAGGATCGAGACAACGGCGGTTGTGTCTGTAACCCGGCGCAATGCGTTGAGATTGTTCGCATCAGCTTTCAAAACGCGTTCGCAAAACCGGCCGATTCTGGCGGATGAGCATATGACGGGATTGCGCCCAAAGTGATCGTTCGACAGTGCGGCCCTGAATGGCCGGAAATCGCCGGCCGGGTGTTGCCAGTCGAGGCAGCGCAACACAGTCGCGGTTCAAGAGGGTGACCGTTCGCTTCGCGTCGCGATGATTGAGCGACGCGACCTTGTTCAACAGGCTCGCGGCGTTGCCGCGACTGGCAGGCAGGGGCCTCGCGGTCCAGAGATCGGGCGCTCCACTTACTTCCTGTCTGGCGCTGTGATGGGGCGGGCGTCTTCCCAGCGATAGGGCATGGTGTCGGGGTTCACGTAGACTTCGGTGGTGAACTTGAACGGGTACTTCGTGCTGCTCGGATAGGTGAGTTCGACGAAGTAGGCCGTGAAGCCGGTCGCGGGTTTGTCGACCTTGCCGACATAGGTGCCGTCAGCGGCGGGTTGGAGCGGCGTTGAGGTGAAGGCCTTGTCGCCGAGCGTCTGGACGCGGAAGTCACGGGCCTTGGGGTTCGTGCCTTGCCACAGAAGAACCTTTGACGGTTTTTGCGCGCCGGGATTCACGACGAGAGCGCCGTCATCGCGCACGGTCCATGCGTATTCCGGAATGGGCGTGTTGTGGATCAGGCTGCCATACCAGGCGGTCATGCTTTCATTGAGGTCGGTGCCGGCGGTGGAGTGGCGCGAGTTGGGCAGCATGCGCAGTTGCTTAGCGCCGGGGAGAAGGTAGTAGGAAAACTTCGTATTGTCGGGCGGGAAGTATTCATCTCCCACGGCGTTGACGATGAATTTTGGCATCTTCATCGCCGGACGGCCGCGATAGTTGAGCGGATCCTCGATCGTGTTCACGGCTTTCATTTTCAGACCGGTCTGGTCGGGGATGAGGCCGGCTTTCACATAGTCGCCGAGGGCGGGCGAGAAATAGCCCATCGCTTCCCAGTGGTGGCGCGTGGTGGCGTCGACATCCAGCACGTTGATGACAATCGGGATCATGCCGATGACGCGCGTATCGAGCAGGCCGACGAGCCATGAGGTCCAGGCGCGTTTCGAGCCGCCGGACACGACGAAGCCGTCGATGGGAAGCTTGCCGCCTGCGTCGCTGGCGAGGAATTGCTGGATGGCGGTCATCGCGGCTGTGCCGCTCTTCACCATGGGCAGGCGTGCGAGGGCGATGGGGTTCTTGTTGGGGTCGTAGCTGGCCTGCAAGTAGGCGATCATGTCGTCTTCGCTGCGCGCGGCGTCTGGCGTCGCGGCGAACCGGATCGGCTGGTTGGGGACGTTGCTGAGCGTGGCGATCACCGAGCCGGTGTCAATGGCCATGGCGGCAAAGCGGGCGGAGGAGTCTGTCGGCGCGGCCGAGGTGTTGGAGCCGCCGTCGATGTAGAGGAAGGCCTTCTTCGCCGTCACGGTGTTGGGGACGGTGATGGTGAGCCAGTGTTTCCAGACCGGGCGGTCTGAGTCAGCTGCTGTCATCCAGGTCTGCGAGGTCAGTTCGAGGACGGCGCCGTGATAGCCCGCGCCAGTGAATGTCTTTTCGACTTTCCACGCGAAGGTGGGGTCCGGCTTCGCGACATAGGCGTCGAGGACGTTGGGCGGGTTGGGGCCGATCTCGGCTTGCTGCGTGGTCGCGCAGGAGGTCGCCGCGCCGAAGGCGAGGATGAGTGCGAGTGTCCGGATGAAGCGCATGTGTCTCTCCCGCGGCCTGTGGTCGGCCTTGAGAGGAGTGGAGCGCGGGTTGAGTGTGGATGCAAGGGTGGTGGCGACTTGCCGCTTGCGCGGCAACTGCCGGGCGGGAGCCCGGCGATCCCGAGTCAAACCCCGATCACCTCGCCAGCCTGTGCTTCGCTTTTGAGCCAGGCCATGAACGTGCGGGCGAGTTTCGAGGGCGTGCGCCATTTGGGGTAGACGATCCAGTAGGCGAAGTCGCTGTCGCTGGCGCCGTCAGCGAACGGGGCTACGAGCCGGCCGCGTTCGAGGTCGCCCGAAGCGATGGCGAACTTGGCGAGCGCAATGCCGCGACCTGCGGCGGCGGCCTCGACCACGAGCGAGGACTGCGTGAAGCGTGGGCCACGCGTGCCGTCGACATTGGTGACGCCGCGGGCCTTGAGCCAGCTGGTCCAGTCGGGGCGCGAGGCGTCGTTCTCGGGGCTTTCGTCGTGGAGGAGGACGTGGCCGGCGAGATCCCTGGGGGCGAGCAGGGGGTTCGGGCCCTTCAGCAGTTCGGGCGAGCAGACCGGCAGGATTGATTCCGACATGATCTTTTCGGCGCGCAGCCCTTCGTAGAGGCCTTTGCCATAGCGCAGCGCGAGGTCGATGTCGGACGAGTTGAAATCCGTGATGGCGACGTCGGCGGAGACCCAGACCTCGGCTTCGGGGTTCTGTTCCTGGAAACGCTCGAGCCGTGGGGCCAGCCATTTGGCGGCGAAGGAGGGGGCGGAGGAGATCATCAGCCGGTCGCGGCGGGCGGGCGCGCGCATGTGGTGGACGGCTTCCGACATCATCTCGAAGGCTGAGGTGAGCAGGGGGAGCGCGGCCTGGCCTGCGTCGGTCAGCAGGACGGACCGGCCGGTACGGCGGAAAAGAGGGGCGCCGGCGAACTCCTCGAGCTGGCGAATCTGCTGCGAGATCGCACCCGGTGTGACGTTCAGTTCCTCAGCGGCACGGGTGAAGGAGAGGAGGCGGGCGGCGGACTCGAACGCGCGCAGGGCGTTGAGAGCGGGGAGGCGATCTTCCTGGGCCATTTTACTTGAGGTTTTCTGCAAGGGAGCGTGGGTGAGGGCGCCTAATGGTTCGGCTTAGCTGTGGTTCATTGCGTCCGTTACGCCTTCCAGCCATTTGCCCTTAGGGGTGGCGTCCGATAGGATCGGCGTTGGCCCCTTATACGCGTATGCGTAAGAAAAACTAAAGGGCGAAATCGATGTCTGACGTGTCGGCCTCTCGGACGGGAGATGGCAGGACACAGCTTCCGGCGCCAGGACGTGTGGCGCTTGTCGGGGCTGGTCCGGGCGATCCCGATTTGCTGACGATCAAGGCCGCGCGCCTGATCGCCGAGGCGGACGTGATTTTTGCGGACAGGCTGGTCGGCAAGGGCATTCTGGAGCTGGCGAACGCGTCGGCTGAGATCGTGCCGGTCGGCAAGAGCAAGGGCGAGCATTCGGTTCCGCAGGACCAGATCCAGCGGCGGCTTGTCGAGGCGGCGCTGAGCGGCAAGCGCGTGGTGCGGCTCAAGGGCGGCGATCCTTTCATCTTCGGGCGTGGCGGCGAGGAAGTCGAAGCGCTGCGTGCGGCCGGCATTGAGGTCGAGGTCGTGCCGGGGATTTCATCGGCGCTGGGGTGCGCGGCATCGGCGCAGATTCCGCTGACGCATCGCGACATGGCGCAAGCGGTGACGTTCGTGACGGGCCACGCGAAGTTGGGTGAGGAACCGGATCTCGATTGGGATGCGCTGGCGCGCGCGAACCAGACTGTTGTCGTGTTCATGGGTGTCGGCACGGCGGGCACGATCGCGGCGCGGCTGGTGGCTGTTGGGCGCGGGCCCGAGACGCCGGTGGCGGTGATCGAGAACGGCACGCGGAGCGATGAGATCCATGCGTTCGGAACGCTGGGTGAGTTGAGCGAGATCATTCAGCGTGCGGGCATTCAGGGTCCGGCTCTGCTGATCATCGGAGAGGTGGTGGCGTTGGCGAAGGACGCACCGTCGGTGCAGCCTGCAATTCCCCATTCCGCAAAACCGTCGGCACCGTCGTTGACCGATCTCTGGAGGATGTTCTCATGAGTTCGGAACGGCCGAAGCTGGGACCTGATATTCCCAAGGTGATCACGGCGTGGCTGTCGGCCACAGGGCGCGTGGTCTACATGACGAAAGATCGGAGCTGGTCGGAGAATCTGGCGGACGCCGAGGTGCTGACGGGCGCGGGCGCGAGCGATATTCTCGCGTGGGCTGCAACGGACCAGACGCGGGTGTCCGACCCCTACTTCATGCAGGTGACCCCTGACGGAAAAGTGGCGGGGCGCGAGACGATCCGCGAGACGATCCGGGAGCGGGGCCCGACCAACCATCCGATGTTCGGGAAGCAGGCGGGGAACAACTGATGCCTAATCGTCCGATCAGCAAGGTGACGCTCTATGGCGACTCGATCTCGGGCAACTGCCTGAAGACGAAGTGGACGGCGGACTATCTGGGCGTCGACTACGAATGGATTGAGGTAAGTGTCGTCGAGGGCGGTACGCGGTCGGACGCGTTCATGCAGATGAACCCGTCGGGTCAGGTGCCGGTGATGCGTCTGGCCGACGAGCGCATCCTGCCGCAGTCGAATGCCATCATTCTCTATCTTGCCGAGGTGAATGCGAGCGAGGCGCTGATCCCGGTCGATCCGTTCGAGAAGGCGAAGATGATGAGCTGGCTGTTCTGGGAGCAGTACAGCCACGAGCCGTACATCGCTGTACGCCGCTTCCGGAAGAAGTTCCTGAACCAGACGGACGACGAGCTGGATCCGCAGCTGCTGGCGCGCGGACGCCGAGCGCTGGGCGTGATGGAGATGCAGCTGACATTCTCGAACTACTTTGTCGGCGAGAGCCTGACGCTCGCGGACATTGCACTGGTTGCCTACACGCGGGTCGCGGATGAGGGCGGGTTTGATCTCGCCGAATTCCCGAACGTGCAGCGCTGGGTGGCGCGGGTCGAAAGCGACCTCGGCATTGAACATTCCAAGAAAGCCGCCTGATGTATCGATACGACGAATTCGACGAGACGCTGGTCCGGGAACGCGCGAAGCAGTTCCGCGGGCAGGTGGAGCGTCGGCTCAAGGGCGAGCTGAAGGAAGAGCACTTCAAGCCGCTGCGTTTGCAGAATGGCGTCTATCTGCAGCTGCACGCTTACATGCTACGGGTGGCGATCCCGTATGGCCAGCTCAATGCCAAACAGCTGCGCGTGCTCGCGGATATCGCGGACACGTATGACAAGGGCTATGGGCATTTCACGACGCGGCAGAACATCCAGTACAACTGGATCAAGCTGGCTGACATGCCGGAGGTGCTGGACCGTCTCGCCGATGTCGAGATGCATGCGATCCAGACCAGCGGCAACTGCATCCGCAATGTGACGTCGGATCATCTCGCTGGCGCCAATCTCGACGAGATCGAGGACCCGCGGCCGTGGTGCGAGATCATCCGGCAGTGGTCGACTTTCCACCCTGAGTTTTCGAGCCTGCCGCGCAAGTTCAAGATCGCGGTGACGGCGGCGGAGACAGATCGCGCGGCCGTGCGCATTCACGACATCGGCCTGCACATGAAGCGGAATGCCGAGGGCAAGGTCGGTTTCGAGTTCATCGTGGGCGGCGGCTTGGGGCGGACGCCCTATATCGGCGTCACTGTGCGCGAGTGGGTCGCGAAGGAAGACCTGCTGAGCTATCTCGAAGCGAACATGCGCGTCTACAATCGCCATGGCCGCCGGGACAACAAATACAAGGCGCGGATCAAGATCCTCGTGAACGAGCTGGGACTGGAGGAGTACCAGCTTCAGGTCGAGGAAGAGTTCGCGGCGCAGAACAGCTGGGAAAAGATCATCCTGCCGCAGGAAGAGATTGACCGGATCGGCGCCTACTTTGCGCCGCCGAAATTCGAGACATTGCCGGCGACGTCTGCTGCATTTGATGCGTTCAAGGCGGATGGTCGCGAGCAGGCGCGATGGGCGAAGAACAATCTGCGGCCGCATCGCGTGCCGGGCTATATCTCGGTTCACATCGCGCTGAAGCCGCAGGGCGTGGCGCCGGGCGACGCAACATCCGACCAGATGCGCGTCATGGCCGGTATTGGCGAGCGCTATGCGCTGGATGATATCCGCGTCGCGCATGAGCAGGACATCGTCTATCCGCACGTGAAGCTGGACGATGTGCCGGCGGTCTATGCGGCGCTGAAAGCTGCGGATCTGCATCCTTCGAATGCGGGCATGGGATCGGACATCATTGCGTGCCCGGGGCTCGACTACTGCAACCTGGCCAATGCCCGCTCGATCTCGGTCGCCAATGAGGTGCAGGCCGTGTTTGGGGACAAGGAATTCGAGGACGAGGTCGGCACTCTGCATGTGAATGTGTCGGGCTGCATCAATGCCTGCGGCCACCACCATGTCGGCCACATCGGCATTCTCGGCGTCGACAAGAAGGGCGAGGAATTCTACCAGATCCTCTTCGGCGGACGGGCGGACGAGAAGGCCGCGATCGGGACCATTCAGGGTCCGGGTCTGCGCCACCAGGAGGTCGCGCCGGCGATCCGGCGCGTGATCGGCAAGTATCTCGAATTGCGGACGGCGAAATCCGAGAAGTTCATCGACACCATGATGCGTGTCGGCCAGGCCCCCTTCAAGGACGCGCTCTATGCCTCTGCTTAAGAACGGCAAGGCGACGCAGGATGACTGGGCGTTCGTGGAGGATGGGGTCGCTCCGTCCGATGGCGGGCCAGTGATTGTTTCGCTCGCGCGGTTCATCGCCGAGCATGAAGCTTTGCTTGCTAGCAATCACCCGGTTGGGGTGCGGCTTGCCAATTCGGACCCGCCTGAACAGCTGGCGCCGTGGCTCGACCGGCTAAGCCTGGTCGAACTGTCCTTCCCGAAATACACTGACGGGCGCGCGTTCAGCCAGGCTCAGCTGCTGCGGCGACGCTACGGCTACAAGGGTGAAGTGCGCGCGACGGGTCAGATCCTGCGCGACCAGTTGCGCCTGATGATCAGGTCCGGCTTCGATGCGATCCAGTTCGACGACGCCGACGCGGAGGCCGTCTACGAGATTTCCTCGCGTGAGCTATCAGAATTCTACCAGCCAGCCGCCGACACCTCCGCGTCTATATTCCTGAAGAGACACGGCAAAGCTTAGTCGAAAGCGGCCCAATGAGCGCCCTCGCAATGGTTCTTGAAACACCCGAACAGAAGGTGGAACGGCTGAATGCGGAGCTGCGGGGGAAATCGCCGCAGGAGATCATCCGTGCGGCGCTCCGCGAGTTTGGCCGGCGGATGACCTATGTGTCGTCGTTCGGCGCGGAAAGCGCGGCGATGCTGAGCTTCATCGCCGAAGTCGATCCGGGCATGCCGATCGTGTTCATCGACACGGGCATGCACTTTCACCAGACCCTGCAGTATCGTGACTCGCTGAGCGCGCATCTGGGACTGACGGACGTGCGCATCTTTCATCCCGTGAAGGACGAGGTGAAGGTCGTCGATCCCAAGGGCGTGCTGAACAAGACAGATCCCAATGCCTGCTGCGAAGTTCGCAAGGTGCGCCCGCTGGCGCCGGCGCTGGAAGGGTTCGATGCCTGGATCACGGGGCGCAAGCGCTTCCATGGCGGCGGTCGTGCGCGCCTGCCGGTGATTGAATACTTCGCAGGCCGCTTCAAGGTAAACCCGCTCGCCGAGCAGACGCTGGAAGACCTGCAGGCGCTGGTTGCAGAGCGGCATCTGCCGCCGCACCCCATGGTGGCGGAGGGTTACCCCTCGATCGGTTGCTGGCCGTGCACCGTGCGGCCGGTGGACCCGAATGATATCCGGTCTGGCCGCTGGGTCGGCTTCTCGAAGGAAGAATGCGGCCTGCACCTGAAGCGCCAGGAACGTCCCCGCGTATTCTGATGGACATTTTCTGACGCTACGTCAGCCATCTAACGTACATGTAATAGGCGCCGCCGCACGCCTTTCGCCGCCCGTGAGTTGCATGGGTGGGCATGACCGCTCGCATTTGGTAAGCAACCCCATGGGAGGGGCCACGTTGCGATAGCAGGCGCGGACCCCTTGGGGGGCAACTGCTCGCTGACAAGAGGTTGCGGCATGACGATCTGGTGGCTGATCCCGGCGTTCGTGGGCCTTGTCGGCGTGCTGATGCTGGTGGGCGGCGTCGCAAAACTGTTCAAGGCGCATTTCGGCGGCGGCGTGGTGCGCGTGCTGTTCGGCGGCCTCACGCTTGCGGGCGCGATGATTGTCGGCCTGATCGGACTCAACCTGCAGACCTATGCGCAGCTCTCGAAGGAGCGGCTGGCGGGGCAGGTGGTGCTGAAGAAGAATGGAGCCTTCGACTACACGGCGACAATCGATCTTGCCGATGCCGAGGGCAAGCTGCGCGGCGAGCCGAAGACCTATCAGATCACCGGTCAGCGCGTTCACATCGAAGGACCGGTGGTGAAGTTCAAGCCGTGGGCCAACGTGATCGGCATGGATTCTCTGTTCAAGGTGGGCGAGGTCTACGGGACCTATGTGAACCCGAACTGCACCAACAAGTATGCGCCGCGCCGCGAGTCGACCGAGGAATGCAAGCCGGGCGATTTCTTCGGCTGTCTCGGCCAGAGCTGGCAGATGCTGAACCTTGCGGACTTCTCGCACACGTCGGCGAGCGGACAGCTGATGGCCGATGGCGCGATCTACGACATCTATGCGAGCCAGGACGCGTTCGAGTTGAAGCCGAGCCTCACCAACAAGGTGGCGATGGACCTGCAGGACCAGGTTGCGCCGAACGGCCCGGCTGATTGCGATCCGGTGACGAGCCCGGTGAACACGCCATCGGGTGCTGTGGAGTATCGCGCGCCGAATAGTGTGCCGGTGACGCCTGCGCCTGCTCCGGTCACGCCGCAGCAGTAGCGGGCACGCGCTCGGGGCTCAGCAGCTCTCGCCCATGTCGGCCAGCGCCCAGTCGGCGAAGCTGGAGAGATTGCCGCCCGAGAACAGGAAGCCGCGCATGCCGGCGGCCTTTGCAGCGTCGAGATCGGCCTGCTTGTCGCCGATGAGGAACGATCGCTCCTTGATGACAGGGAAGTCGGTCATGGCGCGGATCAGCATGCCGGGCTTCGGCTTGCGATCGTAACTGTCCCTGGTGTAGCGCGCGATCGTGCCCTCTTCGTGGAAAGGGCAGTGGTAGATCCGGTCGACGCGGGCGCCGGCCGCAGCAAGCTCCACCGTGATCCAGTCGTGCAGTGTCTGCATCTGCTCTTCGGTGTAGTAGCCGCGCGCGATGCCGGACTGGTTCGTCACGACGAAGACCAGCCAGTCCATCGCGTTGAAGCGGGCGATGGTTTCGCGCGCGCCTTCGATCCACTCGAAATCCTCGACGCGATAAACGAAGTTGTGGTCGACATTGATGACGCCGTCGCGGTCAAGAAAGAGGGCGGGGCGCGGAGCGGGCATGTCTAGGCGCTCTGTGTGGCGACTGAGTCGGGCTGATCGGGCGTCTGTTCCTCGATCTTTGGCGCCGTGGCGAGGCCGCGCATCAGGGGCAGCAGCGAGATTGCGCAGATGATGGAGGCGAGCGTAAAGGCGGCGCCGGGGAAGTAGATAGGCGCACCGGCGGCGGTGAACGTGTGGAAGACTTGAGTCAGCAGCAGCGGCGAGAACATGTTCGCGACGGACTGCACGCTGGCCAGTGCGCCCTGCAGTTCGCCCTGCGCATTTTTCGGTGTGCGCACCGACATGATCTGGTTCATCGCCGGGTTGAGCACGCCCACCAGCGCGCCGAACGGAATGATCACAAATACCATCCATGCCTGGCTGGCGGCGGCATAGGCCGCAAAGGTCACGACGCAGGTGATGAAGGCGAAGACGGCGGTGTTGGTCGGCCCGAAGCGCTTGATGATTATGCCCGTGAGGCCGCCCTGGACGACGGCGGAGCCGACGCCGACCGCGACAAGCGCGATACCGATCATCCCCTCATTCCAGCCATAGCGGACGCCGGCGAAGTAGTTGAACGTCGCGGGATAGACCCAGTAGGCAAAATTGAAGAGCCCCAGCGCCAGCATGAACCAGGCTAGATACGGCACCTTCAGCAGATTCTTGAAAGCGCCGAACGCGTTGGCGCGTTTCCAGTCGAAGCGGCGGCGATGTTCGAGCGCAAGTGACTCCGGCAGTACGAAAAGCCCGTAGCAGAAATTCACGAAGGCGAGCCCGGCCGCAGCAAAGAAAGGATAGCGCGGGTCGAACTGGCCAAGGAAGCCGCCTATGGCCGGCCCCAGAATAAAGCCGAGACCGAAGGCTGCGCCCAGCATTCCGAACGCCTTTGCGCGTTCGTTGGGTTCGGTGACGTCGGCGATGTAGGCGGAGGCGGTGGAATGGGTTGCGCCGGAAATGCCCGAGAGGATGCGGCCGACAAACAGTAGCCAGATCGAGTGCGCGAAGCCCATGATCACGAAGTCGATCGCCAGCATTCCGATCGACATGATTAGGATCGGCCGGCGCCCGAAGCGGTCCGACAGCCCGCCGAGGACGGGCGCGGACAGAAAATTCATGACTGCATAGACCGTGGTGATGTAGCCGCCCCACGGCGCCGCGTTCGAGATCATCGCCTCGAGCGGCAGCTTGTTGCCCTCAACCGCGAGCGACTTGGCGGCGAGCAGCGCATCCTTGCCGTTGATCAGCTCCGCCATGAGATCGGGCATCGAGGGCATGATGACGGCGAAAGCCATCATATCGATGAACACGGTCACGATGATGAAGAAGAAGGCGTTCTTCCCGAGCCGGGATGCGCCGGGAGGCGGGCTGGAGACGTTAGCGGCGGACATGGCCAGCTCCCGGGCGAATGACCAGCGCGGATACGCTGGCCGGACGTACACAGTCAATAATCGCTAAATTTGGCATCGACAGGTTTCGCAACAGTTGGCGCAGGTAATGCGCCGGCGCGGAACCTGATGCGCTCCAGGCCCGTGCGCCATTGGTCGCCCTGGCGCTGGTTGGTGAAATGCAGGGGAAACCCGTGGCGCGCTACGTGATCCTGCGGAACGGTGTTCCAGCCGCTGTGCTCGACGCTGACGCGGGTTTCCTTGCCAACGGCTTCAAAGCGAACGTCCACTTCAGTTGCATGCTCAGGACCGAAACTGGCCATGCGCCAACCGACAACAAGGCGTTCGCCGCGCTCCCAGCGGCGGATGGGGCCGACCTCGAATGTCTTGCCATTGGGCAGGCGTTCGACCAGCCGGCCGCCTCCGTCCGCGGGGTCAGGCGGTTCGAACGCCAGCACGCCGGGGCTGCGCGGTGTGAAGCGGAAAAGCTCGCTGTCGGCCCACCACGCGCCGATCTCCTGCGTGAAGATGTCGAAGGCCTGCACGGGTGAGCAGGGTACGCGGATCGAAACGATGACGCGCGAGGTCATGCCTCACCTTGCCGCGATGTGATCGGCCGCCGCGCAACATGGGCGGCGAAAGCTGAGAGCTGGTCAGACCAGCCCTGTTCGGCGCGCGCGAGCCACGTCTTGAGTTCGGATAGACGAGCGCCATTGAGTGCATAGACGCGCACGCGGGCATCGACCTCAGGATGGGATTCAACGACAAGGCCGACGGCCTTCATCTCCTTCAGGTGGCGGCTCATCGCAGGTGCGGGCAGACCGAGCAGCCCGGCAAGTTCGCCTGCGCGACGTGGACCCTTTCCGAGAATCTCCACGGCGCGACGGCGGGCGGGATCAGCGAGCACCGCGAACAACGCATCGACATCAGGCTTGTGACTGGCGGGCTTGCGCCGGGCGCTCATTCTGCGTGGGCTTTCAGAAGAGTCTTCGACGCGGTGTTACGCCACGCCATCCACAGCGCGCTCTTCACCGTCGCTGCATCGGCCTTGGCGAGGAAGATGCTGGTCCAGCCCTTGCGACCCCAGCCGCCGTCGACAGGCGCGAACATGGCGGGCTCCGCCTCACACAGCATCTGTTGCTGATCGAGCGTCAGCTTCAGCACGGCGCGGCCATCCTTCCGTCCGGCAGTGGCGAAGATTTTGCTGCCGACGCGGAAATCCGGCGTGTCGAAATGTGCGGCGGCGGTCGCCTCCGGCATCGTGAGCGCGAGCTTCTGGAACGCTGCGGGCGTCATCCCTCGCTGCCTTCGCGCAGCCAGGTCTTGAGGCCGGTGTTCCTGTCCCATTTTTCGGGCGCTACGACTTCGACCGTCTGGGCGAACGTCCAGATATGGCCTTCAGGATCGCGTGCGCGATAGGTGCGATCGCCATAGAACTGCGTTTCGGGCGCCACGAGGATTTCAGCGCCAGCCGTGCGCGCGTGCTCGCAGTGTGCGTTGATGTCTTCGGTCATCTGGATGTGCACTGTCTGCGTGCACTTGTTACCGATCGACTGGGGCGATTTGTGGTCCGCGCTCCATTCATTGCCGACCATGATGCGACCCTCGCCATACGACATCTGGCTGTGCGCCAGATTGCCGGCCTCGTCTTCGATAAGCATTTCCAGTTCGAAGCCGAAAGCGTCCCGCAGGAAATTGATCGCCGCCCGCGGGTTCACATAACAAAGCGCCGGAACGACCGTCAGCTTGGCGGACATGGCGTGAATCCTTGAAGCTCTCCAGACAACAATATTTCTACATATGAGAAACTATTTCGTCAAGCCGGACTGAACCTGCCGCAAGCGAGCGGTCGCGTGAATTGGGTTGCGAGCGTTTCCTAGTCGATCTGGGTCCAGGCGCCGTCGGAGCCTTTGCGGAACACCATGAAAGACCCCGCGTCGATGTCTGGCATTTCCTGCCCGAGCGCGAAGAACATCGCGTAGCCGCCCGTGATGCGCCAGAAGCTGGCTGTGTCTTCGTCGCGTCCAAACTCGCCGCACATCGTGGCGGGCTCGTCCGCGGGAAGTTTCTTGCGCTCAACTGCATCGTATTGAAGCGCCAGAGCGTCGCTCGGCCATCCGTCAATGCCCGCAGGGCGAATATCGCATTTGGCGCGCTCGGCCGTGGGCACGCCCTCAAGCAGGTCGCGGATAACCTTCTGCGGATCGGCTGCATCAGACAGGAAGAGGCGCACGGGTTCTAAGGTGAGAGCACTGTCGACAAAGTGCGCAGATTTCGTGTAGCCGAGCGCCGCCGAATGGGCGCCGCCATGGAATTCAAGCGCTGTCATCACGCCTTTGCATTCCAGAGCGCGGAAGACGATCGCTTCGTCTGGGTCTGGCGTAGCTGCTTCGGTGAAATTCCAGGTGCAGTCTGCTGGCGTTTCAGTTGCAAGGCCGATTGAGGGGTCGACATAGTTCACAACGCGGCCCGAGCAGAGCTGCGTGATGGCAAGTCGCGGACCATCATCGGGGCAGGGCGCTGCCTCGGGCTTTGCGGAGAGGGCTTCCGGCGCTGGTATTGCGACGGGCCCCGCCTGTGGACTGCAAGCCGCGGCAGTCAGGAGAAGTGCAGCGGCGGCCGGGCGCAGCGCATGTAATTCAATCATGTGAAGCCCCCGATTTTCAGTGTCCCGACACTTTTCTAGCGGGTCTTGCTGTTCCCTGAAAGGTGGCGGAGGAGTGTCGCGCAATACGAGGAGCGGCCATGTCGGACGAGCGTCTTGTCGGGGTGTGGGTACATGAGAGTCAAATCAACAGCCCGGGCGGCGCCGGTGGCTTTGCGGCTCTGTCGACCGTGATGACGATGGAGCTGTCCGCCGACGGCGTGATGCGCCAGTGGACGCAAAGCGTCGGCGGCGGGGCGGACTGGTCGTCCAACAGCGGGCGAAGGCTGGACTTCGAAGGGCAGTGGCGCGGCGACGGCCAGACGCTGTCCGTGATGGGCATGGGGTTGGTCGATTTTACGCCAGCTGCAGCGTACGAGTTTGCTGGCCAGTATCTCGTCACGCACAACGACATGGGACGCCTGATCTGGCAGCGGCGCGGCTAGCGATCCAATCGTCAAGTTGCCTCGTACTCACGGCATTGAAATGGCGTGAGGGGCGACATGATGCGAATGCTGGCGGCGGGCCTGGTGTTCCTTGCGACGGGATGCGCATCCCAACCTGTCGCGTCTGCGGGCGGGGCTGCAGTCATGGCCGAGACCCTAAACGGACGGTGGACTGTCGATCTCTCCACCAAGCCCGACGAGCCCTATACCAAGCCGATGGAGCTCAAGTTGGCAGCAGACGGCACGGTGACGGGGTCGTTCTATGACAGCGAGATCCTGGCCGGGCGCTGGAAAACGGATCGTGGTCGCACATGCGTGAGCTTCCGGACGACCGACGGCGCGGGACCGTATCACTCGTCGGCGTGCCTTGTCGGAACGGGGGTCTCTGGGCAGACTGTCTCAGGACAGACCTGGGCCGAGCACCGCAACTTCCTGTTCAACTGGAATGCCGTGCGCGAATAACGCGCGCCTGCCTCGGGGAAGATATCAGAGCAGGTAGATGTCGCCGAAGGAGACCTGACGGCCGCCGGCTTCGGTGATGCGCGCGATGTCCGCGCAGGAGCGGCCCTTGAGGTTGTCGATGATCAGATTGGCTTTCTCGGCCTGAGCCAGCGCGGCGGCGGCCTCGAGCTCTTCCATCGAGAACTGGCCGGCATTGATCCGCAGCTTGCCTTCGTTGCGGAGGGTGCGGGTGCATTCGAGGAATGACATGACGCGGGGCGAACCTGTTCAGCGCCGCGAATCTGTGCGGCAGGAATTTAAAAAAGCCCCCGAATGTGGCGGAAACCTTACCAGCCGCATTACAGTACAGTCAGACGACTGCTACCCCGTTGATTTCACATGCATGCGACAGGGTGACTCGGGACCGGCGCGCGCGTTAGCCTCATGCGTTGCCGGAGGGACACATGTCATTGCGCGTTCTGCTTGCAGGTTTCTCGCTGATGTTGTGGGCCTGTAGTCCGCAAGCGCCACAAGCCCCCGCTCCCGTCGTGGACATTCTGAAACCAGCGCCATTCAGCCTGGATGCGCTTGCGCCGGACGTTCGTGTCGCGGTGACCCATTCGCGCGACGCTGAAGAAGCGGCGAAGGCGGAGGCGGAGGTGGCCCGGAAGGGGGGAGTCGCTGGCGTCGAGGTGAAGGAAGAGGTCGTGGAGGGGGTCTATGAGGGGCCGGCGCTGATGGCGCATTACGAGGGGGACATGAAGGACGGCAAGTATGAGGTGCTGGGCGTGCTGACGCTGCCGGACAGTGCGATCTCGCAGGCGGGCGAATTCAAGCACGGTCTGATGAACGGCTGGGGCGTGGAGCGCAGTGTTGAAGGACGGCCGCTGTATGAGGGCGGCTGGAAGGACGCGGCGCGCGACGGGCTGGGCGTTGAGTGGACGCAGGACGGCAAGGTTGCGCAGGCCGGGCTCTGGAAAGACGGCGGGCTTGCGAACTAATCCTTCCACTCTGGTTTGCGCTTCTCGAGGAACGCGTTGAGGCCTTCCTGCGCATCGGCCGACACAGCCAGCGCGCAGAAATCATCCACGGCGCGGGCGACGGCGTCGGTGTAGGTGCGGTCCGCCTCGCGGTGGAAGGCGGCGCGGGAGAAGGCGATGGCGGCGGGAGATTTCGCGGCGATCACGCGGGCGGCCTCCATCGCTTCGGCAAGCGCGCCGTCTGCGGGGACGACGCGGCTGACGAGGCCGAGCGAGAGGGCTTCCTGCGCGCCGAATGTGCGCGCGGTGAAAAGCAGGTCGAAGGCGCGGTAGCGGCCAATGATGCGGTGCAGGTGCGCAAAGTGGATGGCGGGGGGCAGGGCGAGGTTGATCTCGGGATAGCCGAAGCTCGCGCTCTCGCTCGCGATGATCATGTCGCACGAGATGGCGAGCGTCATGCCGCCGCCGCGCGCGGCGCCATCAATGGCGGCGATGGTGGGCTTGCCGAGATTGGCCTGCACGTCCCACAGCTCGATATAGAGCCGATTGAGGAAGGCGCGCACGGTCGCCTCGTCGCTGCCCAGGATGATGTCGAGATCGAGCCCGGCGCAGAACATCTTCGGGATCTCGCTCGCCAGCACGACCGCGCGCACATCGGGATCGGCGGCCGCAAAGCGCAGGGCGGCGATGATCTCGTCGAGGAAAGCGATCGAGAACGCGTTCAGCGGCGGCCGCGCGAGCGTGATCGTCGCGATGTGGTCGGCCGTCGCGTAGTGGACGTGTTCAGTCATGTTTCATTCCCCGAGGAGTTTCTGCCCCTGATTGCGGACATTGCCAACGGCGGGGTTGGCGGGCCAGCAGCGCAGGACGTCGGACGGGCAGGGCTTCAACAGAGCGTGCGGATCGCGCGCCTGCGTGTCGAGCCAGCGCGTGTAATGCTGCGGTGAGAGGATCACCGGCATCGATGTCGCGATACCGGCAACGGCGAGGTTGGGCTCCGTCGTGATGATCGCGAAAGTGTCGAACTCCGAGCCGTCGATCATGGCGCGCCCCCACAAGCCGGCGAAGCAGAACCATTTGCCCTGCGCCGGTGCGAAGGCGAAGGGCACGCCATCCGACCACGCATAGAATCCCGAGGCCGGCACAAGGCAGCGGTTCTGCCGGAAGGCGCCAGAAAAGGTCGCGCTGTCGGCGAGGGTCTCGGCGCGCGCGTTGAAGGTGGAGAATTTCTTCTCCGATAGCGGTTGCTTCCACCACACCGGCACGAGGCCCCAGAAGGCTGGCGCGATCTGGATCGCATGGCGCGGGGCATACTCGCCCTCCGGCGCGCGGCGCAGGATGGGCGCGTGCTGGCTCGGCGCGATGTTGTACTCGGCCTCCGGCGCATCGATGCCCGGTGGCGGCACGAGATCAATCGCGGCGCGATAGTCGGTCCAGGAAATGTCGCGGCGGAAGAAGCGGGCGGTCATGGGGGGAGGCTACGGCCTGTCCCGGGCGTGCGAAAGCGGCGTTGACGGCGATGCGGGGTCACCCTTAGCCTTGCTCCGGGACATGGGAGATCAGGCGATGAAGATCATTCTGGCGTGTGGCGCGATCCTTCTGGCGGCGGCGTGTTCGCCTGCACCGGCAAGCGAGACGGCCGCCCCTGCCGCCCCGGTGATCGCGGTGCCGCCGGCCCCGATGGCGCCGCCGCAGATCGCACTCCAGACAAATCTCATCGGCCGCTGGGGCATCACGATGGAGGCCTGCGCGCCTGCCAACGCGGCGAAGGACGGCGTGATCGAGATCACGGCCTCGACCGTTGCGATGGGTCTGGACACGTGCACGATAAGCTCGACGACGCCCGAAGGCGCCGGGACGATGATGGTCCTGCAGTGCAAGAGCGGCGAAGGCGCCGCCGGCTACGAACGCAATTTCAGCGTCGTGTCTTCATCGCCCGAAACGCTCACCTGGATCACCGAGGGAGGCGAGGGCGTGTCCCACGTGCGCTGCCAGTAGGGGGGCAGGCTGCTTGCTTTCGGTTTCGCAGATTGGGTGGGATTGCCGGGTGTGCGGGGGCTTATCAGGCTTGGTGTGACCCGGCCTTTGGCGGTTCGGGTCAGTGGGACGAAGTTATGAAATTCGGTTGGATGATGCCGGTGGCGGCGATTGTGCTATCCGCGTGTGCGACCGCGGCACCGGTCCCGTTTGACATACCGAAGTTCGACCTGCTGAAGCCGGGCGTTACCACCAAGGCTGAGGCGGTCCCGATACTCGGTGAGCCGAGTTCGCGGGGATCGAGCCTAAACGATCACACCACGCTGATTTATGACTACAGCGGCGCGAAGGGCGACCTCAAGATGGTCGTGCTGTTCGATCCGCAGGAGAAATTCGTCCGGTATCGCGCCCATGGGATCGATCACTGACCGGACGTTTCTGCCGGGTCCGGATCTCGGCCCCTCATCCTGAGCCTGTCGAAGCACGAGTGCCGATAGTCGTCGCGCCGCGTGGTTCGACGGGCGGTTGCTGCGCGCCCTGCTCCCCATGAGGCGCTAAAGCTAGCGTTGGTGCGCGTGGGGTGTATCGAGGCAACGCCGAAATGCACCGTCGCGCCGGTCTCGCCAAAGGTACATTTCGCTGCGCTCAATGCACCCTACGTGGCGCGGAGCGCCGCGACGTCCGCGATCGGTCCCTCGTCACGGTGGCGTTGCGGGCTTCGGCGCTGGCGCGGGTGCTGTGTCCTTCTTGAATTCAGGATGGGCGGCGCTATAGCGCGCGATCGAGGCGGCAACGGCCTTGTCCATTTCGCCGTCGAGCTTCGCTTCGGCTTCTTCAGGCGTGGGCATGGAGCCATCCGGCTTGCGCGCGTAGGCGTTGCGACAAGCGCCGGCGAAGTCTTCAGGCACGAGGATTGCCTCGGGCAGGCGCGTGACCATGCGGTCGGCATACTGGGGATACTTCTCGCGGACCTGCGCGCGGACTTTCTCCGACTGGTCCACCATCGTGTATGTCGGGTAGTAATTGTAATTCCCGGTGAGGGCGGTGAGGCCGAGCGAGAAGACATTCTGCAGCACTCCGGCTTGCGCGTTCACAGTGATCGCACTGAGGTTGAACGTCCCGAGATAGACGACCTCATTCGGCTTGATCTCGACTTTGTCGAACCAGAGTTCGACTGCGGGCAGGTTGCCCATCGCGGCGCTGCAATCGGCGAATTACAGACGATAGACGCCCGGCTGGGCGATAATGGCGCGAGGCTCGCCCGTCACAAGGTTGCGATTGAATTGCGCCTTCGTCCTGGCGTCCCTGAAGCCCAGATCAATGCGGCCGCAGCCGAAATTATCGACCGAATCCATGATGACAATCGCGCTGCCGTTCGAACCGAATGTCGCCAACTCCTCGTCGGCGGGCCACGTCTCTATGGTCTGGCAGGCGCTGAGCGTGAACGCAGCAAAGGCGGCGGCGAGTACGGCTTTCATGAATTTCCCCGAACAAGAGGGGAAAGTCTAGAAAGGCTTTGGGGTCGAACGTAAGATCGGTGTCAATCAATCGGCTCGCGCTTCTCGCCAGTCTCGCTTACGTACAGCTCGCCGCCGACTTCCGCGAATTTCGCGCTCATGTCGGCCATGCCTTTTTCGATGTCGGTTAGCGTGGCGGCCCCCCCCCCTGTGGTCCCCCCTTGCTGGGGTGACGCGGCGCCGATGGCGCCTGGATCGTTGAGCTTCGCGGTGTAGTCGCGGACGTCCTGCGTGATCTTCATCGAGCAGAATTTCGGGCCGCACATGGAGCAGAAGTGGGCGACCTTATGGGCGTCTTTCGGCAGGGTGGCGTCGTGGAAGAGTTTTGCGGTTTCGGGGTCGAGGGAGAGGTTGAACTGGTCCTCCCAGCGGAATTCGAAACGGGCGCGGGAGAGCGCATCGTCTCTCAGCTTCGCAGCAGGATGCCCCTTGGCGAGGTCTGCTGCATGGGCCGCGATCTTGTAGGTGATGACGCCGGTTTTCACATCGTCGCGGTCGGGCAGGCCGAGATGTTCCTTAGGTGTGACGTAGCAGAGCATGGACGTGCCGAACCAGCCGATCATCGCAGCGCCGATGCCGCTGGTGATGTGATCATAGCCGGGCGCGATATCCGTGGTGAGCGGCCCTAGCGTGTAGAACGGCGCCTCGCCGCAGACCTTGAGCTGCTTCTCCATGTTGACCTTGATCTTGTGCATCGGCACGTGGCCGGGGCCTTCGATCATCACCTGGCAGCCCTTGTCCCACGCGACCTTGGTGAGCTCGCCCAGCGTATCGAGTTCGGCGAACTGCGCGGCGTCGTTGGCGTCGGCGATGGAGCCGGGACGCAGGCCGTCGCCGAGCGAGAAGGAGACGTCATACTCCGCCATGAGATCGCAGATCTCGTCGAAGCGCTCATAGAGGAAACTCTCCTTGTGACGCGAGAGCATCCAGCGCGCCATGATGGAGCCGCCGCGCGAGACGATGCCGGTGACGCGCTTGGCGGTGAGGTGGATGTACTGCAGCCGAACGCCGGCGTGGATGGTGAAATAATCCACGCCTTGCTCGCACTGTTCGATGAGCGTGTCCTTGAAGACGGACCAGTCGAGCTTGTCGGGGTCGCCGCCGACTTTCTCGAGCGCCTGGTAGATCGGGACGGTGCCGATGGGGACGGGCGAGTTGCGGATGATCCAGTCGCGGATGTTGTGGATGTTGCGGCCGGTGGAGAGGTCCATGACGGTGTCGGCGCCCCAGCGGATCGACCAGACCAGTTTCTCGATCTCTTCTTCCACCGAGGAGGTGACGGCGGAGTTGCCGATGTTGGCGTTGATTTTCACCAGGAAGTTGCGGCCGATGATGACGGGCTCAAGCTCCGGGTGGTTGATGTTGGCCGGGATGATGGCGCGGCCGCGCGCTATCTCGGAGCGGACGAATTCGGGGGTGATGAAGGCGGGGATTTCCGCGCCGAAATCTTCGCCGTCGGCGCGGCGTTCCTCCGCGCCTTCGGCCATCGCCTCGCGGCAGATGTTTTCGCGGTGCGCGACATAGGCCATCTCGGCGGTGATGATGCCGGCCTTGGCGTACTGGTATTGCGTGAGGCGCTTGCCGGGCTGGGCGCGCAGCGGTGGCGCGTGGTGCTGGAATTGCGGAACCAGCTTGTCGCCGGTGACGTGGCCATTGTCTTCCGGCTTCACATGGCGGCCGTCATAGGCGGCGGTATCGCCACGCGCGGCGATCCATGGCGAGCGGATTCGCGGCAGGCCGGCGTGCACGTCGACTTTCGCGGCGGGATCGGAGTAGGGGCCGGTGGTGTCGTAGACGCGGATCGGCGGTTCCTTCGCGGTCGGGTGCAGCGCGATCTCGCGATGGGGGACAAGCACATCGGGAAAGCCGGGCGCGGGCGAGTAGCGCTTTGTGCTCGCGGGGAGCGGGCCGGTGGTGACCCTGAACGGCTCGATGCTTTTGGGGTCGATGTGCTTGTTCATGGCGTGCGCTCCGCTTGGGCGAGGACGGAGTCGGGGCGGTCCTTGGACAAGCTCGGGATGAGCCTCGGCACCGTCCCTTCGCCGGCATGACCCGGATCAGGTTCTAAGGGTGCTCGCTCTTGCTAGAGACGATCTCAGCAGGCTTCCGCCCGCGCCCCTCGGATGCGCGCAACATACGCGAGGCGGGCGGAGAGGCAAGCGGCGGCTGTCAGGCGGGTTCCTCGGACTCGAGATCGCCGGGGGGCGGCAGATACGCCTCCTCGATCATCGACTTGGCTTCGATCGGGCGGTCGATGTGTTCGATGGCGAAGACGCGCTTCTCGTCGGGATCGTCCTTGCGCAGCACATAGATATCGGGCGTGCGGCGGCGGCCGCCGGCGATGACGCTGTCGAACTCGGCTTTCGGGAGTTCGTCGATGAGGGCGCCGGACGCGTTGAGCGCTAGCAGGCGGGTGTCGGTAGCGGCGAAGTGCTGGGCGGTGGGGCCGGGCCGCAGCATCTTGCGGACGCTGCCGTAGGCGAGGACCGCCATGGTCAGCGCGAAGACGAGATAGAGCGGGGTGAACGCGGCGAGTAGCGAGGGCGCTGCATTGGTGATCAGCACGGACTCCGCGAAGCGAGCGGCCAGCATGATGGCGACGAGCGCGGAAAAGGCGCCGGCGCCGCCATAGATCAGGCGCTGGCGGTTGATGTCGGCGCTGCGCAGGGCGAGCGAGGCGTCGGCGCTCCACACGATGCGCTCGCCGGGATGCAGGTGAGGCGTCCAGATCGCCGCGGGTGAGGTCACTTCGTGCGATCCTCGATCGGCTGGTCGATCTGCAGCGCGGTCTTGATCTGCTGGGCCACGTCGAGCGGGTTCTCGGCATTGAAGAGGATATAGGGCGGATAGGCGCGCTTGTTCTGCGGTGCGTGGTTGAGGCGGATGTGGCCGCGCGCCTTCGTACCGGTGACGATGATGGGCTGTGGCGGCACGTGCTTGCTATCGGCGCGGCCCTCGCCGCCGCGTGAGATGACCCAGTTGGCCATCGGGCGGAGGATGTCGACCGATACGACGCGCTGGGTGGTGAGCATGGCGACCTGGCGCGAGGGCGTCGCCGATGTCTGCATCACGAACATGCCGACGCGCACGAGCAGAAGGAGGATCAGCACCCAGGCGACCCAGTTGTAGGACGGGTTACGGTTGTCGAGCATCAGGAAGATCAGCAGCACGACGCCGAGCGCGAGCAGGCCGAAGCGGATTAGCAGGCTCCGGCTGAACGCGTTGAACGCCCGGCCGCTGCCGCGCCCCTGCCACACCACGTGTTCGTCCTTCAGCAATTGCCCGCGCAGGCCCTGCAGAAGCTTCTCGACCGGGATCGCGCCGGGGGGAGGCGCAGGTGTGGCGGCGGGGGTGTCGGTCATTCGGGCTCGTGAGGGTGCGTCTGGAACAGGGAACGCGAGTGTATTTCACTCGCAAACGGGAAGGAAGCCCGTCGCACGGCGGGTCGTCAGTCGCGGGCGGGCAGGAGGTCTTCGAGGAAAAACGCTGCGAGATCGTTGCGCCCGCTGAGATTCGATTTGCGATAGAGCGCGCGCGCCTGTTCACGCACTGTGCGTTCGCTGGTCTGGCGGATATCCGCGATCTCCCTGTGAGACAGACCCTTCAGCAACAGCAGGCCAATATCTGACTCGGCTTCGGTCAGGGACCATGCCTGAAACTGCGCCTTGATCGCAGCGCTGAGCCCGCTGACCAGCTGGCGGTTCTCGCCGCGCCAGCGGGCGGCGTCATCCTTCGCTTCGGCGAGCGCCCGATCGACGGCGCGGATGCGTCGCGACAGCATGAGTGCCCCGAAAGCTGCTGTGGCCAGGACAACAGTCTCGATGGAGAGGTGCGCAAAGCCCGCACCCTCATTCCGGTCAGTCCACAAGTCTGTACCGATCAGGATCGCGATCATTGCAAAGAGAATCGCAGCGCCGGTTCGCCAGTTTCCAGATGCGTCATCCGACATAGGCGGGCCTCCAGTCGCTCCAGAGCCTAGTTGCACGTCGCATGACAAATAGGAACCACGCCGCCGCGACCCCAGAACCTGGAGATCATATCACTCAGGAGAAGGCCATGACCGAGCAGGCGACGACGGGTGCGAACAACTCTGAAATGCAAACCGCTCTTCAGCCGGAGCGAATGGTGAAGGTGTGGGATCCGCTGGTGCGGATAGGCCATTGGGTTCTGGCTGGCGGGTTCCTGACGGCCTACCTCACGGCCGAAGAGAACCAGGGCGTTCATGTGTGGGCCGGCTATGCGGTTGCCGCGATTGTGGCGATCCGTTTGATCTGGGGTTTCCTCGGCACGCAGCACGCGCGCTTCGCCACCTTCGTCAAAGGACCGGGCGCCGTGCTGGGTTATCTCGGCGGACTGTTCACAGGCACGTCCAAACGCTCGCGCGGCCACAATCCGGCAGGCGCGGCCATGATCATTGCGCTGCTCATCGGCGTCGGCGGAACCGCCGTTTCCGGGATAGCGCTCTATGCTGTTGAGGAGGGCAAGGGGCCGCTTGCGGGCTGGATCGTACCGGACAGCGGCACGCCTGGGGGCGAAGAGAGCGGTGACGCTGAGGCGAACGAAGAGCGCGACATGGCACGCGCTGGCGCCCAGGCTGCGGGTGAAGGCGTCGAGGGGGGCGAAGGCGCCGAAGAAGCCTATGAAGACGTCCACAAGGCGTTCGTCAATTTCACGCTCCTGCTGATCGGTCTGCATATTGTTGGTGTCATCGCCTCGAGCCTGGCGCATCGCGAAAATCTCGTTCGCGCGATGATCACCGGCCGCAAGCGGGCGGAGGATTGAAACGGGTGTGCAGGCCGGGAGCCGAGCGCTACTGGCCTGCTGCTTCCGCCGGGCAGTTCGCCCAGTGGTCGGCGAGGGCCCTGCGCCATACAGCTTCGCCGTCTGATGCTGGCGTTGCGGTGATCAGCTTGAGCTGGAAGTTGGCGTAGCCGGTGTGGTTGGGCCGACCGAAGCGCGCGTCGATCACATGGCCGCGCGTGGCATCGGTGGTCATCTCCCCGCCGCGATCGCCGATCAGCGGATCGGTGAAGGCGGGGCCGCTGATACGGAAATGGTTCCGCGAGCCCTTGTCGGAGCTGTAGAGGAATTTTGCGGTGGCCCCGCCGAGGACACGCAGGGCCGGGCTCGTGCCACCGGGCCAGGCCATGACAAGGCCGAATGCAAAATCCTTCGTCTCGCGCGGACCAAAGAGGGCGAACTCGGCGAGATCGAAATCGTACATGCGCCACGGCGCAGGTGGGGCGTCATGCGTCTCCTGCGGCTTGGCGTCCGGGGCGCCGAAACGCACCTCCATCCTGCGCGTGTCGGGCAGGACAGTGAGCCACACCTGCGGCATCTGTCCGCCCTCGCGATTGAGGCGGCCGCCGACAAGTTGCGTGGCTTCGTGTGTAGCGGGGTCGAACACGCCGGTGACGTAGGCAGCATCGGTGCAGGGCGCGACCATCTTGGCGACGTGCACTTCCGTCGGCGAGACAACGTGTACGATGACCTGTTCGGGAAGCGTGCCGTCCTGATTGGCGCGCAGGTAGGCGAGCGTCGTGCCCGTGGGGTCTACCGGCGCTGGCGGCGCCTTTGCGATCAGCGCCTTGTCCTGCATGGTCAGCAGCGGCAGCGCGAAACTGCCGGCGGCCATGACGATCATGCAGCCGAGTGCGGCGTAGATGTAGACCTGCAGCTGGCGGCGGAGTTTCGGGTCGGCCTTGTCATCCACCGGTGCCCAGAAGGCAGAGCGGAACATGTTGGTCATGGCGAGCGCGCGGCGTGATCTGTCGCCATCCCGTTGCTGCTCGACGCGATAGGAAATGCGGATCGCGAGGATCCACATGACAAGCCCGGCGATGGCGAGAAGTCCAAGGATGACGAGAAGCGCTACAGCCATGGCGCGATTTGCGCTGAATCAGCGCGGCGCGTCCAGATAGGGTGGGTGGAATAACGGTTGGTGGCCGGGAAATCAGAAGGCCGCGTGCGTCATCCCGTCATCGTGCCAGACACAACCGGCTTACGGGGCTTCTTCTTGATCCTTGTTTCTTCGTCTGGGCGTTCCGATGAGCCGATTTTCTTCAAAAGCAATTCACGCACGGCTTCCAGGTCGGGGATGTTCTCGATGTCTGCCTGGCAGCGGCGATACTGCGACTTGTTCCACCAGCCGGGACGGTGAGCAGGTCCGTGATAGGCAAGATGGATGCGGTTCTTTCCGGCGCCAAATCTGATCCAGTTCGTATCCCAATCCACCAGATTTAATGTTTCCCAGCTTCGCGGCGGAAGGCGGCAGACAATGTAGAACCGTTTGTCGGTGAGGCCGTAGGTCACGAACCACGGGCTGAGACTGCCAAGATAAAGACCGGGAAGAAACATGATGCCAAGCAGGATGACCCCGCCATAGCTGCCATTGATGATGACAACGGCGCTTAGAGAGACGAACACCGCGGACCAGATATACGTTCCAAAGCGCGTCATACACCCCGGCTTGCGGCGGCGTGCGGCCCAGATCAGACGCTCATCCCGCTTCAGGACTGGCGCCATATCCTTTTCAGCTTCCGGATCCGTCTCTGGATCTGGCAAAGCTCACAACTCCTTCGGCGGGGCGTGGGCGTCGATCTGGATCCAAGTCTGTTCGGAGAAGGCGAGGAGGTCGCCTGTTTCGCTGAAGAGGGCGGAGCCGGCGAAGTGCTTGCGGCGGTCGCGGCCTTTGTCCCAGGCGACCACAATGACGGGTGCATCTGCGTGGGGGCGGGCCAGTATGCGCGCGGACATTCGGCCCAGCACGATGGGTTCCGCTTCGATGGCGAAGGCCCCGGGACAATCGAGCGCGGCCCAGAGGAATTCGGGAGCGACGTGGCCGGAAGCGTCGGCAAGATCGGGCGTCGGCTGCCACGGCGCCGCGACGATGCGGAAGTCGTTCGGGTTCTCGATGCCGGCCGGGTCCTTCAGCCAGTCGGGGAAGATACGCAGGCCATCGCCCTCGGCGCGGGCCGGGCCGCAGACGAAACAGTTAGGCAGGACGTGGTCTTCGACATTGCGAAAGCTGGCGGCCGCGACCGTCGCGGCCTCAAGGCCGGGTGATTTCACGTCAGGCGTTTCGATATGCACCGCGCGGAGCGACATGATCTGGATGCGGGTTGCGGCATCATCGGTCATGATGTCGAGGCCGTCGGCGGTGGGGTGGGCGCGTAGTGTCTCTTCGAGCGGGATGGGCGCGCGCAGCGTGACTTCGACCGCTTCGGCTTCGGGCAGAAGTCGCGCGGCGAGGCCGGCGGAGTAGCCGCCGTTGCCGAAATCGTACGGGCCGTTGAAGCGGCAGGCGATGGTGAACGTCTGCGTCATGGGTGCGAGTATAGGCCGCCAAGGCCGTTCGGCAAAGATGCTGGATCGCGGCGCGGGCATCTGTCAGACAGCGCTGTCTTTCCTACGAAGTTGCGTGACGCGTAGCCTGATCCTGATTGCGGCGCTTCTCGGCGCGGCCTGCCAATCGGCGCCAGTGGCGAATGTTGCGTCAGCAGTCAGCAGCCAGCCGATCGTGCTGGGGCGCGGCTATGACATCGCCTCGGCGCTGCTGGGCGAGGTTCGCCATGTGAATGTCTATCTGCCGGCGGGATATACGAAGGGCGAGACGCGCTATCCGGTGCTCTACCTCATCGATGGCGGGGTGGATTAGGATTTCGTGCACATCGCTGGCCTGTCGCAGCACGCCACAATCAGCGGCAGCTTTCGCGAGATGATCGTGGTCGGGATCGAAACGCGGGACAGGCGGCGCGAGCTGACCTTTCTGGCGGTGACGGATGCCAGCCTGCGCAAGGATTATCCGACGCACGGCGAGTCGGACAGGCTTCGCGCCTTCGTGACGGGCGAGGTGAAGTCGTGGGTCGAGCAGCGCTATCGCACGGACGGTTTCGACGCGGTGATGGGCGAGTCGCTGGCGGGGCTTTTCGTGACGGAGACGTTCCTGAAACAGCCGGATGCGTTCGACGGCTATATCGCGATCGACCCGAGCCTGTGGTGGGACAAGGAGGCGCTGTCGCGCGCTGCGCCGGGATTGCTGGCAGGGCAGGCGGCGGGCGCGCGGACGCTGTTCATGGCAATCGCGAAGAGTGGGCTGGAGATGCGAGTTGGACAGGCGATGATGTCGGCGGCGATCAAGGCCGCTTCGCCAGCGGGCCTGACGTTCGAATATGTGCAGATGCTGGATGAGCAGCACGGCACGATCTATCATCGGGCGGCGCTGGAGGCCTTGCGGATGGTGTTCGCCAATCCGCCGGAAGTTGCGCGCTAATCTTCCACAGCGAGGCCCGCCTCGCGCCATGCCTTCATGCCGCCGTCGAGCGCCGAGGCGTGCATGAAGCCAAGAGAGCGCAGCGTTGCGGCGGCGAGTGTCGAGATCTTGCCGAACTCGCACACGGCAACGATGCGGACGGTAGGGTCGGGGAAAGCTTCGTTGACGCGCAGCTCCATTTGGCCGCGCGGCAGAAACACGGCGCCGGGCAGGTGGCCGGCCTCGAAAGCATCCTTTTCGCGAACGTCGAGAACGACCAGATCGTTCTGACGGGCGGCGAGGCGGGATGCGAGTTCGTTCATCGACATGAAGGGCGTGGCTGCACCGGCTTCCGACAGAAGCTGGGCGACGGATTTCTTCCCGCTCATGTTGACGCGCAGCGCTTCGGTGAGGTGCGTAGGGGCCGAGATGTTGAGCGCCCTCATCATGGCGACGAATTCGGTGCGACCGGCTTTCTGCAGGCGCGGATTGGAGGCGATTTCTTCGCCGATGGTGGAGCCTGCTTGGCCCTTGTAGTCGTGCGCGGGATGTATCTGGGTTTCTGGATCGAGCTTCAACAGGCGACCGAACAGGCTTTCATGAAGTTGGTCGGCGTCACCTGTTGGCAGATCGGTGCGGCCTGTGCCGCCAATCAGCAGGGTATCGCCCGTGAAGACATGATCGTTCACCACATAGCAGGTTGAGTCCGCCGTATGGCCGGGCGTCGCCATCGCCTGCAAGCGCAGCGCGCCGACGATCAGCATGTCGCCATCGCCAAGGCGGAGATCGACATAGGGGGCAGGCGAAAGATGGCTCATGACAACCTGTGCGCCAAGAATGCGGGCGATCTCGCGCGCGCCGGAGAAATGGTCGGCGTGTGTGTGGGTGTCGATCACATAGCGGATGGTCATGCCGTGGCGTGCGGCGAGACCGCGATAACGCTCGATGGCGCTTATCTCGGGATCGATCAGGGCGGCGACGTAAGTCTGTCCGCAGCCAAGGATGTAGGAGCGGCAGCCGCCCACTTCGATGGTTTCGAGTATCATGATCCCCTCATCTCTTGCGGGAAGATTAGCGGTTACAGTTTCGCGCCGCTAGTCGTTCAGCATCGCATCGAGCTTCAGCATGGTGTTCCAGTTGCGGGCGGTGCCGGTGACCATCCTCCTGGGCAAGATCAGTTTCGATTCGCCGATCGAGTCGCCATAGTCGATGTCGATTTCGCGGCCCACGATCTCGAGTTTTTTGCGCCTGTCGTATTTTGTGCGGAAGGTCTTGAGCCAGGCGGCGATGGCCTTGGCGTCGGGCTCGGCCTTTCAGACGAGGCAGACGAGATGCGCGGGGTCGTCTTTCGCCTTTTTCGGGAAGGGATTGGCCTTGAGGATGGCAGACCACTCTGACGGGCTGCGCGCCATCACTTCCGAGAACAGGCCGAAGGTTGTCTCGATAATCTCTTCCACCGCCGCTTCCAGTTTTGCGTCGGTGGTCTTCTTCGCGTCGAGCACAAAGTTGCCACTGGCGATGAGCGTGCAGACGTTTTCATAGCCTGCCGCTTCGACCGCCTCGCGCAGTTCCTTCATAGTCACCTTGCGGTCGCCGACATTCACGGCGCGGAGCAGCGCGATACACCTTGTCATGTTGAGCGCGGCATCAGGCGAGGTCCTTGCGCATTTCGGCGAGGTGGAAATCGCGATGGGTCTCGCCCGAAGTCTCGGTGAAGGGGAAGGGCAGCGTTGCGCCGGTCTGGCGATAGCCGCGGCGTTCGTACCAGGCGATCAGTTCGTGGCGCAAGTTGATGACCGTCATCACCATCTGGTTCGCGCCCCAGAGCTCCGCAACCCGACGCTCCGCTTCGGCGACCACGAGCTTGCCGAGGCCGCCACCATGCGCGCCCGGTTCGATGGCGAACATGCCGAAATAGGCGGCGTGGATGGATTGCGCCGGGTCGCGGCCGACGCCCTGCACGAGACAGCAGCCACGCAGGTTTCCGTGCTCTTCCGCCACGATGAACCGCGAGTCCTCACGCGCGATTAGCGTCACGACTTCGTCATGGTTGGTGCGAGGGCCGGTCAGCAGGTTGGCCTCGGACGTCCATTTGCCGGCGGCTTCCGGCCCGCGATAGGCGCGTTCGATCAGGTCGACGATCGCATTGGCGTCGCTTTTCCGGGCATAGCGGAATGAGAGCTGGGACATGGACGTCTCCTGTTCCCCGCGTAATCCACGCGCACGGGACAACGTCAAGCGGGAAGTGGCGGCAATCATTGCAGCTGAAGCGGCAGCATGATCAGACTGGCGCACGCAAGGCAGGAGAACCTCATGCGGACTGCACTGCTCATCCCTGCGCTAATGATGTCGCCGGCCGCCGTCGCGCAGCATCTGCCGCCAGATCCGGTGTTCTGCCGGCCGGAGCTTCATCCCAACGATGCGGTGACGGCGGCGCCCTATTCGCATCACGTTCTGTTTGAGGATGCGCATGTGCGTGTGCTCGAAATCCGCCTGCCGCCCGGCGCGAGCGAACCAATCCATATCCACGCCCTGCCGAGCGTGATCATGGGCGAGACGGGCGGTGATGGCGGCGCGTCATTCGTGTACACCGAGTACCGGATGGTGGACGGCAACTTCGTGCAGGTTGCGCAGAACGAGGTGAAGCCCACAGGCGGCTATCGCGCCGTGTGGTCGCCGCCGGAGGGACCGCATGCCATCACCAATACGGGGCCGGTGGGCGTGAAATTCACGCGCGTGGAGATGAAGCCCGAAAGCTGTTCGTAGGGCGCATCACGGCGCCGGCACGAATGTCTCGCCGGTCCCTGGCATGTAGACCGGCGGCAGCGGGCCAACGACGCCTTGCATGAACGAGACTTTCGTCTCGATGGTCAGAGACTGGCGCACGGCGAGCGCGGCCTGCAGCGCGGCATAGTCGGCACCATCTCCACCCATGGCTGCGCCATCGCGCGTCGCGGCCCAGTGGTCGAGGCTGGCGTAGCGGGTCGTGAGGTAGACTTCGTCATAGTCGGGTGAGGCTTCATTGCCGCCGGGGGGCGGGATCACCACCCACATGCCGACAATGCGGGCGCCAATCTTTTCGAAATAGGGCCAGATGCCGTCCTGGGACGCCTTCAGGAATTGCGGGAACGTGCCCTTCTTGATCTTCCAGTAGCGGATGGTGGTAACTTCCTGGCCGGGGACAGGCGACACATTGCGCACCGGGCCGCGCGTGGCGGGGCCGTCGCGGTTCATCTGGATTGGATTGTTGTTCGACGGCAGGGGTGAGGCGCCGGTCGCGGGCGGTTGCGCGATGGCCGTCGTGCAGGCGGCGAAGGAGAGGCAGGCGATGGCTGCGAGTGAGCGGGCGACAGGCGAGCGGGCAATGAGCGAGCGCATGAGGGATGTCCCTGATCTGGTCAGCTTTTTGGGCGGCGCGACGCGACGCCAGTTGTATCTACGCGTCGCGATCACATCTTCGAAGGCGGGCGTGTGCGGATTGTCAATGCGAGCTTAAG
Organism: Hyphomonadaceae bacterium; assembly: GCA_040398425.1. GTDB lineage: Bacteria > Pseudomonadota > Alphaproteobacteria > Caulobacterales > Hyphomonadaceae > UBA7672. Next base: position 152,118 of record JBBATZ010000002.1, read on the forward strand.
CGCACGCCTGTAGCATTCAACTCCCGACCCCCAGCGGCACCATACCATGAACCTGATCGACGGCCTCAAGAGCGACTGGATCTACATCAACGGCTTTCGCCGGATCATCGGCGCCGTCGGCAAGTTCGACCCGGAGGCCGCGTATACGCTGGCCGACGCGATCGAAGACGCGGTCGACGATCATCCTGAGCGCGTTTTTATCGCGTTTGAAGGGCACGAAATCACCTATGCCGATTTCGAGGCGCGCGCGAACCGCTTTGCGCATTGGGGTCTGTCGTCCGGCCTGAAAAAGGGCGACACGGTCGCGCTCTTCATGGAGAACCACCCGGACTATATCGCGTTCTGGGTGGGCATGGCGAAGATCGCCGTCAGGACGGCGCTGATCAACTACAACCTGTCAGGCACGGGGCTGGCGCACTGCCTCAAGGTGGTCGACTGCAAGGCCATCGTAATGAACCTCGAGCTGGCCCCGAATTACGCCACTGCGCGGGATCAGGCGCCGCTGGCCCTGGGTGCATTTGTACTGGGCGGCGATGTCGACGGCGCAATCCGCATCGACGCGGCCGTGGATCAGGCCGCGCCGGGCCGACCGGACAAGTCTCTGAGAGCGGGGGTGAAGGGCGGGGACGTGGCCCTCTACATCTATACGTCCGGCACGACGGGTCTGCCCAAGGCGGCGAAGATCACGGGTGTGCGGGCGCGTGGCCTTATGCGGGTGTTCAAGGACGCGACCGAGGCCAACCTTAATGACCGCCTCCTGCTGACCCTGCCTTTGTACCACGCGACAGGGGGAATGTGTGGCGTCGGCACGGCGTTGAATGCGGGCGCGTGCATTATCCTGCGCCGGAAGTTTTCCGCCTCGCACTTCTGGCAGGAAGCGATCGACAACAAGGCAACCATGCTTGTCTACATCGGTGAGCTTGGCCGCTATCTGATGAACCAGCCGCCGACGACGATGGAGCGCAGCCACACCATCAAAAAGGGCTTTGGAAACGGCCTTCGCGCAGATGTGTGGGCGGAGTTCGTCAAGCGCACCGGCATCCATCAGCTGGTCGAGTTCTACGGATCGACCGAAGGCAATGTGAACTTCTTCAATCTCGACGGAAAGATTGGCGCGGTTGGGCGGATTCCACGGCTGCTGCGCTCGCGACTGCCGGCGCGGATCATACGGTTCGATGTGGAGACGGAAGAGCCAGTGCGCGGGCCGGATGGGCTGTGCATCGAGGCGGCGCCGGATGAGATCGGCGAGGCGGTTGGGCCGATCACTGGTGAGGCGCGCCAGCGTTTTGATGGCTATAATGACGAGGCGCAGTCGAAGAAAAAACTGCTGCATGACGTGATGGCGAAGGGCGACCTGTGGTTCCGCACCGGCGACCTCATGAAGATGGACGCGGACGGCTATGTCTATTTCGCGGATCGCATCGGCGACACCTTCCGGTGGAAGGGCGAGAACGTCTCGACAAGCGAAGTCGAGATCGCGATCTCGTCGATGCCGGGGGTCAAGCACGCGATCGTCTATGGCGTGCAGGTGCCGGGACAGGATGGACGGGCAGGTATGGCCGCGATCACGCCGGAGGGCGTAGATCTGAAGGCGCTATACGCGCACCTCGCGGCGAACCTGCCTGCTTATGCGCGACCCGTATTCGTGCGCTTCCAGAAGGATGTGGAGACGACCGGCACATTCAAGTATCGCAAGGTTGATCTGGTAAAAGAAGGGTATGATGCGCGCGCGACGGTTGATCCGGTATTCGTCGTCGACAATGAAGCGCGATCTTATCAGCCGATTACGCCGGAGCTGATCCAGAAGATCAATGGCGGTGCGATCCGGCTATAGGCGATCGCGACGCCAACCAGCCTTCGGCGTGACTTTTGCAGCCGGGTTGTTGCGCGCGTTTGTTTCTTTGGCGTCGGCGAGAAGCGTTGCGCATGGCGCGTCCGGTTCTCCTCCTGTCTGGATGAAGGGCAGGACGGCAAGCGCGCCTGTGATCGAGGACAGCACGGCCGAGGCGGCAGCCTGCAGCAGTGTCGCCTCGCTCAAGGCCTCGAATGTCGGGTTGCGCAGCGTGCCGCCGAGCTTGATGTCGCCGGATATGGTGCCAACGGAAAAGTCGTGCGGCCGTGCGAAGATCTGGATGTCCATCGCTTCAGTCTTGAGGTTCACGCCGCCCGTGGCCGCGACAAGACTGTCCTTGTTCTCGATGACGGCAGGCTGAAGCGTCGCCTGGCCATTCTTGAAGGCGATGTTGGCGGCGAGACAGCGTGAAGGAATGAACTCGGGCTTCTTCTTGTCTTCCGTGGCGAAGAGCAGAAGGATTTCGCCAAGGTCCAGACCGGCTCCTTCGGTGGCGAATTTGGAGAGCTCGCTATTGCCTGACCAAACGCCGGCCTCACCGGTCGATGTTGCCGCGGCGTCGCGGAATCCGGAACCGGTGAATGTCAGCGCGAACCGCCCATTCAGTGTGCCGCGGATCAGGTTGTTGGACGCGAACTGGCTTATTGCCATATTGCTGAGCGTGCCGGTTGCCTTCGTCGTCGCCGGATTCTTGCGGGCGTCCAGGTGGATCTTCGCGTCGAGATCGCCTGAGCCGGATTTGACAAGGGCGCGCTCGAAATCGAGCACGCTGTCGCGCAGTGTGACCTTGAGGGTCATCGACGAAATGCCAACGGGCGCATCGACCACTTTGGCGGCGACAAAAGCGATGTCGGCATTCACGGCGCCGAGACGCGTGAAATCGATCTCGGCGTCCGGAATAAGCCGGGCGGATTTTTCGTACCGGGCTTTCGCCGACTTCTGTTCAGCGTTCACCGCATCGCCCGTGCCGGTGCTGACCGGGATACCGAAGACAACGCCGAGATCCTTGAAATCGAGCTCGTTGGATTTCAGCGCTACGGTCAGAAATGGCTTGTTGGCAGCAAAATTGATGCGCACCAGGCCTGTGAGATCACTTTTGCCAACACGACCCGTCAGGTCTTCGAGAGAAAGTGTCTGGCCGTTCAGGGACAAGGCGCCCTTGATGTCGAAGGGCGGCGTGTCCGGTGCAGAGGCCCCGGCAATTTCGGCGAGGTCTTTCATATTCTGGCCGCGAGCCGTAGCGGTTCCGTTGAGAGCACCGCCCCAATCGCGCTGAAGACCGTCGAAGGTGATCTTGTTGTCGCCGGAAGTTGCTTCGGCGCGGAGGCTCCCGTCCACGAAGGATCCTTGTGCGAGGATGATCTTCACGATGCGGGAGGTCTTGTTGTGCGTGAATTTGATCTCGACGTTCTGGGCGTCGATCGTATTCACGTATTTCTGCGGATTGAAGGGTGACTGGGCCTTGCCGTCGTCCGGCGGCAGCATGAGCTCTGCATCGCGGACGCGAACATTGTCCGCCCAGATGCGGCCGGGGAGGAATCCGAGCATATCGTAGCGGACATCGATCTCTTTCGCTTCGGCCGCGCCAGGCCAGGAGAGCGAGCGCAGGATGATCTTGTTGGAGAAGGGATGCTCGATGTGACCGATCTGGACGCGAGCGTCCTTGGCGCCGAATGTGCCAAGCGCCCAGTTGACCATCGGCGTGCCAGTGGACGGGTTTGCGAGCAGGATGTTGAGTAGCACCCAGGTTCCAACAAGAACGGTGAAGGTTGATCCGGTCCAGACAAGGATCGTGTTCGAGGGCTTCTTCCACTTGATGTTGCCCACACACTCGCGGGCGCCGGCGTAAGTGCGCGCCACGCCAGACTTTACCTTGTTCCAATGCTCGTCAAACCCCGCCACGAGCAGGTCCTCCTGAACGGAAATCGCCCAGGCGATGGATTGGTTCCGGAATTCGGATGTTCCGCACCGAGATGACTCAGTGCGGAACACTCAGCGCTGTGGCCATCAGCTCCAGAGGTCGCCGAGGCCGAGAGACTCAAGGAATCCCCCGGGTGCTGCGAGGGGATAGGTGTTGCTGGTCGCCCGATCGTCGAGGCGGTGCATCAACGACTGGACGGACGGCCCCGTGCGGACGCCGACTAGCTCAAGCCGCCGAACCAGTTCGCGCAGGGTCGAGTCGTCCAGATCGGCGTTGTCCGGCGCTTTCGCTTCCGCCAGGCGCCAGCCCGCAGCATCGCAGATGAGGGCGATGACAGCTTCCGATTTGTCGCCCCAGACATAGGCCGCCATCTTGCCGTCTGCGAGGCGTCCGCCATGGTCGGCGAGGCAGTTGCGGAACTCGCGCGCCACGCCCTCAAGTTGCTTGCGGTTCACGATGCGCGCGAATGGGGGGGGAGAACTGGAGCAGGAGGCGCCGGGCGGAACACATCCGGCGTCATGTCCTCGTAGGCGCGCATGAAAACCTGCCGCACCTCCCCCACCGCCGCGCAATCCGCGCGCCGGCCCCCGGTTCGCGCATCAGGACTGCGAGCTGGAATGCGCGCGCAAGATCAGCGGCGGCGCCCGCAGACAACATGACGCGAACGATCGGGGCCACGCGGAGCGCAGGCGGCAGGGTATTGAGCGGCGCGAAGGTGTCAGGACGCACGTCGTCGAGGTGACGCAGCACTTCGTTGGCCATCGGGTCAGCCATCAGCTGCAGAAAGGTTTCGTAGTGTTCCCGCCGCCATAGAGTCTCGCCCGCCTTGGAGAGCGCACGCATCAGGCCCGTGGCCAGGTCGCCGGCCATAGCTTCGGCCACGATGGCGTCACGCTGATACTCCACCAGCCGGCGGATATCAGAGGGTGCCAGGGTTTGGCGGGCCAGGCCCGCGAGCGCGATCGCTGCGGCGTGGCGGCGCGCGGCGGGGAGCGCGAAAAATTCGGCGTGCGGCGCTGCCCAGAGCTGCGCCACCGCATCGGCGAAATCGCCGGCGATGAACGCCAGCAAGGGCGTCGCGATGCGCGCCCGCTGGGGGGCGCGGTTGAACATTTGCGCGACCATTGTCGCGTCTCCTCTCGACGTGCGTCCGCAATGCCGCCGGAAGGGCGGATTATCGAGGACGCGGCTCAGCGCGCACAGGATTGTGCGGCGGCTAGGTTCTGTTTCGTGAGGTCAGACGCTTCCGGACCAAACCGGGGAGCGCTGACCGCCCCCTGGGATGCAGAGGGGCGAACTGGCTAAATTCAGTCGCCTCATGGCCGGTATGGCTCCATTGAAGTGCGGGAGATGTCCCCCGACGTTGGCCTAGCTAGATGACGATTTGGGCGGCATTTTGGCATTCGTCCGTTTCCCTCTAGGGTGGACGAAGTTTTTCTGGAGAGAGTTGATGATGAAGCGCGCCGCCCTTGCCCTGTTGCTGCTGAGCGCCTGCGCGCCGGAAGCCGCCCCGCCAACGGAGCCGGAAGCGCCTGTGGTTGAGACACCCGTCGCCCCTGCCGCAAAAGCGGGTGATGCAGAGAAATACAAGGCGGCGCCAGCGGGCGAGATTACGGTGACGTCTCCCGCAGCCGGCGCGCGCGTGACGAGCCCGCTGGTCGCCGAAGGCAGCGCCATCAACACCTGGTTCTTTGAGGGGCAGTTCGTCGCCGAGCTTGTTGTCGATGGTGAAGTATTGGTGCAGGCGCCGGCGATGCAGGCGGGCGAGACGGCATGGACAGACCCCGGGCCGGTGAATTTCAAGGCCGAGCTGGCGTTCGCTGTCACCAGGCAAACGAATGCCGAGCTGATCCTCAGCGAGGACATGCCGGAGTACATCGACGAGGCGAACGACATTCGGGGACCCGCGCGGTCCGTCCGCATCCCTGTCGTGTTGCTGCCTGCGGCGAACTAG
>JBBATZ010000003.1:0-153163 GCA_040398425.1 Hyphomonadaceae bacterium
CTAGCGCAAAGAGCTAAGTGCGGAAATACGAACCGTGTTGCCTGGATCAATCGTCCCGGATCGTCTTTTCCTTGCGCTCGTGACGCTCCTGCGCCTCAAGGCAGAGGGTGGCGATCGGGCGGGCTTCGAGGCGCTTGATACCGATCGGCTCGCCCGTCTCATCGCAATAGCCATATTCGCCGAGCTCGATCCGGCGGATGGCGGCGTCGATCTTGGAGACCAGCTTGCGCTCGCGATCACGGGTGCGCAGTTCAAGCGCGCGATCCGCTTCAGACGACGCGCGGTCGACGAGGTCCGGGATCGGCGCCACGTTTTCCTGCATGCCGTTGATTGTCTCGCGGTTGCCCTGAAGGATCTCTTCCTTCCAGGCCTGCAGCTTTTCCTTGAAGTACTTCAGCTGCTTCTTGCCCATGTAGGGCTCGTTCTCGGTCGGCTTGTAGGTGGCCGTCTTGGAACTCATGTCGCCAACTCCCTGGCATGCCCACACGAATGGCTGCCTTAGATGGGGCGGCTGTATAGCCTGAGCGCCCCACCCCGTAAACGCCCGACCGCACGTATCGGGCGATTGTATTTATTGCAATTTTTTGACCATGGCCGTTCTGCAGGCATTCCGGTGAGTATTCGCTCACGCGACGAGCGGAATGCCGCATTGCGGCATTTACCGGCGGGTGAAAATCAGGCCGGCTCGTTCGCCCGCTCGAGCTTGGCGGCTTCGACTGCGACCCGGACCTCAGCCCAGTTCAGCGTGTCGTCGAGGCCGAAATCCCCCGACGGATCACGCTGGTCGGCGAGCGCATTTTTGAGCAAGTTGAGGTGACGGCCGGTCGGGCCGTCGCCGAGCATGGCGAGCTGCAACCGGTCGAGCGCGTCCAGCAGGCGTCGGCCCTTGCGCAGGGCGCGCGCGCGCGCCTCTGGTCCGCCAATGCCCTGCAAGGCCATCAGCGTCGAAATTCCAGAGACGCCGGCTGCGCCCGAGACGCCGGAAGCCGCTGTGCGCGGGGTGGCGGCAGATGCGTTCAGCAGTTCGCCGAAACCTTCGGCGGCAGGCTTTGCGCCGCCGGACGAAGCGGCTGCCGAGGTGGACGAGGTTGAATTAACCTTCATTGAAGGGGCTCCTCACCCGGCAGATTTGACCCAGTTGGTTAATGGCGGATTAAGGATCATCACGCCCGGGGAAACCTGATGAGGCAGGAAATCAGGCTTAAGGCTTTGTTGCCAATTCCCGGGCGATCTTCCGGTTGAAACGCTGCGGCCAGAACGGTCGGAAATTTCCGTCACCCGTAACCTGGTATTTCATGCGCGCGATTCGCTCCGCTTTTGCCTGTCTGTTTCTCCTCGCCTCGATCGGCGGGACAGCCCATGCGGGCACGCGCCTGAAGGACATCATCGATGTCGAGGGCGTGCGCGAGAACCAGCTGATCGGCTATGGCGTCGTCTTCGGCCTCAAGGGTTCGGGCGACAGCCTGCGCAACTGCGCCATGCTGCGCCAGAGCATTGAATCCATGATGGAGCGGCTCGGCGTCAACACGCGCAACGCAACGCTCAACACCAAGAACGCGGCTGCCGTGATGGTGACCGCCAACCTGCCGCCCTTCGCCGCCAACGGCACCCGCATCGATGTCACCGTGTCGGCCGTGTGCGACGCCGGCAGCCTCGAAGGCGGCACCTTGCTGGCGACGCCCCTGCTCGGCGCTGACGGCCAGGCCTATGCGTCGGCGCAAGGCTCTGTCGCGGTCGGCGCATTCACGGCGGGCGGCGCATCGGGCACGTCGCTCACCCGCAACATCCCCACCAATGGCCGCGTCCCCAATGGCGCGACGATCGAGAAGGAACTGCGCTTCGATTTCGCTGGCGCGCCTGAATTGCGCCTCTCGCTGCGCAATCCGGATTTCACTACGGCAAGCCGCATCGCAGGCGCCATCAACGCGTTCGTTGGCATGGACGCAGCCTCGGCGCTCGATCCCGCCACCGTGCGCCTGCGCCGGCCGGCCAGCTTCCGCGACATGTCGAGCCTGATCGCACAGATCGAAGGTCTCGAGATCGAGCCGGAGCAACGCGCGCGTGTCATTATCAACGAGACCACGGGCGTCATCGTGATGGGCGAGAATGTCCGCGTCTCCACCGTCGCCATCGCGCAGGGTAACCTCACCATCAATGTGCAGGAGACGCCCGGCGTCGCCATGCCCAACTCCTTCACCAACGCGCCGCCGGTCGTCGTGCCGCAGAGCGATATTTCGGTCGCGGAAGATGCCGCACGCCTCGCCATTGTCGGCGGCAATGGCGTGCCGCTGCGCCAGCTCGTGACCGGGCTCAACGCGCTGGGCGTCAGTCCACGCGACCTGATCGTGATCCTGCAGGCCCTGAAAGCGTCGGGCGCACTGCAAGCCGACATTGAAGTCATGTGATGAGGAGGTCATTCAATGGCTGATCTCGCGCTGCCAGGACCGCCCATCGATGTGATGGCGCAACGCAAGGCCGGCCTGTCCGACGTCGCCAGCGTGCAGACACGCGAGCAGGCTCGCCACGTCGCGCAGCAGTTCGAGCGGATGTTCATTGCCGAGATGCTGGGGCCGATGTTCGCCGGCATCGAGACGGACGGCCCGTTCGGGGGCGGCAATGCGGAATCAACCTTCCGGCCGATGCTGATCGACCAGTACGCGGACTCGATCGCCAAGAGCGGCGGCGTCGGCATCGCCGACAAGGTCATGAAGGAAATCCTGAAAATGCAGGGGCTGGAATGAGTTCGATCGACGTCGAAGACCGCGCCGGACAGCTGGAGGCGATGACACGCCGTCTGATCAACCTGGTGTCGGCGGAAGCTGCCGCAGTGCAGGCCCACCGCCTGTCAGCCGCCAATGCGGACTGGGACGAAAAAGAGCGGCTGGTGCACGCCTGGCGGCTTGAAGTGTCCCGCATCAAGGCCGATCCAGGCCTGCTGGCAGGATTGTCCCAGCAGCGAAAGGAACAGCTGCGCGCCTCCTCGCGTGAGCTTGGAGCGTCGCTCGAATCACATGCGATGGCCCTCGCTGCGTCAAAGTCCGTCACCGAAGGTCTGGTGCGATCAATCGCCAGCGAGATCGCTTCGGTTCGCGCAGCGCCGGCGGGATATGGTCGTTCCGGCGCCAGCGCGGTTGCCAATCGCCAGGCCTCTGGCCTCGCAGTCAACGCAAAGGCCTGACACGCAAGGGCGCTCAGCCCTTCCGCGCGGCGTCAGCCTGCCGTCAGTATGCTCTAGCAGCACGCGAGAGTCGCCCGCCGCACTACATGCGTTACACGCAGGTCATGTGTTTTTTTCAGCTTGGGACGTATTGCCCTCTTGATCTGAGGCCCCTCCCGGCGAACAACGGTGAGGCAGGGGTGCGCGTGCGAAGATGTGGTCCAGGGGATCGCATCATCGACACTAGTTAGACGGAAGCGGGCTTGATGAATCGCCGTCGCAAACGTCGTATACCTTTTGCCGCCTATGCCGCCCTGATCTTCAACGGCGCCCTGGTCGCCACGCCGTTCATGGCGGCGCACATGATCTCGCAGGCCTATGGCGGACAAAAGCCGGCCTTCGAGAGCACGCCTGATGCCATCGCCGCCACGCGCCAGGCGATGAACGAACGGTTCGGGCAGATCGCCGTCCTGGATGAAACCTCGCCGCGTCAGGTCTGGTCCGACCTGGTCCGCGCTGCTCTGGAAGAGCGCGAGATGCCCCGGGTTCGCGGTCTGCTGCTCGGCGCTCCGGCCATGCTGGGCGAGGAGGATGCTGCCGCGCTGAACGAACGTATCAAGGTCGCAGCGCCGGCTGGCGATGAAGCTGTGATCCAGGCAGCCCTCTCCTACCTGCCGGACGACCTGCAGGACGAGTATCAGCGCCGAACACAACCCCTGATGTCGATGTTCCAGGCTTCGGTGCCCGCTTCAGTTCTGACGACGGCAACATCGACAGCTACGGCGACCAAAGCAAACGTGGTCGCGGACGCCCGGGATGCGGATGACGAGCCGCGCGTCGCGACCAATCGTCTGGGCGATCTGCGCCAGCATACGATGGCGGCAGTTGGCTGGGCCAATGACGACAATACAGACGTACCGGCTTTCCTCCTGTCGGGCATCGGCCTGATCCTCGCCGATCCCGAAGCGCGCGAGGGCGCGTCGGTCGCAATGTCGACCTTGCGCATGCGCACGGAAGCGCCTGTGCCGTTCAAGAGCTACCTGTCGAAGCGGATCGAGGACGTGGTTCCGGTCGCCGAGATGAAGAAGATTCTGGGCGCAGAGTTGCGCAACGAACTGCGCTACACGCCGGAAAGTGAAGCGGCGGTGCAGCGCGTGTTCAAGACCGCGATCGACCGGCAGAAGCTTGAGCCTCTGCTCGCCGAGTTCCGCATCCTGCGCGAGATCGCGCACGACACGTCGGTTGAGTCCGCAATCGATATCGTTAGCCGGGTCAAGGATGGCGTTGATCTGCGCGCCGCCGGCCTCGTTTCCGCCGCAGGGGGCGACCGCGCCGTGGCTCTGGCGCATTATGACGGCGACAACCTGCTGTCGACTGCGCGTACGGTGGTGCCGTGGACCACGACGCTGAAGATTCAGTTTGCGGGCCTTGCTGCCTGCCTCCTGCTGCTGGCCTTCGTGGCGCTGACTACCTTCTGGAAGTCGTTCCGCCGCAACAAGCCGCGCAAGAAGAGCGCCGTCTATCTTATGGAAGAGCACCCGGCCTGAGCCAGGGCGGCCAGCGCGAGGGCGGCCAGAGCCTCAGGCTCACCCGTTGTCAGCCTGCCGGAACAGTGATTCCGAACGCGCCGATAATGCCGACAATCATCATCTGAACTGCAAGCGCGGAGAGGATGACGCCAAAGATGCGTGTGATGGCGCCTGCGATCTGATCGCCCATGATGCGGATCAGAGGTCCAGCCGCCAGGAAGATCAGTCCCGCGAGGACGAGGTTGGCTGCAATCGCGAAAGACACAATGCCAATGCCGACCGGATCGCCGGCTGCATTCTGCATGTAAAGCATGGCCGTGGCGATCGACCCCGGCCCCGCAATCATCGGGATGGCGAGCGGAAAGACAGAGACATCCTCGAGCCGGCCTGACGCTTCCTCATCCGCCAGCACCTGGTCGGCACGGGTCTTCTGCCGCGCCTGGCGTTTCTCGAACACCATTTCAAGGGCGATGAGGAAGAGCAGCACGCCGCCGGCCACGCGGAAGGCGTCCAGCGAGATTCCGAGATGTTCGAGCAGCCACGCGCCCGCAAACGCGAAGAAAAACAGGATCAGTCCCGCTACAAAGACGGATTTGAACGCCATCTTTCGGGCATAGGCCGAACCGCCCGGCGCGGTCAGCGAGGCAAAGATCGGAGCGACGCCTGGCGCGTCGATAAGCACGAAGAACGTCACGAAGGCGGCGACGGCCTGCTCGAACTGGATCTCGGTGAACATCTGCGCCTAGACCGGGCGGAACAGCGACAGGAGGGCCTGTGGCGCGGAGTTGGCGATGCTGATGGCGGACGCCGACAGCTCCTGCTTGACCTGCAGCGCCTGGATCAACGCGCTTTCAACTGAAACATCCGTATCGACCATGCGCCCCACGCCCGCAGCCAGCGCATCGGCCAGCTTGCCGACAAACCCCTTCTGCGCTTCGATCCGCTTGCGCTCGGCGCTCATCTCGGCGAGCTGGCCGCCGACGTTGGCGATCGACTCGTCCAGCAACTTCTGGGTGTCGGCGGCTGACTGCGTATTGTTGAGCGCGGTCGTGGATGGCGTTGCCGTCACCACGCCGCCGCCGGGCAGGAAGTTGCGCCCCTGCAGCGTCAGGCTCTGCGTCGCCTCCGCATCCGCTATGAAAGAGACGCCATTCGGCTGTTGCGACCCGTCGAGGATATTGGTCGCGTCGAAGGATGAGTTGCGGATGAAAGTCTGCAGGGTCGCCATCTGGTCCTGGTACTGCTTCTGCAGCAGGGCGCGCTGGTCATCGGAGAGCCCGCCGGACATCGCCTGCGAGGCGGTCGTCTTCATGGCGCCGAGCTGTTTCAGGACCTGCTCGCCGGCGGCGATTGCGGTATCGGAGATGGATTCGGCTCGGCTGAGGCTGAGCGTCACGACGCTGAGGGACGCGCCCTGCCCGCGCATCACGGCGGCGGAGTTGAAGGCGGTGGCGTCATCGCGGGCGCGAGCGACGCGCAGCCCCGATGACAGGCGCGTATCCGCGCCTGAAAGTTCCTTGTTGGCTGACTGAAGTTGCTTCAGCGCGCCGAGAACGCCAGAGGCGTTGTTGATCCTGTCGACCATTTTGGCCGTCTCCGTGGACGAATCGTGGTGAACGAAACGTCAATTCCGGATCACTCTTCGTTAGCAATCGTTAACGAGGGGTTTCCGGGGCCGGCAAAACGCCAAAGGCCGCCCCCGCCGGAAAGGCGGAAGCGGCTTTTTTCGTTTGGCTGAAAGGCTCTGGCGAACCTTACTTGAACAGCGACAGGATGACCTGCGGCGCCTGGTTGGCGATCGAGAGGGCCTGGGCGCCGAGCTGCTGCTTGATCTGCAGCGATTGCAGCTTGGCCGATTCCTTGGCGAGGTCGGCGTCGACCAGATTGCCGATGCCGTTCTCGATCTCATCCGACAGCTTGGCGAGGAATTCCTGCTGGGCGTCGAGCGCAGTCGCCTGCGAGCCGATCGAGGCAAGCGTGACGTTGAGGTCGACGATGGCCTGGTCGAGGGCGGTGGAGGCGGTGGTGGCGGCGGCTGCGGAGGTGGAGATATCGGCGCTGGCGAAGGTCGAGAACATTGCGCCCGACAGCGTCATGTCGGTGCCGGTGACGACCATGACGTTCGAGCCGGCGCTGGTCACGACTGCCGTTGGGACACCCGCGCCGATATTGCCGGCGTCAACGCCATCGGTGGAGATCGCGAGATCGTCATAGGCCGGATCGTTGATCAGGTAGGTGAACTGGCCAGCAACATCGTCATACGAGGCTGAGATCTTGCCGCCCGAAGCCGCGTTCACGGCCGCCACGAAGTCGTCGACTGTCATGCCGGCGGTCAGTTCAACGCCGATCGTGGAGGTGCCCAGATTGACCGAGTCGGTGAGGGCGAACGTGATCAGGTCCCCGTCCGCAAGGTCGCCGGTAGCCGTTCCGGCATCGATGACAAGGGCCGACCCCGACAGCGGCGTCGCAAGAGCAGCCGACTGGACGCCGTCCGTCGTGGCTGCGACCGAGCCGCCGAGGTCGGAGATCAGGACGTTGAGGTTGAAACTGCCGGCTGCGAGGTTGGCGCCGTTGAACTGGGCGGAATTCGCGATCGTGTCGATCTGCGAGCGCATCGAGGTGAAATCGGCCTGGAGGGCGTCGCGCTGGTCGGGGGTGAGGTCGTCGGCCTGTGCGGCGACGGCCTTGGCCTTCAGCTTCTGCAGGATGTCGCCGATCGACTTGCCGGCCGCGAGGGCGACGTCGATGGTGGAGTTGGCCCGGTCGATCCCGTCCTTGACGGCGGCGACGGAGGAAATCCGGCTCCTCTGCCCTTCGGCGATCGCGTAGATCGCGCCGTTATCCCTGGCGCTCGATATCTTGAGGCCGGTGCTGATCTTGTTCTGCACACCTTCGAGCTCGGTGTTCGTGAAGTTCAGGTTCTGGAGCGCAACCATTGCGCTGTAGTTCGTATTGACGCTCAGCATGGCCGAAGCTCCTGCGCAGACTGGTTCATGTCCAGGACGAGCCTGAACAGGAACCATGTCTTCAAGTGCCGTGCCAGTTTGTTAAGGTTAACAGGACAGTCGAAAAGGCCTTATTGCGGGGGTTTCGACGGTTAACGTGGACGCTTGCCGCCTGACCGAACACTGAATCAAATTTACCTGCCGGCACGATTTGCCGGGCGCGGAGGCGGTCGCAGGTAGGCAAAAAAGTAGGGGGGCGGAACCGAAGTTCCGCCCCCTCTTTTGCTTGTCCCCTGGCGGAGACCGGTCGAGCCGGCCTGAAGCCTGTGGAATTAGCGGAAGAACGACAGGACCAGCGACGGCGCCTGGTTGGCGATCGAGAGGGCCTGGGCGCCCAGCTGCTGCTTGATCTGCAGCGACTGGAGGCGGGCGCTTTCTTTCGCGAGGTCAGCGTCGACGAGGTTGCCGATGCCTTGCTCGATGGTGTCGGACAGTTTCGACAGGAACTCGTTCTGGATATCCAGAGCGGCAGCCTGCGAACCCATCGTCGCCAGGGCGTTGTTGAGGTCAGTGATCGCCGTATCGATCGAGGCGGACGCCGTCGTGGCGGCAGCCGTCGAGGTCGAAATGTCCGTCGATGCGATCGAGGACAGGATCGCGCCCGAGAGCGAGAAGTCGGCGCCCGTCACCGAGAAGGTGTTCGAGCCGGCGCTGGAAACCGTCGCCGTGGCAACGCCCGCGCCGATATTCGTCGCGTCCGTACCATCCGAGGTAACAGCCAGGTCGTCGAAGGCCGGGTCGTTGATCAGGTAGGTGAACTGACCAGCGGCATCGTCATACGAGGCCGAGATCTTGCCGCCCGACTGCGAATTCACGGCGGCGACGAAGCCGTCGATCGTCATGCCCGCGGTCAGTTCGACGGAGATCGAGGACGTGCCCGCGTTGACGGAGTCGGTCAGAGCGAAGGTGATCAGGTCGCCGTCTGCGAGATCGCCGCCGGCCGAGCCCGCGTCGATGACGAGGGCCGAACCAGACAGTGGTGTCGTGAGCGCGGCTGACTGAACGCCGTCGGTCGTTGCGGCCGTGGAGCCGCCGAGATCGGAGATCAGGACGTTGAGAGAGGCAGAACCCTTGGCCAGGTTGGCGCCGTTGAACTGCGCGGCGTTGGCGATGGTGTCGATCTGCGCACGGAGGCTGGTGAAGTCGACCTGCAGGGCGGCGCGCTGGTCGGAGGTCAGGTCGTCAGCCTGAGCAGCGACAGCTTTGCTCTTGAGTCTCTGCAGGATATCGCCAACCGACTTGCCGGCCGCGAGAGCGACATCAACCGTCGAAGAAGCGCGATCGATGCCATCCTTGACGGCGGCGACCGACGAAACGCGGGAGCGCTGACCTTCGGCGATGGCGTAGACGGCGCCGTTGTCACGCGCGCTCGACACTTTCAGACCCGTCGAAATCCGGTTCTGGATTTCGTTCAGTTCTTTGTTCGTGGAGTTGAGGGATTGGAGCGCGACGGACGCGCCATAGTTTGAGTTCACGCTAAGCATGACACATGTCTCCGTTCTGAGCCGAAGACCGATCATTTTGATCGGCCGCCAGTGCGTTTTGCACCGGCAATTTCGTGACTATGACGGAGAGGTCTTAATTAGAGGTGTGACTGAGGAGACGAAAGTCCTTCAAAAACCCTAACCAAAACCGGCTGGTAAACGCCGGGTTAGCGGTTCGTGGACTCAGGCTTGCGCGCTGGCCATGGCGGGCTGCGCAGGCGACAGGCCCTGCATGATGCTGCGGTTGATTTCGATGAGAATTTCCAGCGGAGCGCCCTGGCGCATGACGGCGCTGGAGTGGCGGTCGACGAAGATCGACAGCGAAATGATCTGGGCGCGCAGGGCCTGCGGCAGCTGGTTGCCATCGGCCGCGCAGTCTGACGCCAGCAACGACCACAGCCGGCGATTCGTCGCCAGCGCCTCGGCGCGGCGGCCGACTTCATCGATCGGAAGGCTGGAAGCGTCGATCAGGGCCCGGGTCGCTTGCGCAAAGGCGCGATACTCGGTCTGACGCGGCGATTCAGTCTTCCTCACTGCGTTCTGGTAGGCCTGAATGGACATTGCCGAGCAATCCCTGTTCGTAGGTAAGCAGTTTCCGGCACCGCGTGAGCGCCTTGTAGTAGTCAGCCGACGCGACCTCGCGCGAGAGCGATACACAATCCTTGAGCACGTCCGTTGACCGGATTGCGCCCATGAACTCGTTCAGCCGCAGGACGAACTCGTCGTAGAACTTGTTCGCGTCGGACGGGTCGAGGTACATCATCATGATGGGGAAATAGATGCGCCGGGCGGGCGTATTCGCCTCTTCCGGCTGGATGATGTCTTTCTCCCGAAGGATGGAAGCCTTGTTCTGAAGGAGCAGCACCGCGCGACGGTCGCCATTCTGGAGGACCGCCCCGTTGACCACGAAGCGTTCGCCCGGCTTGAGCGATAGTTTGAGCGGCATCTATTCCTCCCGGCCGGGCAAGAGCCCCGGAATCGTTCCGGAGTCTGGACGCGGCCGAACCGACGGTCTACCCGCCGTTCCTTAAGTTTTGCTTGTGGACCGCTAACCGGGTTCAGGGGCTGGCCGCCTTTGGGGGAGCCGTGAGCCCGTTCGAGTTCTTCTTCAGCTTCTGCGGCCTGCTCCCTGGCTTCTCGGTGGCGGAGCTGTCGGCGGCTTTGCGCGCGTCGTACACGAGCGGCGCAAGGTGCGGGTCGGGCCGCTGGCGATTATGCTGACTGTCTTCGTCGCCATGACATCGCGACGTTCTGGAATCAGGCCTGGCTGATTTATCGCTTTGCTCCGCTCAACTACGCGCTGCGCGTTCTGGGTCTGCGGGTGGCGGGCGTTTTCCACGTCGCAGCGGCGCTCGTTTTTCCGAAGGAATTCGAGGCCGGATCGACGCTCGACGATCACTTCTGGGAGCATCGCCGGATCGACCTCCTCTATCAGGAGTACAACGTCCGGCGGGCCGGAATGTCGCTCGTTGAAACCGGAGGCTGGGGGATGCTGCAGCCGCAGGAAGAGCCGGGCGGTCCGATGGCTCCCTAGCGGCAGGCAAAATAGCCACCTTCCCTTTGGCCTTGGAAACGGCCTAACCTTGCGAGGTGGAAGTTCCGGGGTTTGCTGATGACCGAGAAGAAGAAACGTTTCGAGGGTTCCGACAATTATGTCGCGACCGACGACCTGCGGGTGGCGGTGAACGCCGCCATCGCGCTGGAGCGGCCGCTGCTGGTCAAGGGCGAGCCCGGCACCGGCAAGACCATGCTGGCGATGGAAGTCGCCCGCGCGCTCGGCATGCCGATCATCGAATGGCACATCAAGTCGACCACCAAGGCGCACCAGGGTCTCTATGAATATGACGCGGTCGCCCGCCTGCGCGACGGCCAGCTCGGCGAGGAGCGCGCGCGCGACATCAGGAACTACATCAAGAAGGGCAAGCTGTGGGAGGCGTTCACGGCGCCAGTGCGCCCTGTGCTGCTGATCGACGAAATCGACAAGGCGGACATCGAATTCCCGAACGATCTTCTTCAGGAACTCGATCGGATGGAGTTCTACGTCTACGAGACGGACGAGACGATCAAGGCGAAGGTGCGCCCGGTCGTCATCATCACCTCCAACAACGAGAAGGAATTACCCGACGCCTTCCTGCGCCGCTGTTTCTTCCACTACATCAAATTCCCCGACGATGTGACGATGAACGCGATCATCGACGTGCACTTCCCCGGCATCAAGAAACGTCTGGTGAGCGAGGCGCTCGCGACGTTCTACAAGATGCGCGACGTGCCGGGCCTGAAGAAGAAACCGTCGACCAGCGAACTGCTCGACTGGCTGAAACTGCTGATGTCGGAAGACATCGACGTCGAGACCCTGCGCGAGAAGAACCCCAACAAGCTCGTGCCGCCGCTGCACGGCGCACTGCTGAAGAACGAGCAGGACATCCAGCTGTTTGAACGCCTCGCCTTCCTGGCTCGCCGCGAGAACAGCTGAGCCCGGCGACGGCGCGAGAGGACACGCGATGAGCCTGATGAATGTGGTGCGCATCGCCAAAGTGCTGGCGCTGCTGGCGTTCGCGCTGCCGTGGGCGGCGGTGTCGTGCAACAATGTCGACGTGGCGACGGCCTCGGACATCGAGCTCATCCAGGGCACGATGAGCAAGAATCCGGACGCCGGCAGGCAGTTCAGCCGGCAGATGGGATCGGCGCTCGGCGCGGACCTGAACGCAGGCGACCTCGGTGACGGTGGCGTCGGTCTGGATGGCCAGGCGGTCGATCTCGGGATCAATTTCTTCGGCATCGCAGCGGTGGCTGTGATCGCCCTCGGCCTTGCGCTGAGCTTCGCGGGCAAGGGGCGTACGGCGGCGCGCAACGTGATGATCACCAGCCTGCTCGGCCTCGCGCTATGCTTCGGGACGGTGTGGTGGTGGAAGGAACAGGTGAAGGGCCAGTCCGCGCGCGAGGATGGCGCCGACGTGCGGAGCGAGGACATGGGCTCGATGGGAGCCCAGATGATGGACGAGATGCTGCAGGAACGCTTCGGCTACTGGATCGCGCTCTCGGCTTTGGCGGCAGCGGCAGGCGCAGGCGCGATCGGGGTGGTGGGTGGAGCGGGCGCTGTCCGACCTGATCCGACCCCGCCGGCGGCCTAGATCACACGGCCGGGCTTGACGCCCCCCCAGGTGCCCTGACGGCTTGTTGCGACAGCCCGATCACCCCACCTGTGGAAAAACGCGGCAAACTGGTCGTGGAAACCTCGCATTTTGCCCTCCCCAAAAGGGCCCAACAGGGCTAAACCCTGCCCCCTGTAACCAGCTCGCGTGGCGGGCGACTAACGACGACCTGGAGACCTCATGGACATCAAGGTGCCCGCGATGGGCGAGAGCGTGACCGAGGGTACGCTCGCCAACTGGCTGGTTAAACCGGGCCAGGTCGTGAAGCAGGACGACCCGATCGCCGAAATCGAGACCGACAAGGTCGCCGTTGAAGTGCCCGCCCCGGCCGCCGGCGTCATTACCGAACAGCTGATCAAGGAAGGCGAGACTGTCCAGATCGGGACGATCATCGCGCGCCTGACCGAGGGAGGGACCGCCGCTGCGGCCCCTGCTCCAGCCGCCGCCACCAAGCCGGCCGCCTCTGCCAAGCCCGCCGCTCCGGCTGCTCCAGTCGCCAAGTCGACCGAGAAGGTCGCCCCGTCGGTGGGCCGCATTGCCGCCGAAGCCGGTATTGATGCCGCCGCCATCCCGGGCTCTGGCAAGGGCGGACGCGCCACCAAGGGCGATGCGCTTGCCTACGTCGCCTCGACACCAGCTCCGGCTGCCGCCCGCGCGCCTGTCGCCGAAGTCCCGCATACGCCGCGTGAAACCGGACCGCGCGAAGAGCGCGTGAAGATGACCCGCCTGCGCCAGACCATCGCGCGCCGCCTGAAGGAAGCGCAGAACACCGCCGCCATGCTGACGACGTTCAACGACGTCGACATGTCGGAAGTGATGGAGCTTCGCAAGCGCCACAAGGAAGCGTTCGAGAAGAAGCACGGTGTGAAGCTGGGTTTCATGGGTTTCTTCGTTCGCGCTGTTGTGGCCGCGCTGAAGGACATCCCGTCGGTGAACGCCGAGATCGACGGCACGGACATCATTTACAAGAACTTTTACAACATGTCGGTCGCGGTCGGTACGGACAAGGGCCTGGTTGTTCCGGTCGTGCGTGACGCCGACATGTTGTCGCTCGCCGGCATCGAAGCCGAGATCGGTCGCCTCGGCGCCCTTGCCCGCGATGGCAAGCTCGCCATGGAAGACATGCAGGGCGGCACATTCACGATCACCAATGGCGGCGTCTATGGCTCGCTGATGTCGACGCCGATCCTCAACCCGCCCCAGTCGGGCGTGCTCGGCATGCACCGCATCGAGGAGCGTCCGGTTGTTGTCGACGGCAAGATCGTCGCGCGCCCTATGATGTATCTCGCGCTGAGCTATGACCACCGCATCGTCGACGGCAAGGAAGCGGTGACGTTCCTCGTCCGCGTGAAGGAAGCGCTGGAAGATCCCGAGCGCCTGCTGCTCGATTTGTAAGGCAACATCGCCGGTGCGTTGAGCTGGGCGAGATGCACCACGTTCAAGGTTGATGGCGCGATGGCGCACTTCGCAGCGTTCAATGCACCCCGCGTGTTCGCAGCATGACGCCCGAAGACGTCTCCGACGTGCTTCTCGGTTGGGTCATCCGTCTCGCCGGCCTGTTCTGGCTGATGGGCAGCTTCATGCTGTACCGGCAGATCCGGAGCGAGATGGCGCTGGACCGCATGACGGAGCAGATCAGCGCTGCTGCGGCCGCGATGGAGGCGGAGATCGCATCGGTCGACGCTGCGGGTGCAAATTGCGTCGACGATGACGGCTATGGCGACATCGATGCGCCGGTGAAGCGCCGCAGGCAGAGCGATGCCGAGCAGGCTGCCGAGGCCTGGATGGATCGCGACGACGCCGCCCGGCGCGGCTGGATCGCGGGGCAAGCCGTCGTGCTGGCGGCAACGGCAATCACGATGATCCTGCTTCACCCATTGGCGGCATGGCTGGCGGCCCTGCTGGTGATCGGACAGGGCGTCTATTTCTTCTGGCGCGAATGGACAGCGCGGCGCGCGCCGACCGTCGAAGCGGCGGCCCACGCCCGACCGAGTGCCGCGACCGTCAATGCCGGCTGGGTGTCGCTTGCGGTGGCAATGCTGGTATGGACAGCGGCTTTCCGAAACCTGTTGAATTAGATCGATTGGCGAGGGCCGCCCTTAGGCATCATCCGCTATCATGGCCGCTTGTTCTGGAAGGGAGCGGCCGGCGACAACCGAGCCGATGTCTGGATGCGGCGCCTGTTTGCGCTTCTGCTGATCGCCACGTCGGGCTGGTTGCTGCACCAGACCGTGGGACACAATTTTGCCGGCGCAGGCCATTCGTTCTGGCGGGAACTCGCCAGCCAGGCGGAGAAACCCGCCTTCCTCGTACCCGCGGTCGGCGGCGCGCTGGGCCTGCTGGGCGGGCTGACCATTTTCTTCGGTGGACCGGGCGGGGCATCCCTGGCGCTGATCGGCGGCGTTGCGGTGGCGGCCTTCGCGCTGACGCTCAACGAGACCTTCAAGCTCGACACGTTCTGGGACAATGAGCTTACCGTGGGCGTCATCATGCTGATGCTTGCGGCGATGACCGCGTCGATCAATCGGGAGCAGAGTTCGCGCAAGTCTTCGTGGGACGCGGACGACAATCGGGCACAAGTGTCCGGGCGACGCATTTACTGACGCGCCAGGCGACAGCTGCGCTCAAGGCGGCATCCAGTTCCGCCCAGGAATGCTGTCTGTCGGCCTCCCCGTATTCCCCTTGCTGCGCCCCCAATTCCCTTTGTTGACCGGGGGGCCGAGGCGCGTATAGCTCGCGCCAAAAGCGAAGCCACGCGAGACAGAACCCATGAGCGAGACCTTTGACGTCGTGATCATCGGCGGCGGCCCCGGCGGCTACAACTGCGCGACGCGCTGCGGACAGCTGGGCCTGAAAGTTGCGCTGGTGGAAAAGCGGGACACGTTGGGCGGCACCTGCCTGAATGTCGGCTGCATCCCCTCCAAGGCGATGCTGCACGCCTCCGAACTCTACGATACCGCATCCAAGGATTTCGCAGGCCTTGGCATCGAGGTCACCGGCCTCAAGCTCAATCTCGAAAACATGCTGAAGCAGAAAGCCGACGCAGTGAACGGGCTCACCGCCGGCGTCGCCTTCATCATGAAGAAGAACAAGGTGACAGTGTTCAACGGCGCTGGTCGTATCGACGGACCGGGCCGCGTTGTGGTGTCCGGCGCCGGCGGCGAGCAGGTGCTTGAGACCAGGAACATCGTGATCGCAACAGGGTCCGAGCCGACGCCGCTGGCGGGCGTGGACATCGACGAGGAGCGCGTCGTCTCATCGACCGGCGCGCTGTCCCTGAAGGCCGTGCCCAAGCGCATGATCGTGATCGGCGCGGGCATTATCGGTCTGGAGCTTGGATCGGTGTGGCGGCGTCTCGGCGCCGAGGTGACCGTGGTTGAATATCTCGACCGAATCCTGCCCGGCGCGGATGGCGAGATCGCGAAGCAGGCGCAGCGCGTCTTCACCAAGCAGGGCATCGCCTTCAAGCTCGGCATGAAGGTGACAGGCGTCGAGAAGCTGAAGTCGAAGCTGAAGCTGTCGATGCAACCGGCCGCCGGCGGCGAGACCGAACTGCTGGACGCCGACGTCGTGCTGCTCGCGATCGGACGCCGGCCGTTCACGGCAGGTCTCGGGCTCGAGACGGTTGGCATCACGCCGGACCGTCGCGGCCAGATCACCAATGATCACTACAAGACGTCCGCGCCCGGCGTGTGGGTGGTGGGCGATGTGACCACCGGACCGATGCTGGCGCACAAGGCGGAAGACGAAGCGATGGCGTGCGCCGAGCTGATCGCGGGCAAGGCGGGGCACGTGAACTACGGCGTCATTCCCGGCGTCGTTTACACCAAGCCGGAGATCGCCTGGGTCGGCAAGACCGAGGAAGAACTCAAGGCGGAGGGCCGCGCCTACAAGGCCGGTAAGTTCCCGTTCATGGCCAACTCTCGCGCCAAGACGAACCACGAGACCGACGGCTTCGTGAAGATCCTGGCGGACGCGACCACGGACGAAGTGCTGGGCGCACATCTGATGGGCGTGGCCGTCGGCGAGATGATCGGCGAGGTCTGCGTGGCGATGGAGTTCGGCGCATCATCGGAAGACATCGCCCGCACCTGCCACGCCCACCCCACCCTGAGCGAGGCGGTGCGTCAGGCCGCCATGGCTGTCGAGGGCTGGCAAACGCAGATGTAGGCGACGGGAAGGCCCGCTCCTTTACCCGGGCTGCGCGAGCAGCATGGCCACACGCCGCCGCCTGTGCTTTGAACGCGCGGGGCTGCAATGTGTGGAGGGAACGTATTGAGCGCCTTGGCTGGTCCTGATGGTGAACTGGCGCAGGCGATAGAGGCCGTTGCGGGCCGGCTGCGCGGCATCGACCCGGCTGACTTTTACGCACTGCGGCAAGCCTACGACGCTTTCGCGGCCAGAGACCCGACGCCGCCGATCGCGACCGAATCCGAAATCCATCTCAATGGCGTGAAGTGCCTCGGCCTGCTGCCCCAGGGCGGCAGCGGTGATCATGTCATCTTCTGGTGCCATGGCGGCGGCTTCACCATGGGCTCGTCGCGCTCGCACCGGGGGCTGGCCGCTCAGGTGGCGGGGCACGCCAAAAGCGGCACGATCATCCCCGATTATCGCCTGGCGCCCGAGCATCGCCATCCGGCCGCGGTGGACGACTGCGTCACGGCCTATGTGGGCATGCTGGGCGAGAGCATAAAGGCCAGCAATATCGTGGTCGCCGGCGACTCGGCGGGCGGGGCGCTGGCCATGGCGATGCTGCTGCGGCTGAAGCAACAGGGCGCAGCGATGCCGGCGGGGTTGATCCTGCTGTCGCCATGGGTTGATCTCGGCAACAAGGGCTGGAGCCACGCCGCCAACGCCAAACGCGACCCTTTCCTCACCAGTAATGGTCTTGCGACGCGCGCGCAGGAATACTTTGGCGGCGCGGGACAGATGCCGATCCTGGAGGCCGATCTCAGTGGTCTGCCGCCGACCTATATCCAGACCGGACAGGCTGAAATCCTGATGTCGGATTCAACTGCGCTGACGGAGCGGCTGGGAGCCGCCGGAGTGCCGGTGACACTGGAGATCTGGCCCGACATGTTCCACGTATTCCAGGCGCGCTATGCGACCCTGGCGAACGGGCAGCAAGCCGTAAGGCGCCTCGGCAGCTGGGCGGCCGGCCATCTCGGGATCAAGCTTCAGCCCGGGCCTGTTGCCGCGAGCTAGTCGCGCCGACTGCCTATTTCTCGAACGCTGCTTCGAGGAAGGCCGCGAGCTCCTTGTTGTGGAGCGCCATCGTGCCGGCTGCCGTCGAAGCGGAAGCGGGGCGGCCGACATAGCGGGCGCGCTTGTGCTTCACGTCCAGTTTTTCGAGCATCTTCTCGATGTTCCAGTCGACGAACGTCCACGCGCCCATGTTGCGCGGCTCTTCCTGGCACCAGGCCATGTCGGCCTGCGGGAAGCGGGCGAGCTCCTTCATCAGGGACGCGACCGGGAACGGATAGAGCTGTTCGACGCGCATGAGGTAGACGTCGTTGATCTTGCGCTTCTCGCGCTCTTCGAACAGGTCGTAATAGACCTTGCCCGAGCACATCACGACGCGGCGGATGTCCTTGTCGGCGACGAGCTTCACATCGGCGCCGCGGCCCTTGGTTTCAGCGTCGTCCCACAGCACGCGGTGGAAAGTGGTGCCGGCGGCCATGTCATCGAAGGACGAGATCGCACGCTTGTGACGGAGCAGCGATTTCGGCGTCATCACGATCAGCGGCTTGCGGAAGTCGCGATGAACCTGGCGGCGCAGCACGTGGTAGTAGTTTGCCGGTGTCGTGCAGTTGGCGACCTGCATGTTGTCCTGGGCGCACATCTGGAGGAAGCGCTCGAGGCGGGCGGAAGAGTGTTCCGGGCCCTGCCCCTCATAGCCATGCGGCAGGAGGCAGACGAGGCCGCACATGCGGAGCCATTTGCGCTCACCCGAAGAGATGAACTGGTCGAACACGACCTGCGCGCCATTGGCGAAGTCGCCGAACTGGGCTTCCCACAGGGTGAGCGTGTTCGGGGCCGTCAACGAGTAGCCATATTCGTAGCCGAGCACGGCTTCTTCAGAGAGCAGGGAGTCGATGACTTCGTAATTGGCCTGCGTCGGGGAGACGTGGTTGAGCGGCGTGTAGCGCTCCTCAGTCGTCTGATCGACAAGATGCGAGTGGCGCTGGGTGAAGGTGCCGCGGCAGGAGTCCTGACCGGACAGGCGCACCGGGAAGCCCTCATCGACAAGACCGGCGAACGCCATGTGCTCCGCCATGCCCCAGTCGAGACCTTCGCCGGTTTCCGCCATCTTGCGGCGCGCCTCGATCGTGCGGGCGACCGTTTTGTGGATGTTGAAGCCAGACGGAACGGTAGTGATCTTCTTGCCGAGTTCCTTGAGCTTGGCAGCGGCAATGCCGGTCTGGCCACGGCCTTCCTCGTCCTTCGGCAGGCCAAGGCCGGCCCATTTGCCATCGAGCCAGTCTGCAGCGCCGGGCTTGAACGTCTTGGCCTTGTCGAATTCGGCGTCGAGATGAGCCTCCATCTCGCCGATCATGTTGTTGACCGCATCCTCGCTGATCACGCCTTCCTCGATGAGGCGGCGCGAATAGAGTTCGCGGGTCGACTGCTGGTCGCGGATCTTCGCGTACATGATCGGCTGCGTCATGGTCGGATCATCGCCTTCGTTGTGACCGAAGCGGCGATAGCAGAACATGTCGATGACGACGTCTTTCTGGAATTGCTGGCGGTATTCCGTCGCCACTTTCGCGGCGTGGACAACGGCTTCGGGATCATCGCCGTTGACGTGGAAGATCGGCGCCTGAACCATCAGCGCGACGTCCGAAGGATAGGGAGACGAACGCGAGAAACTCGGGGCGGTGGTGAAGCCGATCTGGTTGTTGACGATGAAGTGGATCGCTCCGCCCGTGCGGTAGCCGGTGAGGCCTGACAGCGCAAAGCATTCGGCGACGACGCCCTGCCCTGCGAACGCGGCATCCCCGTGCAGCAGCAGCGGCATGACTTTGACGCGCTGGGCCGAACGGTCTTCCTGCAGGTCGAACGACTGTTTCGCGCGGGCCTTGCCGAGCACGACCGGGTTCACAATTTCGAGGTGGGATGGGTTCGCCGTCAGTGAAAGGTGGACCTTGTGGTTGTCGAACTCGCGGTCCGACGACGCGCCGAGATGGTACTTCACGTCCCCCGAACCATAGTCGTCGGAGCCCTGTGTGTTGCCGCCCTGAAACTCGAAGAAGATCTTGTGGTAGGGCTTGCCCATCACGGCGGCGAGTACGTTGAGACGGCCCCGATGGGGCATGCCGAGAATGATTTCGTCGACGCCGAGCGCGCCGCCCCGCTTGATGATCTGCTCGAGGGCAGGCACGGCGGCTTCACCGCCATCAAGGCCGAAGCGCTTTGTGCCGGGATAGCGTTTGTGCAGGAAGCGTTCGAAGGCCTCGGCCTCGACCAGCTTCTTGAGGATGGCGCGCTTGCCCTGGGGCGTAAAGGAAATCTCCTTGTCCTTGCCCTCGATGCGCTGCTGGATCCAGGATTTCTCTTCCGGATCCGAGATGTGCATGAACTCGACAGCGAAGGTGCCGCAATAGGTGCGGCGCAGGATGTCGATCATCTGGCGCGGCGTCGCGTATTCGAGGCCGAGCACGTTGTCGATATAGATGCGACGGTCCATATCCTTCGGACCGAAGCCGTAGGTTTTCGGATCAAGTTCCGGCTGATCGTCCTGCTTGGCGATGTTCAGCGGATCGAGGTGTGCGGCGAGGTGGCCGCGAATACGATAGGCGCGGATCATCATCAGAGCGCGGATCGAATCCTGCACCTGCTGGTGGAGATCGGCGGGCGCGATGGTGGGGCCGACCTGGGGAGCCCTCTTCGTTTCCTTGACCAGGGCGGGACCCCAGTTGCCGTCGAGCGCCGAGACGAGGTCGCCGTTCTGGTGTTTTACGGGCTCGGCCCACTCCGGACCTTTGGCTGCCTTGCCGGCGTCGCCCGTGGCGTCACCGAGGGCGACGCCTGCGAAGAAGCGCTGCCAGCTTTCAGGCACTGAGGAAGGGTCGGCCGCGTATTCGGCGTAGAGCTGTTCGATGTAGGCGGCGTTGGCACCATAAAGGAACGCCGTATCCAGCATAGCGGCGTTGTCCATCCCCGCCGCCTGGCCAGTCTTCGCCTCGATCGTCATGCTTTTCGTCCTGCTGCGCCGGGGTCAGGGCCCCTGCCCTGAGCGCGATTTGGGTTCACCCAGATGCTGCTTTTTGGCGTCCGACTCAACCGTAAAGGGTGAGACATTCCGCACATAAGACAGTGATCGGTTACCAGCCCGTTTCATATGGGGAACGAACGGGGGAAACCCTGGCGTTTCGCGGCAGGTCAAAGAACCAAAACGCTAGCGTTTCAGAACTTCCGTCATCGTTGTGCCGAGCCGGGCCGGGCTCGGGGAGACGACGATTCCGGCCGATTCCATCGCCGCGATCTTCGATCCTGCATCGCCCTTGCCGCCCGAAACGATAGCGCCGGCATGGCCCATTGTCCGGCCTTCAGGCGCCGTACGACCGGCGATGAAGCCGACCATCGGCTTCTTGCGGCCGCGCCTGGCTTCGTCCTTGAGGAACTGGGCGGCATCTTCCTCGCCCGCGCCGCCGATCTCGCCGATCATGATGATCGCCTTGGTTTCGTCGTCAGCGAGGAACATTTCGAGGATGTCGATGAAATCCGTACCCTTCACCGGGTCGCCGCCGATGCCGACAGCCGTCGTCTGGCCGAGGCCTTCATTGGTGGTCTGGAACACCGCTTCATAGGTCAGCGTTCCCGAGCGCGAGAGCACGCCGATATTGCCTTTGGAGAAGATGTTGCCTGGCATGATGCCGATCTTGCACTGGCCCGGCGTGAGCACGCCCGGGCAGTTCGGCCCGATCAGGCGCGACTTCGATTTCGCGAGCTTGTCCTTGACGCGCACCATGTCGAGCACAGGCACGCCCTCGGTGATCGTGACGATCAGCGGGATCTCGGCGTCGATGGCTTCTTCGATGGCGGCGGCGCAGAATTTTGGCGGCACATAGATGACCGTGGCGTTGGCGCCGGTCCGTTCCCTGGCTTCGGCGACCGTGTTGAACAGCGGGCGCTCGACTTTCGATCCGTCGGGCAGCGTGCCTTCCCAGTTCGTGCCGCCCTTGCCCGGCGTGATGCCGCCGACCATTTGCGTGCCGTAGGCGATGCCCTGCTCCGTATGGAACGTGCCGGTCTTGCCGGTCATGCCCTGGGTGAGGACCTTGGTGTTCTTGTCGATCAGGATGGACATCGGGTCTGCCTTGAAAAGTCGGCGTGAAGGTCGAAAGGGGTGTTCAGCGAGAGCTGAGGCTCAACGGCCCTTGATGGCGGCGACGATCTTCTGTGCTGCGTCGTCGAGGTCGTTGGCCGGGATCACGTTGAGACCGGACTCGCGGATGATCTTCTTGCCGAGTTCTGCATTGGTGCCTTCGAGGCGAACAACCAGCGGGACGGCGAGATTGGTCTCGCGCACGGCGGCCAACACGCCCTCGGCGATGACATCGCATTTCATGATGCCGCCAAAGATGTTCACGAGGATGCCCTTCACCTTGGGGTCCTTCATGATGATCTTGAAGGCAGCAGCGACTTTCTCTTTACCCGCGCCGCCACCGACGTCGCAGAAATTCGCGGGCTCTTCGCCGTAGAGCTTGATGATGTCCATCGTCGCCATGGCGAGGCCTGCGCCGTTGACCATGCAGCCGATCGTGCCATCGAGCGCGATGTAGGCGAGGTCCCAGGCCGACGCCTCGATCTCTTTCTCGTCTTCCTCGGACTTGTCGCGCAGCTCGACGATGTCGGGGTGGCGGAACAGCGCGTTGCCGTCGAAGGAGACTTTCGCATCCAGCACGCGGACGTGGCCGTCCTTCATGACGATGAGCGGGTTGATCTCCAGCATCGCCATGTCTTTCTCGACGAAGGCTTTGTAGAGGATTTTTGCAAGGCCCATCATGTCGGTGCGCGCATCACCCGACAGTTTCAGCGCATCGCAGATCGTGGCGGCGTCGGCGTCCGTGACGCCGGCCGACGGCTCGATCGGCAGCGTCATGATGCGGTCAGGCGTATCGTGAGCGACGGCTTCGATGTCCATGCCGCCTTCGGTCGAGACGACGAACGCGATCTTGCCCGAACCACGATCGACCAGGAGCGAGCAGTAGAGTTCTTTTTCGATGTCGGCGCCGTCTTCGATATAGATGCGGTTCACCTGGCGGCCTGCCGCCGATGTCTGCGCCGTCACGAGGTGGTGGCCGAGCATGGCCTTCACGTGCTCGAGCGCCTGTTCCTTCGAGAAGCCGAGGCGGACGCCGCCTTTTTCACCGGCTTCCTTTTCGATGAACTTGCCTTTGCCGCGGCCGCCGGCGTGGATCTGCGATTTCACGACCCAGAGTGGACCCGGCAGCGCGTCGATCGCAGCCTGCGCCTGGTCCACCGAGGTAATGGCGACGCCCTTTGCAACAGGCGCTCCGAAAGACTTCAGGACTTCCTTCGCCTGATGCTCGTGAATGTTCATGGATGACTGGCCTTTGAACGAAAGAGCCCATTTTGACGAGATAACCCGGCGGCTCGCGAGGTGGCGATACCGCACCGGGCGCCATGACGCAACGTGGGGTTTTTGACCCTGTGGAGATCGCTCAGGCAGGCTTGGCGGGAGCGGGAGTTTCCCCGCTTTCGGCCGTTGCTGTGGCATGTTCTGCCTGATCGGCGACCTGTCCCTGGACGACGCTGGTCGAGTCCAGTGGCTGGAAGGGCGTTCGTTGCAAGGGCCCGGGCCGTCCGCGCACGAACAGGCGCGAGAGATTGACGGCGGCGAGCACGAAATAGCCCAGCGCCACGGCGGCAAAGACGCCCGGCTGGCCGGCCTTGGTGTCGGCGACGGCGCCGGTGAGGATCGGGCCCAGCACTGATCCGCCCGCCCAGACGAACAGCATGCCGGACATGACCTGCGCGATCTGTCCCGGTTCCGTGCGATCGGTCGCGTGGCTGGCGGAGACCGAGTAGAAGGACAGCGCGCCTGCGCCCCAGAGCGCCGACAGCATGACGGTGATCGAGAACGAAACGCGCCCCGCGGTCAGGTAAAGCGCGACGCATGCCGCAAGCGCGATAAGCGAGAGCGTCGCCACCACATAACGGCGGTCGACCCGGTCCGAAATCATTCCAGCTGGCCATTGCGTGACCGTGCCGCCGATCATTGCGGCGATATAGAGCGTCGCCGCCGCGCCGCCTGCCCCGCCCGGCTGCAGCTCCTTTGCGTAAAGCGGCAGCTGGCTGGTGACGCCGGTATTGCAGATGCCCGCCACGACCGACCCGACGAGCGCTGCGGGCGGTATGCGCATCATGGAGGAGAGACTGAGCGCTTCCCGGTCGGGCAAAACGGGCTGCGCGCGTTTGGTGGCGCTGAGCGGCAGCATGGCCAGCATCATCAACAAACCGGCCCAGACGAAGGGCTTGATGTCGTCCGCCGCGTGCTGGACCACCAGCAGCGGCCCGATCGAAATCGCGATCTTCAGCATCAGCTGGTACATGCCCATCACCGCGCCGCGCTTGGAACGGGGGGTTGAGTCGGCAATCCAGCTTTCGGCCGACGTGAACATGACGGCCGACGCCGCACCCTGCGCGAAGCGAAACAGCGCCCAGGCGACGCCATCGAAATTGAGCCCCATCGACAGGATGCCGGCGGCATAGATCGCCGCCGCGGCCGAGTAGGCGCGGATATGGCCAATATCGCGCACGATATCCGGCGCGAACCACGCGCCAAGCATGAAGCCCGCCGAAAATGCCGCCGCGACCGAGCCGACGCCCAGCGCCGTGGTGCCCATGAAACTAAGCGCCAGCGGCGTCGTCACGCTGAGAATGCCGGAGGCCGCCTGCAGAAGCATGACTGCAAGGATCAGGGACGCGACGTTACGGTAGAGGGTCATGGGCGGCGGTTCGGCGGTTGGCGCTCTTGTTTGAGCGATCCTTAAGCCGCTTCGGCGCAACGCGCGTCTAAATTCTTGTTACCGAATGCGTGAAATCTCACACATCCCATTCGAACGAATCTGCAGCGTGTTCTGGCATGTTCCTTCTGAGGAGAAACGCGCATGATTCCGAATACGATGCTTGCCCTGATCGACCAACTTGCCGCCGATGGGCGCGTCACCGCTGACGCGCGATGAAGCCGAATGGCTGTTTGATCTCGACACGGCGGCCAAAGGCTATGCTCACGTCACCGGGTGGCGCGATCTGTTCGTATCAGCGATCATGAACCACCTTTTCGCCGCGGGGCCGTCCGACCGGCTCGAGCGTGGCGCCATGCTGCGCCGGACCGCGTGGCTCAAGGCGCCGGAACAAGGCATCGGCGCATTCTTCGCGCGCGCCTTCGAGGGAGGGCTTTGACAGCTACATGTCCAGGGTCCGCCAGCAAAAGCCGATACTGGCGCAGGAAGAACATTTCGAGCGCCAGCAGGTCGAAGCTCAGCTTGCCGATGCACTGGAAACGCAGGAAGCGGCCTGGCTGGTCACGCGCATCCGCGCCGATGGCCGCCGCACGGCCAACGAGCAGGCTCTGCTCGAGGCCGTGAAGGCTGCCAAGGGCGATGGCTTTGAAGTCGGCCTGAGGTTCAGGCGCCGGCCCACGTCCCATGGAAGCCGAGCGGCCAGGCATAGTCCGCCTGCCAGACGGCAACCGGTCCATCCTCGACGTTGGACGCATCGAACGCCCAGACTTCGCTGCGCCTGGCGCGGGTGTTGATCGCGGTTCCGATGATCCAGCTTTCGCGCTCGGAGCTTGAGCCAGGCTTAGGAATGAAGAGATGTTCCTCGACCATGTAGTTCGTGCCGAAGTCGTAGATCTCGGCCTTGCCCGACGCCCAGTCATGGACCGCAAGCGCGTTGCCGCCCGGCTGGCCGCCGACGGATCCGGTGATCATCGTGGTGAGTTTTCGCGACAGACCTGACCGGCGCGGATCGACCTGCGGGAAATCGCCGGCGATACTGGTCTCGACCATCTTCGCATCACCTTTTGGCGGAATGACCACCATGGTGAGTTTCGACGACACGTGCGCGCCATTGAACTTGCCGCGGATCTCGTCAGCCCCGCCACCTGTGCCAAGCACGGGTTCGGGATAGAAGGCAGCGTCGAGCCGGATGGCGCCGTCGGCATCCTCCCAGGCAGAGCCCGTGTGATAGAAGGCGCGAGCCGGGCCCTGCGCCCAGCGGGTCTTGGTGAGATCATCCTTGTCGACGATCAGGAATCTCATGCCCTGCTCCGGTTTCCACTGGAAGCCATCGATGAAGGGCGGCGTACTCCTGGTCTGGATCCAGGGCTGGCACAGGATGATCAGTTTGCGGTCGGTCATCGTCCAGTCGTGTATGTACGACGCCGCTCCGATATCGACCATGCCGAACGATGCGGTCGAGCCATCCGGGTTGATGTTGTAGATGCCGATTTTGCGGCCGTTGATCGCCAGATTCCAGACGCGGCCGTCAGGCTCGCGTTTTGGATGCGCCAAGAACGGCATACCCCTGAGGTCGTTGCGCCACGTCTTGAAGCCGCGTGTTTCCAGTGTGACCGGATCGAGACGATAGGCAGAACCTGCTTCCCACAGCGCCAGCAGTTCGCCGCCGGATATCAGGACGGAGATGTTGCCCGGGTTCACGTCGTCGGATGAGCCGACCGGATAGGACGAATCCCCCACAGTGCCGAAACCAGGCGCGAGGAACTTGTCCGCCGCCATCTCGAGCTGGCGCTTCTTGGTGGCGACGTAACGTCCGGTGTGAACCGCCTTGCCGTCGGCGATGTTGACGCGCTGGACCATGCCGTCGCCATCGAACCAGTGCGTCGCATAGGCGTCGCCATGTTTGAAATGCGCAGGGCCATTCCGGTAGAGCGTTCCGGTCAGGCCCGCCGGCGCCTTGCCTGAGACGAGGCGCATCGGACCGGGACCGAACCCCACCGCCGGAGCGGTCTCATATCCGATATGCCAGTCGGGCATTGTGGTCTCGGCCATGGCCCTGGGCGCGAACGCAAGGGCGGCCCCGGACATCAGGCCAGCGTGCAAAAAAAGGCGACGGTTGAGGTTCATGGCGGCGGGACCCTAGTTCAGCTTGATCGTCTGGGTCGTGGCGGGGGCCTCAACCGTGAAGGCGGCCGCATCCCACTTCGCGGGTCCGAACTGGGCCGGGGCGTTGTTCGAGAAGGCGAAGGGTTCGGTCGGCATACCGAACGGGTTGGTGCTCATTTTGCCATCGCCATCGACGTCATGGAACATCTTGATGCCGTACTGGCCGGCCGGCAGGTCGAAGGTGGTCGTGACCGTATCAGCAGACACTGCAACAGCCCCGCCGGCGACCTGCCTGTCGGTGTCGTAACCGGCTTTGTCGTAGACGCCGATCATCAGCGCGCCCGCATGCTCGGCGATGTTGGTGACGGTGACGGTCAGCTTTGCGGTGGCGGGCTCCGCCATGGCTGACTGCGGGAAGAACAGGACAGCGCCCAGCAGGGCGGCGGGGATAAGGCCGGCGCCGGATAGGACGGGGCCGAGGAGGGAAAGGGTCTTCATGGGGAGGAACTCCGTGGGTTCGGGGTTTTCAAGGTTTCTGACGCCGCCATCCTGGTCGGCGAGGACAATCTCTGACGCAGCAGACCCTCCCGCCACACCAATTGCGCGAATCGGCTGTTTTGCTTCGTGAAATGCCGGGCTACACCGTTCACGAAGCGCGAAATGCAGCCCGGAACCAACCGCGAAACGCCAGTGACACAGCCCAATCAGTCCCCCGAAGCGGGCCAGCCCGGCAAACTGCCGGCGTGGGCTGTGAGTATCCTGCGCGGCGGGGCCATTTCGGTTGGCCTGGGCATCATCTTTGCGTGGTTCGGCGTCTATCAGACCGGAGAGATTCCGTTCCCGCAACGCATCGTCTACTGGTCGGTCCTGATCGCGCTCGGCGCCGCAACAGCGCTGTTCGTCAGCCCGCTCATCTTCGAGAGATGGATGAAGTCGGCGCACCCCGCCCTGCAGATTGCGGTGGCCTCCCTGATCATTTCGGTCCCGGTTACAATCGGCATCATCCTGCTGGAGGCATCCAGCGACGGGACGCTCCCCCAGCCGACCTGGTGGGTGCAGCAATATCTGTACGTGGTGGTGGTGTCCGCCGTCCTGACCACCGGCGGGTGGGCGCTGGACAGGTTGCAGGAAAAGCAGGTTCCGGCCGCGTCTCCCGCTGCATCCCAGACCACGGCTCGGACCGCATTTCCGTTCGCAGACCGACTGCCCGTGAAGTTCCGGGCGGGTACAGTCTATGCTGTCTCGGCCGAGGACCATTACCTGCGGGTTCATACCAGTCTGGGCGAGACGATGGTGCTGATGCGGCTGGCGGATGCGGTGCGGGAGCTGGCTTCACTTGAGGGCCTTCAGACGCACCGGTCGTGGTGGGTGGCGCGACAGGGTCTCGCCGACGCCAGCCGGGGTGACGGCAAGGTGACGCTGACCCTGAAATCAGGGGGGGAGGCCCCTGTAAGCAGGACTTATCTCAAGGCAGTCAAGGACGCCGGCTGGCTCTAACCCTCGAAATCGCTTTCGATCTCGAAGTCGGGGCCGAGCGCCGTCCGCAGGCGCGGCAGCAGCGCTGCGATGCGCTCTCGGAACGGCGCGTCGGCTTCGTAGCCGAACGCGACGGGGGCGCCATCGGCGCCGGCGTTGGCAGGATTGTTCCAGTCGATGGTGGCGTCGTAGTCCGCCATCAGGTGCATGAGATCGGCGACCAGATCGCGCGGTAGCGGAACATCGTCGAGTTCGACGGCATAACCAAAGCGCTTCTTGGCTGGCGCGTCCCACGCCCACAGGCAGACGCCGGCGCCGGCCTCGAGGAAAAATCGCAGACGCATGTCAGATCCTCTCGTGGCGTTCCTGCCCGGCCAGCTTGTCGATGATCTCGGCGACGAAGCGGATATGGGCCCGCAGGCGATAGAGATCGTCGGTATAGCTCACCGGTACTTCGACCTTGCTGGTCTCGGCCTGCAGATCCGCGAGCTTGGCGCGCACCTCCGTACGTTCAACAGCGTTTTCGGCGGCGCGGCCGGCGGCTTCCAACTCGCGGAGGTCGTTGTACCAGACATAGATCTTGCGCCGGATACGCCAGCGATAGAGCGGCGGCGCTGCGCGGATGAGCGGGATTATCAGCGTGATCAGCGGAATGGCGAGCACCCAGGCCCGCTCGAGGAAGTTGGCGACGCTGTAGGGAAATATGCGGCGCAGGAAGCTGGGGCCGTTGTCGTAATAGCGGCGCGCCTCATCCGAGATCGGAATGTCGGCTAGCTGCGGTGTCGGGAAGCGGCCGGGATCGGCCAGCAATGAGCCGCCGCCATCCGCCGCGAGCGCCGCCTCGATCAACAGGGACTGGACCGCCGGGTGCAGGTCTTCACGCACCACAATCTGCGCGGCCGGCGCGATCAGCTTGACATCTTCACGCGGCAGGATGTTCGCGAGGTCGATCACGCCGCGATAAAGGGTAACCTCGTCGAGATAGGGATGACGGCGCGAGAGCGCGTGCGCTTCCTTCATCGACAGGAGTCCGATCTGCGGATCGGCGATCAGGCCGGCGATCCACGAGGTCGTTGCGCCGGATACGACAACGGCGACATCGATCTCGCCTTTCTGGAGGGCGACAGCTGCGGCCTGCCCCGCCAGCGGCACGGCGGTAAAGGCGTCGGGCCTCACGCCGACCTCGGTAAGCAGCAGGCTGGCGAGCGCCCTGACGCCAGATCCTTCCGGCCCGATGGCGACACGGCGGCCTGCAAGATCCTGCAATTCCTCCACGCGCACCGACTTGCGGTGAAAGACCCACAGCGGTTCGTAGAACACCGCGCCGATGGAGCGGAGGCTGTCGTCCTTCGCGCCGGCCCCGGCGACGCCGGTCTGCACAATGGCGACGTCGGCCTGACGCGATTTCACGCGCGCGAGATTGTCGACCGAACCCGCCGTTTCCTGCACATCCACCGCAATGTCGAACTTGCGCAGGGTGGCGGCGTAGGCTTCGGCCGTCGCCGCATATGCGCCCCCCGCCGCCCCGCCCGCCAGCGTGATCCGCTTGGGCGGCGCGGGCGCCATGAACATGAAGGCGACCACGAGCCCAAGCACGACAATCGCGATTGGCGCGCCATAGACGCGCAGGAAATTCTTGATTGCAGCTGGTTTCATAATCTCGTCCGGACCGCGCCATTCAGGCTGGCGACACTAATCAGCAGCCGCGCGAAACAGGAAGAGCAGTGTCCGCTTGCGGGCGGCGTGACGCGGCTAGCCGTTCAGGGGCCGACTTGAGGCGGCGGCAGATTTGCGGTCCCTCCCCGGTCCATCAGGTAAGTTACTGCCCCGATGGCAAGCGCGGCCAGAATGACGATCACAAAAGGCGGCAAGCGTGGCGAAGGCCCGCGCTTGGGCGGCTTTTGGGGCTTCGGCGGCGGCGGCTTGCGAAACTTGATGACATTGTCGTCGGCCATCGGTCTTCCCCCGCCACTTCCTGTGCGCCGCGCGAAGATAGCTGCGGCCAACCACCCTAGCGCAGGATTCTGCGTCCCGCATCGCTGATGTTTTTGATGCAGCGCTAGTCCGCGCCCTTCAGCGGCTCGAACGGCCGGTCGGGCTCGTTTGGCAGGATGTTGTCGACATAGTCGCGCAGGTGATCCGTGACCGCCTGCGGATCACCCACGAGATGTTCGGGCGGGATCTGCGGACCAAAGGTCAGGTGGAATCTGTCGCCCTGCTTGTTCAGCAGTTCTCGGAACAGCGTAATGTCGCGCAGTTCGCGATTGATGCCGCAGAAGGCGTAGTACAGCGCGGAGTTCCGGCCCTTGATGTGGAGGGGCGTCACCGGCGCCTTGTTCTTCCGCGCCAGTGAAACAGCGGTGGGCATCCACGGCTCGTCCACCAGCTTTCCCTGGCGCATCTGCGCCAGCGCACCTGACGGAAAGATCAGCAACAGGCGTTCCTCCGCGAACGCTCCCGCGGCGCGGCGAAGCGTCTCGCGTGTTTTGGCGATCGAGCGTTTGTCCTGCACCCATTCGACCGGGATGATCACCTCGGCGAAGTGCGGGTTCACCCGGCACGCATCGGCATTGGCCATGATCTCGATGTCGATGCGGACCTGGTTGAGCGCCGCGAGAACGATGGAGCCATCCGCAAGACCGGTCGGATGGTTTGCAACGATGACCGATCGACCTGTCTCCGGCACGCGCTCCATGCCGCTGGTGGTGACCTTAAGGCCCAGCACCTTGTCGAGATAGGCGAAGCATTCCTTGCCGGACGTGATCGTCTTGATGTGGTCAGCCCACCGCAGCGCCTTGCGATAACCCAGCAGGGAATAAAGTGCAGGGCGGACGACCGGCCACGACCAATGACTCACCCAGGATGGGCAGCGCTCTTCGATCATGATGTCGACGATATGCCCCGGGCGTGATTCGGGGTCGGTGAACGCGGAAAGTTCCTGATCTATCCGGGAATTTTGGGAATCCGCCACAGGATCAACCTCGACTCGCGGCGCGGGATGGTCCACTTAACGCCGTTAACCATTCGTAATCGCTAGCAAGCGAAACTCTGTTGCATACAATTCGTAATTGCGAAACGTAGATAACTGCGGTCGCATCGCAAGCCGATCTGGAACGCCCGCAAAGGGGAGTTTTCGATCCTGGGGAAGCCGATGAAAGTGTTATGGGTGGAAGATCACGCCCGGGCGGGCGAGTTGCTGGCGGCGGCGGCGGCGGCGGCGTCACGGAGGCGGTTTGGCATCGACCTCGTGATAGCGACCTCGCTGATCGACGCCGAGCGCAAGCTGCGGCTTGAGCGGTTTGATCTCGTCGTGGTCGACCTGATGCTGCCTGACTCGGCCGACGAAGACGCGACTGTCACGCGCATCGCCAGCATGGGAAAATTCCGCGTCGCCATCGTCTCAGCCAGCGAGCGTCGCGACGAGGTCATGAAAAGCCTGGTGCAGGCGGGCGTCGATTGCGCGCCTAAAGCCATCGGCAAGGAAGAGCTGCCGCTCGGCGATTTCGTGCGCAGGCCAGAACTGTTCCGCGACTTCCTGCAAGCGCAGATGGCCGCTCAGCCAACTGGCGCACAATCTGCTGCGGGCTGAACGGCCCTTTCTGAATTCCGCCCGATTGCCGCGCTATCCTGTCCGCAGGTTTGGGAGGCAGGATACTGTCGTTCAGGAGCGGCCTGATCGCGCTGGAAAATCCTGGCCCACCACGCCAAGTCAATCGGAATCCCGCCTAACAAGATCATCGATCCGATGCCGGACCTGCGCGCCCTGCCCGACCAGCGCTGCGCCGCCGCCTGCGATCCCCTCGCTGACGCGAGGAGGGCGGAGCAGTGGTAACGGCCGGCTCGCGCGACGCAAAACCGCTTCCCCTTCGGCCCTGAACCCCGCTATGCGCGGAAGCAGATGATACGCGTCAAACAGCTCTACGCAGACCGCCTCGCAGACGGGCGTCTCGCGCCCGATCCGGCGCAGGCCGAAGCCGTCGCGCGGCTGAACGATCTGGCGCGCAGGCTTACGGCGTCCCGGGGATGGTTCGGCGGCGGCCGCAGGACCCGGGGGCTCTACATGTGGGGCAAGGTTGGACGCGGCAAGTCCATGCTGATGGATCTGTTCTTCGAGGCGGTGATGCTGAAGGAGAAGAAGCGTGTCCATTTCCATGACTTCATGCTGGAGACGCACGCCTTCATCTTCGAATGGCGCAAGCTGAGCTCGAGCGAGCGGCGCAGACACCCGGCTTATGTGCGGGATGCGGGCGACGATCCCATCGCACCCGCCGCCAGACGTATCGCCGACCAGGCGCGCCTACTCTGCTTCGACGAGTTCCACGTCACGCAGATCGCGGACGCCATGATCCTCAGCCGCCTGTTCGAGCACCTGTTCGATCGCGGCGTCACGGTGGTGGCGACCTCGAACCGCAAGCCGTCCGATCTCTATCTCAATGGCATCAACCGCGAACTCTTCCTGCCTTTCATCCGGCGCCTCGAGGAAGAAGTGGACGTGCTGGAGCTGAAATCCGCGCGCGACTTCCGGCTCGAACGCCTCACGGCAGCGCCGGTCTACTACGCGCCTCTGGGTCCGGAGGCAGATGCCGCGATGAACGCGGCCTTTGCGCGCCTCACCGCCGGCGCTGAGCCTGCGCCCGAAACACTCGACGTGCAGGGTCGCCAGCTGCGCGTCCACCAGCAGGCCATGGGCGTTGCGCGCTTTACCTTCGACGAACTCTGCAAGCAGCCGCTGGGCGCCGCCGACTATCTGACCCTCGCGCGCCACTATCCGACCATGCTGCTCGACCGCGTGCCGCAGATGGGCGCCGACGAGCGCACCTGGGCAGCGCGCTTCGTGACACTGATCGATGCGCTCTACGAATCGAAGACCAAGCTGGTGATGTCCGCCGGCGCACAGCCCGACACACTGTATGTTGCTGGCGACGGCGCGTTCGAGTTCGAGCGCACCGCCAGCCGCCTGCACGAAATGCGCTCGGCGGACTATCTGGCGGCTGAGCGTGACTCAGGCGCGGTCGACGCGGGCTGAATAGCAGCCGTGCATTGCATTGTGAACGTGGAGGTAGGCAGCGTCGGGGTTGGCCAGCAGGCGCTCGATCACCGGCCGCACCGCGTCGCCGACGCCAAGCCCCGCCTCCAGCAGCATTCCCGTCGAGCTGAAGGCGCGTACGGCTAGCGGGCAGCCATTGAACACTTCCGGCAGTTCGCCCGGCGCAGGTTCAGCCTGCTCCGCGCCTTCGATGACGAAGATGGCGTAGCGCGAGCGATAGGGCGTGTCGGCGTCCTGATGCTCGTAGTTGAGCAGCAGCGCCCGCTCGCCCGGCCGCGCATCGCGCAGGCTGACACGGCATGGAAAGCGATCGCCTTCCCCGGCGCGGCGGACAACGATGCCGCGCGTGTCGAGGTCCTCGTCGGACAGGCCGAACAGGTGCGAGAAGGTTTCGGCGGGAAGCGGGCTGACCTGGAACATGATGGCGTCTCCTTTTGTGAGGCCCGGTATGCCGCCGGCCCGACACCGCCGCCGACGGAAAACGGACAGCGCAGTCACAAGCCGCCAGATCCCGGTATCGTGAGCCGCATTGCCCCCCTGCTCCCGTTGCGCTAACGCTCCGCGCGTTCGATTTCCCGCATCCGTCCGCAACCTGCGCCTGCCGCACAACATCCAGGAGACCCATCCATGGCCCGCAAGAAGATCGCCCTTATCGGCGCCGGCATGATCGGCGGCACGCTCGCCCACGTCTGTTCGCGTGAAGAGCTCGGCGACATCGTCCTGGTCGACATGAAGGGCGGCATCGCCAAGGGCAAGGGCCTCGATATCGCTGAAGCCGCGGCCGTGTATGGCAAGGACGGCAAGCTCTCGGGCGGCTCGCTCGACGAATATTCTGTCATCGAAGGTTCGGACGTCATCATCGTCACGGCCGGCGTTCCACGGAAACCGGGCATGAGCCGCGACGATCTGATCGGCATCAACCTCGGCGTCATGAAATCGGTCGGCGCCGCCATCGCGCAATACGCCCCGAAAGCCTTCGTGATCTGCATCACCAACCCGCTCGATGCGATGGTGTGGGCGCTGCAGAAATTCTCAGGGCTCCCTGCAAGCCACGTTGTCGGCATGGCCGGCGTGCTGGACTCGGCTCGCTTCGCCTACTTCCTCTCCGAGAAGACCGGCATCTCGATCGAGGACGTCAAAGCCTGGACGCTGGGCGGTCACGGCGACGACATGGTGCCGATGGTGCGCCACTCGACCATTGGCGGCGTCTCGCTGCCCGATTGCATCAAGCAGGGCTTCTTCACGCAAGAAGAACTCGACGCGATGGTGAAGCGCACGCGCGGCGGCGGCGGCGAGATCGTTGCGCTGCTGGAGACCGGCTCGGCCTTCTACGCGCCAGCTGAATCGGCGGTCGCGATGGCGAAGTCGTACCTCAAGGACAAGAAGCGTGTCCTGCCTGTCGCCGCCCACCTCTCCGGTCAGTACGGCGTCTCCGACCTCTATGTCGGCGTCCCCTGCGTGATCGGCGCCGGCGGCGTCGAACGCATCGTGCAGTTCGACCTCAACGCCGACGAGAAAGCGATGTTCGAGAAGAGCGTCGCGGCCGTGAACGGCCTTCTGGATGCCTGCAAGAAGCTGGAGCCGTCGCTGGGCTAGTCAGCACGGTTCATTACCAGACCTGCAAACGCCTCCCTCGCGGGAGGCGTTTGTGTTCTGGCGTCACGGCTGCACGCTCACCAGTTCGACTTCGAACACGAGATCGGATGCGGGCGGGATAGGGCCCTTCCCGCCTTCGCCATAGGCGAGCCTGTAAGGCAGGTAGCCGATCCAGCGGTCGCCGGGCTTCATGCGCTGGAGCATTTCGGAGAAGCCATCGACGACGGCGTTGACCGGGAAGGTTGCGCTTTCGTTGCGTTCAAAGGCGCTGTCGAAGGCCGGCCCGTCGGCATTGAGGCGGCCTTCGTAGAACACTTCCGCCTGCTCGGAGGGTTTGGGCGATACGCCATCGGCCGGGCCGGAGGCGAGCACGACGTATTCCAGGCCTGACCCCGTCTTCACGACTTCTGGAAGGTCGCTTTTCCACGGAACGTATTTCGCCCACGCCGCCGCGTCGGCCGATTTCGCCGTGGCTGCGGGCGCGGCGGGTGCCTCGGACGTTGGCGTTTCAACCGTCGGCGCCCCTGGCGCCCTGGCTTCGCCGCAGGCGGCCAGCGCGAAAGCAAATCCGGCTGTCATGAAAATGCGCATCATTGATCCTACTCCACGCCAACCATCAGAATTTCGAATAGCAGGTTCTCGCCCGGCCCGATCAGGCCCGGATAGCCGCGATCCGCATAACCCAGCGCGGCAGGGATATGGACCATCCAGCGGTCGCCGGGACGCATCAGGCTCAGGGCTTCGCGAAAGCCGGGCACGAGGATGGCGAGTTCGTACACATCGGGCTCGCCGCGATCAAAGCCCGAATCAAAGGCTCGGCCGCCCGAATTGAGCCGCCCCTCATAATAGATCTTGGCCGCCTGTTCCGGCAGCGGCGGCACACCGTTGGCGGAGCCGCTGGCCAGAACGATGTATTCGAGGCCGCTGGCTGTCTTCTTAACTTCCGGCAGAGCGGAATTCCACGGCGCATACTTGAACCAGGCAGAGCGCGTGATTGTCGGCGGCGCGGGCTTGGCGGGGGCAGCAGCGACAGGCGCAGGCGCCGAGGCCGCAGGCGCGCCCGCACTTGAACAGGCTGCGAATCCCAACGCGAACGAAACGACAACAAGACGACGCAACATGAACGCGGACCTCTTCAATTTCGGGGGAAAATCCCCTGCCGGCCGGCAGGTCTTCCGCACGTTTACGATGTGAGTCTGCACCGACCCCCCGCAGCTCGTAAAGCCACGCACTATCTGCGTCTTGAGAAGGCCAACATCAGTCGCCGTTTGTACGTGCAAAGACGATCGACGTCCTCAGGCCTGCGGATAGAGATGCGTCGCTGAGCTCTGCGACAATCTTGCTTGCAGCAGCAACTATACGCAAAACCGACTGTTTTTCTTTTCTTAGTGTTGCAAGAAAACCGAATAACAAAATTGCATTCCCGTCGTGATAAATCATATTTTGACCAGATCGGGGAGCGCTGAGGCGGTGGCCTGATCTCAACCGTTCGCAGGCGAGGGAAATGGACTGCGAATCATGTGTGCGCGCATGCCGGGCCCGGCCGCATTTTCAGCGCCGCGAGATCTGACCTTGTTTATGCTTTGTTGATTTAGTGGGGCGGCCCTTGTCATTCGCATCGCTATCTAAGTCGCCGGTCAAGCCGGCGCTCACTCTGGCGTCGAGCAATCCCGACGCGTCTCCCAATGACGGAAACATCAACCTGTCGATAGGCCGGCGCATCCGCCGGCGCCGGCGTCTGATGGGCATGGCTCAAAAGGATCTTGGCGACATGCTCGGCCTGCAGTTCCAGCAGGTCCAGAAATATGAATGCGCGAGCAGCCGGGTCACGGCTTCGCGGCTGTATCTTCTGGCTTCCGCCCTGAAGGGGCCGATCACGTACTTTTTCACGGACCTTCCTGAAAACGCCGCCAACGGCATTTCGGAAAGCGAGCGCGCCCGTATGGCGACGACGGAGATGCTTTGCGAAAAAGAGACGCAGGAGTTGCTGACGGCCTATGCAAAATCGCCTGAGGCTGTGCGGCGCAAACTGCCGACATTCGCCAAGGGTCTTGGCGAAGATCTGGCCTGATATACCTCTTCTGACGGAAGAGCTGGCACCCCTTGGCCGCTCGCGAACGCTATGCGACATCGGAGCATGGCCCTTCGCATTGCGACAATCGGCAGGAATGGTCAGGTCGCCCGTGCAATGGCGGCAGCGGCTGAGGGGCAATCGGGCCTTGCGCTGCAGCAGGCATCGAGCAGCGAAGCCGACCTCCGCAAACCCGATAGCCTGGCACGTTTCATTGACCGGTCGGCACCGGACGTCCTGATCAATGCCGGGGCGTACAATTTCGTCGATCGCGCTGAAACTGACAGCGACACAGCCTTCGCCATCAACGCGGCCGGTCCGGGGTTTCTGGCGGGACGATGCGCGGAGCGAGGAATTCCTTTTATCCACATGTCGACCGACTGTGTGTTCGATGGCGTGAAACCCGGCGCTTATGACGAGGACGACGCGCCGAATCCTCTCTCTGTCTATGGCCGCTCCAAGCTGGCGGGAGAGCGCGCCGTCGCCGAGGCCAATCCAGACGCGCTGACGGTTCGGGTGTGCTGGGTCTTCTCCGGCTATGCGGACAATTTCGTCGCGAAAATGATATCGCTGGCGCGCGACCGATCCTTGCTGCGGGTCGTGGATGACCAGATCGGCCCGCCGACTTACGCACCGGACATCGCCAACGCCCTGCTCCGCATTGCCGGCGCGCGCGGTGCCCTCTCCGGCCTGCTGCATCTGGCCTCGCCCGACGAAATGGATCGCGCATCCATGGCGCGCGCTGTAATGGCGGAGTCAAAGCGACAGGGAGGGCCTTTCGCCGAGGTCGAAGCTGTTTCTACGGCAGAATTCGCGGCGCCAGCCCCGCGTCCGCTGAATGCGCGACTTTCGGGGGCGCGCGCCACGCAGATGTTCGCGCTGGGCTGGACGCCCTGGCCGGATGCGCTCGAACACTCTGTCACGGCAGTGCTTTCCCGAAAATGATATTACTCTCAGAAGACATTTTGACCGGGGAGACCAGACCTTTGCGAATCCTGTTTGCCGCCTTCGCGCTGACCGCTTGTAGTCCGGCGGCGGAAACTCCGGGGATGGGAGAAAATTCGGGCGCTCAGACCACGTCTCCCGCCGCATCTCAGACCCGGCCCCTGACCGCAGAGGACGCCTGCAAGGATATCGCCGCGCTTGCAGTTGCGATGGAGGAGCCCGAGCCGTTCTCCTCCCTGCGCACGGGCAAGGCGACGCTTGGGGAGCGAGAACTTGACGACCGCTTCACGACGGCAATCTCGCCTGCCGGCGCCTCGTGCGATCTTGGAAAGATGCCGCCATTCGGTTCACGCTCGGGCGAGGTCTACGTCGCGAACTGCCTCGTCTTCTCCTCGGGCATGCTGGAGCGGGAGGTGAATGCGGAGAAGGCCAAGGCGGCTTTTGACGCCGTGCGCACGGATCTCGACCGCTGCCTGCCGGAGGGCTGGTCGTCGCGCGATGGCAGCCAACCGGACCCCGGCGTGACCGAAGTGATGATCTACGAATCGGCCGCCGACGCGAAGCGCTCGATGGACGCCAGTTCCTATCTCTATCCCGTGGAGTTGCGGAAGGAATGGTCCGATGGCGGGCGAGGCAATCCGCCGGGCTGGCGCGTAACGCTGAGTTTCCAGAAGGAAGCAGCTGCCAGCGCCGCCGAGCCGGAGTAGAACACACACCCATCCGACAGGTTCAGGCGGGAGGCCAAGCCATGTCCTACACAGCCCGGCTCGACACCGTCATCGAGACGCCGCGCCTGTTCCTCAAAGTACCCAGCCTCAGGGAGTTCGAGCCCTGGTGCGCCTACATGGCGGACGAAGAGTCTGCGCAGTTCATCGGCAAGGTTCAGCCGCCCTCCGTCGTCTGGCGCTCGATCTGCTCGATCATCGGCTCATGGCAGGCTGTCGGGTTT
This sequence comes from Hyphomonadaceae bacterium, assembly GCA_040398425.1. Lineage (GTDB taxonomy): Bacteria > Pseudomonadota > Alphaproteobacteria > Caulobacterales > Hyphomonadaceae > UBA7672. Next base: position 38,511 of record JBBATZ010000003.1, read on the forward strand.
GGCTTCTTTTCCGTCTTCGAGAAGTCCACCGGCCGCTGGGTCGGACGACTCGGGCCGTGGGCGCCGCATGGCTGGCCCGGCAATGAAGTCGGCTGGGGCGTCATCCGCGAGGTCTGGGGCAAGGGCTACGCGCTCGAGGGATCGATGGCGTCGATGGACTATTCAGTCGACGTGCTCGGCTGGACAGACATCATCCACTCCATCAACCCCGACAATGTGCCGTCACAAAAACTGGCGGCGCGGCTTGGCTCGGTGAATCGCGGACCGGGCCGAATGCCGCCCCCCTACGAGAATGACCCCGTCGATCTCTGGGGGCAGACCGCCGATGAATGGCGCGCGCGCCGGTCCGAACTGTGGGACAATCTCAGGCCCTGAAATTGAGCGCTGAGGCGTCACCCGCCGAATGCGGCCCCATCGATGCGATAGGGATGAATGAACCCGTCGACCTCGTAGGTGCGGCTGCCCCAATAGCCGCCCGGCACATGCCAGACGCGCACCTTCGACCAGTCATTGGCGTCTGACACGTCGATCACCGGCACGTTGACGCTGATCTCGCCGCCCTTGAGCCAGTTGGCGTGATCAACCCGCAGAATCCGCGAGGAAACAATTTCGGTCACCGCGGAGACGTGGCCGCGCGTCGAATCATTCCAGCCGCGCAGCACCAGTACCGATCCAGGCGCCGGGCGCGTCGAGCGAACATAACGCCTGGCGGCCTGCGCCCACCACGTCACGGCGTCGCCCCAGATCTGGATGCCGGACAGGGTTCGGGCATAGGGCACGCATTCGGAATAGGGCTGGTCCCGCAGTACGACCGGCGCGTTTGTGGCGTCGTACGGGATGGTGGTGAGGTCGAGCGGGACGCGAACAAAATCGCTCGCAGCAGGCAAACTCAGCACCGTCGCAGCCGGGGTGGTCGCGGCATAGCGGATCGGGGCCGGGCGATTGCTGGTGCAGGCGCTGACCGGGAAAAGGGCCAACAGGCCGGCCATGCTGGCCAGCCCCGCCCATTTCCTGCTGATCCGACCGGCAAATCGCATGGCGGATAGAATTGTCCCCGAATTGATGAGCAGCCGATGAACAGGCCCCGCCCAGCTGCGGCCCGGAACCTGCGCCGACCAAGCCGCCACATGGACTTCCCGTCCCGATTCTGGTCTATGCCGCACCTGACCCGGACCACCACTTACACCTTCGCAAGGGACGAGAATGACCGGCAGAATCGTGACCGTTTTTGGCGGATCTGGCTTCCTCGGCCGCCATGTCGTCCGCGCCCTTTGCCGCCAGGGCTGGCGCGTGCGCGTGGCGACCCGCCGCCCCCATCTGGCCGGCGATGTGAAACTGGCCGGCGATGTCGGGCAGGTGCAGCTCGTGCAGGCCAATGTCCGCAACCGCGCCTCGATCAAGCGCGCGCTGGAAAACGCCGACGCCGTGATCAACATGGTCGGCATCCTCAGCGAGCGCGGCGCACAATCCTTCGCGGGCACCCAATCCCAGGGCGCGACCAACATGGCGCAGCTCGCAGCTGACGCCGGTATCAAGCAGTTCGTCCTCGTGTCGGCGATCGGCGCGTCATCCAAGTCGCGCGCCCGCTACGCCTCGACCAAGGCGGAAGCCGAAGCCGCTACCCTCGCCGCCATCCCGACGGCAACCATCCTGCGCCCTTCGATTCTGTTCGGACCCGAGGACGGCTTCTTCACCCGCTTTGCCGAAATGGCGCGGATGAGCCCGGCCCTGCCGCTGATCGGCGGGTCCAGCAAATTCCAGCCCGTCTATGTCGGCGATGTTGCGCAGGGCGTGGCCAATGCGCTGTCGAAACCGGAAGCGGCTGGCAAGACGTATGAACTCGGCGGGCCGCGCGTCTATACGATGAAGGAGCTGCTGAAGTTCATCACGCGCGAGATCGATCGTCCGCGCATCCTGCTGCCGCTGCCGATGATCATCGCCGCGCCGATGGGCTACATCATCGGCGCGCTGTCGCGCCTCAACCCGTTCTTCGGTCCGCCGTTGACCGGCGATCAGGTGCAGATGCTGAAGTCCGACAACATCGTCTCGCCCGGCTTCGGCACGCTGGCTGATCTCGGCGTCACCAATCTCGAGACGGTCGAAGCCGTCACGCCAACCTATCTCTGGCGCCACCGCCCGCATGGCCAGTTCCAGCCGCCGCGTGTAGACGAAGCCTCGCGCGTGGATGTGTAAACCCACCTGACGAGCAGGCAGCTTGCATCCTGCCCCTCTGCCGCTAGCCTCGGTTTGGGGATCAAGCGGACGGGGAGCGGGACAATGGACAAGCTGGCGGTCGAATACTCCGGCATGAATCTCGGCACTCTGGTGCTATGGCTGCTGATCGCGACGCTGGCGGGATTTGCCGCGCGCAAGATCGTGCGCGGGCGGCCGGTTTTCGGCCTGTGGGGCGATATCGGCTTTGCGCTTTTGGGCGTCTTCCTGATCGGCACGCTGATGAAGGCGTTCGATGTCTCGCTGACCAACTGGATCGCCAGCCTCAATCTCGGCCCGCTCAACGATGTGACGAAGTGGGTTGATGTCTTCGTGGTCGCCTTCCTCGGCGCACTGGTGCTGCGCGGCATCCTTCGTCCCATCACGGGTCGGGGCTGAGGCGTGATCCGGCCGCTTTGCGGCCGGATCTGAAGCTAGATATGCCGCGCGATTTCCGCGATCAGCATGGCGGCCGGCACCAGCAGAAATTGTGCCAGCGCAGTGCCGACAATGCGGCTGCCGGAGAGCCAGACGACGGCGCGGCGGAACTGCGCCTCCGAGATGCGGCCCTCGACGACATCGTCCGTCATGATCGACAGCTGCGGGTCGATCAGCACGAACAGCAGGATGGTGGCGACGCCGTTGATCACCGCCGACAGCGACAGCGCCGTGACACGGAATTCCGGTGCGATGAAACCGGCGTAGAGCGAGGCGAACACGCCCACGGTGAGGAAGGCCTGGGCTGCGATGTTGAGGATGATGACGTTCCACGACACGACCGACTTTTCCTTGAAGCCTTTCACGTGTTCGGTGGTCGACGGAAGCGTCACGGACGTCTTGATGTAGCTGAGCCCGCCGCGCGCGAAGGCATGCATGATCAGTTTCGGGATCGAGCGGTTGGCGTGGAAATGCTGGATCGCGCGGGTGAACAGACGCTGCACCGTGGGCACCAGCAGCGTGCCGACGATGGCGGCGAGCGTGGCCGAGAACATCAGCACCTGGAAATCCCAGAACAGCGCCTCGCCATTGTTGAGCAGGTTGAGTTCGATACGCTTCGACAGGAACGGCCCCTGAAACGAATTGGCCGCGCGTGAGACCAGCACCAGCACGTTGAACAGCGCGAACGACACCGCAATCTTGCGCGTGCGCACGCCGGCGATGCGCGCGGCATAGGCCAGCGCCCCGATCAGGTAGATCACGAAGGTAAGTCCGCAGAGAACGATCAGCTGGAGGTCCATGATCGTCTCCGAAATGGTTGGGGCTCAACCGTGCATCGCGCCCATATAGATCGCAGCCAACCCTGCCCCGCCGACCAGAATGCGCCACCATCCGAACAGCGCGAAGCCGCGCTTCTGCACGAAGTCGAGCATCAGGCGAATCACGATCAGGCCAAAAACGAACGAAGCCACGAATCCTATGGCGATGATGCCGAGATTGTCGCCGGTCAGGAAGTCGCGGCTTTCCCAGAAGTCGAGCACGAAGGCGCCGACCATGATCGGGATGGCGAGGAAGAAGGAGAACTCCGCTGCTGCACGCTTGTTGATACGCAACAGCATCGAGCCGACAATGGTGGAGCCCGAACGCGACACGCCCGGAATGATCGACAGGACCTGGAACAGGCCGATCAGCGCCGCCTTGTAGAGCGGCAGGTTCATCGCCGTGTGATCCGTGGGCGCGGGCGCGACCTTGTCGATCACGAGCAGCACGACGCCGCCGGTCACCAGCGACCAGCAGATCAGCGTGAGGCTCTCGAACAGGTAGCTCTTGATGAAATCATGCAGCAGCAGGCCCGCCGCAAAGGCCGGCACGCATGCGATGATGACCGACAGCGCAAAGCGACGGGACGATGGATCCGTCGGCAGTGTCACCAGCACATGCCAGAGCCGGCCGAAATAGAGCAGCACCACGGCGAGGATTGCGCCGAGCTGGATCACCACGGTGAAGGTCGTCCAGAACGGCGAGGCAAGACCCAGCGCGGTCTGCGTTAGCAGCAGGTGGCCTGTCGAGGACACGGGTATGAACTCCGTCAGCCCTTCGACCAGGCCGAGCAGGATCGCCTGCAGGATCGTCGTTGAATCCATGACTGTCTGCCCGGAGCTGGCGTCGGTTGACGCAGGTGTCGCCCCTTTATGGTGGATGTTGGGCTACCTGCGCCATTGATCTCTTTTGGGACCTTTATGCGCTCGCCGATAAGTCAGGCCGGCTCAAGTCTGTCTATCAGGACGCACTATATTTCTCGTTTGGTTCCCATACGCGAATTTTCGGTTGCGATGAGTAGAAGTAGTCGGCATTGAAGCGCCTCGCGGTCCAATCATCCGGTGCCCCCATGGCGCAGCAGCGCATGCTCACATTCGTCGCCGTCGATCAGCAGACGCCGGAAAAGCGCGAGGCAGAAGAGCGCCGCGCGGATTTCCACGAGATCTATGCGGATTTCATCGCGGCAAAGGCAAATGAGCAGTCTTCGCGCTGTTCGCAGTGCGGCGTTCCCTTCTGTCAGACGCACTGCCCGCTCGGGAACAACATCCCCGACTGGCTGATGCTGACCGCCAATGGCCGGCTGGAAGAGGCCTACGAACTCTCCGCCGCCACCTCGAACATGCCCGAAATCTGCGGCCGCATCTGCCCGCAGGATCGCCTCTGCGAAGGCGGATGCGTCATCGAGCAATCCGGCCACGGCGCAGTCACCATCGGCGCGGTCGAACGCTACATTACCGACACCGCCTGGGAGCGCGGCTGGGTGCTGCCGGTGAAGCCCCTGCGCGAACTCTCACAGAGCATCGGCATCATCGGCGCAGGTCCTGCGGGTCTTTCTGCCGCCGACGAACTGCGCTCGGCGGGCTACCGCGTCACCGTCTATGACCGCCACGATCGCGCTGGCGGCCTGCTGATCTATGGCATCCCGAACTTCAAGCTGGAGAAAGAAATCGTCGAGCGGCGTGTGAAACGCTTGGCGGACGGCGGCGTCGCGTTCCGGCTCGGCGTCGACGTCGGAAAGGACGTTACGTTTGCGGAGCTACGCCAGAAGCATGACGCTGTACTGGTCGCCACCGGCGTCTACAAATCCAAGGAACTCACGACGCCCGGCAACGACGCCAAGGGCGTTCTGAAGGCGCTCGACTATCTCATCGCCGCCAACCGTACGGGCCTGGGCGAGACCGTGGCCGACTTCGCCAACGGCAAGCTGAACGCGGAGAAGAAGAACGTGGTCGTCATCGGCGGCGGCGACACCGCGATGGATTGCGTGCGCACCGCCATCCGCCAGGGCGCCAAGTCCGTCACCTGCCTCTACCGCCGTGACCGCGCCAATATGCCGGGCTCGCAACGCGAAGTCGCAAATGCCGAGGAAGAAGGCGTGAAGTTTGACTGGCTCGCCGCGCCTTCCGCTGTCACCGAGAAGAAGGGTGGCGGGGCCAGGGGCGTCCGCGCCGTCCGCATGCGCCTCGGCCCGCCCGATGCCTCCGGCCGGCAGGCGCCCGAGGAAATCCCGGGCTCCGACTACGAGTCGAAGGCGGACATGGTGATCAAGGCGCTTGGCTTCGATCCCGAAGACCTGCCTGCGCATTTTGGCGAAACAGCGCTGAGTGTGAATCGCTGGGGCGGCGTGAAGGTCGACTACCGTTCGATGATGACAACTATGGATGGCATCTTTGCCGCCGGAGATATCGTGCGCGGCGCATCTCTGGTGGTATGGGCGATCAAGGAAGGCCGCGACGCCGCCGCCTCGATCGACGCCTATCTCAAGGCGCGCGCGACGTCCGCGCGTGTGGCGGCGGAGTAGGATCGATGGATGTCTATCAGATCTCCGTCGACCTGAAGCCTGGCGTCCGTGACCAGAACTTTGTGACGGCTATGGACGCCTATCTCGGTCACCTCAAGTCTTCCGGAAAGATCGAGTCGTGGCGCCTGCTGCGCCGCAAGCTCGGCTTCGGCATTCCGGCGCTCGGCGAATTCCAGATCCTGATCGAGACGCGTGACCTGGCGCAACTCGACCTCGCCTTCACCGCCGCCTCACGCCGCGATGAGCCTGTCGAAAGCGCCCATCACGGCGTCAGTTCGCTGGTCGCGAACTTTCAGGCCGGCCTCTACCGCGACTTTCCTGATGCCCACCGCCAGAATGGCGAGGAGCGTTTCTGATGACACATGAACCTCTGAACGAAACGGCAGGCGAGCGCTGGCTCCGCAAATACACTTCCGAGCGCAACACGCTGATCGAAGCGAACGCCTACAATCCCGCTGACGAGAAGGACTCCTGCGGGGTTGGCCTCGTCGCTCAGATTGACGGCACGCCACGCCGCGAGATCGTCGAGATGGCGGTGCGCGCGCTCAAGGCCGTGTTCCACCGCGGAGCCATCGACGCCGACGGCAAGACGGGCGATGGCGCCGGCATCCGCATCGACGTTCCGCAAGACTTCTTCCGCGACGCTGTACGCGGCATGGGCCACACCATCGCCAGCGACAAGCAGACCTGTGTCGGCCAGATCTTCCTGCCGCGCACCGATCTCGCCCAGCAGGAAAAGGCGCGGTCCATCATCGAGACCGAAGTCGTGCGCTTCGGCTTCTACATCTATGGCTGGCGCCAGCCACCGATCGACACATCCGTGATCGGCATCAAGGCCAACGCCACGCGTCCCGAGATCGAACAGATCCTGTTCTCCGATCAGCTCAAGCGCGAGCCTGCAGAACTTGAGCGCGCACTCTACATCTGCCGCCGCCGCATCGAGAACCGTGCCCGCGCCTCCAATCTCGATCTTTATGTCTGCTCCTTCTCCTCGCGCGCGCTGATCTACAAAGGCATGTTCCTCGCCGAGGACATCGACAGCTTCTATCTCGACCTGAAAGACCCGCGCTTCATCTCGGCGGTAGCGATCTATCACCAGCGCTATTCGACCAATACTTTCCCGCAATGGCGCCTCGCGCAGCCCTTTCGCATGCTGGCCCACAATGGCGAGATCAACACGATATCGGGCAACATCAACTGGATGCGCAGCCACGAGATCAAGATGGTCTCGGACGTGTTCGGCGAACATGGCGATGATGTGAAGCCGGTCATTCAGCCCGGCGGATCGGATAGCGCCGCGCTCGATAATGCGTTCGAATTGCTCGTGCGCGCCGGTCGACCGGGGCCAATGGCGAAAACGCTGCTTGTCCCGGAACCCCTGTCCCGCGACGAATCGATCATGCCGAAAAGCCATCAGGCGCTCTACGCCTACGCGAACTCGGTGATGGAGCCATGGGATGGCCCGGCCGCGCTCGCCATGTTCGATGGACGCTGGGCCATCGCAGGCATGGACCGCAACGGCCTTCGTCCCATGCGCTATGCGCTCACCGCCGATGGCGTGCTGGTTGTCGGCTCAGAAGCCGGCATGTGCGCGATCAACGAGGAAGTCATCACGCGCAAGGGCCGTGTACCGCCTGGCGGCATGATCGCAGTCGACGTCCGCGACGGGAAGTTCTACGATCATACGGCCCTGATCGATCGTCTCGCCGGCAGCCACCCTTACGAGCAGTGGCTTTCAAACGTCGTCGAGCTGGAGCCCATCATCGGGCCCGGACCCGAGCCGCGCCTCTACAGCCAGAAGCAGGAATTCCAGCGTCGCCAACATGCCGCCGGATTCACGATGGAAGATGTCGAACTGATCCTTTCGCCGATGGCGGAGGACGGCAAGGAAGCCATCGGCTCGATGGGCGATGACTCGCCGCTCGCCGTTCTCTCCGACGTGCACCGCCCGCTGTCGCACTTCTTCCGGCAGAACTTCGCGCAGGTCACCAACCCGCCGATTGACCCGCTGCGCGAAGAACGCGTGATGAGCCTGCGGACCCGATTCAAGAACCTCGGTAACATCCTCGCGCAGGACGCCACGCAAACCAACGTGTTCGTGCTCGAAAGCCCAGTTCTGACCAACGGCATGTACACACGCATGCTGGAGACGATCGGCGAACAGGTCGCTGTCATCGACTGCACGTTCGAAGCCGACGCCGGAGGCTCGCCCGGCATCGCCCTGCGTGACGCCGTCGCCCGCATCCGTGAGGAAGCGCGCATCGCCGTCTCATCCGGGCGTGGCCACATCATCCTGACGGATGAAGGACAGAACGCCGAACGCGCCGGCATCCCGATGATCCTCGCTGCGGGCGCTGTCCATTCCTGGCTCGTGAACCATGGCCTGCGCACCTTCTGCTCGATCACGGTCCGCTCGGCCGAGTGCATGGACACGCACTATTTCGCGGTGCTCGTCGGCGTCGGCGCCACATGCGTCAACGCCTACATGGCGCAGGAGACGCTGGCGGACCGACACGCGAAAGGCCTGTTCGGCGACAAGCCGCTCGGCAGGATTGTGCTGAACTACAAGAAGTCGATCGAGGCGGGCCTGCTGAAAATCCTGTCGAAGATGGGCATCAGCGTCATCTCGTCCTATCGCGGCGGCTACAATTTCGAGGCGCTCGGCCTCTCCCGCGCACTCGTCGCAGACTATTTCCCCGGCATGACCAGCCGAATCTCCGGCATTGGTCTCGCGGGCCTGCAGCGCAAGGCCATCGAGCTTCATGCGAAAGCGTGGAGCGCGTCCGTCGCCGTGCTGCCCATCGGCGGCTTCTACCGCGTCCGTGCAAGCGGCGACACGCACGCGCTTTCAGGCGAGCTGATCCACGCGCTGCAACACGCCTGCGACACCAACTCCTACGCGGCCTTCCGCAAGTATTCCAGACTTGCAAACGCGCGGAAGAAGATGGTGCAGCTGCGTGACCTGCTTGACTTCAAGCCGCAGCCCAGGCCGGCGACGCTGCACGACGTCCAGTCGGTGAACGAAATCCGCAAGCGCTTCGTCACGCCCGGCATGTCGCTCGGCGCGCTAGGACCCGAGGCGCACGGTACGCTCAACATCGCGATGAACCGCATCGGCGCAAAGTCGGTTTCCGGCGAAGGCGGCGAAGTACGCGAACGGTACAAGCCGATGGCCAATGGCGACAATGCCAACTCGATGATCAAGCAGGTGGCCTCGGGCCGCTTTGGCGTGACAGCCGAGTACCTCAACAACTGCAAGGAACTCGAGATCAAGGTCGCGCAGGGCGCCAAGCCCGGCGAAGGCGGCCAGCTGCCCGGCTTCAAGGTCACCGAGTTCATCGCCCGCAACCGCTATGCGACGCCCGGCGTCATGCTGATCTCGCCGCCGCCGCACCATGACATCTATTCGATCGAGGATCTCGCCCAGCTCATCTACGACCTGAAGCAGATAAACCCGGATTGCCGCGTCTGCGTGAAGCTCGTGTCGCGCTCTGGCGTCGGCACGATTGCGGCGGGCGTTGCCAAGGCGAAAGCCGACGTCATCCTGATCTCGGGGCATGTCGGCGGCACAGGCGCATCCCCGCAGTCTTCGATCAAGTTCGCAGGCCTGCCGTGGGAGATCGGCCTCGCCGAAGCGCATCACGTGCTGACGCTCAACAACCTGCGCGATCAGGTCACGCTGCGTACTGACGGCGGCCTGCGTACGGGGCGCGACATCGTCATCGCGGCGATGCTTGGCGCGGAGGAGTACGGCATCGGCACTGCCAGCCTTCTGGCGATGGGCTGCATCATGGTGCGCCAATGCCATTCCAACACCTGCCCCGTCGGGGTTTGCACGCAGGACGAGCGCCTGCGCGCCAAGTTCACCGGCACGGCGGACAAGGTCGTTAACCTGATGACGTTCATCGCTGAGGAAGTCCGCGAAATCCTCGCCGACCTCGGCTTCACTCGACTTGATGAGGTGATCGGCCGTACCGACCTGCTCCACCAGGTCTCGCGCGGCTCGGCGATGCTCGACGACCTCGACCTGTCGCCGCTGCTCGTGCGCGCCGACCCGGAAGCGCGGGTTACGTACAAGCCAACCTGGCGCAACGAGGTGCCTGCTGCTCTGGACGAACAGATTCTGCGCGACGCCGCCGCCTTCTTCGAGCGCGGGGAGAAGATGCAGCTCGACTATCACGTCCGTAACGTGCAGCGCGCCATCGGCACGCGCGCCTCGTCCCACATCGTGCGCAAGTACGGCATGGATGGCCTTCCCGAGGGCCGCCTGTGGGTCACGCTTGAAGGCTCATGCGGCCAGTCGCTTGGCGCGTTCGGCGTCAAGGGCCTGACGCTCGAAGTCATCGGCGACGCCAATGACTATGTCGGGAAGGGTCTCTCGGGCGCGACCATCATCATCAAGCCGCCGTCGGTGGCGAGATATGTCGCGAAGGACAACACCATCATCGGCAACACCGTTCTCTACGGCGCCACGTCAGGCAAGCTGTTCGCGGCAGGCCAGGCGGGCGAGCGCTTCGCCGTACGCAATTCCGGCGCGACCGTGGTGGTCGAAGGCTGCGGCTCCAATGGCTGCGAGTACATGACTGGCGGCACGGCCGTGATTCTCGGCGCGGTCGGCCAGAACTTCGGCGCCGGCATGACGGGCGGGATGGCGTTTCTGTACGACACGAAACGACGCTTCGATGCGATGGCGAATCCGGAGACGATCATCTGGAAGCCGGTCGTCACCGATCACTGGGCGAAGGTCCTGCGCGATCTCATCGAGGAACATGTCCGCTGCACCGGCTCGCTGCACGCGAAGACCATTCTCGACAACTGGCAGCTCGAGCTGAGCAACTTCGTTCACGTTGTGCCGAAAGAGTCGGTAAGCCGCCTCGCAGCGCCGCTGGAACTGAAGGCGGCTGAGTAAGCAGCTAGTCCTTTCGCCAGGGCGACTTGATCGTGTAACCCTGCTCCACCGGCGCGGTGGGCACGGACTGCGCGGAGAAATTCTCGCTCATGCCGGGGATCTGCAGGCCCGCGATCTGCTTCGGCGGGACGATCTGGAATCCCAGCGCGGTGAACAGCGCGATGAAGCCGACAAAGGAGAGGATGGTCGTCGCAATCACTTGCGCGATCACGCGGGTGATCAGCCCACGGAAGAAGAACGCCGCGCTCAGCGCGGAGACCGTGCTGCCGCCAAGCCCTGCGAGACCCGCAACTGTCGCAAGATCAAAATCCAGACCCATCCTGTCCTCCCATATCGCCGCGCAACCGGGATTGCTGCGACCCGCCTAACCGGGCGAGACTAGTCGAAGACTTCGCCGGAAGGAAACCGCGAGATGCCGACCTACCATGGCTCCTGTCACTGCGGCGCAGTCAGGTTCACGGTCGAAGGTCCGATCGACGAGGCCTACACCTGCGATTGCTCGCTGTGCGCGAAAAAGAACGCGCTCATGGCCAACGTCCATGAAAGCGCGCTCGCCATTACCGCTGGCGAAGACAGGCTCGGCCTCTACCAGTGGAATTCCCGCATTGCGAAGCACTACTTCTGCACGGACTGCGGCATCTATCCCTTCCACAGGAAGCGCTCGATGCCCGACCATTACGGGATCAATCTCAAGGCGCTTGATGACTTCGACTGGACCTCGTTGCCCGTCCGCGCAGCGGAGGGACAGGGCATGCCCATCGTCGACCCTAGCGCGCGCGAGGGCTGGACCGGCCCGCGCCAGATCTGAGCCCTTGCGGATTTTGCCCCCATATTATATCCGGGTAAAAAGGATAACGCATGGTCGACAAATCCCGCCGCCAGGAATTGCTCCAGCAATTCTCGGAACGCCCGCCGCAGAACGGCGTCTTCGCGCTGAAGAATTCCTTCACTGGCGAGGTCTGGATCGGCGTCAGCCGTAATCTCGACACGCAGGTCAACGGCCTCCGGGTCCGTCTCAAAAGCAACCAGCATGTGAGCAAGGACGTGCAGGCGTCGTGGAACGCGCATGGCGAAGACGCCTTCAGCTACGAGGTTGTAGAACGCTTCCCAGAAACCGATCCCCACGTGATCGAGCTCAAGCGCACCGAACGCGCTGCCCATTGGCGCGAGCAGTTCAATGCGGGGACGGTGAAGGGGATGTGACCACAATCATTGGTCCCAACTGCGCGCCGGCGTCCATCCGCTTCAGGGACGGCGCCCACAAGCTCGAAACGGCGCCGTCAAAATAGAGCGCGTTCACGCTCTTCAATTCGTCACGGAAAAAACGCGCCAGCTTGCCGAACGAGACCGGACCGTCACTGATCACAAACCAAGTTCGGCCATCGTCGCCAGCGCCCACGCCATTGCGCACGAACCGCGAGTCTCCGTCGTGGCTGAATTCAGGATGCAGAACCCCATCAATGACCAGCATCGGTCCGGATTGCGTCGCCCAGAGCGGGGTGGCGCCTGCAGCCAGGAATGCATCTGTGGATGCGACATGCGGAACACCGGACGCATCTACCCAGAAAACACCATTTGGTTTCATGTGAAAATTGCCCGGCCCATCGGCCGTGCTGATCGTGTGCAGCCGCTGCCCCTCTTCCACATACAGCCCGATCGGAGACCCGGTGGCGTCAAACATTCCTGCATTCATGACGAACGCGACTCGCGCCTCCGTCACATCGCGGGACAGCGCTGCAAAACCGCGATAGGGCGCGCCATCTGGGGATGCCCACGCAAGTCGCAATGCCTGCTGCTTCGCGTCGAAGCCGCATACGATAAAGTCATCGCGCTCGAATGTCTGTGAGACACAAGCCGAGTCGACAGCGGGTTCCTTGCAGCCCGACATTCCAAGGGTCGTCAAAAGAACGATTGCCGCCGCGCGCATGCTCTATGTGTCGATCAATTCAGGCCGCGACGAAACAGTCGTCGACAGCGAAAGCTAGATCTTCACTGCTGGCAGCGCGTTGAACGCCGTACGCAGCGAGGCGGCCCACGAGTCGCTGATCTGGCGGAATTCCTTGTGGTCGCTTTCGATGCGCTGGCTCTTCGCCTTGAACTCGTTGACCGGGATCACGCACATGTCGAGCGGCATGCCAACCGACAGGTTGGAGCGCACGGTAGAGTCCATGCTCACCAATGCGGCCTTTACGGCTTCCTCAATCGTCGTGTCGGGACGGATCACGCGGTCGAGGATCGGCTTGCCATATTTATGCTGGCCGATCTGCATGTAGGGCGTGTCCTCGCCCGCCTCAATGAAATTGCCGGCCGTGTATATCAGGAACAGGCGCAACTCGCCGCCCTTTCGCTGTCCGGCCATGATCACGGTCGCGTCCGCCGCGGCGCCCTGCGCCTCGATCTCGGCGCGGTCGCGCTTCTGCACCTCGCGCATCGCCTCGCCCACCATCTGCGCGCCGCGATAGAGGGTGTCACACGTCATCAGGCTTTCGATCTCGGGATCGATCCGGCTCTGCTTGATCTGCGTGGTGATGTGCGTGACGACGCCCTGGGTGATGCCGAGATTGCCCGCGGTCATCAGCGCTACGACGCGCTCGCCCGGCTCCTCGAACACGAACATCTTGCGAAAGCGCGCGATATTGTCGACGCCTGCATTCGTGCGGGTGTCCGACAGCAGGACCAGGCCAGCCTTGAGCTTGAGGCCAACGCAGTAAGTCATTTCACGTCCCGATTCCCCGGCGTGGCTTCCGTTCCCGGCTATTGCTGAGTCTGGTTTTGCCCGTCTTGATTCTGTGACTGAGACTGGCCCGTCGCCTGAGCAATGTCGACCGAGGCGCTAAGCCGCTCTTGTGAACCTCCGGACACATTGCCGCGGATCGGGGCAGCATCCGCCGCATCCAGCCCGCACCCCAGGCGCACATAGCGATCTGTGGGGCACAACCGGTTGGCGGCGTCGAACCCGACCCAGCCGATTTCCGGCACAAAGGCCTCGGCCCATGCGTGTGTTTCGGTAAGTTTCGTGTCTTCGGCGAGCAGGTAGCCCACGACATAGCGCGACGGCGTCCCCAGCTTGCGTGCGGCGCTGATGAACACGTGGGCATGATCCTGGCAGACGCCCTTGCCCGCCTTCAGGGCATGCGCCGCCGTGGTGAGCTGTGATGTCGAGCCCGGTTTGTATTCGATCGTATCGGCCACCGTGTTGAACAGCGCGTGCAAGCGGTCGAGCGGCGACTTGCCCGTCACGCCCGCCGCCAGGTCCTCGATCCGCTTGTCGGCTTCGGTCAGGGGCGTCGGACGCAGGAAGACCTGTGGGCGAGAGGTTTCACGCAGGCCTCGCAGGACCCCCGCAGTGTCCGTCGTCTCGACCTCGCCTTCGGCGATCACGACAAGCTCGGGGCCAACTTCCGCGCGCGTCCAGATCGCCTCGCGATCGGCGGTCGCCGTGTTCAGCAGCGGGGCCACGCTCTGCCCGTTCACGCTGACGGTCCAGCTCTTTACGCGTTGGCTATCGAAGGTCGGTGGATACAGCCGCAGGCGCAGCGCGCAGCGGTCCGCCGGCGGATCGTAGGAATAGGTCGTGGCGTGTCGAACGGTGAGGCGCATGTCTAGAAGTGATAAGCCTTGCTGATTTCCATGGACAGGCGTCGCGTCGTCCCGATTGCCTCGGAGACGAACTCGTGCAGCCCGCTCTGGAAGAGTTCTTCAATTCCGATGGCGTCGAGACGTTCGACCATCTCGTTGGCGACAAGCTGTGGCGAGCTCGTCTCGCCATAGTCGCTCGCAATGTCGTCGAGGAAGCGTTTGATCGAGCGATAGCAATAGGCGACCGAACGCGGGAAAGTTCCGTTCAGGATCAGGAAATCGGCAATCCCCCAAGGCGTGTAGTCGCCCTTGTACACGTGATGGTACGCGCGCAGCGCCGATGTTGCGCGCAGTACGCTGGTCCACTGGTGATAGTCTCGCCCGCCGCCCACCACATCGGTCTCCGGCAGCAACACATAATACTTCACGTCGAGCAGGCGCAGCGTCATGTCGGCGCGCTCGATCAGCCCGCCCATGCGCAGGAAGTAGTAGCCGTCATTGCGCAACAGCGAGATTTCCGACGCGCCGCGGAAAGCCGCCGTACGGTTCTTGGTCCACTCCAGCAGCGTCGGCAGGCTCTTCAGCGCTGTGTCGGCGTCCATCTGGCCAAGCTGGCGCCAGCCATCGTTCAGCGCCTCCCACATGTCCTGCGTCAGCGCTGTCCGGATCGCACGACCGTTGGCGCGCGCCGATGTCAGACATGAGCGGATCGAGGAGGGATTGTCCGCATCCAGCAACAGACGCTGCACCACGGTCGCGCCATCGAGCTTCTTGTCTTCTACAATGTCAGGCGCCGAACCGGAGGCGGCCGCGACGGAGCGCCATTCCTCCTGCTCGTTCGAGCCGGGCAGCATCGCCATGCGATAGCCCATCTCGATCAGGCGCGCGGTCGCATCGGCCCGCTCCATATAGCGGCCCATCCAGAACATGTTTTCAGCGGTACGGCTCAGCATGTCATTCCGCCAGAATCCAGGTGTCTTTGACCCCGCCGCCCTGGGAAGAGTTCACGACCAGCGACCCCTTCTTCAAGGCCACGCGCGTGAGTCCACCCGGCGTCAGGCGGATTTCCTTGCCTACGAGGCAGTAAGGCCGGAAATCAACATGGCGTTCCTCGATCCCTTCATTGCCAAGGATCGGCGCGGTCGACAGGTCCAGCGTCGGCTGGGCGATGAACTCCGAGGGGTTCGCCTTGATCTTGGCGCGGAACGCGTCGATTTCCTTCTTCGCCGCATGCGGCCCGATCAGCATGCCATAGCCGCCCGAGCCATGGACGCGCTTGATGACGAGGTCCTTCAGGTTCTCGAGCACGTACCTGCAGTCGTCCGGCTGGGCGCAGCGCCAGGTCTGGACGTTCTCGAGGATAGGCTTCTCGCCGAGATAGAATTTGATCATGTCCGGCACGAAGACATAGATCGCCTTGTCGTCCGCCACCCCCGCCCCCGGCGCCGAGCACAGCGTCACGCCGCCAGACCGATAGACGTCGAAGATACCCGGCACGCCGAGCAGCGAGTCTGCCTTGAAGGCCAGCGGGTCGATGTAGGTGTCGTCGATCCGCCGGTAGATTACGTCCACCCGCTGCGGACCGCGCGTTGTGCGCATCCAGCAGAGTCCGTTCTCGACGAAAAGATCCTGCGGCTCGACCAGTTCGATACCCATCAGGTCGGCGAGGAAGGAGTGTTCGTAATAAGCCGAGTTCAGCGAGCCCGGCGTCAGCAGCACAACCGTTGGGTCGTCGTCGCACTTGATCGGGGCGACTTCCTCCAGCGTCTTCTTCAGCATGCTCGGATAGTTCTCGACGCCCTCGACAATCCCCGCCTGGAACAGCTGCGGGAACATCCGCATCATGATCTCGCGGTTCTCCAGCATGTAGGAGACGCCGGATGGCGTGCGGCAGTTGTCCTCAAGAACCTGGAAGCGATCCGCATCCGTCCGCACGATGTCCACGCCGACAATGTGGCTGTAGACGCGGCCCGGCGGATCGACGCCCACCATGTCCGGCAGGAAGGCCTCGTTCTGGTAGACCAGTTCTTCCGGGATGATCCCCGCCCGCATGATCTCGCCGCGGTGGTAGACGTCGTACAGGAACGCATTCAGCGCCCGGCTGCGCTGTTTGATGCCACGCGACATCTTCCGCCATTCGGCCGCGCCGAACACGCGGGGGATGAGGTCGAAAGGGATCAGCCGCTCAGGATCGCCGCCCTCGCCATACACCGCGAAAGTGATGCCGATCTTGCGGAAGATCGCCTCGGCCTCGCTCTGGCGAAGCTTGAGCAGGTCGACGCCGCTCGTGTTTATCCACTCGGAGACCTTGTCATAGGGTCCCCGGATTGACCGGTCGTCTGCGAACATTTCGTTGTACATGCAGTCCCAGTCCTAGACGCACCCCGGCCCGGCGCGAAGCCGCCGCCGCCGACCTTTTGAGCAGGCGAAGCCCCTGCCTAAACTTTGAGCACGGAATAGGGGATACGGAAGCCTCCTGTCGGGCCATTCCCATGAATATTTCATGAGTTCGGGAGCGGGGAACTCTCCTTCGCCTGATCCGAACCATATCCCAAAGTCCAACGCGACGCCTCCGGATCCCTTGCATGCAAGCGCCCACACCAAAGCAGTTTCTCCAGAACATTGTCCGCCTCGCCCTCAGCGAGATCGGCGCGACCATTGCGCTGGGCATCACCGCCTTCGGCGTTCTCGCCTTCGCCCTCATCGCGGACGAAACCTTCGAGGGCGAAGCCCGGGGCTTCGACGAATCCATTCTTCTCGCCCTGCGCGAACCGGGCGACCCGACCAACCCGCTCGGTCCGGCCTGGCTCGAACACGCCCTGCTCGATATCACTGCGCTCGGCGGCTATGTCATTCTCAGCATGCTGGTCCTCGGGGTCGCCATCTACCTCATCGCCGCCGGCAAGCGTGGTACGGCGCTTCTGGTCGTCGGCGCGGTCGGCAGCGGCACGCTGCTCAGCGAGACGCTCAAGTTCGGCTTCGCCCGCCCCCGCCCCGACCTCGTCGCCCATCTCGCCGAAGTACAGAGCGCCAGCTTCCCGAGTGGCCACGCCATGATCTCGGCGATCGCCTACCTCACGCTCGGCGTCCTGCTGACCCGCGCACACAAGCAGCGCCGCACCAAGATCATCATCATGAGCTACGCCATCCTGCTCACCCTGATGATCGGTCTCAGCCGCATCTATCTCGGCGTGCACTGGCCCACCGACGTCCTCGCCGGCTGGGCGCTTGGCGCTGCGTGGTCAAGCCTGTGGTGGCTTGGCGCCTGGCAACTCCAGCGCATGGGACAGGTGGAAAGACCGACGTAAGCTTCGACCACGTGACTGGCCGCGCAGCTTACGGCTTGCCCTTGGCGGGTTTGGCGCCGGGCTTGGCTTTCGCCGCCTCAGCGGCCTCTCTCGCCTCCAGGACGCGCGCGCCCTCGAGAATGCCGTACAGCGCGTAGTTACCTTCGTGGCAGGCATATTCGTACATCTTGCCGTTCAGGGCCGCGAATTCATACTCGCCGCCCCACGGAGCGTCCCACAGTGTCGGGTCCTCGATCGTGAAGCCGTAATGGAGCCTGTCGTCCGCAACCCGCTTGAACCGTTCGGTGACCTTGAGGTCTTTCCACGCACCCATGAACTGCTGGCTCTGCGGGATATGCGTGGTTTCCACCACCAGCGTGTCGCCATCCCACCAGCCGATCGAATCCCCGAAATAGGGCCGGACATCATCGGTGCGGTGTTTCGAATTCAGCCTGACAATGCGCGCGTCGTGCACCATCTCCGTCGCGATCAGCACGTGATCGGGCGACTGCACGATCTGGTAGCTGTTGTTGTAGAACCCGTTCGCGAACATGGGCGGTCCGGCGTTGCGGCCAAACGATATGATGCAGCGTTCCGTCGCACGCGATTCCGGGTTGTCGAATGACTGGCCCCGCGGCGGGGTCGGTCCCAGCAGCTTGACGAAGGCCGGCGGTTCCGGCGCAGGCGCAGGCGTTGCGCCCGCCTTGCGTGGTGGCGCAGTTCCGGTTGGCGTCGTGATGATTGACGAGCGCGGCTGGCCGTTGACCCGCATCACATGGTTGCCGGGATCGATCCAGAAACGGTTGTAGCCGCCCGTGGCGCCGCCGCCGGCGAGGTATTCGGGCTTGATGTCTTTCGGGATCACATATTCGGCCGGAGCGTCGGCCGCAGTTGGCGCGCCGGCTTCCGCGATCTCGTTCTCCATCTCCTGCTCGAGTCTGGCGACCTCTGCCTCGCTGTAGACCAGGCTGCTGACCCCGGCCGGGCGGGTCATCTTGGTCAGCGTTGTATTGTGCCAGAAACCCTGCAGGTCCGGCTGCCCGATCTTCAAACGCGGCGCCGTATACGGCGGGTAGGGCTTGGTCGGATCGTAGGTTTGCGCAGTTGCTGCTTTCGCCTCCGGCGTTTGCGCGTGCGCGATGGGACAAAGAGCAAGCGATGTCGCAAGGGTGGCGAGCAGAGCGTAGCGCAAGCAAGATCTCCTGCAGCAAGGGACGCGTCCAACTGTCAGGAACGTAAGATCAACGCACCGGAGAAGCAACGCGCCGCGGCCCTCGCTCAGCTTAAAGTGAGCTTACGCAACGACACACGCCGCAGCAGCCATCAGCGATTTCCGCGTTGCCCGCACAACCCCGGACCGATAGCAGTCCGCTCATGACGATCCCGGAAGCCCCTCTGCCCGCGGAAGGACGCCTCAAGGAGAGCGCCCGCGCGCTCGGCTTCGATGTCGCCCGCATCGCCCGCGCCGACGCCGCGTGGGATGCTGGCGACCGCCTCTCGGATTTCGTCAGCCAGGGCTTTCACGGTGACATGGGCTGGATGGCCGAAACGCTGGAGCGCCGCCGGCACCCAACCTACATGTGGCCCGATGCGAAATCAGCGCTCGTCGTCGGTCTCAACTACGGTCCCAAGCACGATCCGCTCGAACCCCTCACCCGGCCCGGGCACGCGACCATTTCGGTCTATGCCCAGAATGTCGACTATCACGACCTGATGAAGCGCAAGCTGAAACAGCTCGCCTCATCATTCGCGACCGACACCGGCAACGATGTAAAGATCTTCGTCGACACCGCACCGCTGATGGAAAAGCCGCTGGCCCATCGCGCCGGTCTCGGCTGGCAGGGCAAGCACACCAATCTCGTCAGCCGCGAGCATGGCTCGTGGCTCTTCCTCGGCGTGATGCTGACCACCGCCGACCTGACGCCCGACGCGCCTGCGGCCGACGCATGCGGCACATGCAGCGCCTGCCTCGACATCTGTCCCACGCAGGCTTTCCCGGCGCCCTACACGCTCGATGCCCGGCGCTGCATTTCCTATCTCACCATCGAAACGAAGGGACCGATCCCCCGCGAATTCCGCCAGGCCATGGGCAACCGCATCTATGGCTGCGACGATTGCCTCGCCGTCTGCCCGTGGAACAAGTTCGCCCAGACCGCCCGTGAGGCCGCCTTTCATCCGCGTGCGGAACTGACCGCCCCGCTTCTGGCCGATCTGGCGAGTCTTGATGACGCAGGCTTCCGCGAAGTCTTCGCCGGATCGCCTATCAAACGCATAGGACGCGACCGTTTTGTGCGAAATGTCATGATCGCGATCGGAAATTCGGGGTCGCGGGCCAACGCGGACTTGTGTATCCAGAGGCTGGATGATGCGTCACCCCTGGTGCGCGGAGCATCCGTCTGGGCGCTGGGGATCCTTGCTCCCGATATGTTTGAAGTGACGTGCGAGCTGCGACGGCCCACCGAGGCCGACCCCGCAGTGTGTGAGGAGTGGGATGCTGGACCAGAAGCCCGAAGACGCGAACGGGCCTGACGCGCCCGGGAACGCAGCGGATGCTCCCTCCGGCGACAGCTCGTCATCGGGCGGCGGTACTCTCGGCCGCTGGCGCGCGGGCGTCACGCCGCAAGGCACGCCCTATGACAATGAGAAGCCACTCTGGCGCCGCATCCTTGTCGGCTTCCTGGTATGGACCGGCATTCTCGGTGGCGGCTTCCTTGCGCTGAGCCTGCTCGCGATTTTCGCGATCGGCTGGACCGGCCCGCCCCCCACATTCAACATGGCCGGCATGGCGATGAAGGGTGTCGAGGTTCGCTCCAAATGGGTCGACCTCAAGGATATCTCGCCCCACCTCGTCCGCGCCGTGATAGCTTCCGAAGACCAGAATTTCTGCACCCATGACGGGTTCGACATCAAGGAAATCCAGAAGGCGATGCAGGCGGCGGAAAACGGCGGCGACCTGCGGGGCGCCTCCACCATCTCGCAGCAGACCGCCAAGAACGTCTTCCTCTGGAATGGCGGTGGCTGGTTCCGCAAAGGCCTCGAAGCCTACTTCACCGTCGTGATGGAAAAGATGTGGTCGAAGCCCCGCATCATGGAAACCTATCTCAACGTCGCCGAGTGGGGCGATGGCATCTACGGCGCCGAACAGGCAGCCCAGGAACGCTTCAAGGTGTCGGCAAAGGACCTCAACCCGCGCCAGGCTGCAGCCCTCGCCGCCGTACTGCCGAGCCCAAATCGCTGGAAGGTCAATGGCCAGTACGCGACAGGCCGCCGCAACAACCGCATCCAGTCGCTGATGGCGATGGTGAAACGCGACGGCCTCGATAAATGCGTGGTCGGCCCCTAACGCCGCGCATCAATTCCCGACAATCCGCGTGCGTGGTTCTTCCACCGCGCCAAGTCCTGCAGGATCTTCGATCCCCTGCAGCCGCATCGCCTCGCGCACGTCTCCGCGCAGCAGAAGCACATTCACATCCCTGGGCGCCAGTCTCTGCGCCGCTTCGACATCGTTCCAGGCTTCGGCGAGCCGGTTCTGTTTCATCAGCGCATAGCCGCGCAACCGATACGCCTCGGCATCCGCTGCCGACAGCTGGATGGCATTGTCGAGATCGCGCGCCGCTTCCTGCCAGTGCTTCAGCATCACATGTGCGCGCGAGCGATCCTTGAAGAGTTCGCCATCGCTCGGCCGCAGCTTCATCGCATTGGTCAGCGTCACGATCGCCTCGTCAGGCATCTTGGCCAGCAGCCATGCATTGCCCGACTGCGCGAGATAGACGCCGCGCTCCTCGATACCGCCCGCGTCCGGCGCATTGGCCAGCTCCTCCAGACGGTGTGCGCCTTCCGCTTCCTGTCCAAGTGCAATCAACGCCAGCGCCGTGCATTGCCGCGCCGGCGGGCGATTGCCTTTCGACAGCCAGGTCAGCCCGTCCTGATAGGCGACCTCGGCGTCCTTATCGATCTGGTCGAGGCAGAGCTCAAGCTTCTCCTGTTCCGTCTGCGCAAACGCAGCCGGGGCAGCAGCCATAACGAGGCAGGCAACCAGAAGATAACGCATGGCAGGTCGATTCCGGCGCTGGCCCCGGAGGCGCTGGGGTCCTATTCCCCTACACCAGAGTCAAGGCAACACTAGGGCCGGCATGCAGTTCTTCGCCTTTGGATTCGGGTATGTCGCAGCCGAAACGGCCCGCCTACTGGCCGCCGAAGGCGCTGCCTGTTCCGGCACGGTCCGCAGCGAAGCCTCCGCCGAACCGATCCGCCGTCAGGGTTTTTCCACCCACATCTGGCCCGGCGAAACCCTCGCCCCGCCGTCTGGCGCCGTCTGGCTGATCTCCGTCCCGCCCGACGCCGGGGGCTGCCCCGTCTTCCGCGACTTCAAGCATGTCGCTGCGACCGAAAGCTGGATCGGCTATCTCTCCACGACCGGCGTCTATGGCGACCTTGCCGGCGGATGGGCGTTCGAGGAAACGCCGCTCAATCCGCAAAGCCGCGAGGCGACCAACCGCGCAACCGCCGAAGCACAATGGCAGACACTCGGCGCCCGCATCTTCCGCCTCCCCGGCATCTACGGCGCCGGCCGCTCAGCCCTCGACCGCGTCCGCGAACCCGGCGCGAGACGCATCGTGAAACCCGGCCAGGTCTTCTCCCGCGCGCATGTCAGCGACATCGCCGAAGCCGTCCGCCTCGCCATCCACACGCCAACAGCCACCGGCGCGTTCAACATCTGCGACGACGAACCCGCGCCCGCCGATGAAGTCCTCACCTACGCCGCCGAACTTCTCGGCATCTCTCCTCCACCCGCCGTTGCATTCGAAGACGCGAACCTCTCACCGATGGCGCAACGCTTCTACGCCGAGTGCAAGCGCGTCTCGAACGCGCGCACGAAAGCAGCGCTCGGATGGCGGCCGAAGTTCCCGACGTATCGGGAAGGGTTGCGGGATTGCATGACATGACGGTCCGGTACGTTCTTCCGCTGGCTCTGCTCCTCGCTGCTTGCTCAGCGGAGGATGGCGCACGCGATCGGCAGCTGGATGAACTGACGCTCGGTCGCATCAATGATGTGCTCAACATCACGCAATGCACCTTCAACGGGACGGGCACAGCGCCAGAAACGTTCGATGCTGCGCGCAGTGTTGAAGGCTGGCTTGCCGACGACCGTACGCTGCAAGCCTGCAATCTGGGCACGACGCCGAACCAGATCCCTGTGCAGGAGGGCAACAGGCCGGCTGCTCCTGGTGATGTCAGCTACAAGTCCGCTTCGGCCACCATGATCCAGATCTGCGGCAACTTCCGCCAACCCTCCGCCGCACGTGGCGATTGTAAGGGAATATGCGGTGGAGTCCGCCAGCCGTATGCGCAGTTCGAACAAGCGCGGCCGGCAGCCGGCCCCTTCTGCTACGAACTCGAACTCCTGAAAGGACAGCGTACCGACGTCGGCATGCCCGCAGCGCCCGTTCAGTAGAGGCGCGAGCGGACCCCGCTGGTGAAGGGCTATCAATCAGCCGCTCAACCATCCACCAACTCCGCCACATCCAGCACCGTCGCCACCATCCGCTCGATATCCTGCGGCCGTGACAGCCGATGATCGCCATCCTTGATGAGCGACCACACCACGTCCTCTGAGCGCAGCTTGTCGGCGAGGTCGAGCGAGTGCGTCCACGGCACGTCGGGGTCGAGCCCGCCCTGCAGGATGCGCACGGGAACATCGATCGCGATCTCGCCATCCATCACATTCCACGTCCGCCCCTCGACGATCAGGTCGCGCGTGATCGGATAGCCGGCTGGATCGTAGGCCGAAGGCCGGGTCCAGTGGCCCTCCTCCATGATCTGCATGCGCTGGCTTTCATCGAACCCGGCCCACATCAGCTTGTCGGTAAAATCCGGCGCCGGGGCGAGCAGCACCAGCGCCTTCACACGCTCCGGCCGCGCCAGCGCGACCAGCAGCGACATCCATCCGCCCATCGATGAGCCAACCAGAACCTGCGGACCCGTCGTCAGCTGGTCGAGCATCGCCAGCGCATCCGACCGCCAGCGCCCGATCGTCCCGTCGGCAAATGCCCCGCCGCTTTCGCCATGCCCGAGATAATCGAACCGCAGAAACGCCCGGCCATCTTCCCGGCAGCGCGCGTGCAGGACGCTCGCCTTCTCGCCCAGCATGTCCGAATGGAAACCGCCCAGCCAGACGACGCCGGCGCGGTCCGCATCGCCCTCGCTCCGCCGGTGGGCCAGCTTGACGCCGCCCTGCTCGAGAAACTCTGCAGCCCCATCTGTCATGTCCATAGTTCTCGTCGGTTTGCGCGGACGAGGAAAGCGACTATTAGGCGCCTCGGGGGCGAAACATCGGGAATCACTATTTGCCGCTACGTGGCGCAACCATCCTTCAGGTCATCCCTCACCTCGCCGCAGGCGGGGCCGAACGCACCACGATCGAGGTCGCAGAAGCGCTCGTGGCCGCAGGCGCAACTGCGCTTGTCGTCAGCGCAGGCGGACGGCTGGAAAAAGACCTGAACCGCGTCGGCGGCGAGCTGATCCGGCTCGAGTCTGCGCCGACCAAGAACCCGCTCGAGATTTACGCGAATGCCGGCCGCATCGCGAAACTGGTGAAAGTCCGGAAGGTCGGCCTTGTCCACGCCCGCTCCCGCGCCCCGGCCTGGAGTGCGCTCTGGGCGGCAAGGCGCACCAAAGTCCCGTTCGTGACGACCTATCACGGCGTCTACAACGCGAAGGGCCGGCTCAAGCGGCTCTACAATTCGGTGATGGCGCGCGGGGACAAAGTCATCGCCAATTCCGACTTCACCGCGCGGCACGTCGTGGCCGAACATCCCTGGGCGGCAGACAAGATCATCACCATCCCGCGTGGCGTCGACATCGCGAAATTTGCGACAGACGCCGTCGCCCCCTCTCGCACGGATGCCCTGCAAACGGCCTGGAAACTCGAACCCGGAGCGGATGCCGTCATTCTCCTGCCTGGGCGCCTGACCGGATGGAAAGGCCACCGCGAAGCCATCGCCGCAGCGGCCGCCCTGAACGCCAGCGGCGT
Source organism: Hyphomonadaceae bacterium (assembly GCA_040398425.1). Classification (GTDB taxonomy): domain Bacteria; phylum Pseudomonadota; class Alphaproteobacteria; order Caulobacterales; family Hyphomonadaceae; genus UBA7672. Next base: position 63,308 of record JBBATZ010000003.1, read on the forward strand.
CGCGAACTGGCGCATGGTCTTCGCCGGCGACCCGCAGGGCCGGGACGGCTATGTTGAGGAACTGAAACAGCTGATTGCCAGCAACGGTCTTGACGGGCGGGTGTCGATGGTGGGGCATTGCGACGACATGCCAGCAGCTTTCGCCCTCGCAGATATCGTGATCGCGCCCTCCAACGAACCGGAGGCGTTCGGCCGCGTCGCCGCCGAAGCGGGCGCGATGGGTGTGCCCGCGATCGGCTCCAGCATCGGCGCGCAGGGCGAGATCGTCGTGGACGGCGAGACGGGCCTGATCGTTCCCCCATCCGACCCCGCACATCTATCCACAGCCATCGGCAAGTTGCTGGCGTTGGGCCCTGAAGGCCGCGCAGCCATGGGCCAGAAGGCGCAGACGCGTGTTCTCGCGCGGTTCACAACATCAGCGCTTCAGAAGGCGACGCTGTCAGTCTATGAGGGGCTGTTAGGTCAGACCCGATGAGCGTACCCGATTCCTTTGTCCCTCCCCCGAACCCCGGCGACACCATGCGCCGGGTGCTGGTCATCAAGCTCGGCGCGATGGGCGATTTCATGCAGGCGCTGGGCGCGATGCGGGTCGTCCGCGCGACGCATCCTTCGGCCCGCATCACCCTGCTGACGACCGAACCGTTCGAGGCCTTCGCCAAGGCCTGCCCCTATTTCGATATTGTCGAGGCCGATGGCCGCCCGCGCGACATCAAGGGCCGCACCGACCTGATCCGTCGCCTGCGCGCGGCCAACTACGACATGGTCTACGATTTCCAGAACAACGATCGGACCGCCCAGTACTATATCGGGCTTACCGGCAAGAAGCCGCTGTGGTCAGGCGCCGCGAAGGGCGCGTCGCACCAGCACATGAATTCCAACCGGGCCGAGATGCACAATTTCGACAGGCTGGCCGAGCAGTTGGTCCATGCCGGCCTGGGGCCCAAGCCTCCCGGCGACCCCACCGGCTGGATCATCGGACGGGACCTTGCCCCCAGCATTGACTGGGTGCGACCGGCCTTCCGCGATCCGCCGCGCTTCCAGCCGGCGTTCTTTGGCCTCAACGGACCTTACGTCCTGATCATCCCGGGATCGTCCGCCGACCATCCTGAAAAGCGCTGGCCGGTCGACCGGTTCATTGGGCTTTCAAGCTGGTTCGCCAATGCCGGGATCACCCCGGTCATCATCGGCGGCAAGGACGAGGGCGATATCGGGGCCCAGATCAACCGCAGGGAGGCCCGCGCCCGGAACCTTGTCGGCCGGACCGACCTGTTCCAGCTGGCAACGCTGTCTGAGCGGGCGAGCATGGCGATTGGTGGCGATACCGGTCCGATGCACCTTGCCGCTGCGGCCAGAACACCCGGCGTCTGCCTGTTCGCCCAGGAATGGACGGACGAGCTGGAAAAAGAGCTGCACACCGTCTGGCACGCGAAAACCCGCCTCGGCCGGGCCGCGCCGCGCGGCGGACCCATGATGGTCCTGCACGCGGCCGCCCTGGACGCGATCGGTCTTGAAGACGTCAAACGCGCCGCTTTTGCCTTGGGCATCCTCCCCGCGGGCATGGCGCCGCCGATTCCCGCCCCTCCCGCGCGGCCGAACCCAGCCGACCCACTCGTTGAAGCCGTGGCGGATGCGCCGCAGGAATCGCCCGCCGCCGTGGCCCAGGCCTCTGAATCTTGAATATTGGCTGGTTTGCAGGCATAATCAGCCGGCCGGAAGATAATCCCGGAAGTCACCAAGGAGATCGACCATCGCTCAGCGTCCACAAGCGGCCCAGTCCCCCAAGAAGGAAGGCCCGCAAATCAACGAGGATATCCGCGCGCCGCGCGTCCTCCTGATCGATGAAAAGGGCGAGAAGCAGGGCGAGATGCCGCTTGAGGCCGCCCTTGATGCGGCAAAGGAAGCTGGCCTCGACCTCGTGATGGTCGCGCCGGACAACGAGCCACCGGTCGTGAAGATTTCCGACTACGGCAAGCAGCGCTTTGCCGAGCAGAAGAAAAAGGCAGAGGCGCGGAAGAAACAGAAGTCCGCCGACCTCAAAGAGATCAAGCTCCGCCCGAACATCGACAAGCACGATTACGAAGTGAAGGGTCGTTCGATCCGCCGCTTCTTCGAGGAAGGCGACAAGGTGAAGATCACCATGCGCTTCCGCGGCCGCGAGATGGCTCACCAGAACATCGGCATGGAATTGCTGATCAAGGTGAAGGCCGAATTCGCTGACGTGGCGAAGGTGGAATCCGAGCCAAGGCTCGAAGGCCGCCAGATGGTGATGGTGCTGTCGCCGCGCTGAGCGGCGGGCCTGTATTCGTAAGATTGCAGCGTTATATCGCAGGGAGTGCATCCATGGTGAAACCCGGTGTTATTGCCATGGGTGTTGTCTCCATGACCGCCGCTCTGCTTGCTGCCTGCTCCGCGCCGGAAGCAACGCCGGCCGCCGGGCCGTCGGGCGGTGAAGCCTCCCTGCAATCGCCACCTTTCACCACGCCTGAATTTCACGCCGCGCCGGGACAGCCAACGTCGCCGTCAACGCAGCCAGCCCCTGCGGCAGAGGCTGATTCAATGCCGTTCGCAGCCATCGCCATGCAGTTCGACCCGGGAAAACAGCACCTGGTCTGGGTCATGCCGCCGGGTATTCACGGCAAGGGTCCGTGGGACTTCAGGTCCGTGGTGAAGCATCGCGATGAGGTGAAGTTCGAAACGACGATCCCGATGCGCGCGGAAACCCTGCCGGGCGGTTCGCGTGCCGAATATCCCGCTGGCTACGAGATTATCCGTCTGACCGACGACGGAACCTGGGCGCAGCGGACGGCCGAGATCGACAAGGTGATCGCTGACCTGATCGCCCAGTATGGCCGCGGACAGGGGTCGCTCGACATGACGAACGATCTGACGCTTGCGATCGATCCGGCCTACAAGACGACCTACTGCGTGGAGAACACACCGGCAGACCTGCGCTTCTACATTGAAGAAGATGGTGTCGCCGACCTTGTCCGGCTCGACGTTGCGGAAATGTCCGGCATCATCCAGATCGCCGTGAAAAAGGCCTGCGGGACCTGATCCCAGCCTCACTAAATGCGCCGTAACTTGAACGCCGTTTGCGGCGACCTACTCTCGTTTCCATGAAACACGCATTCATCGCCCTCCTCGCCGGGATCGTGCTCACGGCGTGCGCCCCTTCGCCGACCACCGCCGCGCCGATGACGCCCGAGACCGCCCCCCACGTCGATCCGGCGACACCCCCGGCCGATGCCTGTGGCGCGCTGCAGTATCAAGCGCTCATCGGCAAGCCGATCACCGAACCGGGTGTTCCGGCGGAAGGCCCCAATGTCCGCTACATCCGCCCCGATACACAGGTGACGATGGATTTCAGGGCTGACCGGCTGAACATCGACATCGACACCGGCGGCATGATCAAGGGCTTCCGCTGCACATGATCTGGCGCCTCGCTTCATTCGCAGCCGCCGCGGCGACACTTGCCGCCTGCGCCTCTGCCCCCGCAGCGCCCGCCGTTCCGGATGCGCCGGACGCGGCGATTCCCTCTTCGGCCAACGACACCTGCGGTGCCAGCATGTATGCCGAACTGATCGGCAGGCCGATCGACGGCCAGGGCGTTCCGGGCGAAAGCCGCCTTAACCGTCACATCTTGCCCGGCACGCAGGTGACGATGGATTACATGGCCCAGCGCATGAACATCGAGGCGGACGCCGCCGGCATGATCCGCAAGATCAACTGCGGCTGAGCCCGCTCCCGGCACGCGACTCTTGCGCCTTGCTTTTCCGGGACTCCCGCGTATAAACCGCCCCTTCGACAGGACCGGACAGGCTAATGGCATGCCTCCCGGGACCTATTTCAGGCGTCGCGCCGTTGATTACTCCCCTGATTTCATGGGCGTAATTCCCGGGTCGGACTGTCGCCAACAGGAGACCGAAATGCCGAAGATGAAGACCAAGCAGGCCGCTGCAAAGCGGTTCACCATGACAGCGTCCGGCAAGCTCAAGCGTGGCGTCGCCGGCAAGCGTCACCGACTGATCAGCCACAACGCGAAGTACATCCGCACCAACCGCGGCACGGTCGTGGTTTCGGAAGCGGATACGCCTCGCGTGAAGAAGCAGTTCCTGCCGAACGGCGTGAGCTGAGCTTCTCTCCAGCGCGCTAGCGCGCTTTCCCTGATCAGATAACGGAGTTTCCCTATGCCCCGCGCACGCGGCCGAGTTCCGGCCCACGCCCGTCACCGCAAAGTCATCAAAGCCGCAAAAGGCTTTTACGGCCGTCGCAAGAACACCTTCCGCACCGCCCAGGCCGCCGTCGTCAAAGCCGGCGTCAACGCCTACAAGGGCCGCAAGCAGAAGAAGCGCAATTTCCGCTCGCTCTGGATCCAGCGCATCAACGCCGCCGTCCGCATCGTGGACGACAAGCTGACGTACTCGCGCTTCATCGACGGCCTCACCAAGGCTGGCCTCGGCGTCGATCGCAAGATCATGGCCGACCTCGCGATGCACGAGCCGGCTGCGTTTAGCGCCCTGGTGGACAAGGCCCGGGCGGCGCTGGCGGCTTAACAGCTGCCAGTACTTATCTCCGAAGCTTTTGTCCGCTAGTTCCGACCGCAAGTGCGGGGCGGACTTTGGCCCCGTGCGCCCTCAAACCCGCACGAGGCCATCATGGCTATCGACCAACAGGTCAGCAGCATCGAGGCGGAGGCTTCTTCCGCCATCGCGAGCGCGACCGATGAAGCGATGCTGGAATCCATCCGCGTCGGCGAGCTCGGCAAGAAGGGCCGCGTCTCGCTCCTGATGCGTGAACTCGGCGGCATGAGCCCCGAGCAGCGTCAGGTCGCCGGCCCCGCGCTCAACGGCCTCAAGGACCGGCTCTCTGCCGCGATCACGGCTCGCAAGGCCGACCTTGAACTCGCGACTCTCAACGCGCGCCTCGAATCCGAACGCGAAGATCTCTCGCTGCCGCCGAGCTTCGAGCCGGTGGGCGCGCTGCATCCCGTGATGCAGGTGTTCGAGGAACTCGCCGCGATCTTCGCCGATATGGGCTTCGCCGTCGCCGAAGGTCCGGACATCGAGGACGACTTCCACAACTTCACCGCGCTCAACTTCCCGCCCGGCCACCCGGCGCGCGAGATGCACGATACCTTCTTCATGAACCCTGCCGCCGACGGCACGCGGAAACTCCTGCGCACGCACACCTCGCCAATCCAGGTGCGTGCGATGCTGTCGTCCAAGCCGCCGATCCGCGTTATCGCGCCGGGCCGCGTCTATCGGAAAGACTGGGACGCGACGCACACGCCGATGTTCCACCAGATCGAAGGTCTGGTGATCGACGAGACGGTCCACATGGGCCACCTCAAGGCCTGCCTTACCGAAGCCTTCTCCCGCTTCTTCGAAGTTCCGACGACCGGGTCGCGCTTCCGTCCGCACTTCTTCCCGTTCACCGAGCCGAGCGCAGAGATGGATATCCGCTGCGACCGTTCAGGCGGCGAGATCAAGATCGGCCAGGGCAATGACTGGCTCGAAATTCTCGGCTGCGGGATGGTGCACCCCAGCGTGCTCCGCTCGTGCGGCATCGACCCGGAGAAGTATCAGGGATTCGCCTTCGGCCTCGGCGTCGATCGCCTCGCCATGCTGAAATACGGCATGCCGGACCTGCGCCCATACTTCGAAGCCGACGTCGAATGGATCAGGCACTACGGCTTCAAGCCGTGGCTGCTGCCGACTGTCACTGGAGGCCTCTCGTGAAATTCACCCTCCCCTGGCTGAAGGACTATCTCGACACCAGCGCGGACCTTCCCGCGATCCTCGACGCCATGACCATGGCCGGTCTCGAGGTCGAAGACGCGCATGATCCGAAGGACGCGCTGAAGCAGTTCACCGTCTGCCGCATCGTCTCCGCGAAACAGCATCCCAATGCCGACAAACTGCAGGTCTGCCAGGTCGATACGGTCGACGGCATGAAGGAGATCGTCTGCGGCGGCCTGAACGCCCGCCCCGGCCTCGTCACCGCCTACGCGCCTATTGGCGCCTACATCCCCGGCTCCGGCATCACGCTGGTCGCCAAGCCGGTGCGCGGCGTCGTCTCCAACGGCATGCTGTGCTCGGGTGGCGAAATGGTCACCGATGAGGACCCGTTCCGTCTCCGCATCGCGCGCTTTGACGACTGGAAGTTCCGCGCAGAAGCGCTCGGCCTTTCGGAAGAGCAGGCCATCGCCGATGGCGGCATCATCGAACTGCCGGACGATCTGAAGGTCGGCTCGGCCGTGGCCGATGCGCTGGCGCTCGACACGGTGATCGATTTCGAAGTGACGCCCAACCGCCCGGACTGGCTCGGTGTTGTTGGCATTGCGCGTGACCTCAGCGCCAAGGGGCTCGGCAAGTTTTCGCTGCCGGCCGTGAAACCTGTGACCGGCAAGTTCAAATCGCCGATCACCGTCAGCATCGCCGATGAGGCTGCCTGCCCGGTGTTCGCCGGCCGCCTGATCCGCGGCGTGAAGAACGGTCCGTCGCCGGACTGGATGCAGAAACGTCTCAAGGCGATTGGCATCAACCCGAAAAACATGCTGGTCGACGTGACGAACTACATCTCGTTCGACCGTTGCCGCCCACTCCACGTCTATGACGCGGCCAGGCTCACGGGCGGACTCGTCGCGCGACTCGGCACGAAGGACGACAGTTTCGTCGCGCTCGACGGCAAGACCTATTCCAATCTCGCCGACATGTGCGTCATCGCAGACGACAGCGGCGCCATCGGCCTTGGCGGCGTGATGGGCGGCGAGAGCACTGGCTGCTCGATCGACACCGTCGACGTCTTCATCGAGAGTGCCTATTTCGATGCCAACCGCACGGCCCGCACAGGTCGCGCCACCGGCATCATCTCCGACGCCCGCTTCCGCAACGAGCGCGGCATCGATCCTCATTCCTGCGTTGAGGGCATCGAGCTGGCGACGAAGCTGATCCTCGAGACCTGTGGCGGCGAGCCTGCCGAGATCGTGCTCGCCGGCAAGGTCCCAGAAGGTCCTGCCCCCGTCGCGTTCCGCCCACGCGACATGAAGCGCCTCACCGGCCTCGACATGCCGACGAAGCGCATGGAGCACATACTCCTCGCGCTCGGCTTCGAGCCGCTCGTGCCGCCCCACACGCATGACCAGGACACGGTCTGGCCGACCAAAGTCCCGTCCTGGCGGCCTGACGTGGAAGGCTCCGCCGATATCGTCGAGGAACTGATCCGCATCGAAGGCTATGACAAGCTGCCGACTGAACAACTGCCTGCCCCCGCCGGACTGGGCGTGGTGGTGACGCCGCTGCAGAACCGCGTGCGTACGTCGCGCCGCGTGCTGGCTGCGCGCGGCTTCCTCGAGACGGTGACGTGGAGCTTCATGCATCACGAACGCGCCGCCCTGATGATCGGCGGCGCCAACAACCTGCAAACAGCGCTGACGATCGCCAACCCGATTGCCTCGGATCTCGACTACATGCGGCCGTCGATGCTGGCTAACCTCGCCGAAGCCGCTCAGCGCAATGCGGACCATGGCGCGGACGATGTGCGCCTGTTCGAAGCCGGCCCCGTCTATCCGGGCGACAGGCCCACAGACCAGCGCATGCAGGTCGCCGCCGTGGTGAAGGCAGCAAAGGGCCGAGACTGGCAGGGCGCGCCTTCGCCCTACAACGCCTTCTCCACCAAGGCCGATCTCTTCGCGATCCTCGCAGCCCTCGATCAGTCGCCGGAGAAGTTCCAGATCGGCGCGCCCGAGGGCGCCCACTGGCACCCCGGTCGATCAGGCACGCTGCGCCTCGGGCCGAAGCAGGTTGTCGCCTCGTTCGGCGAACTGCATCCCGCCTTCCTGAAAGCGATGCGCATTGATGGGCCTGTTCTCGCAATCGAGCTGTCACTCGATGCCCTGCCGACAGCAAAGGCCAAGCCGACCAAGACGCGACCGGTGCTGGACAAGGCCGACCAGACGCCGATCAGGCGTGACTTCGCCTTTGTGGTAGACGAGAAGGTTGCGGCCGGCGACATCGCCCGCCTCGCGCTCAAGGCCGACCCCAAACTGGTGATGGCGGCACGCGTGTTCGACGTCTATCGCGGCGCCAGCATTGGTGACGGTCGGAAATCGATCGCTATCGAGGTCACACTTCAACCGCGCGGCGCTGCCATGACTGACGAACAGATCGACGCAGTTGCGCAGGCGATTGTCAAATCAGTCGCCAAGGGAACCGGAGGGGTCCTGCGGGGCTAGAGCCGGATCGACTGACGCGGAATTGCAACGGCGCTCCGCAGATGACGTGAACCCGACGCGCATCAGGGAATCTGGAGCGCCCGAAAAGACGCCCGTGTTTCCGGGGAAAATGGTCGCGCTCTAGTGCAGGAGATTCTTCAGGCGACTTTGCCTGGCGTGGAGTTTCCACATCAGGTTCTCGAGAATATCCATCTTGCCGCGCGCAGCGTCCGTATCTGTGCCTGCCTCGGTCTGTCGTGAGATAACGTCGATCAGCGAGAAGACCTGTTCAGCCAGAATGCTGACCTGTTCGCGAACGGCGGCAAGTTCTGCTTCGCGGCGCATGCCGGAACCTCTCGAACAGTGTCCCCATCTGCTATGTACGCGTCAGCGCGCGAGCAGGTTGCATACGATCAGCATCACGCAGCCGCCTGCAGCTCCGCCTTCACCCGTTCGGCCAGCTGCTTCAGCGTGAATGGCTTGGGCAGGAACGAGATCCCGCGATCGTCTTCCAGCGCCCTGGCAAGGTCCCGCTCGGCATAGCCCGAGATGAACATCACGCGCGTATTGGTAAGCCACGGCCGCGCTTCCCTCAGCAGCGCCGGGCCATCCATACCGGGCATCACCACGTCGGAGATCAGCAGGTCGATCGAGCCCGAATGCTGCTTGATGATCTCCAGAGCTTTCTCGCCATCGCTGGCCTCGATCACAGAATAGCCGAATGACTGCAGCAGTTGCGCTGCGATGCCGCGCACGCCGTCTTCGTCCTCGACCAGCAGGATGCTGCCGCGCCCGGCGAGATCGCCGCTACCGCGCGTTTGCGTGGGCTCAGCCACCGGCTGCGTCGCCATCGGCACGCCTTCGGGGATTGCGTCGGCGCCGGTTTCTTCAACCGCGCCCGTCCACGCCGGCAGGAAGATCTTGAACGTGGTGCCACGTCCAACCTTCGAGACCGGATAGATGAAGCCGCCAAGCTGTTTCACGATGCCGTAGCAAGTCGCAAGGCCAAGACCCGTGCCCTTGCCTTCCGCCTTGGTCGTGAAGAAGGGCTCGAAAATCTTCTCGAGGATTTCCGGGGGGATGCCGCTACCATCATCGATCACTTCGATCAGCGCATAGTCGCCATCGGTGACATGCGTGAAACCATCCTTGCGCGCCGCAGCCGCATCCGAACGCGAGGTGCGGATCAGCAGACGCCCGCCGCCGCTCTTGTCGATCATGGCGTCGCGCGCGTTGGTGCACAGGTTGGTGACCACCGTTTCCAGCTGGCCCTTGTCGGCGCGGATACGCGGCAGGTCGCGGCCATGCACGATGTCCAGCTTGATGCGCTCGTCGATGATGTCGCGCAGCAGGGTGTAGTAATCGGACAGGGCGTCGGTGACGTCGAACAGCTCCGGTCGAAACACCTGCTGGCGTGTGAAGGCAAGCATGGTGCGGATCAACTGGGCGCCGCGCGCCGCGAACTCGTTGATCGCTTTCAGCTCGAAGAAGGTCGGATCGCCCGGGGGGTGCCGGATTTCCAGCTTGTTCACGTTCAAGATGATGCCGGCCAGCATGTTGTTGAACTCGTGGGCCAGCCCGCCCGCCATATTGCCGAGCGCCTGCAGCTTCTCGCCCTGCGCCAGGCGTTTTTCCAGCTCGCGCTTCTCGGTCGTGTCGATGACATAGGCCGCAGCCGGGCGGCCCTGGCGGTCAATCGTGACGAACACGTCCGCCGACCGGTCCTTGCTGCCGGCCAGCTTGAATGAGCGCGCGCCGTCGAGCGCCTTGCTCAACTCGTCAGCCAGAGCAGCCGTGCCCTGGTCGGCGACAAACAGATCGGCAAAGCGTGCCCCGGGTTGGGCGCGGCCGCCGGTCATTTCCACCAGCGAGCGGTTCGCGTCGAGAATAACGGCGCTTTCGACGCCCTCGCCATGAAGGCGCACGACGCCAAACGGCGCGTCCGAGAACATGGTGTCGTCGGCGCGGCCGGCCGCGCGAGCTTCAAGAGCCTCGGCAGGAGAGATTGCGGGTCCGGTGCGGCGCGCCGATTGTTCCGAAGCGTTGGCGATGTAGACGATCGAGCGCGTCATGGCGTCGGCGCCCTTGCCGGACCAGGTGGTAAGCAGAGTTGCGGACGACTCGACGCCGTCGCGTGCGCGCAGCACGACTTCGGCGCGCTGGCTCGCCTGGCCGCGCACGTCGCGCTTCATCAGCTTCAGGCCCTCGGGGCGCATGATGTCTTCGAGGCGCAACGCGTTCTCGCCATCGGGCAGTCCCAGCATCTGGCGCAGCGTCTGGTTGAGATAGACGACGCGGCCATCGCGGCGCGCGGAGAAGAAGCCGATCGGCGCATCCTCAACATAGAGCGCGCGCGGATCGACCGAGCCGCTGCCGGGCAAGGTCGATGCTTCGACCTTGCGCAGCCGCCAGAGCGAGCGGGTATTGCCCAGCGGCGCAACGATCGCCTCGTATTGGGTGGGTGATACGCTGTCGCCGAACAGCAGGGCGGGCAGCAGTTCGCTGCGCGTCACGCCGGCTTTCGCCGCCTTGGACAGGCGATAGATCGGGGCTGCCATGCCCGGATTGGACGAGAACAGGCGGTCGACAGAGGGCGCGTGTGCGCTGTCGCCGACTTCATGCGCAAGCTGCGCGAGTTCCAGGTAGGCCGCGTTGGCCGCAACGCTCGCGCCGCCCCGGTCCGAGATCAGCGCCGGTTCCGTCAGCGCCTCAAGCCAGACGTGCTTCTTCGTCGCCCCCGCCGCCGCCTCCGCCGCCCCCCTCTCCGGAAACACCCCCAGCTTGCGCCCGGCGCCGCGGACCGCCCACAGGACCAGCACGAGGGCCATGGCTCCGAGCGCGATAACGAGCACGGCGCCTGCAGGACCGACCGCATCGCTCCAGGTGAGCGCCATCCCGGCCGCACCTCCGGCCACGACGAGAGCCGCCCAGAAGCCCAGCTGGATGAAATCGAAGCCCTTCGCCGGAGCCGGCGCTGGCGTCTCGATTGTCTCGTAGACGAGCGGTTCGTTCGCGTCAGCCATAGGCGGATATCCGTTTCGAGGTCCGGCAATACTGGTGTGATTCGGAGTCTGGCGGGTTAGCAGCACGCCCCGCGTTAACGACCTGAGTCTGCACGTGTTTCAGGCTTTGCGCGAGGATTCCGTGGCCACGGAAATCGTGAGTCAAATCAACGCGAAGTCCCGGTATCCCGGCCAGGAGCGTCATTTGCGCCTGCCCTTCGCCGTGTTCATCACGAAGCCGATCACCTTGGCGACCGCCTCGAAGTGTTCGCGCGGCACCGATTCCTCGACCTCGACCACGGCGAACAAAGCACGCGCCAGGGGCACGTTCTCGACGATTGGGATGTTGTGTTCCTTGGCCTTCTCGCGGATGCGCAGGGCTACCTCGTCGACGCCCTTGGCCATGCAGACGGGCGCTGCATCCACGTCAGGGTCGTAGCGCAGCGCGACCGAATAGTGCGTCGGGTTGGTGATCACGACCGTGGATTTCATCACGTTCTGCATCATGCGCTTGCGCGAGCGCTCGAGGCGGATCTGGCGCAGGCGCGCACGGATATACGGATCGCCTTCCTGCTGCTTGACCTCGTCGCGGATATCTCTTTGCGACATGCGCATGCGCTGCATGTAGCTCCAACGCTGGTAGATATAGTCGATTGCGGCGACCAGTCCGATGACGATGATGGCAGCCATCAACAAGCGGCCCGCGATCACCTGGCTCATCGACAGCAGGCCCGCGGGATCGAGCCGCGCCGATTCAGAAATGGCGGTGGCTTCGGGCCAGACAGCATAGAGCATCGCGACCGTCATGGCCGCGAGCTTCAGGATCGACTTGACCAGGTTCATCCAGCCCTGCGCGCCAAACATGCGCTGCAGGCCCTTGCCCAGCGACAGCTTGGAGAGGTCAGGCTTGACCTTCTCCCCTGTCCACATCGGCCGGTGCTGAACGAGGTGGCCGAGCACGCCAGCGACGGCAATGATGCTGAAAATGATCATCAGGGGCGGCGCGAGCGCCATCAGCAGGCTGCCCATCAATTGCTGGGCGCCGCCATTCTCCAGCCGGAAGGCGTGCGGATGGTCCATGACACGTACCAGCGGGTCGGCGATCATGCCGGCCAGCGGCCCGCCCGCCGCCATGATCGCGGCGGTGGCGAGGATCAGGAACCAGATCGGGACGTCCTGGCTCTTGGCGACGTCACCCTTCTTGCGCGCTTCCTCGAGCTTTTGCTGTGTAGGATCTTCTGTCTTCTGACTGTTGTCCTGGTCTTCTGCCACGGCGCGCTCCTATTGCACCGTGAGGAGACGCATCTGCGTCTCCATCGCGTCGAGCCAGACCATCATGCCGCCACCGAGGCCAAGCGCGATCATCGCGACGCCCATCAGCACCGACAGCGGCATCGCCGTCATGAACACCTGCACTTGCGGGATCAGCCGCGAGACAAGACCCAGCGCGACGTTGAAGATCAGCGAGAAGATCAGGACAGGCGCGGCGATCTGGATACCGAGCCGGAATGACGTCGAGACAGCCTCGATCATGAATTCGGTCGCATCGCCGATTGGCGGAAAGGCGCCGGGCGGGAACAGCTTGTAGCTGTCCGCCACCGCTTCGATCATCACGCGATGCAAGCCGGCTGACATCAGCAGCACGACGCCCATGAGCGAGAAGAAACCCGAGAAGATCGCTGCAGGCTGGCTCGCGATCGGGTCGATCTGCTGCGCAAAGCCCAGACCCGACGCGATGCCCGCCGTCGCGCCCGCCACCTGCAGCGCGCTCATCATGATGCGCGCGCCGAGGCCAAGGATGATCCCGATCATGACTTCCGAGAGGATCATCGGGATCGCCATGACGATGCTCTCCGGCAGGCGGGGCGTACTCACCGCCAGCGTTGGCGCCAGCGTCGCCGTCACCAGCACGGCGAGACCGAGGCGCAATGTTGGCGGCGCCGCCTGTTCACCCCACCCAGGCGCAACCATAAGCACGGCGGCAAGGCGCGCGAACAGCAGCGCCCCGATCCATGCGTATGTGTTGAGAAACTCCACCAGCGCAGGGTCCCTAGAACGCGGCTATGCGTTCGAAGATCTGGTTCGAGAAGCCGGCGAGGAGCGCGCCCATCATGGGCAGGAAGACCAGCAGGGCGGCGAAGATCGCCATGATCTTCGGGACGAAGACGAGTGTCATTTCCTGGATCTGCGTCAGCGCCTGGAAGAAGGCGATGACCAGGCCGACCACGAGGCCGGCAATCATGATGGGCGCCGACATCCAGACAGTGGTCCAGAGGGCGTCACGGCCGAGGTCGAGGACTTCCAGGCCATCCATGGGCGATACTCCCGAGATTATGGTTTGCGGCCGTTAACCATCGCAAAGCAGTGGTTAAGAAAGGGTAGGCAAAACCTGCCGGCCTGTATTTCCGTGCAGCGTTTTGCTGGTCTTTTCGGGGGTGCGGCGTTCTGGGGCTCAGTTAACAGCAAAACGGCCGCCCCTTTCGGAGCGGCCGCCTGGGTTCCGGAGGGCACGTCGTCGTTATTCGGAGAACGGCACCCCAACGAAGAATTTCGAGCCGCCACGGTCGAACTGCAGCAGCACAGCCGTGCCGTTCTGCTTCTTGGCGTCTTCAACGGCCTTCCTGGCGGCTTCGGGCGAGCCGGCGGCAGTCTGGTTGACCTTCAGCAACTTGTCGCCAACCCGGATGCCCGCGTCGGCCGCCGGCGAATTCACCTTGACCGACGAGACCACCACATCGCCGCCCGTAGCGGACAGCGACAGGCCGAGGCTCGAGAGCGAAAGGCCCGACGCCTTGCCCGCATCACCGTTGGCGCTGGCCAGAACCGGTTCCGCGCTGTCGTCCTTGAGCGCGGCGATGTTGACCTTCACCGTCTGCTGGCGGCCATCGCGGAAAATCCTGACGTCGCGAGTCGTGCCGGCCTTGGTGTCGGCGACAGCGCGGGTGAGATCCTGGATGTGGTCGACCGGACGATCGCCAAAGGCGAGAATGATGTCGCCTTCGCGCAGGCCTGCCTTGGCCGCCGGGCTGTCGTCTGTCACCTGGCTCACCATCGCGCCCTTGGCGGTGGGAAGTTTAAGGCTGGAGGCGATATCCTGCGTCACCGGGGCGATGCCGACGCCGAGCCAGCCGCGCTGGACCGAGCCATGCTCGATGATCTGCTGGACGATGCCCTTGGCGAGCGCCGCCGGGATCGAGAAGCCAACGCCGACGTTTCCGCCTGACGGGGAATAGATGGCCGAGTTGACGCCGATCACCGCGCCCGAACGGTCGAACAGCGGGCCGCCCGAATTGCCGGGGTTAATCGGGGCGTCAACCTGGATGAAATCATCATACTGGCCCGAGCGGATGTCGCGGCCGCGCGCCGAGACGATACCGGCGGTCACGGTGTTTCCGAGCCCGAACGGGGCACCGATCGCGAACACGCTGTCGCCGGGGCGGGCCGAGGCGCTGTCGCCCCAGGGCAGCGGACGCGCGGCCGACTTCGCATCGACCTTGATGACGGCAAGGTCGGTCTTTGGATCTGTGCCGACCAGCGTGGCAGGAAGTTCGCGGCCATCGGTGAAGACCACCGTCATCTTGCTGGCGTCTTCGACGACGTGATTGTTGGTGACGATATAGCCGCCCTCGATGAAGAAGCCGGAGCCGGAACCGCGCTGGTCAGGCATCTCGTCCGTACCGCCCTGTCCGGGCGCGCCGAAGTAACGCTCGAACGGCGTGCCTTCGAACGGGTTGCCTTGCGGGCCCGCCATGGTGCGGACCTTGGCGGACTGCCGGACATTGATCTGGACGACCGAAGGCGTCGCCGCCTCGACAAGGTCAGCCAGGTTGGGAAGCGATCCCCAGCGGGCGTCCTGTGCCAGCGCCGGGAGGGCAAGCTGGGCGGCAGCGGGGGCGGCGATCGATGCGCCGTTCGGGGCGAAAAGAGCGAAGGATGGGGACGCCAGGGCCAGGGCCCCGAGGCTCACGCCGGCGACCAGACCGCCAACAGCGCCAATCACAACTCCGCGGTTCATGTGCAACTCCGTATGCGCCGGTCTAGCCGGGTGTGTAGTTGAGCCAGAAAACAGGCCAGACGGCAATTCAGCCAAACATCGATCGAGTTTGTGCCTGCTGGCGCGTTTTCAAGCGGGGCGCGGCGACCTCGTGCGGGTCACGGCCGCTGAGCGATTGCAGCGTCCCGGATAGCTTGAGAACGCCCTCCAATCTGGACCAATTTGCGGCGTAGCTGCCGGTTATCTCGCGTCGTTCCGACGCAGCCGCATGTTTCGAGAAGCCCCTTCAGATCAGGGTCAGATGAGAGTCGGCCTCACGCCGCGCGTTCGTCCGGCCAGGCGACGGTGGCGGCGCTGTCGAACAGGCTGGGCGGAACGTACTCGTCACGGAACCAGGGGCTTTTGCGGCGGTCGAAGATCAGTCGCATCCATGTCACGACCGTGCGCACGCGCGGCGCGCGGCGGGCGGTCTCGTGATAGCTCAGCCAGACTTTCACGGACGCCATGGGCGGCATCGGCAGGGCGACGAGGCGCTTGTCGAGTTGCGCGGCATAACTCGGCATAACGGCTATTCCAGCGCCAGAGGCAGTCGCCTGAAGCAGGGACGCGCTGCAATCGGTCATCAACGTCGGTTCCACCAGTGCCGCGATCTGGGCAGTCTTCTCTTTCCACCCGGGATTCTCGGCATAAAGCGTGTGATTCAGGACACGGTGCTGAGCAACATCGAGCGGGCCGGACGGAGCACCGTAGGTGGACAGATAGTCTCGACTGGCGAAGACGCAGTAGTGGAGCGTCGCTACGGGGAAGGAAATCACCTCCGCCTGCTTGGGCTGTTCGAAACCAATCACGACATCCGCATGACCCTGGCCAGCCTTCGGCAAGTTTCTATCCGACAGCATGGTGAGCCGCAGGCCCGGGTTCTCGGCAAGAAAAGACGAAACATTCGGCGCGATGCAGAAGCCGAGCACACCATCATTGGCCCAGATCTTCACCTCACCCTGCGTCTTCGCTTCGAGTCCTTTGAGCGTGTTCTCCAGCGACTGACTTGCACGCATCATCGTTGTCACGTGATCGAACGCTTCTTGTCCTGCCTCTGTTAGCTGAATGCCTGAGGGCGATCGCTCCAGCAGTCGCGCACCAAGTCTGGCTTCGAGTTGTCCGAGACGTTTGGAGATCGCGCTTTGCGTCACGCCAAGCGCCTCTGCTGCAGCGTTCATCGAGCCCGCGTTCGCCACCGCATAGAAGGTACGGAGGTCTGACCAGTCGACCAGCTCGCGGCCGGTGCGTTCGTTGGAGTCCTTGGTGGTCATACCCGGTCTGCCTGAATCGCAATGGCGCAACTCTCCAGTTTGTGTTGAATGGTTAGCAAGAGATTAACGACGGCGTTGGGGACGACAGTGATGACGGAAAATGCACGCACCCTGCTCGCATCACTCGGCGCGGAGCGAGTGCATCCGAAATACACTCCAGGCGCCTCCGAGCAGATGATGGCGACGGTCCGCCTGACGCATGCGGCCAGCGACCAGGACTTCGAGGATGTCCACGCACTGGCGACGAGGGAACTTGGGCCGGGCCTTGCTTCACTTGCCGAGATCAAGCGAGTCGACGCCCTCACGGGCGCGTCGATCTGGGTGATCCGGCGCAACCACGAAGTGACCGGCTTCCTCGCGCCGCTGGCGCTCACGGCGGCGGGCGTCGCGGCCCTCGTCGACAACACATTCGACGCGGCGCACATTGATCAGAAGTGGGTTGCCCGTGTGGGCGAACCGCTCGCCGGCTTCTATTGCTGGTGTTACGCGGGCAAGGACCAGGTCAGCCGCGGCGCGCTCGTCCTGGGCCTCCGCACGCTGATCGACCGGCACTTCCAGGACCTGCCCTTCTTCGGGCGCGATTCAACCGAAGCCGGTGCGCGCATCATGCGCCATCTGGGTTTCTTTCCCTTCGATTCCACGCCGCACCTTTTCTGGCGCTGCGCCTCGGTCATGGAGATGGCGGCATGATGGCGGTTCAGATCAACCACACTGGACAAGAACTTCGCATCGAGATGGTGCGCGATCTCAACGACTACATGAAAGTCGTCGCGATCCGCTCGTCCGTGTTCCTTGCCGAGCAGGACTGCCCCTATGACGAAGAGTTCGATCATAACGATCTCTCCGCGTCCCATCTGATCGCGTACCTGCGCAATGAGCCGGTCGCGACACTGCGGATCCGCTGGTTTGCTGCGTTCGCCAAGATCGAGCGCGTCTGCGTGATGAAGCATGTGCGCGGCGGCGCGCTGGTGAAGCTGATGATCGAGACGGCCGTCGAGATGATCGGCCGCAAGGGTTACCGGCATGTCCTCGGCTACATCCAGAAACGTCTCGTGCCCTTCTGGAAACAGCTTGGCTTCTACCCACGCGATGGGCGCGATGGCTTCCGCTTCTCGGACTACGAGTATGTGGAATGCTTCCGCGAACTCGCCGCCCGCAACGACGCAATCAGCATCGACAGCGATCCCTACGTCGTCATGCGCCCGGAAGGTGAGTGGGATCACGCCAGCGTGCTGGACCGATCAGCGGATCGTCCCGCCGTCGCCTGATCCGTGGCGCCTGAAGCTTTAAGCCTGCCCCATATCTCCAGACCTGAAATGCGCCACCATGGACGCAATGCCCTGTCGCTTGCTCTGCATCGACCTGCAGATCGATGCGGTCCCCGACCGCGAGCCAAACGCCGAAGCGCTGACCGGTGCACGTCAGTTGCTGACGCTTGGACGCAGGCTTGGCTGGACCGTCGCGCATACACGGCGCCGTACGCAGCAGCCGGTGATCCGCGCGCGCGGCGGCGGCTCGCCAACCGGGCTCAATCCGCTGATGTCGGAACAGGTCTTCTTCCACGAGCAGCGCTCGATCGCGGATTCGCCGGGGCTTTCGGCTCTGTTGCATTCCTGGCGTGACGAGACGGTTCTGGTCGCCGCCTTCGATCCCGTGGCGCTGCTGTCCTGCCTGCTCGCCTGTTACGAACCCGGTCCGCGCCTTGTGCTGGTCGAGGACGTGACCTCACTGCAGGAATTGGGTGAAGCCGCCCCGGTCAGCGCCTTCCATGGCGCCGCCTGGAAGCTCGCCTTTGGCGCGACCACGCTGGACGAACTACTGGCGCGGGCAAAGCGCCAGGGCATTCACCTCTTCCCCACAGCTGGTGGCGAACACGCGAGCGGCATGCCACTCTGACCGCAAAGAAGACCTGTCCGGGGAGGACATTTTGCGCCTGTCAGTATTTGCCGCCGCCCTGCTGCTTGCAGGATGCATGACCACGCCGGCCTTTTCGCCACGCCTCTCTGAAGCGCGTCTTGCTCCGGTGGATGAGACCGACCTGACCGAGGCGCAGCGCGACATGCTAGGCAGTCGCGCGCCGCTCAATATCTACCGGACGCTCGCCAATCACGTTGAACTCTACAATCGCTGGTCGCCGCTCGGCCAGGTGCTGCTGAACAACACATCGATCTCGCCGCGCCATCGCGAGTTGGCCATGTTGCGCATGGGGTGGCTGTGCCAATCGCCCTACGAATGGGCCCAGCACGCGCGCATCGCAAAGGCCTCGGCGGGCCTGACCGACGCCGAAGTGCTCGCCATCGCAGCAGCGCCAGATGATACCGCGATCTGGTCGCCGATCGATCGCGCTGTGCTGAAAATGGCGGACGAGTTGCGCTATGACGCCATGATCTCGGATGCGACATGGGCCGAGCTACACAAGGCTTACAGTGACAATCAGGTGATGGAGCTGCTGTTCACGTCGGCCCAGTACCAGCTGGTCTCGATGGCGCTGAACACGCTGGGCGTGCAGATCGAACCGACCGCCGTCGACTTGATGCCGACCGGGCTCGAGACGCCCGCGCCCGCCACGCGGCCCGCAGTCGCCCGGCTCACCGCCCCGCGCATCGTCCCGCTGAAGCCGGACGCCATGACGCCAGAGCAGTACGCGCTGGTGGCATCGCGGATCGAACCAGAGGGCTCGTTGATGAATCTCTACGGGACGCTGGTCACGAACCCGCGTCTGTACGGTCCGCGCCTGCGCTTCGGCTCGTACATCCAGCGCGACAGCCTGCTCGATCCCGAAACGCGTGAACTGCTGATCCTGCGCACGGCCTGGAATATCCGCGCGGCCTATGAATGGGCGCACCATGCGGCACCGGCCAGAACGGCCGGGCTCAGCGAAGCGCATCTGGCTGCGATCGCCGCCGGGCCTTCTGCGACAATCTGGACCCCGAAACAGCGCGCCGTCCTTCAGGCGGCCGACGAGTTGCGCCGCGAGGCGTTCATTACGAACGCAACATGGTCTCGGCTTGCCGAATTCTTCAGCATGAAGGAGCGGATCGAAATCGTCTTTACGGCGGGCGGCTACATGATGACCGGACTTGCGATCAATTCATTAGGCATCCAGACAGAGCCGGGCTATCCGCCCTTACCCAACTGAAGTATGGGCGACACTGAAACCAGCCTAGTGACCTGAGGGGGCCACACGTGAACCTGCGTACCGCTTTTCTGACCGCTTCCGTCTTCGCGCTGGCCGCAGCGTGCACGCCTGCCGCAAACGAACCCGCGCCCGCTACACCTGAGGCTGCCCCCATCGCAGAAGTCACCGCGCCGAGCGGGCCGGCCGCCGAGAACACCACGGACTCGCTGTCCACCACGCCGGCAGCTGATCCTGCCGCCGCCCCTGCTCCGGCCGCGCCGGCGTCGGCGGCTGCTGCTTCGGGTCCGACGACCGCCGAGCTTACGGCCGGCCGTGCGACATATGCCGCCTCGTGCGCCATGTGCCATGGGCCGACGGGCCAGGGCACGCAGATGGGCGTCGCGCTCACCAACGGGCTTGAGGTTCCGGTGATCAAGGAGAAGGTCACGAAGGGCATGGTCAATCCGGGCGACAAGATGCCCCCAATGGGCGCTGCGCTTTCGGCTGACCAGCTCGACGCGCTTGCGAAATTCGTGGCCGCCGGACTGCCGGCCTAGAGCGCCAGCGCCTTCCGCTTTTCTGCCAGCAACTCGGTCGATGCCTTTGCATCGCTCACTGCGCGCGACAGGTTCAGCACGCCCGCCATCTCGCCGAGCAGCGCCAGCGCCGCCTTGCGTCCGCCCACGGGCATGAGTTTGCCAAGCCTTTCGGCCAGCCTATTGAGGCCGGCATCAAACGCGGCCTTCACCTCCGGGGCTGCGCGCTGGACCTCTGCAGAAAGAACCGGCACCGGACAGCCGCCTGCAATGTCGTCGCGATGGCGGGTCGAGACATAGAAATCCAGATAGCGGTCGAGCGCGGCTTGGCCATGCTTGTCCTCGATGCGGTCAATCACCGAGACGGCCACATCGAACAAGCTTTCGACGGCGGCGGCCAGAAGCGCGTCGCGCGATTTGAAATGTGCATAGAAGCCGCCATGGGTGAGGCCCGCCTCGGCCATGATGCTGGCGACGCCGACGCCTTCGAGTCCGGCCGACCGGATCCGCACCGCCGTCTTCTCGACGATCAGCGAGCGGGTCTTCTCCTTGTGGTCGGACGCATAGCGGACCATGGGCGGGCTTTCATTCCTGGAATACTGGCATTTTATTATATACGTCATATTGCGACCGGCATAGACCGGACCAGGACGGGACCAGCTTTCCCCAGAAACCGGCAGTTCCGACGTCCTCCCTCGCCTTGGCGGTTCTGCCTGCCCGCTGCACAACAGGGCCGCCCCGGGAGCACCCATGTCGAAGCTGTATTTTTCTTACGCCGCGATGAATGCCGGCAAGTCCACCGTGCTGTTGCAGGCTGCCTACAATTACCAGGAGCGCGGCATGCGCTCGCTGCTCTTCACCTCGTCGCTCTATGCGGATGCCGCGGCGGGAAGGATAACATCGCGCATCGGCATCAATTCGTCGGCGCTGCTCTATGGCGAGGCGGACGATCTTTATGCGTGGATCAATCGCGAGCACCGCAAGCATCGCGTCGATTGCGTGTTTGTCGACGAGGCGCAGTTCCTGACCCGGGAGCAGGTCTGGCAGCTGGCGCGCATCGCAGACCGCCTTGGCCTGCCCGTGCTGTGCTATGGGCTGCGCACTGATTTTCGCGGCGAGCTTTTCACCGGCTCGTCAGAACTGCTTGCCATCGCGGACTCGCTGCGCGAGATCCGCACCATCTGTCATTGCGGACGCAAGGCGACCATGGTTGTCCGCCAGACCGAGGACGGACGTGCGCTGATGACGGGCGACCAGGTCGGCATCGAGAAGTCGATGTATGTCTCGCTGTGCCGGATGCACTGGGAAGAGCAGACGGAGCGTTGGCCGGTGGCGAAGGCGGCGTCCGCCAAGGTCGCCGCACCACTGCCGGTCATGCGGAAGAAGTCGGTGGCCAAGAAGGCCAAAGGCACGGCGGGGCCCATGCGGGTGCGCTCTCGCCGGTGACCTGCGCGTTGGAGTATTGCTGATGTTCTGAACTGTGCCGGGCTCCTGCCCGGCAGCCGCCGAACGGCAGCGGGTAATAGTTCGTGCACGTCGCTCGCAAGAGCCGGGCCGGAGCCCGGCGGTGCGGCTAGGCCGCCTTCTTTTGCAGGGTTTCGGCAGCAGAGACGCCGTGGAGGAAGTGGTCGATGACCTGCCTCATCGACTGCGTGGCAGCGCCGAGGCGATCGGAGGCTTCACGCAGACCGATCATTGCGCCGCTGGTATGACGCGCGTTCTCGGCGAGTTCGTTGATGTCCTGCGCGGTTTCGCCCGCGCTCTGAGATGAGCGGGAGATGGCGCCGGCAATCTCGCCGGTTGCCGCGCTCTGGTCGCCGACCGAAAGTGCCATCTGGCTAACCGTGCTCTCGACATCCGAAAGAGTCGTCAGCACTTCGCGGAAGGCCGTTTCGACGCCGCCCACTGACGATTGCATCGCGGTGATGATCGCCTCGATCTCGATCGTCGATGTTGCAGTCTGGCCCGCGAGATTCTTGACCTCGGAGGCGACGACCGCAAAGCCGCGGCCGGCCTCGCCCGCGCGCGCGGCCTCGATCGTGGCGTTCAGGGCGAGCAGGTTGGTCTGTTGCGCGATCGAGCGGATCATCTCGACCACCTCTGCGATCTTGGCGCCCTGCTTGCCGAGCGCATCCATCTCGACCTCGCCACGGCGGGTGATGGCTTGCGAGCGCCGGGCCTGATCGAGCGCGCGGGACGCCTGCTGCGACAGTTCCTGCGTCGAGGCGCTTAGCTCTTCGGCAGCGGCAGCGACACTCTGGGTTTCCTGTGACGACTGGGTCGACGTGCGGGCGGCGGAGGCGGCGCGTTCGGCGGCCTGGACGGCGGATCCACTGAGCGCCACAGCCGTTTTGCGGTTGGCGCCAACTTCCTGCGAAGCGGCTTCCATGAACCGCGTGATGTCTTTCCGGAAGCTCTCGACCATCTGAGCGAAGCGGATCTGCCGCTCACGTTCGTGTTCGGCAGCTGCCAGCTTCTGTTCGGTGAGTTGGCGGGCGGTCTCGGCCTGCTTGGCGGCGGTCTCGGCCATCAGGCGCATTTCTTCGCCCATCCTGGCGGCGTCTTCGACGCTTAGCAGGCGCTCGACCTTCGCCGCGAGCCAGGCGAGAGCCGCAGCTTCGGCCAGCAGGATGACGGCATGCATGATCACGCGCGAGAGATCCGCGCCGCCGGAAAAAACGATCGCGGGATAGACGAAATTGAGCACGAGGTGATGGATGACGACGATCACGGTTGCACAGGCGATGGCCCGCCAACAGGCCCAGAGCATCGATATCGCGAGCACCGCGAAGAACGCCATGTGGGCATCGACGATGTAGGTATGCCCCTCCAGCGCGACGAGCAGAAGGCCCACGGCCGTGACGGCGCAAGCGGTGATGACCGCGCGCGAAATGGCGCTGCGGGGAGCAGAGCGCCAGGACAGGAGAGACGCCGAGCAGATCGCCACGGAGGCGACCGTGACCATGATTGCGTTGGAGTCACGCAACCATGCAGTGGCCGTGGCGACGGCAGCCAGCAGCATCAGAACGCCCAGGATTATAGGCGCTGCTTTCGCGCGCAGATCTTCGACAGCTGTCATGCTGGCTCCGTATTGTTTTGCCCGCTGCAGACCGGATCTGGTCTGCGAATGGGGAAGATGATCGCGCCGTCCAGCGACGCTGGACGCGCGACGCCTTCGGGAAAATAGAAGAGGGCACTGTGCCAGCCCGACCGGACGAGCATGCCGCCCGCTTGCCTTGCCGCGTCTATCGCGTCGTCGGCCTGCCAGGGCGATTCAAGGACAAGCGCATAGCGGCTCTCGTCCGCCGCCAGGGCTGGAGAGCCCAGCGCAACGGCCAGTCCGACTATGGCGAGAGTGACACGTAGCAAGCTGGCGTACCCCGTAGTGGTTCACGTTTGCCACTCTAATCTTAAGGTCATGTGAAGCATGCGCATGGCGCAGTCACGCCTGCCGAAAAGCTCAGGCGGCGCGGGCGATAACTGCGAGAAAATGCTTGCCATAGCGGTCGAGCTTGGCCTTGCCGACGCCGGGGAGTCCCGCCATGGCGTCGAGCGTTGCGGGTTTCGCTTCGGCCATGGCGCGCAAAGTGGTGTCGTGAAAAACGACATAGGGTGGCACGCCCTGATCCTTCGCGAGACCCGCGCGGGCAGAGCGCAGGATCTCAAAGAGCGACGACACGCCGGACGACATCGAACCAGAGGAACCGGCGGCCGTCTCGCGCGACCGGCGCGCGGTTTTCGCTTTCGGCTGGTCGCGGCGAAGCATGATCTTCGCTTCGCCGCGCAGGATGGGGCGGGCGTCTTCCGTCAGGCGCATGCCGCCATGTTCCGAGTCGACCGCGACGAGTCCCGAGGCCGAGATCTGACGCAGGACGGACTGCCATGTCTTCGCGTCGATATCGGCACCCTTGCCGAAGACCTGCAGTTTGTCGTGGCCAAGGCGCGTGACCTTCTCGGTCGCCTTGCCGGTCACGACGTCGACGAGGTGCATGACGCCGAAACGCTCGCCGGTGCGATAGATAGCGGACATCGCCTTGATAACGGCGTCAGTCGCGTCCCACGTGTCGGCGGGCGAGATGCAGTTGTCGCAGTTGCCGCACTTGCCCGGATGCTGTTCGCCGAACCAGGAGAGAATCGCCTGGCGACGACATTGCGTCGTCTCGCAGATGTTGAGCAGCGCGTTGAGCTTCGAGCGCTCGATACGCTTGACCTCCTCGGGCGCATTGCCTTCGTCGATCATGCGGCGACGCTGGACGACATCGCCCATCCCGTAACACATCCAGGCGGCGGACGGATCGCCGTCGCGGCCGGCGCGGCCTGTCTCCTGATAGTAGGCTTCGATGGAGCCGGGCATGTCGAGATGGGCGACGAAGCGCACGTCTGGCTTGTCGATGCCCATGCCGAAGGCCACGGTCGCAACCATGACGACGCCGTCCTCGTTGATGAAGGCGTCCTGGTTGCGCGAGCGCGCCGTGGGGTCCATGCCAGCGTGATAGGGGAGTGCGCGAATGCCCTGCTCGTTCAGCCATTCCGCAGTCTGCTCGACCTTCTTGCGCGAGAGGCAGTAGACGATGCCACTTTCGCGCTCGTGCGCGGCGAGGAAATCGCGCAGCTGTTCCTTGCCCTTGTCGCGCTGGACGATGGTGTAGGAAATGTTGGGGCGGTCGAAGCTGGAGGCAAAGACGCGCGCATTCTCGAGCCCGAGGCGTTCGATGATGTCGGCGCGGGTAGCGGGATCGGCGGTGGCGGTGAGCGCCATGCGCGGTACGCCTGGGAAGGCGCCGGCGATGCGGGAAAGTTCGCGGTATTCGGGTCGGAAGTCGTGGCCCCACTGGCTGACGCAGTGCGCCTCATCAATTGCAAAGAGGCTGATGTGGGCTTCCTGCAGCATCTGCTGGAAGCCGGGCGTGACCAGGCGTTCGGGGGCAACGTAGAGCAGCTTGAGCCGGTCAGCGCGAAGATCGTCGCGCACGGCGCGGGCTTCATCGACGGTGAGAGATGAATTGAGCATCGCAGCCGGCACGCCGGCCTGGCGCAGCGCTTCGACCTGGTCGCGCATCAGCGCGATCAGCGGCGAGACGATAATCGCAACGCCAGGACGGCAGAGCGCCGGAACCTGATAGCAGACTGACTTTCCAGCGCCTGTCGGGAAGAGGACGACGGCATCACCGCCGGCGGTGACGTGTCGTACGACATCGCCCTGCTCGCCGCGGAACGTCGCGTGGCCGAATACCTCTGCGAGCACCTTTTCAGGGGCAAGGATGGCATCGGTATTCAGTTTGGCCTCCTGCATGTTTCCGGTCCGGCGGGCCCTGCGAATCACATTCGCGGCTGACTGTATGATGCCTTATCGCGTCGCCGTCGCGCCTATGAGTTGACGGGGTTGTCGCCGCTCCCTAGCGTTCGACGTGGGTATTTTGCCGCATCCTGAGGGAGATCTGGGACATGAAGTTCGCATTGTTCGCATCGGCCGCCATTCTGGCCCTGGGTCTGGCAGCTTGTGGCGGCGGCGAGCCCGCGCCTGCTCCTTCGGAACCCGCGCCCGTGGCCGAAGTGGCTCCCGCGCCGGCGCCTGTAACGGTTGTTGCGCCTGTCAGCACGATGGGCGGGACGCCGGCCGACGTTCCAGCCTTCATGAAGGCTCGGCACGAGAAGTACGAAGACCTCGGCAAGAACTTCAAGGTCGTGCTCGACAACTTCAAGTCAGCGACCCCGGACATGGCCGCCGTCACAACGGCCGCCGCCAAGGTCAAAGGCTATGCCGACGAAATGGGCACATGGTTCCCGCCCGGCACTGCTGCAGAACCGGGCAAGCCGGGCGCGAAGCCGAACATCTGGACCGACCGGGCGACGTTTGATGCCGCGCTGGTGAAGCTGCAGGCGGAAGCGACGAAGCTCGCGGCTGTGACGGACGCAGCGTCGCTGAAGGCGCAATTCCCGGCGACGGGCGCAACCTGCAAGGGCTGCCACGACACGTTCCGCGAAGAGCACAAGAAATAGACATGCCCCCTGACCGGCCGCAGGCGCAGCCTGGACCCCCTTCGCCGCCTGCACGGCAGAAAGTGTGGGATGCGCCGACGCGGCTGGTACACTGGCTGTTCGTGTTCTGCGTCGCGTTCTCGTGGTGGACCGTCGAGAATGACAGAATGGACTGGCATTACTGGTCGGGGCTGACCCTGCTCGGCCTGCTGGTGTTTCGCATCTACTGGGGATTTGCCGGACCCGAGACCGCGCGGTTTGCGCAGTTCGTCAAAGGACCGGGCGCGGTGCTTGGCTATCTGCCGAAACTGCTGAAGCCGAACTATCGCGCGGCCTTCGGGCATAATCCGCTGGGCGCATTGAGTGTTGTGGCAATCCTCGGCGCGCTGATCACGCAGGTGACGCTCGGCCTGTTCGCGTCTGACACGGACGGGCTCGAGTCAGGTCCGCTGTCGCGCTATGTCAGCTATGAGGTCTCGAAGGATGCGGGTGAGCTGCACGAGGACTTCTTCAAGGTTCTGCTCGTGCTGATTGGTCTGCACATCGCGGCAATCGCCTTCTATCTGATCATCAAGCGCACGAATCTCATCGGACCGATGTTCACGGGCAAGCGCAGCGCGGCGAATGCGGAAGGGCCGGCGGCGGGAGTTGGACCCATGCCACTGCGGCGGTTTGCGATCGGGGTGGCGCTGGCGCTTGCAGCGGTATGGCTGGTGGTGCGCTAGACTAGCTCGCCTCGTCCACTCTGCGTGACAGCATCTCGATACGTGCAGCAGCGTCAGTCAGCAGGGTGGCGGCGCGGTTCTCGAGCGTGCGGATACGGTCGTCGAGTGCGGCAGCGCCGGTATCGACGGCCTGCGCGTCGAGTTCGTCCAGCAGCGAAATCCCGGCGGCGAGAAACAGGCGTTCGTCCCCGATATCGCCCAACGCCTCGGTCAGTTCCCTGACGCGCTGATCGAAACGCGCGCCGAGCTCCTCCAGCCGGGCTTCCTGGCCGGGAGCGCAGCTGAGCGCGTAGCGCTTTCCACCAATTAGAAGGTCAGCCTTGGCCACGAAAGAGCCCGCCTTTCAACGCCATCATAGACCGAAACCTAGACCTTGCCGAGCGCTTCGCGAACCTCGGAAATCGCAGCTCCCAGCGCCTCCGAGGCCTCATCGGCCAGACGCTGGAGCTCCTTCTCTCTCGCTTTAGCAACGTCAAGGTCGCTCGCGAGGCGAGCCCGGTCCTTGCGCAACGCCTCGGCTTCCTTCTGATGCCCGCGATGATCGTCCAGACGCTCGAAAAGCCCGTCCAGGCGGCCTTCGAGACGGTCGATAGCCGCCTCAAGGCGCTTTACGGCCGAGTCGATAATCTCCTGATTTTCAGGCGCTTCGGCCATCCCCACATCCTTCCAGTGGCTCCTATTTGATGCCTGTGAACAAAGCGCGCAATGGCGTGTTGCCGCGGGAAATCCGCTTTGAACAGAGGCGCAAAGCCGTTAACCAGCCCCGATACCTGCCCTACAGGCCGCCGGAGAACGTGACATGGCCCAACTTCCGCTCGCGAACGCCATCCGGGCCCTGAGCATGGACGCCGTCGAAAAGGCCCAGAGCGGGCATTGCGGCCTGCCGCTCGGTTTTGCCGACGTCGCGACCCTGCTTTTCGAGGAGTTCCTGAAATTCGACGCTGCGGCCCCGGAATGGCCCGACCGCGACCGGCTCGTGCTGTCGGCCGGACATGGCTCGATGCTGCTCTATTCCCTGCTTTTCCTCACTGGTTCGCCGGACGTGACGCTCGATGAGATCAGGAGTTTCCGCCAGCTCGGCTCCAAGACGCCAGGCCATCCGGAGTTCGGCCACACGCGCGGCGTCGAGACCACGACGGGTCCGCTGGGTCAGGGCCTCGCGAATGCGGTCGGCATGGCGATGGCGGAACGCCACCTCAATGCGCGCTTCGGCGATGATCTCGTCAACCACAAGACCTATGTGATCGCGGGCGATGGGTGCCTGATGGAAGGCATCAGCCAGGAAGCGCTGACGCTCGCCGGCCACCTGCGCCTCAGGAACCTGATCGTGCTGTTCGACGACAACGCCGTCACCATCGATGGCTCGACCGGCATGGCCGATGACACCGACCAGCTGAAGCGCTTCAAGGCATCGGGCTGGGATGTGACGCGCGTTGACGGTCACAACATGGACGCAGTGCGCGGCGCGCTGCAGGCGGCGCAGACTGCCGACCGCCCGACACTGATCGCGTGCAAGACCATTATCGGCTATGGCGCGCCGAAGATCGCAGGCACCGGCCCGGCGCATGGCGGCCCCTACGGCGCTGAAGAGATTGCTGGCATCCGCACGGCGATCAACTGGCCGCATGCGCCGTTCGTGGTGCCGGATGAAATCCTGCAGGCGTGGCGCAAGATCGGCGCACAGGGCGCCCCTCATCGCGCCGCCTGGGAGAAGCGTCTCGGTGCTTCCGACAAGCACGCAAGCTTCGAGGCAGCGCTCTCAGGCAAGCTGCCCGACGGATTGTCGGCGAAGATCAATGAGCACAAGAGAAAAGTCGTCGAGGGCCAGAAGGCCGATGCCACGCGCAAATGGTCCGGCGCAGCGCTGGAAATCCTCACCGAGCTGGTTCCCGAGATGATCGGCGGTTCGGCCGACCTCACCGGCTCCAACAACACGCGCACCGCGTCCGCAAAGACGCCCCTGTCGGCGGAGAATTACGCCGGGCGTTACGTGCACTGGGGCATCCGCGAGCACACCATGGCTGCCGCGATGAACGGCATGGCGCTGCATGGCGGCATCATTCCGTATTCGGGCACCTTCCTCGTATTCTCGGATTACTCGCGCCCGGCCATCCGCCTTGGCGCCCTGATGAACCAGCGCGTCATCCATGTCATGACACACGACTCGATCGGCGTTGGCGAGGATGGCCCGACGCACCAGCCCGTCGAGCACGTCGCCAGCCTGCGCAATATTCCGAACCTTCTCGTCTTCCGCCCGGCGGACGGCGTCGAATCCGCCGAGGCGTGGGAAGTCGCGTTGAAGACGACCACCGGCCCGTCGCTGATCGCCCTCACCCGACAGAACCTGGCGCCCGCGCGCAGAACGCACACCGACGAGAACCTGGTCGCCAGGGGCGGCTATGTCGTATCGCCTGCGACCAGGCCCGAGAAGGTCGTGTTGCTCGCGACCGGTTCCGAGGTCGAGATCGCGCTCGAAGCGCAAAAGGCTCTGGAGGCCGAAGGCATCGGCGCCCGCGTCGTTTCGATGCCCTGCTTCTCGCTGTTTGCCGCGCAGCCGGCCGGATACCGCTCGGAAACACTCGGCGGCGACCTGCCGAAAGTGGCCGTGGAAGCGGGCATTCGCGATGGTTGGGATCGCTGGATCGGCCCGGACGGCGGCTTTGTCGGCATGACCGGCTTTGGCGCGTCCGCCCCTTACAAGGCGCTCTACAAGCACTTCGGCATCACCGCCGAAGCAGTGGTAGCCGCCGCCAAAGAGCGCCTTTAGCGAACGCTGTAAGCGCGCTTATCGCCAGGCTCACGAAGTGCTGCAGTGAATTGCGTGATTTTCACCACGCAAAGCACTCGCATCGCGCCCAAAATCCGGTATTAGCCCCCGCATAAGACCGTGGCCTGTCAGGCCCTTCTCCTGCATCCCCGGCCGCATTGGATATTTGAGGTTTTGCGATGGCTGTTCGTGTTGCGATCAACGGCTTTGGTCGGATCGGTAGGCTGGTTCTTCGTTCCATCCTGGAACACAAGCGCACGGACATTCAGGTCGTCGCCGTCAACGACCTCGGCCCGGTCGAAACCAACGTTCACCTCCTGAAATACGATAGCGTCCACGGCCCGTTGAACATGGACGTGAAAATCGAAGGCGACACTGTCTCGGTCGGCAACCAGACCTTCAAGGTCACCGCGATCAAGAACCCGGCCGAGCTGCCACACAAGGAGCTCAACGTCGATATCGCGTTCGAGTGCACCGGCATTTTCACGGCCAAGGACAAGGCCGCCGCCCACCTCGCCGCCGGCGCCAAGCGCGTGCTGATCTCGGCGCCAGGCGAGAACTCCGACCTCACTGTTGTCTACGGCGTGAACCATCAGAAGCTCACCAGGGAGCACATGATCGTCTCGAACGCCTCGTGCACCACCAACTGCCTCGTGCCGGTGGTCAGCGTCCTTCACGACGCCATCGGCATCGAGAAGGGCATGATGACGACGATCCACTCCTACACCGGCGACCAGCCTACGCTGGATACGATGCACAAGGATCTCTATCGCGGCCGCGCGGCTGCGCTCTCGATGATCCCGACCTCGACCGGCGCCGCGAAGGCTGTCGGCCTCGTCCTGCCGGATCTCAATGGCAAGCTCGATGGCGTGTCGGTGCGCGTGCCGACCCCGAACGTCTCGCTGGTCGACCTGAAATTCGTCGCCAGGCGCGCGACGACGGCGAAAGAGGTCAACGACCTCATCCGCGCCGCAGCCAACGGACCGCTGAAAGGAATTCTCGGCTACACCGACGAGAAGCTCGTCTCGTCCGACTTCAACCACAATCCGCACTCGTCGATTTTCCATACCGACCAGACCAAGGTCATGGACGGCACGTTCGTCTCGATCATGAGCTGGTACGACAATGAATGGGGCTTCTCGACCCGCATGAGCGACACCGCTGTTGCGTGGGCGAAGCTGATCTAGTGGCGGACTCGCAAAACTCGGCCGCGGCGGAAACGACGACTGAGCATGTCGCCGTTAGCCCCCCGGCCTCGCCACCCTACACGGTGAAGGACGGCGTGGTTGAAAGCGGCGCGCCTGCGACGACCGAAGACAAGCCTTTCGATCCCGCCGCGTGGATGCACCAGCGTCTGGTCAACCAGATCGTCGCGTTCGAAAAGAATCTTGGTCCCGATCACGAGATCGGCGGACGTTTTGTCGAAGGACCGGGCTCGGAGCCGCTGCACATTTCCAATGTCGCCAGCTGGGGCCCGGACATGATCCTGTTCATGGGGCAGTTTGCGGACGGCCGGAAATTCGAGCTGATCCAGCACTACAGCCAAGTGAGCGTGCTGCTGGTCGCCGTGCCCAAGACGGCCGAACAGCCACGCCGTATCGGCTTCGAGCTCTTGAAGAACATGCCGGAACTGCCGCAGCCCTGGGGCGATCCGGAAAGCTAGGCAGACCGACAGATATCATCGCAGGACCGGGACTTCAGATCATGACCTTCCGCACGCTTCAGGGCGCAGACCTTCACGGCAAGACGGCGCTTGTCCGTGTCGACTTCAACGTACCGATGGATGAGGGCAAGGTTACGGACGACACGCGCCTCAAGGCGGCGCTGCCCACGATCGCACTGCTGTCGAAGGCGGGCGCAAAGACGGTGCTGCTCGCGCACTTTGACCGCCCCAAGGGCAAGCGCGTGGCGAGCATGAGCCTCAAGCCCGTGCTCGATGATCTCGCGGCGCTGGTGGGCAAGCCGGTGGCGTGGGCCGATGACTGCATCGGTGAGCCGGCCATGACGACGATCAACGCGATGAAGCCGGGCGACGTCGCCCTGCTGGAAAACGTGCGCTATCATGCGGGCGAGGAAAAGAACGATCCGGCGTTCGCGGCCGAACTCGCCAAGCTCGGCGACATCTATGTCAACGACGCCTTCTCCGCCGCGCATCGCGCGCATGCCTCCACCGAGGGTGTGGCGAAGCTGCTGCCGGCCTATCCGGGCCTGTCGATGGATAGGGAGCTCAACGCACTGGATGCCGCACTCGGCAATCCGCAGCGACCGGTGATCGGTATCGTCGGCGGCTCGAAAGTCTCGACCAAGCTCGACCTGCTCAAGAATCTCGTCACCAAGCTCGACAAGCTCGCGATCGGCGGCGGCATGGCCAACACCTTCCTCTATGCGCAGGGCCATGATGTCGGGGCGTCCTATTGCGAGAAGGACCTCGCCGAAACCGCGCGCGAGATCATTCGCCTGGCGGGCCAGAACAACTGCAAGCTCTTCCTGCCGCTCGACATCGTTGTGTCGGAGCAGATGGCGGCGGGCGTTCCCATGCGCATTCGTGGCCTTGGCGAAGTGGATGAGCACGAGCGCATTCTCGACGCTGGTCCCGAGACCGTCGCACGCCTCAAGCGCGCCATGGGCAATTCTAAAACGCTGATCTGGAATGGCCCGCTCGGCGTGTTCGAGATCCCGCCCTTCCAGCGCGGCACGATGGAAGCGGCATGGCACGCAGCCCAGCTCTGCCGCGAAGGCAAACTGATCGCAGTTGCAGGCGGCGGCGATACGGTTTCCGCGCTCAACGCTGCTGGTGTCGCTGTGGACTTCACCTTCGTCTCGACAGCAGGCGGCGCCTTCCTCGAATGGATGGAAGGCAAAGTCCTGCCGGGCGTCGAGGCTCTCAAGATCTGATCGGCTACAGTTGAAATGCGCCTCGCGCTGGCCGTGAAGCAGAGTTGAACCTGGCAAACTTCTCAGTGAATTCACGCTTTTGGGGCGCTTTGACCATACCCCGCGGTTGACCGATTTCCCCTGTCCCGTCACAAGGCTGGATACATTTTTCATGGGGATCTTCGATGGCGCGCATCACGCTTCGGCAACTGCTCGATCACGCAGCCGAGCACAGCTATGGCCTGCCGGCGTTCAACATCAACAACATGGAACAAGCCCTCGCCATCATGGAGGCGGCTGACCAGGTCAACGCACCGGTGATCATGCAGGCCTCGCGCGGTGCGCGCTCCTACGCCAACGACATCGTGCTGAAGCACATCATCGACGCCTGCGCGGAAATGTATCCGAACATTCCGATCTGCATGCACCAGGATCACGGCAACGGCCCGGCCACCTGCGCCACCGCGATCCAGTTTGGTTTCACGTCCGTGATGATGGACGGCTCGCTCAGGGAAGATGCGAAGACGCCAGCCGACTACGACTACAATGTCGACGTTACACGCCGCGTCGTGCAGATGGCGCATGCGTGCGGCGTGTCGGTTGAAGGTGAACTCGGCGTGCTTGGCTCGCTCGAGACCGGCATGGGCGAAGCCGAAGACGGCCACGGCGCCGAAGGCAAGCTCGATCATTCGCAGCTCCTCACCGATCCGGATCAGGCTGTCGACTTCGTGCGCGAGACGCAGGTCGATGCGCTCGCCATCGCGATGGGCACCAGCCACGGGGCCTACAAATTCACGCGCAAGCCGGATGGCGAAGTGCTGGCGATGAACGTGATCGAGGAAATCCACCGTCGCCTGCCCAACACGCACCTTGTGATGCATGGCTCGTCATCGGTGCCGCAGGACCTGCAGGACGAGATCAACAAGTATGGCGGCAAGATGCCTCAAACCTGGGGCGTGCCGGTCGAGGAGATCCAGCGCGGCATCCGCTCCGGCGTGCGCAAGATCAACATCGACACCGACAACCGCATGGCGATCACCGGTGCGATCCGGAAAGTGCTCGTCGAAAAACCCGGCGAGTTCGACCCGCGCAGCTATCTGAAGCCCGCCAAGGAAGCGATGAAGAAAGTCTGCGTTCAGCGCTACCTGGAGTTCGGCTGCGAAGGCATGGCTGGCAAGATCAAGACGCTGTCGCTTGCGGTCATGGCGAAGGAATACGCCGCCGGCAAACTCGCGCCGAAATTCACGGCCGCAGCGAAGGTTGCTGCGGACTAACGCTCCACAGCCTGTGAACATCGAAGGCGGCGCGATCCTGTGGATCGCGCCGCTTTTACGTCAACTGGCCGGAATCGTGGGCTCTTTGTCTTGTGCATGCGTTGTGGACTACCCTGTGCACGGCTAGCGTCCACACATGCTTGAGATGCGGCCCTCCTGCGAATGCTGTGACAAGAACCTCGATCCCTCCGGAACCGAAGCCCGCATCTGCTCCTTCGAGTGCACCTTCTGCGCGGCCTGTTCTGACGAAACGCTCAAGGGCAAATGCCCGAACTGCGGCGGCGGCCTGTTTCCACGCCCTCCCCGCGCAGCGGACAAGCTGGCGACGTATCCGGCCGCGACGAAGCGCGTTGTGAAAGCGGGCGGCTGCGCCCCAGCGTAGCTCCAACTTGCCCCTCTCCACGACCGGGCGTAATCCACGCCTATGCTGACCGAGCCACGCCGCTGCCGCCTTTACCTCATCACGCCGCCGGAGATCGCGGACATCGCCGCCTTCTCGCGCGAGCTTGATGCCGCGTTCGACGCCGGCGATGTCGCCTCGCTGCAGATCCGCCTGAAGTCGCGCGACGGCGTCCCCGCCCCCGATCACCACATCCTCGAGCTTGGCCGTCACATCATCCCGCGCGCGCAGGAGCGCGGCGTCGCCGTGCTGATTAACGATCGTCCGGATCTCGCCGTCGAACTCGGGGCCGATGGCGTCCATATCGGCCAGACCGACATGCCCTGTGTAAAGGCGCGCAAGCTGGTAGGGCCGGACGCCATCATCGGGGTCACCTGCCACGACAGTCGCCACCTGGCCCTTGAAGCGGGAGACGCCGGCGCCGACTATGTCGCGTTTGGCGCTTTCTTCCCGACCGACACCAAGGACGCCTCCGCGAGGGCGGAGCTGGAATTGCTGACCTGGTGGCAGCAGATGATCGAGCTGCCCTGCGTCGCCATCGGCGGCATTACGGTAAACAACGCTAGACCGCTCGTAGAAGGTGGCGCGGATTTCCTCGCTGTGTCGGCGGGCGTCTGGCGCGCCGAGGGCGGCCCTGCCGCAGCAGTGGCGGCTTTCAACATGATTTTCGACGAACTGGCGACCTGACCGCACGCACGGAAAAGGCGAACAAAGCTTGCGCTTTGGGCCTATCCGGTTAGAGGAAGCCGCCTAACCAAGGCTGTTTGACATGTCCCGTCCCTCCCCCACCGTTTCCATCATGATGGATGCGGCGCGCGCCGCCGGCCGTCGCCTCATCCGTGATTTCGGCGAAGTCGAGAATCTGCAGGTCTCCCGCAAGGGGCCGGCGGATTTCGTATCCGTTGCCGACCAGAAGGCTGAAGAGATCATCCGCAAGGCGCTCGAAAAAGCGCGCCCGGGTTATGGCTACCTTCTCGAGGAAGGCGGCGAGGTGAAGGGCACGGACAAGACGCACCGCTTCATCGTCGATCCGCTCGATGGCACGCTGAACTTCCTGCACGGCATCCCGCACTTCGCAGTGTCGATCGCGCTCGAACGTGATGGGAAACTGCATGCCGGCGTAATCTTCGATCCGATCCGCAACGAACTGTTCTGGGCCGAACAAGGCGGCGGTGCCTGGCTCGACAACAAGCGCCTGCGTGTGGGCGCGCGCCGCAAGCTGGGCGATGCGGTTGTCACCACCGGCATCCCGCAGCTCGGCGTCAGTGGCGGCGAGAAATTCCTCGACGAGCTTACGCGCGTCCGCAACGAAGTTGCCGCGGTGCGTCGCTTCGGGTCTGCAGCGCTCGATCTCGCCTGGGTCGCGGCTGGGCGCTTTGACGCCTTCTGGGAACGTGGCCTCTCGCTGTGGGACATCGCGGCCGGCTTCGTCATCATGCAGGAAGCGGGTGGCGTCGTCACTGGTCTCGACAAGACGGACGCCGCCAAGGGATCCTTCGTCGCGTCCAACACCAGCCTCGCGCCGAAACTGATCGAGCTGGTCGAAGGCAAGCTGAGGAAACCTGCAGCGGGAACCAGAGCGACGCTCGTCAAGAAGCCTTAGCGAAGGCGCCAGCTCTTCGCCGCCGCCGCCAGCTCGGCAATCGTGGCGGGTCTGGCGAACTCGGCATCGCGGAATTTTGCGGCGTGCACATCCAGCCCCGCCCCTTCCAGTGCGCCGATGATGCGCGAGCGTTCCGCATTGTCGACCACGCCATCGCACGCCGCGCATTCGAGAATATCGAACCCAAGGACACTTCGTTGCTCTCTGCGAAGGGTCCGTCGGACACCTGCCTGCGCCCGCCACGATTGCCGATCTGGCGCGGCGCCCGACAGCTTGTCCGGCCGCCTCGAGCCGACTAGTTCTCTCTGCATGCAGCTTCTCCCGCCACTTCCGCCCCGCTCAGCTCTCGGGGGCAATATCGCCCAGGCGCTTGTCGCTCTGGTGCTGATCGCAGCCGTCGACCAGTTCACGAAATGGCTGGTCGTCGAGCAGATGAACCTGCGCGTGGTGAAGGCGATCGACTTCATCCCCTTCCTGAACTTCCGGATGGCGTGGAATCCCGGCGTCAATTTCGGCCTCTTGTCGGCCGACACCGAGATGGGCCGCTGGCTGCTCATCGGCTTTACCGGAGCGATCTCCCTAGCCCTCCTCGCCTCCGCCTTGTGGAGCCGTCGCTCGCTCAGCGCCATCGGCCTCGGCATTGCGGCGGGCGGCGCGATCGGGAACCTGATTGACCGCTTCACCTACGGGGCGGTCGCCGACTTCATCAACATGTCGGGCTTCGGTATCCGCAACCCATGGTCGTTCAACGTCGCCGACATCGCGATCTTCGCTGGCTTTGGCCTGTTGCTGTGGCCGGCGCCAAAAAGGCCCGCACCGACCCACAGCCCAGGCCATGAAGCGTCCTAAGCGCTCGTGAACTGCATCTCGGCCAGCTTTGCATAGAGCCCGCCCGCGCGGACAAGACTTTCGTGATCGCCCTGCTCCACCACGCGGCCCTGATCCAGCACGATGATCCTGTCAGCCTTGCGCACGGTGGCGAGGCGGTGCGCGATCACCAGCGTGGTGCGGCCCTGGCTGGCCTGGTCCAGCGCCTTCTGCACCATGCGTTCGTTTGCGGCATCGAGCGCAGACGTTGCTTCGTCGAGCAGCATCACCGGCGCACCACGCACCAACGCCCGCGCAATCGCGATCCGCTGGCGTTCACCGCCCGATAGCTGCCGTCCCTTGGCGCCGACTTCCGCCGCAAGCCCGCCACGCGCCTCGAGGAAAGCAAACGCTTCCGCCTTCTGCAGCGCCTCTCGTACCTCTGCTTCGCTCGCGTCCGTCCGGCCAAATCGCACATTCCCCGCCGCATCGCCCGAAAAGATTGGCGCGTCCTGCGGAACATAGGCAAAGCGCGCACGCCATTCGCCCGGATCCGTCTCGCGCGCATCAATGCCATCGAGCGTCACCTCGCCGGTCTGCGGATCGAAGAAGCGCAGCAGCATGCGGAACACGGTCGACTTGCCCGCGCCTGACGGCCCAACCAGCGCCACCAGTTCGCCGGGCCTGGCCTCGAAGCTCACATCCTTCAGGGAGGGCCCCTGCGCCTCCGGATAGGCGAACGAGACATTTTCCAGCTTCACGAGGCCCGAGATTTTAGCCGGCATCGGCTTGGGGCTCGGCGGCGCAGCGATATCCGGCCGCTGGTCGAGAATTTCTACCGCACGAACGGCAGCCCCGGACGCACGCATGGCGTCGCCCATGACTTCCGCCACCGTCGCAAAGCCGCCGACGCCGAACACGGCGAGCAGCACGAACTGCATGAACGAGCCGACTGTCATTGCGCCGGACTGCACTTCAAGCGCGCCAATCCAGATGACGCCAGTCACCCCGGCGAACATCAGCGCGATGACGATGCCAGTCAGCCAGGCCCGCGCGCCGATCCGCGCCAGCGCTGCATCGAACGCCAGTTCAATTGCGCCACGAAAACGCTGCTCGCGCTCCTTCTCCATCCCATAGGCCTGGACGAGGTCGATCGCATCAATCGTCTCGGTAGCTTCCGACGCTGCATCCGCGATCCGATCCTGCGCATTCACCGACAGCTTCCGCACGCGCCGCCCCATGGCGAGGATGGGCAGGATCAGCGCCGGCGCGAGGATGAAGAGTATGCCTGTCAGCTTCCACGACGTGATGAACATCAGGATCAGCGCGCCGATCGACGTCACCATCGAGCGCACAGCCATCGAGAAGCTCGACCCGAAGAATGTCTCGATCAACGTCACGTCCGCGGTGAGGCGGGAGACCGCCTCGCCCGTCTTCAGCTTCGAGAAGTAGGCCGGCGACAGCGACATCAGCCGCGCATAAACATCGCCGCGCAAGTCCGCGGCCAACCGTTCGCCAAAGCGCGAAAAATAATAGAAACGCACCGCCGAGGCGACGCCGAGCGCCAGAGCGATCCCGATCATCGCGCCGAAGCCCGCATTGATCATCGCAGGATCAAAACTCTGGAAGGCGGTATTGCCCAGCCACTGCACCGGGAAGGTGATGGCCAGGTTCAGGATCGCCGCGAGAAAGAGGAAGATCACCGCCATCACAGCCGTCGTCCGCTGTCTTGCGACATAGGGCATCAGACGGAAAAGCGGTCTCAGGGAGCGAGACTTGGCCCTGTCCGGCGTATTGTCGCCCCAGCGCTGCGCCCCGGCCGTCCGGTCGAACCCGGCGCCTTCAGCTGAGGGAGGTGCGCTTGTTCCGTCGCTCATTATGTTCCCAGACGCCTGAATTCATTGCCTTCAGCGCATATGCTTGCCAGCGCTTGCCCGTTCGGGTATGAGCCCCGCTCCCGAATTCAGCAAGCGGCCCGGCGTTAACGTTTGGGCGCCCAGCTACAGACGCCAGAGACTTCGCCATGAAGAAAGAAGGCCATCCCGACTACCACTTCGTTGAAGTGGTGATGACCGACGGGTCCCGTTACAAAACCCGCTCGACGGCTGGCAAGGAAGGTCATGTCATCGCGCTCGACATCGACCCGAAAACCCACCCGGCCTGGACCGGCGGTGCCGGCGTGCAGCTGGACCGCGGCGGCCGCCTGTCGCGCTTCAAGGACAAGTTCAAGGGTTTCGTGAAGCAGTCGTAAGGCGCTTCGACGTCCCGAGTTTCGCAAAGGCCCGCCCTCACAGGCGGGCCTTCTGCATTTCAGACCTGCTCGCTCCGCACGATGAGCCAGGAGGCGACCGCAAGCATCACGGCCCCGACGACGGCGATCCAGAGACCTGACAGCCCAAACAGGGGCCAGACGCTGGCGCCAGCCAGTGCTCCGCCCACCAGCCCAAGCCACAACATCAGGTAGGGGGCCCAGGCCAGCTTCGGTCCGCCCATGATCGCACTGGCCAGGCGCTGGCCCAGCTTCACGAGCGTGCCGGTCATGTAGGTCAGGCCGATCGAAACCTCGCCATCACGCTCGAACGTGGTGTTCTCCGCGCCCATGGCCGCCGCGACGAAGAGCACCGCGAGATCCGCCGATGTCCCGGCCAGCATCGCGCCCACAGCGACAAGGAGCGCGACCAGCAATAGCACCACAGGTCTGCGCATTCGCCTTGCTGCGGCCCCCATGAGGCTGCCGGCGATGACGCCCAGCACGAAGCATCCGATCAGGCGCCCAGCGATCAGCGCCTCCGCAGGAATGCCCGCGAGGCCGACCGCCAGCCGCGTCGAATTCCCGCTCATGAACGAGACGAAGAAGCCACCCAGACTAAGAAAGCCGGTCGCATCGACAAAACCGGCGAGCGCTGCTGCGCCGACCGCGACCGCTATGTCGCGCTTGCGATGCCGATGCATCCCCCAGGCTCTCTGTCCGCACGCGCCGCGTGAACGCCTGCGTACGATGGTGGATTTGGATTATGCGCTGAGGAAGCCTACCGGCGCCAGACCGACAGCGGATCGAAGGCGCCGCCTTCGGCTGCGCGGCGCAGGCGATCGATCTGCTTCATCACATGGTTTTCGGCCGGCTGGAGCGATTCCGAGTAAAGCGCCGCATCGAAACGCCAGACGCGCTCGTAGAGTCCACGCGAACGATCAACCAGGGCCATGAGTTGCGCCGGCATTGTGGCGCGATCCACCGGATGCGGTTCGCCGGGTTTGGAGATGCGATATTTCTCGTCGCCCGCTTCTTCGACCTTCATGTCCTTTTCGCGCACGGCGCGTTGAACGACCAGCCAGGAAGCGGCCTGCATCAGGCGCGTCGTCACTTCCATGCTCTCGGCAGCGTAGACCAGCGCGAGTTCGCGGTTCAGCTTGCGGCTGTCGATCCGGCCAGGGCCATCGAGATAGCTCGCGGCTTCTTCGACGAGCGCCATGCCTTCCTTGAAAAGGCGGTCGAACATCTCCGACCCGGCAAATTCGGTGACCCGCTGCTTCCAGTGATCTGGCACAGGGTCGGCGGAATACATGGCGTCGCGCATTAGTCCCTCAAACTACTCATCATGGGCCGCAGGCCCGGACAGGA
The DNA here is from genome assembly GCA_040398425.1 of Hyphomonadaceae bacterium. GTDB lineage: Bacteria > Pseudomonadota > Alphaproteobacteria > Caulobacterales > Hyphomonadaceae > UBA7672. Next base: position 103,528 of record JBBATZ010000003.1, read on the forward strand.
CCTTGTGCTGCCTTGATGAAGGCAATCCCAATACTACGTCCCCTAAGGACGTCTGGCGTCACGCAAGTCCCTTGCCGCTGCAACCCAGCGACAGTCTGCAGCACCTTCATCAGCCTGTCGTCAGCCAGTGGTCAGCGACGACTCGCCGGCCAGGATTTCTGGCTAGGATTTGAAGAACGCCGCCTCCGCCGCCTTCCGTGTCGCTTCCTTCTTCACGATCATGGCTTCGCAGGCGGCGATATCGCCTTTGAGGGCCTCGATCCGGTCTTTCAGTTCCTGGATCGACATGTCGTCCAGACCGCGTTTTACAACCCTTATCGGCTCTTCGTCGAATGTCATGGCCGCGCCTCCCAGCTTCCTCGCACCGCGCTCCCGGCCCCTGCTTGACCGCGTGCCCTTAGCGCGCCCAAGTCAGCCTGACCCTTACGTTCATGATTAAAGCGCGGGATGCCCGAAATGTCCAAACTGATGATGACCGCGGTGAAGTCGGTCGTGGGGGAAAAGCTCACCCTGCACGAAATCGGGAAGCCTTCGCCCGGACCGGGGCAGGTTCTGATCCAGGTTCACGCAGCGGGGGTAAATCGTCCCGACCTTATCCAGCGGGCAGGCCGCTATCCGCCGCCCCCTGGCGCCCCGGAGACGCTGGGCCTTGAAGTCGCAGGCAAAATCGAAGCGGTGGGCGAAGGCGTCACGCGCTGGAAGGTTGGCGACAAGGTATGCGCTCTGGTGCCCGGCGGCGGCTATGCCGAATACGCCGTGGCGCATGAAGGTTCGACCATGCCCCTGCCGGCGCCGCTTTCTTTCGTGGAAGCTGCGGGCCTCCCCGAAACGGTGCTGACTGTCTGGAACAACGTCTTCCACATGAGCCAGCTCAAGCCGGGCGAGGCCTTCCTCGTCCATGGCGGCGGCAGCGGCATCGGCACAACCGCGATCCAGCTCGCAACGGCCTGGGGCGCAACTGTCTACGCGACCGCCGGCACAGAGGAAAAATGCCGCCTTTGCGAGAGCCTGGGGGCGAAACGCGCGATCAACTACAAGACCGAGGATTTCGAGACGATCCTGCGCGATGCCGGCGGCGTCGATGTCGTGCTCGATATGGTCGGCAAGCCTTATTTCGAGAAGAACCTCACCATCCTCAATGACCTCGGACGCCTGTCCTATATCGCTTTCCTGCAGGGCTCGCGGATCGAGGGCGACCTCACCCGCCTGATGCTGAAGCGGATCTCGGTCTCCGGTTCGACCCTGCGGATCCGGACCGATGCCCACAAGGCCATGCTGGCGGATGGGGTGGTCAGGAACGTCTGGCCCTGGATTGCCGCGGGCAAGTTCCGGCCCCAGGTCAGCGGGGTGTTCCCCCTCGCCGAGGCGGACGCTGCCCACGCAAAAATGGAGACGGCGGACCATGCCGGAAAAATAATTCTGCAGGTTGTCGCCTAGTGCCTTGATTCCGAGGGGGCGGAACCTCGCAAATAAGGTTCACATTCGGGAAAACCTGAATTATATCAGTTAAGCTTAGGACTACTTCCCATTCTCGACAATTCCGAGTAACCCGGCCTAAGCGCCGGGTTTTTGCTTTTAAGAACTAACGAGGCGACCCATGGCCAAAATCCTCATGCCGAAAGCGACAGCCGTCTGGCTGATCGACAACACCACGCTGACCTTCGAACAGATCGCGGAATTCTGCGAACTGCACCCGCTCGAGGTGAAGGGCATCGCCGATGGCGAGGTTGCCGAGAACATGCGCGGCGCAGATCCCGTGGCCTCGGGCGAGCTGACACGTGAAGAGATCGGCAAGGGCGAAGAGGACAAGACCTACACCCTCAAGATGCCGCCGCTGAAACACGCCAACGTGCCGGAAGCCAAGAAGAAGGGTGCCCGGTTCACGCCAGTGTCGCGCCGCAAGGATCGCCCGGATGCGATCGCATGGTTCCTGCGCCACCATCCGGAAGTGACCGACGCCCAGATCTCGAAACTGATCGGCACGACGAAATCGACCATCGACAGCGTGCGCTCGCGCCAGCACTGGAATTCGCCGAACCTCAAGCCGGTCGATCCGGTGACGCTCGGCCTGTGCTCCCAGATCGAACTCGACGCCATCGTCTCCCGCGCTGCCTCCAAGAAATCGCAGGCCCGTGAAGAAAACGATGTCCGTATGGCGGGTCCGACCCTTCGCAAGGTCGTGACGCCTGCACCGGTTGCTGACGACGAAGTCACTGCCGACGGAGAAGAGCGTCCGCGCGGCAACATCACCGCCGAGCAGCTGTTCGCCAACTTCGGCAAGAACAAGGATGGCGGCGGGGAGTAATCCCTGCTGCTCAGTCTTCCGCCGGATAGGCCGGCCCGTCATCGCCGGCCCGTCCAATGCTTGCGCCATTGGGCGTGAAGACCGGTTCGGGTTCGGCGACCGCCTGACCGCCGGCCAGCTGCACGATCATCTCCAGCCGCTCCTGCGAACGGTGCGAGACGACAAGCATGTCAGCAAGAATCCGCAGGCCGAGCCAGATGCCCAGCGGCAGTGCAATGCCGGCCGCCAGCTGCATCGCGGCGGGGGCGTAGTTACCCGCGGCCACACTCGCGACTGCGATCACGAGCATCACGCCCGCGCACAGCGCCAGAAAGGCGCCGACCATGCCCATCGCCGAGCGCAAGAGCGCCGGCGACAGCGTCTTTTCATTCTCCCAGAGCCCACGCATCAGGTCACCCTCGTCCGTCGCTCACCTGCCGCCCCGGCTCCGCAACCATTCGCGGGGTCGCGGCCCAGGTCAACGACAAGTTGAGCGCCACGCAATGATCCAAAGTGGGTCGGATCAAAAGATGGGGAATGCCGGTGAGGACCCCGTTCGGGCGGGCGGCGGCTAGTTCAGCCGCAGATTGGCGATCTCGTCTTTCAATCGAAGTTTCTTGCGTTTGAGCTCATGAATTCGCACTTCGTCGCCGGCAGGATGCTTCAGCTCGGCATCAATGGCGGCTTCAAGCCGCTTATGACGCTCGCTCAATTCCTTGATGCGTGATTCCAGGCTCATCGAGAGGACTCTCCTTGTCTGGGCGAACCGCCACGTCCAGCGGACGTGGGAGGGGTGCCAACCCGACCGCGAGCGGAAGGGCCGCGTCCGCTACGGCCTCGACAGGAGTTTCGAGGAATCCGTTGCGGCTCGCTTTCCAGCCGCAAGCAGAGTGAAACATGAAGAAATTCGCGCGTCACGACCTGAACGGTGCAAATCTGCGCGCGTGCGAAAATTTTTCAGTTGCCATCACAAATGACTGTCCCGCGCCCATGCGGAAGGCGCCCGGGGGCGCGATGGAGCTTCCCGGAACGGTCCGGATTTGGTATAGGGTAACGGGACGGTCAGGTCCGGCAAACCGCTTCCGTATTCCAGTCCCTTGAATCGCGAGCGGAATTCCGTGTCGATTCGAGGGGCGCGCAGGGGAGGCCGATGGGTTGAGCGATATCGTTTTCGACCCGACCAATATCGAGGCGATGGTCCAGCAGCTGGAAGAATTGCGCCAGCGTCACAGTGACCTCGACGCCTCGATCGAGGAGATGAAACGGGTCGGCGGCAACGACATCGGCCTCATGGGGCTCAAGCGCGAAAAACTGCGCCTGAAGGACCGCATCATGTGGCTGTCCTCGAAGATGACGCCGGACATCATCGCCTGAGGCCACCGGCTGACGATTCCGTCTGTCCGCACCTGGTTTCGTGTCCGGGGCGCAAGCTCACGGCGATAACTCCCGCAAGACGCGAAACCTGTGCGAAGCCTGGCTATGCGTCACGTGACAGTTTTGCATCGAACGCGCAAAATGCGTCGTATACGTACAATTCCGACGTGTATGCGCAAGACTCGTCAACCCTGTTCGGCTGATCTGCGCCCCACAATTTCACCCGGGAGCGTTCGTCCATGGTCCACCGCAAATCCGCCGGCCGGCAATTGCTGCTTGCCCTTATGTCCGCCGCTTCGGCCACCGCCCTGCTTGCCGCCCCCGCGATGGCCCAGACCGCAGCGACGGACAGCAAGCTCGACGTGATCATCATCACCGCCAACCAGCGTGAAGAAAACCTGCAGGACGTTCCGGTTTCGGCCGCGTCCCTGTCGAGCGACGCGATTTCGTCGATCTTCTCGTCGGGCGACGACGTCGTCTCGCTGGCCGCGCGCGTACCGGCGCTCTACGCCGAAAGCTCCAACGGCCGCGTTGCCCCGCGCTTCTACATCCGCGGTCTCGGCAACACTGACTTCGATCTTGCCGCGTCCCAGCCGGTCTCCGTGATCATGGACGACGTGGTGATGGAAAACGTCGTCCTGAAATCGACCCCGATCTTCGACGTCGACCGCGTCGAGGTCTATCGCGGCCCGCAAGGTACGCTGTTCGGCCGCAACACCACGGCCGGCATCATCCGCTTCACCTCGCGCCGTCCGACCGAAGCTACCGAAGCGCGCCTCGCCGCCTCGTACGGCACCTACGGCACGGCCACGGTCGACGCCGCTGTCGGCGGCACGCTGATGCCGGGCGTCCAGGTCCGCGCCTCTGGCCTGTGGCAGCATCGCGACGACTGGATCGACAACACGCGGGTTTCAGGCGAAGAAAACCTCGGCGGCTATGATGAGACTGCTGGCCGCCTGCAGGTCGCCTTCAAACCGAGCGACGCCCTCGACGTGCTGCTTAACGTCCATGGCCGCGAGCTCGACGGCACCGCCGCCGTGTTCCGCGCCAACGTGATCACCACGGGCACGAACGGCCTCAACGCCAACTATGATCGCGACACGGTCTCCTTCAACCAGGGCGGCGGCAACCCGCAGTCCTACTCCGGCTGGGGAACGTCGGCCAACATCGCCTACGACTTCGGCGACATGGTCCTGACCTCGATCACCGCTTACGAGAACACCAACGGCCTCAGCCGCGGTGACATCGATGGCGGCGTCGCCGGCGTCGGCCCGGGCTTCATCCCGTTCGATGCCGATACGCAGGACTCGATCGATGATCTCGATCAGACGACACAGGAATTCAGGCTCGCATCCGACACGGGCGGCCCGCTCTCCTGGCAGACCGGCGCATATTTCTTCGACGCTGACTTCACCGTCACCACGGTCGGCCCGTTCGGCTTCCCGCCCTCGACCACTGTCACCCACTCCAACAAGGCGTGGGCCGTGTTTGGCCAGGCGAGCTATGCCGTCAACGACGCGCTGAGCGTCACCGGCGGCCTGCGCTATACCAATGACGACAAGGATTTCAGCGTCGCCGCAGCGCCGTCCAACAACATCTCGATCTCGGACGAACATGTCAGCTGGGACCTGAGCGCGATGTACGCTCTCAACGACGACATGTCGGTTTACGCCCGTATCGCTGATGGCTTCCGCGGACCGTCGATCCAGGGCCGCAACGTCGCCTTCTTCGCACCGCCCTCGGCCGCGCAATCGGAAACGGTGATCTCTTACGAGGCCGGCTTCAAGTCGACCTTGCTCAACGACACGCTGCGCTTCAACGGGGCCGCCTACACCTACGAAGTCTCGGACATCCAGCTCACAGCGGTCGGCGGCGCGGGCAACCTCGTCCAGCTGATCAACGCGGATAAAGGCAAGGCCTGGGGTCTCGAAGTCGACGCCGAATGGGCACCGCTCGACAACCTCGTCTTCACGGGCGGCCTCTCCTATGTCGACTCCGAGATCGACGATCCGGGTCTCGCCGTCGGCGTCTGCGCCCAGTGCACGGTCACCGATCCGCGCAATGGCCTCGGCCAGGCGCTGATCGACGGCAACCCGTTCCCGAACGCGCCGGAGACCATCGCCAACCTCACCGCCCGTTATTCGATCCCGTGGGGTTCTGATGGCGAACTCTTCGCCTTCACCGACTTGGCCTATCAGGGCAAGACCAACCTCTTCCTCTATGAATCGGTTGAATTCCAGACCGACGACCAGATCGAGGGCGGCCTGAAATTCGGCTGGGCCAAGACCGATGGATCGCTGGAAGTTGCGGCCTTTGCCCGCAACATCACGGACGAGGACAACATCAAGGGCGGCATCGACTTCAACAACAACACCGCTTTCGTCAACGAACCCCGCATCATCGGCGTCTCGCTGAAGATCGGTAACTAGGCTTAGGTCACTGCCGTCAGGACAAGGCCGCTCCGGGTGTTGACCGGAGCGGCCTTTTTCTTTGCTGGCGCGCTCGTCCTTTGACGGACGGACACTTCGTGGGCTGGTCAGGTTGAGGGCGCGCCTGCCGGAAACCAGGGGCTGTCCGGACGCCAGCGCGCGTCGCCCCGGGATTTGCGCGCCTCAGTGAAAATCGCGCGATTTCGGCAGGACGCGGACGTTGCGGGGGTGGATGAACTTGCCGTCGGCGCCTTTGGGGCCACGTGGATGTTGTGGGTTCCTGATCTCGTCGGCGCGCGTGAGTTCGGTGTGCACGACATGATCCTCGGACAGGCGATCGAGTTCGGCCGAGCGGTCGGTCACGCGCACGCCCATGAGGTGCGTCACGCCTTCCTTGCTTCGCTGCACCCTGCCCTCGATCAGCAGCAGGCGGGCGCCCATCACCTGCGCGCGGAATGTCTCGAAGGTGCGGGCCCAGAGCAGCGCATTTGTGACGCCGGTTTCATCCTCGAGCGTGATGAAGATCGCCTTGCCATTGCCAGGCCTCTGACGAACGAGGACGATGCCGGCGGTGCGCGCCCAGTAGCCATCCTTCAGGTCTGTGGTCTGCTTGCAGGACAGGATGCGTTCGGCGGCAAAGACAGGACGCAGGATCTGCATCGGGTGCGCCTTCAGTGACAGGCGCGCCGTCTGGTAATCGGCCGCCACATGCTCGCCGAGCGGCATGTCTGGGAGATGGCTTTCAGGCTCCTCGCCCAGTTCGCGCGCATGCACCGCAGCGAACAGCGGCAGCAGGTCATCATCCGGCAGGCGGCGCACATCCCACAGCGCCTGTCGCCTGTCCTGATCGAGCGAGCGAAAGGCGTCAGCATCCGCAAGACGGCGCAGCATGGGCGTGGAGATACGGCCGCGCTCGCGCATATCGGCGACGCTGGTGAAGCCTTGCCCGCGCCGCGCAACGAGCGCGTGCGCATCGGCCTCGCACATGCCGTCGATCTGGCGAAAACCGATGCGGAGCGCAAGCGCGCCATCCTCGCGCCGCTCCAGCGTGTTGTCGTAATGGCTGTGGTTCACGTCGATCTCGCGGACCTCAACGCCATGCTCCTGCGCATCTCGCACGATCTGCGCTGGCGCGTAGAACCCCATCGGCTGCGAGTTCAGCAAAGCACACGCAAACGCCGCCGGATGATGACACTTGATCCACGATGAGACGTAGACCAGCTGCGCAAAGGCCGCCGCGTGACTTTCAGGAAAACCGTAGGAACCGAAGCCCTTGATCTGGTCGAAACAGCGCTTGGCAAAATCGGGGTCATAGCCTCGCGCGGTCATGCGCTTGACCATCAGATCTTCGAATTTGTGAATCGTGCCAACATTGCGAAACGTCGCCATTGCGCGTCGCAGACCATTGGCCTCCTCTGGCGTGAACTCTGCCGCGACCATGGCGATCTTCATGGCCTGTTCCTGAAACAGCGGGACGCCTTCGGTGCGCCAGAGTATGTCGTAGAGTTCTCTCGGATTGCCGCCTTTCGGGTAGGGATAGGTAACGATCTCGGCCCCTTCCCTGCGCTTCAGGTAGGGGTGAACCATGTCGCCCTGAATCGGGCCGGGGCGAACGATCGCAACCTCGATCACCAGGTCGTACATTTTGCGCGGCTTCAGGCGCGGCAACATGTTGATCTGGGCCCGGCTTTCAACCTGGAAGACGCCGATCGAGTCGCCCTTGCACAGCATGTCGTAGACAGCCGGATCTTCTGCCGGAAAATCGCGCAAGCCATAGCGCACATCGCCATGGCGATAGAGAAGGTCGCGCGCCTTGCGGATGCAGGTGAGCATGCCGAGCGCAAGCACATCGACCTTCATGACCCGCAACGCGTCGATGTCGTCCTTGTCCCACTCGATGAAGGTGCGCTCATCCATCGCGGCGTTTCCGATCGGGACGAATTCATCGAGGCGGCCAGATGTCAGTACAAAGCCGCCGACGTGCTGTGACAGATGGCGTGGAAAGCCCTGCAGCCGATTGGCGAATTCCAGGGCGCGATGCAGCAAGGGATTTTCGGGATCCAGGCCGGCCTGACGAAGTTGCTGCGCGGCGGGCGCCGCTCCCCAGCTGCCCCAGACAAGGCCGGAGAGCTGGGCCGTCACATCATCGGTAAGGCCGAAAACCTTGCCGACTTCGCGCATGGCGCTGCGCGGCCGGTAATGAATTACGGTCGCTGCGATGGCCGCACGCTCACGGCCATAGCGCTCATAGATATGCTGGATCACTTCCTCGCGGCGCTCGTGCTCGAAGTCGACATCGATGTCGGGCGGCTCGTTCTTTCGCTCGGCAGACAGAAAGCGTTCGAAAAGTACATCGAATGTAGCGGGGTCCACCGAGGTCATGCCCAGAACGTAACAGACGGCGGAGTTGGCAGCCGAGCCACGCCCCTGACAAAGAATGCCAAGATTGTCGGCGATGCGGACCGTGTCAAAGATCGTGAGAAAATATGGCGCAAGCCTGTAATCCCGGATAAAGGCGAGTTCCTTTGCCAGGAGCTCTTCGACTTTCCTCGGTATCGCGTCGCCGTATTTCATGCGCGCGTAGAACCACGTGCGATCTTCAAGATAGGCCTGGTCTTTCCAGCCGGGCGGAACGGGTTCTTCAGGGTACTGATAACTGAGCTGCTCGAGATCGAACTCGACAAGATCGAGGAAGATCGCGACCTGATCGACTGCCTCTGGCGCGTGAGCAAAGAGCCGCGCCATTTCCTGTCTTTCCTTCAGGTGCCGTTCCGCGTTGGCCTCCAGAAGCCTGCCTGCTTCGGTGATTTTCACGCCCTCGCGAATGCACGTCACGATATCCTGCAAGTCGCGCTGGACCGGCGCATGATAGAGCGCATCGTTGACGGCGATCAGGGGAACGCCTGCGGTCGCCGCGATTTTCTTGAGCTTGTGGAGGCGACGCAGATCATCGCCGCGGCGATGCATGGTCGCGCCCAGCCATACGCAGGCAGACCTGTGCAGCCGGGAGAGAAGCGGTTGAAGCCCCTCAAGCCTTTCTCCGGGCATGACGATCAGCAGAAGCTCGGCGGGATGGAACAGCAGGTCATCCAGCGTCAGGCGGCACTCGCCTTTTGTCGCGCGATCCACCCCGGGAGCCGCGCGCAAATTGCCCTTGGTGAGAAGACGACAGAGGCGCCCCCAGCCCGAGCGGTTCACCGGATAGGCAATGATATCAGGCGTACCGTCGGTGAAGACGAGGCGTGCGCCGACAACCAGTTTGAAGGCGAGCGCACGTCTCTGCAGCTCTGCGCTTATGGCCTTGAGTTCGTCTTCATCCGGGTGGGCAATCCATCCAACTTCTCCGGGCGACCCGCCTTCCCTGACCTTGTCATGCGTGGGCAAGCCGTCGGCGCGGAACTGCTTCAGTTCTGTCCAGGCACGCACGACGCCGGCAACCGTATTATGATCGGCGATTCCTATGCCCGAATGATTCAGAAGGAGCGCCTGCAGGATCATGTCCTTTGCCGTCGACGCACCGCGCAGGAAGGAGAAGTTGGTGGCGGCGGCGAGTTCGGCGTAGGGCGGCGCGGGGGAGTCTTCACCTTGCCCTGTGCGCGGCGGAAAGCTGACGATGTTTGTCGGCTCGCTCATGCGAAGACGCCATGGAGATACCAGGCGGGCGGCGCGGCGCCGCCATAGACGCCGGATCGAAAGAGCCAGAAGCGGCGGCCCTCGGAATCCTCGATGCGGTAATAGTCGCGGGCGTCAGCGGCGGCGTCGCTGCGCCACCATTCAGGCGCGATGCGTTCGGGCCCCTCAGCGCGAGCGACGTCATACTCTTTCCGGCGCCAGGAGAAACGACGCGGCGGACCATCGGGCACTTCGGCGAACTTGATCGCGATCGGGTGCGGCGGATCGAAGATGTGGGTGGGGCGAAGCGGCGGCTCGCCTTCCTCCGGCGTGGGCCAGACAGCAGAGGTCATTGGATCGAAGCCGGGGGGACTAAAGCCAGGGGAGTTGAAGCTGGCGGGTATGGCGCGGACGGCGCGATCAGGATTGTGTGTATTCTCGCGCACGAAACGCAGAACACGCCCCGGACCAAAGCGGGTGGCGAGGCGATCGGCAAGGTCAGCCACCTCGTCCGCCTCGATGGCGTGACCATCAAGGCCTGGCTGAGCAACGCCAAGAGGTTCGGCGACGTGAACGCAGAGGCGGACCTGATCAAAGCCGAAGCCTGGGTCGAGCGGATCGGCCAGCGTTTCCAGGCGTTCGCGAAAAAGGCGGATGAGCACGGTCGCCTCGCGCAGCGGCCGGCCAGTCTCCACCGCAATTTGGCGGACGGCGCCGTCGGCGCGGAAGAAAGCCGCCTCGAAAAGGCGACCGCCCTCACGGCGCGCGGAGAGTTCGCTCGTAGCCTCACGCAGCAGGTCAGCGAGTACGGCTTCGATGTCTTCCATGCGTCCGATAGGTTCCGGGAAAAGACGCTCGACCCACAATGTGGGCACGCGACGAACCGGCGTGAGCGGGGCGTGGGCGATGCCCTGCAGGCGGCTGAGACTGAGGGTCATCTGCTGGCCGAAGCGGGCGGAGAAGAGCTGTGCGGGGCGGTCGGCCAGGGCGCCGATGGTCTTCAGACCGGCGCGGGAAATGGCGATGCGGTCTCTCTCGGGCAGGTTCAGTGCGGCGATGGGCAGCGAGCGGACCGCGGCGGCATCGCCATCCGGCGGTACGATGGCGACATTGCCGTGGCGGGCGAGCGCGCGGGCGGTATCCGGCGCGCCGGCGATGACAGTGCGCACATGCAGGCCGGCTCGGCGGAGGCGTTGGGACAGGCCGAGACGCAGCTTTGCCTCGTCGCCGAACAGGTGCTCCGAACCGGTAATCTCGAGCAGGAGACCATCGGGGGCGTCAATCATCACGACCGGCGTGACGCGGTCGCAATCTTTCGCAACAGCCTCCAGCAGGGCGGCATCCGCACGGTGATCAATCTCCTCGACCCAGAGGTCGGGAATACGCGCGCGCGCATCCGCCAGCGAGATGCCAGGCGTCAGCCCTGCCCGCCGCGCCGCACGGCTAAGCGTGACGAGACGCATGGCGCCCTTCTGCTTCTCGACGACGACAAGCGCCGGCTTATCCCGCGCGTCTGCCGTCGCCCGCACGATGCGGTCCACCGGCAAGGTCGGGAACCAGACGGCCAGGAAGCGCCGCCCCATCCCCTGCGCTGATGTCATTGAAAGCAAGGCGGTCACGATTCCATTCCACGACCCAGCCCTGGCCTGCGGCCCCGGCGCGGTCTCTCAAGAGGTCGGCGACAAAGCAGGGATGCCCCGGCGCCTCCGTCGCGAAGGGACGGGAGAGCGCGGACCGGATGCTCCATCGCGAGGCGGCGGCGCTGGGCGTTGGCGTTCCCCCGGCGCGCACCATGAACAGCGGCAGGTTCGAGCGCGCAGCGGCCAGCGCCAGCCTGCGCGTCGCCACGAGATCGAGCGTCTTGGGATTCCCCCAGGGCTCGATCAGCAAGGCGCCAAGCGGCGGACACCGCGCCGCCTCCTCCCCCGCCCGCAAAACCGCCGGCCCGTCCCGCGCCCGCACGAGGATCAGCCGCTCGGGCGAGAGGCCAAGCTCGGCAAGACCGGGGGCATAGATCTCGCCCATCTCCAGCCCGACGAAATCCTGCCGCACCCAGACGATCGGCCGTCCCTGCGAGGCCCGCAGGGCAAGTGCAATGGCGAAGGCGGCGGCCGCAGGCTCGTTCGCCATGCCGTCGGCAAAAACCTCATGCAGGGCGGCCCGCACCATGCCTCCGCCGAGCGCCGCATCGATCGCCAGCGACCCCGTCGCGAACCGCGCGCCGGCAATCGGCGAGGACCCTCTCTCAAGCCGGGAAACCTGAGAGCGCAGCGCTTCCAGATCGACATTCGCCACGATGACAGCTCCTTTCCCGGCACCTGAGTTCCTGTTTTGTTCCATAGGGACTCAAGGCCGGGGGAGAGTCAAACGGAGTCTGAAAAAGGTAGTGTCTCAGTTTGAATTTGCCCTCTTTTTCCCGGTGGAAAAGCAGGGCCGAGGGAAATGGACGGAGGGGGTTTTCTGCCGTGACGTAGCCATCTGTCTGGCGGCAGGCTGACGAAGATTCACGCGCCGGGGCGTTCTCTGGGCGCCCAATTTATGAGATAGCTGCATTCGCAACGGTCTGTGGCCCCACCAACGGGCCGTTAAAGAGGACGCTCCCGCCCTGGGGGCGTCCTTTTGCATTCAGGCGCATCAGAGACGAGTCCACCCGGATAGCGCCATGCCACCCGTTGCTCCGCGCAGTTGGCGCATCGCTTCGGCGGTTGCAGCGTTGAAGGTTCGACTCTGCGGGCAGCCCGAGGTCCTGAACTCCCAGACCTTCATGAGGGCGTCGCGCTCGGTCATCGGAGGCGAGCCGCCTCGGCCGGGGCTTCACGTCTCGCTTTGATCCCCCGGATCAAATCGCGTCTTCGGCGCCGTCGCTCACCCCCCGCTTTCGCGGGAGGCTTCGCGTCAATCTATTGGATCTCGGACACGACGATGAATTGCGGGGCTTCGGCGAAGCCCATGAACTGGCCCATGATGCCCTGCACGGTTGCGCCCGGCATGTCTTCGGCGACGAAAGCGTCGAGGTTCGGGATCGAGAAGGTCTCGATGTACTGCACCGTCGGCTTGCCATCGCCCATCAGCAGTTTCTCGGCGCGGTGCGTGCGGAAATCGGCGACGCTGCCGAGGCCGCGCATGCCCGGATAGTCGGTCGACTTCACCCAGGCTTCGAAGTCAGCCGGCGTGACGCCCGCCTTCAGTGAGTAGAGGATCATCAGGTTGACCGGCTTGTGCTCCGCCACCGGCGCGGGCGCAGGCGTTTCGACGACAGCCGGGGTGGGCTCTGCCGGCGCAGGCGCCGGCGCACAGGCGACGGCGGCGACCATCAGCGGCAAGGCGAGCAGAAGGCGTTTCATCAGTGTGCTTCCTGTTGTGACATGGGTTGCGGTCTGTCGCCTTTGTAGTGAGGGGAGTCGCACGGCGGCGATAGTTGCGGTTCCGTCACTCAGCGCATCATCTGCGTGATGGCGATGAAGGCAATGACGGCGAAGATCGCCAGCAGCACCAGGCCAACGCGTGTGAACAGCTGGCGCCGCTCAGCGGGGGACACGCGTGGCGCGCTGCGGTGGACAGCGGCGGCGCGGCGTCTGCTCTTGCGGTTGCTCATGGGCCCGAAGTCTCTACCGCAATTGTCCGGCAGCCAAGGGCAAGATTGATGCTCTGACCAGTGGCGCTCAGAACAGGGAGGCGGACTGCAGACCAACCCAGAACGCGCCGACCATCAGCACGACGGTGAAGACAGACAGCGCACCGTTGCGGAATCCCGCCGTGCGCTCGGCCTTGAGCTCGAGGCCGCGCCACTCGTCATCGGACACGGGTCTGTTCTGCAAGCTGTTCAGTTCCGCACGCATTTGCGAGCCCCAAAGTATTCAACACCGTCCAGACCGACCCTGTGACTCCATCCTACCGTAATTATATTCAAAATCATGTAACTAAATGGGATTAATTGAGCGCACCCTCTTCCCGCCCTTGCATCTCAATTGCGACTGGACTTCTCAAAGGGAGCGCACTGCTGGCGCGGATTGGTGGTGCGCATCGGACGGCAGGGCTCTAACCTGTACGTGCGACGCCCCGATGGCGCGCGGGGAGTTTTACGATGGCGCCTACCGAATTCGGCTATCCACTCGAAGGCCTGAAGGTTCTGGATTTCTCGCGCGTGTTGGCGGGGCCTTTTGCTGGACGGATGCTGAGCGATCTGGGGGCGGAGGTGGTGAAGGTGGAGCCGCCGGAGGGCGACTCCAGCAGGCTGTGGGGCAAGATGACGGCCGGGATTTCCGGCTATTTCAACATGATCAATGCAGGCAAGCAGGGCATCTCGATCGATTTGCGCGCGGACGGCGCTCAGGCTCTGGTGCTCGCGCTGGTTAAGCATGCGGACGTGGTGCTGGAGAATTTTCGGCCGGATGTGATGTCGCGGCTGGGCATAGGCTACGAGACGCTCGCGGCGGCGAACCCGAAGCTTATCATGCTATCGATTTCCGGATTCGGGCGGGACGGTCCGGAGTCGCAGCGGCCCGCCTATGCGCCGATCGTGCATGCAGAGTTGGGCCTGATTGATCGCGTGGTGCGCCAGCGGGGCGTGAAGATCGACCTGCCGCTGTCGGTGGCCGATACCAATGCGGGTCTCCACGGTCTGGTCGCCCTGCTGTCCGCCGTGATCATGCGGGGACGCACGGGACGTGGCCAGCACATCGACCTGTCGATGATGGATGCCACGCTGGTGAGCGATGACCAGTTCCACTTCGAGATCGAGGATGCGGAGGCGACGCGCAACCTGCCGCCGGACATCTGGGACACGGGCGTTGGCGCGATCCTGGTGTCGGTGGATTTCCGCTGGCTATGGAAGCTGCTGACGGCAGAGTTCGGCGTGGTCGATCCGGTGACAGCCGACATGGCGCTCGAGGCAAAGATCACGGCGCGGCGCGATGCGGTGGCGACCTTCATGCTGAGCCTCGCATCGTGGGAGGCGGTCGAAGGCGCGATGGCGAAAATGAACCTCGCCTGGGGACGCGTGCGCTCAGGCAAGGCGCTGCGGGAACAACCGACGCTCGCCTTCCGTAAATCCGTGATCGATATCGACGACCGCGCTGGTGGTGTGCGGCCGATGGCGCAGACGCCCTATCGCTTCTCGCAGGCGACGGCAGGCGTGCGCGGACCGGCGCCGCACAAGGGCGAGCACAATGCCGAGGTGCTGCATCGCTGGCTCGGCCTGTCAGAGGCGGAAGTCGCCGCCCTGCTCGCGCGCGGCATTCTCACGCGCGACGAGCAACGCGCCTAAGCGGCGGTGCGATTCTCGCAGGCGATGATGGCGGATTCGATCCAGCCTTTCACACGCTCGCGCGAGGGCGGCTTGCCATCGCGTAGCAGGCGTTCGCCTTCCCTGGACGTCGCGTAGAGATCGATGGCGTCCATCAGCGAATCGAGATCGATGCCGGCGAGATCATCGACGCTGTAAATGCCGGCGCCGACCAGGATCTGTGCATTGGAGCCGTTGAGATCAGGCAGAGAGCACGCCAGCAGCGCCTGCGCCTGCCAGTCCTTGATGACACCGGCGTTGATGTGGCTGGCCCTGATGCGATGGGCCGCTTCTTCCGGGGCCAGCGACAGCAGGTCACCGACCGTGTTGACGCCGATGACGCTGAGGCGGCTGGCGGTCTTGGGGCCGATCGAAGGCGCATCGACAATCGCCGCTTCGCGGCTGAGACGCACGCGCGGCTGGCTCGGTGCGGGTTCGGCTTTCGGCTCTGCAACGGGCTTGGCTTTCGGATTGGTTTCCGGCGTCATGACTTTTTCGGTGAGTTCGACCACGTCCTCGGCGAGGGCCTTCGGCGCCTTGATCTTCCTGGTGACACGCGGCCTCGCGCCCTTCCCGGCTTTCGTCCCGCTCTCTGACGGCCATTGGCAATCGAGCGTCGCCATCGAGACTTTCAGAACCTCCTCGGCGAACAGCTTGCGCACGACGCGATCGTCATCGCCCATCGTCTCGCGTACTTTTCCTGTGGCGCGATATTCCGCGTACTGCGCGCCAACCAGGCGGCGGTCAATGATATCGTCGACCTGCTTGGCGATCATGCGTGTTGGAATGGTCGCGACGATGCCGACCGTATCGAGCATCAGGTTCACGTCGGGCGCCTCGATCTTTGCCTCGCCAATGGCGCGATCAAGGATGCGCGCCAGCGTGACAGCCGCATAGCCCAGCAAAGCTGCGACCACGTCCTTCAATTCCTGGTCGAGACCCGCGATGGGGTTCTTGCGGCCGATGTCGAAGTTATAGTGATCGATCAGCGTCTCGTAGTGTTTGTTCGACACAACAGCGCCGTTGCGCACCATCCGTTCCAGCCAGTCCTCGCCTGCAGGCACGGGGAGATCAGGGAAGCCGAGTTCCTGCTCGAGAATAAGCAGCATTTCCGGGAAGGCCTTGGACAGCGACCATTCGACGGCGCGGTGGATCGTGCCCTCTGCTTCGGTCTGGTGCGTGTGGAAAGGCTGGATCGGATCGACGACATAGTGGCTCATCACGCCGGCGCTGTAGACAGCGTGTTGCCAGTCCTTCGCCTGGAGCGCGCGTACGGTGCGGCGATACCACTCGCGGGCGGCTTGCGGCGCGCCTCCCCAATCGCCATCGCGCACGTGGAGAACGTGGTTCTTGAAATCCTTGAAGACTTCGTCGGGCGCCTTCGCGCCTTGCAGGTAGGCGTCGCGATGCTTGAGAAAGGTATCGCGCCATTTCGCGGCGTCCTCGCCCTGCATGTGCTCAAGCGCGAGCACGGCGAGCCGGTGGTGATTGCTGCGGCACACCGAATCCAGAACCAGCCGGTAGCAGACCGACATCGGGCGCACTCCTGTGGGAATTAGTCCCGCGAAGGGGGCGCTATTTCGGTTAGCAACGCGTTAAGGGCAGGGAGCAACCGGATCATGGAGAGCGGCCTTGTGGTGCGTGCCGTCGCCGCCCTATCGTCGGTCATGACAGCGGCAAAACACTGTGCGCTTGGAAATATCAGATGAAGCCTGTTCTTTTTCGGCCCGGCGCGTCTCTTTTGTTGGCAGCTCTGCTTGTTGCTCCGGGCTGCGCGGCGATAGCCGCCCAGGACGACCGCGGCGCACTGTCGGCGGCTCATGATGATGCAATTATCGCTCACGGCCGCGATATAGCAGTGAAGAACTGCTCTACCTGTCACGCCGTCGATGATGAACGTAAGAGCCCCAACCCGGCCGCCCCTCCGCTTCTGTCAATTCTGATGCGATATGACAGCGAGCGGTTGGCCGAAGACTTCGTTGAAGGCACGCGCGTAGGCCACGATGAAATGCCTCACTTCGACTTTAAAGTCAGGGAGGCCGATGCGCTGATTGCCTATCTCAAGGCAATCGAGCGCACGCCGCGCGCAGCCGAACACTGAGACACCGCGGAGTTGTGATGCGTACAATCCTGATGCTTTCCGGGCTGACGATCTCGGCAGTCCTTGTGCTTTCTGCATGCGGCGAGACTGAGCCGGAGATTGCTTGTTGCGCAATCGAGCCAAGGGCCAAGTGCGAGGGTGACCTGCTCGGCGCTGGCGTGACGCGTGAGGAGTTAAGCGTGCTGACGGGGCCGGCAGAGTGGATCTGCCCTTCAGGCACGCTCAATGAGGCGCGCATCAGAGAAATTGCGCCGATCTGGGCGGCGTCGGAATCGTGTCGGGTGACGCGTGGCTCAGCGCGTTTGAGTGCGCTGGATGGCGGTCTCTGTCCGGCCCGATCGGGCGCGGATGCGCCGCCCCTGCCACCGGGCGTCGATCTGCAAGTTGCCACAACATGCGCCGCCGGGCTGGCCGCGCGCGGACTGGCCGAGGCTGAGCTGTGGCTGGTATTGGGAGCGCCGGACGCGGTCTGTCCGAAAAATGGCATCAACGAGCGGCGGATTCGCGAGATAGTCGCGAAGGACTGGGCTCCGGCAAACTGCACGCAATTCACCGCCGAGCAGATGCTTGCGGCGATGAATGCGGGTGCGTGTGACGGAGACGCTGGCTAGAAGAACGCGAAGCCAAAATGCTTTTCATGGCGATCGTGTTTCGTCTCGGCGATTTCCTCGACGATCCTGGCGTTGAAGGCGTCAAGATCATCCGGCGTACGTGACGTGACCAGTCCATCGTCAACGACGACAGCTTCATCGCTGACATCGGCGCCCGCATTGGCAAGATCCTTCTGGATCGACTTCACGCCCGTCATGCGACGGTCCCTGGCAGCGCCGGCCGAAATGAGCACCTGCGGGCCGTGGCAAATCGCGAACACGGGCTTGCGCTGGTTCACGAACGAGCTGGCGAAACGCAGCGCATCTTTCTCGGTGCGGAGCTTGTCCGGGCTGAAGAGGCCGCCGGGAATCAGGATGGCGTCGTAATCGTCCGCGTGGGCCTCAGCGAGTGTCTTGTCGACGTGAATGGTGCGGCCCTTCTCCATGTGACGCAGGCCTTGTATGTCGCCCGCCTCCAGCGAGATCACTTCAACGCTGCCACCTGCTGCTTCGATGGCCCCCTTGGGCGAGAATAGTTCCGATTCCTCGAAGCCGTTGGTGGCGAGGATCGCCACGCACTTTCCGTCTGCTTTAAGTGTCATTCTTGTCTCCTGAATTCCGACCGCAGGGACGAACGGGCGCAATTCGGCGATGTTCCGCGCGCGGTGAAGACGGTGCATCTGCAACCGATCTTTTTGCAGCTCAGCACTGGTACAGCTTGTCGCAGGCCCCATGTCCCTGCCGCGGGTCATCCGGTCCGCGGGGTTGGGGATCAGCCGAAAAGGGGACAGTGCATGCAGGCCTACATTCTTCTCGACCGCTCGGGTTCGATGCAGTCGCTATGGGTGGAAGCGCTTTCCTCCGTCAACGCATTCGCAAAGGAACTTGCCAACAAGACCGACGGTCCGTCGGTCGATAGCCACGTCACGCTGGCCGTGTTCGACAGCCAGGAGAGCCTGCAATTCGATATACTGCGCCGCAAACAGCCTGTCCTTCACTGGGAGATCGTCACCGACAAGGACGCCTCCCCGCGCGGGATGACCCCGTTGCTCGATGCGATGGTGCGCATCATCTCGCTCGCGGAAGGAGACAACCCCGACAAGGCCGTCATCGTCGTCATGACGGATGGTCAGGAGAACGCCTCGCGTGAAGTGACGCGGGAGGGCGTCAAAGCCGCGCTTGACCGCGTGAAAGCCAAAGGGTGGGAAGTGGTCTTCCTGGGCGCCAATTTCGACAACATAGCGGACGCTTCGTCCGTGGGCGTCGGCGGCGGCAAGCAGATGGCGATGTCGGCCGGTACGATGAACGAGTCGATGTCGCGCCTGGCTCGCAAATCGCGCGCCTATGCCCAGTCAGCGCCGGGCGCCGCGCCGATCGAGTTCGACGCTGAAGATCGCATCGCCGCCAAGGAGGCGAACATCAAAAACAAGAGTTGAGGCGTCTCACACGTGAAACGCAAATGGCGAGCAGGTTGCCCTGCTCGCCATTTTCATGTTCGGCGGAAATCCTAGTGCCGGAAATGGCGCATGCCTGTGAAGACCATGGCGAGATCGGCTTCGTCGGCGGCTTTGATGACCTCATCGTCGCGCACCGAGCCGCCGGGCTGGATCACGGCCGTCGCGCCGGCTTGCGCTGCCTGCAACAGGCCATCGGCGAAGGGGAAGAACGCGTCAGAGGCGCAGACCGAGCCGATCGTCTCCGGTTCCGCCTTACCGCCAATGGCTGCAGCGGCGTCCTCGGCCTTGCGGCGAGCGATGCGGGCTGAATCCACGCGGCTCATCTGGCCGGCGCCGATGCCGACCGTTACCCCGTTCTTCGCGTAGATGATGGCGTTCGACTTGGTGTGCTTGCAGACGCGGAAGGCGAAGATCAGGTCTTCGATTTCCCGCGGGCTGGGCTGGCGCTTCGAGACGATCTTGAGGTCGGCAGCCGTGATGCGGCCAATGTCGCGGTCCTGCACCAGCAGGCCGCCAGCGACGGTGCGCACCATCATGCCGGGCTGCGAGGGATCAGGCAGACCATCGGTCAGCAGCAGGCGCAGGTTCTTCTTCTTTGCGAACACCGCCATAGCCGCCTCATCAGCGCCGGGCGCGATCACGACTTCGGTGAAGATCTCGGTGATCGCTTCCGCCGTCGGACCATCGAGCGGCACGTTGACCGCAATGATGCCGCCGAAGGCTGATGTCGAATCGCAAGCAAGCGCGCGGCGATAGGCTTCCGTCACGGTCGCGCCGGTGGCGACACCGCACGGATTGGCGTGCTTGATGATGGCGACTGCAGGCGAGATTTTCGCGTCGAACTCGGCGACGAGTTCGTAAGCCGCGTCCGTGTCGTTGATATTGTTGTAGCTGAGTTCCTTGCCCTGCACTTGCCGCGCTGTCAGCACGCCGGCGCGTTTGACCGGACCGGCGTAGACGACGGCTTTCTGGTGTGGGTTCTCTCCGTAGCGAAGCGTCTGCTGCAGCTTGCCGCCGAAGGCACGCCAATCGCCCGCCTCTTCATCGAGCTGCTTCCAGTACCATTCCGAGATCGCGGCGTCGTAGGCGGCCGTCCGTGCGTAGGTTTTCGCGGCGAGACGGCGACGGAGGTTGAGGGAAACGCCGCCCTGCTCCATGTCCGCAATCGCGGCGTCGACGTCCCCGCCATCCGTGCAGACGGCGACAAAGTCCGCGTTCTTCGATGCTGCGCGCAGCATCGCCGGACCGCCAATGTCGATGTTCTCGACGCAGTTGTCGAAATCGGCGCCCGCTTCGACGGTGGCTTCGAACGGGTAGAGGTTGATCCAGACGAGATCGATGGGCTCGATGCCATGATCTGTCGCGTCCTTCGTGTGGGTTTCGAGGTCGCGGCGGAAGAGCAGCCCACCATGCACTTTCGGATGAAGTGTTTTCACCCGGCCATCCATCATTTCAGGAAAGCCTGTCAGATCCGCCACATCGCGCACCTTCAGGCCTGCCTCCTTGAAAGCCTTGGACGTGCCGCCGGTGGAAATCAGATCAACACCCAGCGCCGCCAGTTTCCTGGCACGCTCAACCAGCCCGGCCTTGTCGGAGACCGAAATCAGCGCGCGCTTCACGACGACGCGGTCGGGCACATTCTTCGGGGCGGCTTTGGGTGGCGACATATCGGGCGGGCTCCAGCGCTGGCTGGGCGCCGGATAGCACCAAGATGCCTGTCTTCAAACCTTCATCCATGCCGCACCGGCAGCGGGGTGGGCCTGGGCTCTAGCGGCTCATCTCGAAGGTTTGCCAGTCCAGTCGCGAGCCGAATGCTTCCCAGTCGTTTTCCAGGCCAGACGCTTCAACAAGGCTCCACAAGCGGCGAATGTCGGCCGAATCGCCGCTGATCAGGAACAGGGCCGACCCGCGGTCCACCGAAAGCTCGCTGGCCTCGACGGTGACGCCGCTGGCTTCGATCACATCGAGTGTACGTTTGACGAGCCTGTCCTGCCTGTCGCCGTCACAGTAAGGTTCGCCATTGAATACAAGGACGCGCATTTCCATCCCTTAGAGATGGAGTTGCCGGGCGGATGATCAATACCCGCGCCGACCGGCGTCGATCAGTGGACGTTCATCACCGGCTCGCCCCAGGCCTCGTCTGCGAAGATTTCAGGCGCAAGCGCCTTAATCATCGACAGGGAGGCCTGCGGATCGCGTCGTGCGGCATAGGATATCACGGCATCGAGGCGCGCCTGGACTTCGGCGATGGGCGGAGAGCCCGTATTGGCCACTTCGAGAACCCCATCGACAGGGGTCACCTTCACCTGCTCGCGGTCGTAGAACACGGTCTCGGTAAGTTTCTCGCCAGGCCTTGGTCCAGTAACGCGGATGAGAATATCCTGCCCTGGCGTGAGCCCCTTCAAGCGGATCATTTTTTCCGCGAGATCCATGATCCGCACCGGCTCGCCCATATCGAGCACGTAGAGCGTCGCTTCCTCCGAGGTGGAGCTGGCCGACAGCGCCGACGCCTGCAGCACAAGGGCGGACGCTTCCTCCACGCTCATGAAATAGCGCGTCATGTCAGGGTGGGTCACGGTGACAGGTCCGCCCTCCGCGATCTGACGTTCAAACAGAGGCGACACAGAGCCCTTGGAGCCGAGCACGTTTCCAAAGCGGACCAGCGAGAACCGGGTACCGGGCGCTGTCGGCGCGAAAGCCTGGATGAAGAGCTCTGCGGCGCGCTTGGTGGCACCCATGACATTGCTCGGGTTCACGGCCTTGTCGGTCGAGATGAAGGTGAAGGCCTTCACGTTAAGCTCTGCGGCGATGGTTGCGCAACGGCGCGCGCCCAGCACGTTGGTGAGGATCGCCTCGTTGGGATTCTGCTCCATCAGGGGGACGTGCTTCAGGGCGGCAGCGTGGATCACCACATCAGGCGCTGCCTCCTGCATCGCCTGCGCGAGCCGCACCTCGTCGCGCACATCGCCGATGACGATGCGACGGACGACGTTGGGGTAAGCCCGCGAGAGCTCCTGGTCGATCTCGAATACGTTGAATTCTGACGCATCATAAATGGTAAGCTCGGACGGCCCCAGAGCTGCGCACTGTCGCGCCAGCTCGCCGCCGATGGTCCCGCCGCCACCTGTGATGAAGACGCGGGCGCCCGAGATCAGTCCGGCCACCGGTGCCATGTCCAGGTGACGTTCTGGCCGCGCCAGAAGGTCGGCCGGGCGGATCTGTTCCAGCATCGCCTTGGCGCCGATGCGCAGCAGGGTCGCCTTGCGGGCGGAGGAGACAGCGAGGGCTGCCTCCATCGTGCGCCGGTCCTCAGGGGGAGCCGCGATTGCGATCCACGGCAACTCTCCAAAGCGGGCGGTGTAGTGATCTAACAGCGTCGCCAGCTGGTCGATACCGCCCATCACCTGCACGCCTTCGATATCGCGCCCGTAGTGCAGTCCCGACGTCTCGACGATGCCGATGGCGCGAATGGGCGTGCCTGACGGCGCCTTCCGGGCCGCTCGAAGCGCTTCGGCGACATGCCCGGCAGGACCGACCACCAGCGCACGCGGCGCATAGGGCGGCTCACGGCGGAAAATGGCGGAGAGATCGCCGGTGGCGCGCCCACGCGCCCACAAGCGGACAAACATGAGCGCCACCAGCCAGATCGGCACCTGCAGATAGATCGACGCGATTGGATAGTTTTCCAGCGCCTTCGCGAGGATCAGGATCGGCAGTGACATCAGGTGCGTCAGGGCGACGGCCTGGAAGATGCGCACCACGTCGCGTAGCGATGTGTGGCGCCAGACCTGGCGGTGAACGCCGCGCAGCCACATCGCGAACGCTGCGGTGACGCCGAAGGCGATAGCGACGAAAAACTCCAGCCAGGTCGGGGCCGCGCCACCGGCGAACATGATGATTATGTGCGGCGCCATATACATGGCGATCATGCCGGTCGCGACATCGTAAGCGAAACAGAGCGCCTTGGCTTCGATGGCCGCCCGTCTGGCGGATACCTCTACGCTGCTCAACTAGCTCTCCCCCTGGCCTCCCACATCCACACGGGAGAGCGCCCAACGAACCCGATTAGGCGCTTTCGAGCCATCCGCACCCGGATCTGCGGCTCCCCGAATGACGAGCTGCTGCGACTTCTGCGCTGCCTCTCCTCCCCAGTAACGCGAATCTTCCAAGGAAAGCAAAGTCTCGCAGCGAAATCTCCAGACATGTTGCCTTTGCGGCAACCCCAGGAACACCGTGCGGTCGTCTGGTCCGTTTGCGATCTGAATTCCAGGGTGCAAATGGAATCGTATCTCGAACGGAATGAGTCCGCCGGGAAACGCTGGAGCGGCATCGGACATCGGGCGAGACAGGCTGTCCTCGCCTGTGATTCGCAAGCCGCTCATCGCAACATACAGGCGTCGGCGATAGATTAGACCGTGACGTACGCGCCACCCAGCATGCTGCCCTTCCAGCAGGTACTGGTCGCCCTCTTCCATCCGCCGCACCGCAAGTTGCGCGGGACCGTCAGGGGCGCGCATGCCCGTGACCGGATCGATTGCAAAAACGGCGGAGTCTTCCCCGTCCAGTGACAAGACCGAATGTGCAGCGGTGCGGCGGGCCGCGTCACTTATGACCGGGTCGAGATCAGGGTTAGACCCGCACGATGTAATGATACGTTCAGGCCCGTCATCGACCGTCAACGCGAGAGCGCCGGCATGTGCGCGGCCACCATGGGGCCGATCAGGACCCGGCCCGGCATCAATGTACACAGTCAATTCATTGGCCTGGACGCGCTGGAAGGCAGACAGCCGCGCGAAAGAGAATTTCGAATTGACCCCGGCATGCGGACGCAACGCCGCGCGCGCCAGACCGCTGGCGCAATCGCCGCCGCCATTGGCCGGCAGAACGCCGCCATCCGGCGTGTTGAAGAAGCTCAGCATGGCAGCCATGCGCGGCTGCAACTTGTTGAGGAAGACAGGCGCGCTGACGCCCATACGCAGGATCAATTCTTCGACTGCGTGGATATCGAGCAAGGCCTCAGCCAGCGTTTCCGGGCTGCGGCTGATATGCCCGCCATCGGGCAGTATCTGCGCCGAACATTCCGTCTCGAGCAGGGCGAGGCCAGCCTCGAGGATCTTGCGTCCGTCTTCGGTCGCCGCGCCCGCCAGAGAGAGCGCAACAGCGACGCGGAAGCGCACGGAGGGGTCGGTTTCCTCAGGCGCCGAGAACTGTAGATGGCGGATCTGGCGGCCGAGCGAATCCATGACGGCATGGCGACTTTCGGCGTCCAGCGGGTCGAAAAGCGCGGGACCGGCCGAGAGAATATTGATCACGCGATCCGCGGTGACGCCCAATCGCCAGGCAAAATCATCCCACTTTCCGTAGGTTTCAGACCAGCCAACCACCAGCGCCCGCGCCCTCGCTTCGCCCGCGGGACCGCAGACAGCGAGATCCCTGAGCCAGTGAAAGCGATGGATGCGGTCAGCAAAATGGAAAGTTGGAAATTCAGGGCCCCACGGACCGTGGCCCGGCGGCGTCTCGATGTGCGTGGAGCCGAAACGCCAGCGACCCGCGAGGATCGCTTCTCCTCGCGCCACGTTGGCGGGGCGATTGCTGGTGGGCAGCGCCGTAAAGCCGGTGGGGCCTGGGCCAGAAATCTTCAGGCGATGAACAGGTGAGGCATTGATGGCGGCGCCTGACTTGCCGGTGTGATCCAGCCACGTCGCGTACTCCGCGTCGCGTCCGCCTACGGGCGGCGTGGGGCCGTGAGGAGGCAGCGCCATCCTTCGCTCACCTTCCGCGAAGGGCTGCGATCTCGGCAGCGTAGCGGTCGGCGCCTTTGCCGAAGATTGCCGAGCCCGCAACCAGCGCAGTGGCGCCGGCGTCGATCACGGCCTGCGCGTTGCCCGGCACGATGCCGCCATCCACTTCCAGGATCGTCTTGAGGTTGGCGCGGTCGAGCTTCTTGCGGATCGCCTCGATCTTGCGCAGCTGGCTCTCGATGAATTTCTGCCCGCCGAAGCCGGGGTTCACGCTCATCACCAGGATGAGGTCGAGCTCCTCCAGAACCGGGTCGAGCACGTCGGGATGGGTCGAGGGATTGAGCGCAGCTCCGGTCTTCTTGCCGAGCTTTCGGATCACCTGCAGCGTACGATGGAAGTGCGGGCCGGCCTCCGGGTGCGCGGTGATGATGTCGGCGCCGGCCGCGGCGAACGCTTCAAGATAGACGTCTACCGGCGAGATCATCAGGTGCACGTCGAACGGCTTGGTTGTGTACGGCCGCAGCTTCTCGATCACGACAGGACCGATCGAGATGTTGGGCACGTAGTGGCCATCCATCACATCAACATGGATCATGTCCGCGCCAGCCGCATCGACGGCGCGCACTTCCTCACCCAGACGCGCAAAGTCAGCAGCCAGAATTGAGGGCGAAATCAGGACGTCCGACATGGTTGATGGGCCTAGCAGTGCGCTCAGGACGGCGCAACCGGGCCAAGGCAAAACCGTCCGGAGGTTCGCAGTCTTACTGCGGAATTACGCGGGGATAGGCGCCGTATTCGATCAGGACGGGCGTGCCGGCGGGGATGACGTAGTCGCCCGCCTGGGCAACCGAAACCAGCTCCCCCGACGAAAGGCGGATCGTATAGGCGTGCGCGGCGGGGTCGCCACCGGACTTGCCGAGCGCGGGGCCAACAACGGCGCCTTCCTCGACATAGGCGATGCCGCCGCTCGCAGCCGCCTGAGAGCCGTTGGCGCCGAGGCCACTCGCGCAGCCGGCCAGCGCGGCGGCGAGGACTGCGAAAGCGATAGCAGAAGCCTTCTGCGGCTTGGCGATGATCGAGGCGCGCGCTGCATCAAGGTCGCCCTCAGACGAGACGGCGGGCGCACGGGAGAAGCTGCGGTGAGACGGCGGGTCGAAGGCAACGCGCATGCGATAGTCTCCACAGGGACACGGTCGGCGAAGACCCCTCCCTTCACACACAAACTAGTTTGAGGCCCGCGAGCCCAGACTGCCCCCCAAACTCAACCTCTTGGTGGGTGGTCTTCGGTGCTTATCAAAGGCAGAAATGTGTCAAGATCAGCCTTACGGAACCTGTCGTCCCGCATGGAATGGGAAGACGGCTACAGACGTTCAAGACGCGCGACGTAGAAAGCATCGGAATTCATCGCTACACGCGCGTTTTCTTCGCCAGGCGCGTCGCGGAAGACACGTGCGTGCGGCAACGTGAGCACATCTCCGTCGGCCGTTAACGAGTCTTGAAAACCGGAAATCTCTCCACGCTGGATCGCGACACGCTTCCAGGAACCCGCCGCAATCACGGCCTCGATGATCTCGCGCCCCTCTTCAGGCACGGGTGTGCAGACCGAATAGACGAGCCGCCCGCCTGGCCGCAGCATGTCGTGCGCAGCATCCACCAGCGCGCGCTGGATCGAGGGGAAGCGCACAAGGTCCTTCGGATCACGCCGCCAAACGCCTTCGGGATGGCGGCGGATAATGCCGAGCGCGGAGCATGGCGCGTCGAGCAACACGGCGTCGAGCGGCTCTGCGGGACGCCAGGTACGGCCATCGGATTCAACGATCGTCATCGCGAGCTTTGCCCGCTCGGCGTTCTCACGCAGGCGCACGATGCGCTGGCGCGACATGTCGATGGCGAAGAGCTTGGCGCCCATCGCTGAAATCTGCATCGCCTTCCCGCCCGGGGCAGCGCAAAGGTCCGCCACGGTTAGACCACGTATATCGCCGAGCAGTTTTGCCGGCAGCGCGGCAGCCGTGTCCTGCACCCACCACGCGCCTTCGGCAAAGCCAGGCAGCTCCATCAATCCCGCGCCCGACTGCAAACGGAGCGAACAGTTGGGCAGCATTTCAGCCTCGAGCTTTTCCGCCCAGGCTTCAGCGTCTTCGGGCGCGCGAAGGGTAAGATCGATCGGGGGCTCGTCGAGCTGGGCCAGCGCCAGCGCTTCGGCTTGGGCCGCTCCGAGCGAAGCCTTCATCCGCGCCGCCAGCCAGTCGGGCCACACCGCCGTCACGGGCGAATTCGCAAAAGCATCGCCCTCGCGCGCGGCGCGGCGGAGCACGGCGTTGATCAGCCCTCCCCCCTTGCGCGCGTCGTCCCATTTCGCGGCAGCTTCCACTGTGGCGGACACCGCAGCGTGGTCAGCGACGTTCATGATCCAGAGCTGGGCGGCGCCCACCCGCAACAAGGCCTGCAGCGGGGGTTGGAGCTCATCGAGAGGGCGCTTCAGCATGCCGCCGAGGGCCCAGTCGATACGCCCGACCGCACGCAGCGCCGCACCTGCCATCGCACGGGCAAAGCCACGATCGGGGCCCTGCAGCCGCTTGAATGTGCGGCTCTTGTCCATGGCGGCGTCGAAGTCGGATGCGCCTTCCATCGCCACGAGCACAAGCTCGGCGGCGGCGAGGCGCGATTGCCAGCCAATGGTTGCGGGGGCGTCAGATTGCGGTCGGGCCATAGCGCGGCTCCTAGCCGCTCAGGTCCGGCCTGTCACCGTCAGTCGCCTGCAGGGGCTTACTGGCCGAAGATTTTCTGAAGCGCCCCGAGGACACCTTCGAAACGCAGTCCGGCGTCGGTCACGGCCAGCGCATAAGCCGGTGCGCTGTCATGCGCCCGCGGCTGGTGGCGAACGCTGCCATCGGTGACGGAGAAGTCTCCCGGACCGTAGCTTGCGGCGGCGTCGGAAAACTCGCCATGGACGCAGAGGGTCAGCTCTCGCCCCTTGTGGCTGTGCCAGGGCACAGCCTTGCCGGCATCCAGACGAATGACCTCAAGCCTGAGGGGACCTTTGGCGCCAAGATCGAGCCTGCGAATTCCCGGACCTGCATAAGACCAGTCATGCTGGCCTTCGGCGTCCAGGATGAGCTCTCGCAGGGCGACCGGCAAACCAGCAAGTTCGGGATAGTTCAGCTGGCGCAGCCTGACCGGCTTGCCGCCACGTTCAATGGCCGCGAAGGCCATGTCGAGCGCGCTCGGCGACATCAAGACGGGGGTCTCAGCCTCCAGCGCGGCGCCGGCGAGCATTTCGCCCTCGTGGTCCGAGATTCCCCTCATCTCCATCAGGGTATCGATGAACAAGCTCAACGCAGGCTCTGCCCGTCCTGATGCCAGGGCAGCGCGTGTTGCGTCGTCAATCACCTTATCTTGCGAAACTCTGATCATGGCTTTCCCGACAGAAAATCTGTCCGTCCGGAACCTTCTACGGCGCCCTTGCTGCGCCGGATCACCTTACCGTCACTCATCGCCCAGCTGTGCCTTCATCTTTGCAAACGCCAGGCGGATACGCGATTTCACAGTTCCCAGCGGCACCCCGAGCTTGTCCGCGATTTCCCGGTGCGACAGGCCCTCATAGAAGGCCAGCCGCAGCAGGCTGACCTGCTCTTCCGGCAGGTCTTTCATCGCAGCCCGCACCCGCGTTTCGGTTTCCATCGCTTCCACGCGCGCATCCGGCGCTTCGACGCCTGAAGGGAGGATCATGGTTTCTTCGGGATCGAGATCGGGACGCTTGGCGCGCCTGAAAAGGTCGATCCTGCGGTTTCGGGCGACGCGAAAGATCCAGGTCGAGACAGATGCCTGGTTGCGGTCGAACAGCTGCGCCTTGCGCCAGACCGTTACCATCACGTCCTGCGCGATCTCTTCGGCCTGCCCGTTATCGGCTCCGAGCCGCATCAGATAGGATTTTACGCGCGGCGCATAATAACCAAAAAGCTCAGCGTAGGCCTGACGATCCTGCCGCTCGGCCACGGCAACCAGCAGATCGGCAAAGTGCGCGCGTTCGCTTTCGCCCAGCGTTTCGCCGACGGGTCTTGGTGTTCCCTTGGTTGATGGTCCGTCCGGTCGCATGCGTCATGCCAGCCATCCGCACAGGATGCGGACAAGGCTTTTAGGCACGTGCCGCGCCAGAGGTGAAGCCGTCAGCTGGACTCTTCGCCACTGCTATCCCCGGAAACTGCAGAGTCTTCGTCGACAATTACCCCGCCGGGCCCGGGGGAATCGGCGTTCTTCCGGCCCAACCCGAACATGTCGAGCTGGTTGGGGTCGATCGCCTTCCGTTTCCGCTTCGCCTTGGCCTCAGCCTTGGTGAAGTAGAGATCGTCGGTGTGGTCCTCCGGGGGCGCGCCGGCTGCCTGCGTGGGTCTGGCGCGCGGTGCGGGCGGAGCTTTCTCGGCGCCTGGCTTCCAGTAGGTCACCGCAATGACCGGCCTTCCCTTCGCGTCCTCATACACCTGCACGAAACCACGCGCGATGCCCGTCTCGGCCTTGCGCTGCACTTCGGCGGCTTCGTCGGGCGATGGCCGCAACCAGTCGGACACCAGCGCCACAGGTCCGTTCGCGAGCTCACGCGCCTCGGCAATCGTGCGCGCACCCGAGTCGGGACCCGCGTCGAGCGCTTCACGTGGCGTGGCGGCAATAGGAAAGAGCAAGGGCATGAATAATCGCGTAGGACTGAAAGCTTAATCGATTGCAGGTTCGGACGGTGATGCGCCGGTGGCGCACCCAGCGCGCATGAGACGTGCCGCAGCGATGCGGGCAAAAGACAGCGTCACAGCTTTCCGCCGCGCGGCGCTGAGCAGATCCGGCTGGCACTCGCGAAGCACCGCGCCGCCAAAACCATCGCACACCATCAGCCCAGCATGATCGGGAATGAGGTCTTTAGGGAAATCGCAGTCGACGGCGAAAAAGAACCGGTCGCAGTAGGGCCCGTATTCCGGCCATTTCTGGTCGGTGCGGAAATCCTGCAGGCACGACTTCACTTCGACGATCACGATCTCGCCTTTGGGCCCGACTGCCATGACGTCGGCGCGGCGGCCATTCGCCAATGTGACTTCAGTCAGCGAAGCAAGCCCCAGCTCCGCAAACATGCGCTGCACACCACGCACGATCTCGGCGGCCCGTCCCGTCGGTACGGGATCGCCAAAGGCCTGAGACACCGGAGAGGTCGCGAAGACAGCCATGCGTGGAGAGTTCCTGTTAGGTTCTCTTTATTGCGCAGGACGTCCCGGCTGGCAAATCAGTTCGCGAATGCCTTGCGGAACATACCTTCGGGCAAGGTCGGACCGCGCTTGGGATGGATCAGGAAGTAGTCCTTCCAGCGTCGTTTCGGATCGATCTGGGTCGATTCGAACATGTGCGAGTTGTCGTCGTTTAGCTGCCACATGCGGTAGCCGAGGTTTGTGAAGTAGTCGCGGACAGCCTCCCCGGATGAGCCGAAATTCCGCTGCAGCGAGAACGGGTGGATTTCGATCAGCAGGCTCGGCAGGTCGCGCTCGATCGTCTTCCGGCCGCCCTCGATGAAGCGGATTTCAGCGCCTTCGACATCGCAGCGGATGAAGTCGACGCGCGACAGTTTTTCCTTCGCCATCAGCCCGTCGAGCGAGACCACTTCTGTCGGTTGGTCGATGAACTCGGTGCGGTTTCCGGTGGCGAGAATCTCGTCCGATGCCGTGCCGCCCCGGTCGGTGACGACGCCATAGGCGCGCCCGATATGTCCCGTCGTTTTCTTCGGGACCGACAGCAGCATTGTCCCCTCCGCCGAGCCGATTGCTGCATTATGAGGATGGACGTTCTTCAGCCCATGCCAGCGCAGCAGGCGGGTCATGATTTTGTATGAGTAATTCGACGGTTCGTAGACGTGCACCACGCCCTTGGGTCCGATCTGCTGCGACAGCAGGTAGGAGTGACGACCGTCCGAGCCGCCGAAATGCAGGCACACATCGCCCGGATTCACGACTTCCTTCATGTAGGGGGCTTCGGGCTCCCACTTACGGTCCTGCTTGTTGCGCTGATAGATGCGCAGGGTGGTGGTGAAGTTGCGCAGGCCTTCAAACGACATGGACAAGACAGAAAACTCCGCGAGGCGACAGGGTGGCTAGAAAGCGCGTCACGCGCGAAAAGGGAAGCCCTACAATGCAATACCGCAGCAAGCGTATTACATGAGCTCCATGATCGACCGCACCAGCTGGGGCCCCGCCCCCTCCCTCGACGACATCGCCGCCATGGCGCGCGCCGCCCTCGATGCGCTCGACGAGCCCTTCCGCACGCATGCCAGGGCTGTCGCGATCAAGGTCGAGGATTTCGCCG
Organism: Hyphomonadaceae bacterium; assembly: GCA_040398425.1. GTDB lineage: Bacteria > Pseudomonadota > Alphaproteobacteria > Caulobacterales > Hyphomonadaceae > UBA7672. The sequence goes on from JBBATZ010000003.1 coordinate 134,733, forward strand.
ACGACGAAACGCTCGAGGCCATGAAGATCGAGAACCCCTATGACCTCACCGGGCTCTATTCCGGCGTCGCGCTGACCCTGGAGGCGCCGTCAGCTCCGTCGGACATGCCGCCCATGGTGTGGCTCTACAGGATGCCCATCATCGACGAGTGGGCGGCGACCGGCGATATCGCACTGGAGGATCTCGTCGCCCATGTCGTCGTCCACGAACTCGGCCATCATTTCGGATGGTCGGATGAGGAGATGGACGTCATGAACGAGGCGGACGACTAGCGCTGACTAGTACATCCCTGCCTGGGCAAGCTGCTCGATCAGGTCCGGCGGGATGGGCGAGGAGTAGACCGACACGCCCAGGCGCTCGCGCACCTTGTCAGCCGGCTTGTCCCAGACATCCTTCCAGTTGACGCCCAGCAGCGACGGCGTCTCGCGGCCATGGCGCCAACCCGTGAGGGTCACTTCAAACACAAGCGGAATGCCCTCGGGCCGGTTCACCGCGGTCTTGGCGATGATGAAGGCGAGATACTGCGCCGAGTAGTTGTGGCCAAACTGTGCGAGCTGGAAGCCGGAGATCGCCGTCTCGTGCAGCGCCGTCAGGTGATACCCGCCGACGAGGTGCCAGAGATCGTGACACTGCAGCGCGCGCGCATTGAGATAGTCGAGCGGCGGGCGCAAGGCGGCGAGGCCGAGCGTGTCGCGGTCGAGCACTTCGAGATCGAAATTGTTGTCGATGATCTGGCGGTGGAATTCGTTGCCAAGCGAGCCTTCCGGAAGGGCCGCCAGTTCCTCCATGGTGAATTTGGGCGGCCAGCCCTGCGCCACGGCATCAGGCACGCCGGCGAAGCCGAGGCTGGCATGGCCCGCGCGCACGTCGAAGCCCGGCTCGACAAACTGGCCGAGCGCCGCGACGCGCATCGTGAACGCGCCGGCGTCCATCTTCGTCGTGTCATCGATGAATTCCCAGAACTTCGGCCACAGGGCAGTCGACGCTGCGCCTGTGCCGCGCGTGAGATCGACCGTCGGATGATCATAACCGAACCAGCCTGCCGCCGCCGCGTCATATACATCGCGGATCGTATCAGGCTCGACCCATCCTGCGCGCGTAAGCAACGCGGCAAGGTCGAGGGCGGCGGCGACATCGCCTTGCTTGGCGGCGCGCGCCAGCGCTGTCGGATCGCCCCTTCCTGTCTGCACCAGAGTTTCAAAACGCCGCGTGATCGCGCTGTCAGGCATGGCTGAGCTCCCGATTTGGACGAATGTTACGGCTCGGTCCCGCGTGCTTCAAGTTCACGCCACGGAAGCACACTGGCGTGCAAGCAGAGCGGTATTGACGCCGGCTCCGCAGTGTCAGCCATTGTCGGCATGTCAGTTGATCTCGCTGCGATCATTTTCTGCGTCATGCTAGCGGTCCTGGCGGTGTTCCAGTTCGCGCTGGCGCTCGGCGCGCCGCTCGGACGTTTCGCGTGGGGCGGTTATCACGCGACGCTGCCAGCCAATCTGCGGATCGGCAGCCTTGTCGCCATCGCGATCTATGCGCTGCTTGCACTGATCGTGCTTGAGCGCGCGCAGCTGGCCAGCATTTTTCCAGACGCCCGCATCGCCAACATCGGCGCCTGGGTCGGCGTCGCCTATCTGGCGCTGGGAATTCCGATGAACGCCATCTCGCGATCCAAACCCGAGCGCTACACCATGACGCCCGTGGTCGTCATGCTGTTCGGATTGGCGCTGATCGTCGCCCTCTCTCCCACGCCCTCGTCACTGCCGAACTGATGCGCTCAGGGCGTCATGGCCGTGTAGCCGGCGCCAGGTTCGATATCTGCGAAGAGCGAGCGCTCTCCGCTGGACAGCATCGCCAGACACCCTGCCAGCGCCAGCCCCATGAAGAGCAAGGCCACCAGCCTGGAAACGAACTTGTTGTTTGCGCCACCTGACATGAATCTGACCCTTGCATCCCCCGTGCCGGCCACATCTGCGCCGGCCCCTCCTCGGGCTCACCTTGCTATTTCGTTTGTAGAAAGCGGCGCTGGTTGCGCCCTCTCATGGCGAGAGAGTGGTGTTTAGGCGCCAATTGGGACACTCAACATGACCGCTCAGGTCGCCCGACAATCGTTCCGCATCCGATGCGTCACTGTCATGAAAACTTCAGTGTCACCGGATGCGGTCGGCCCATTCGCCATGTGGGAATGACATGGTAAACACACCCGCAGACGCGTGGTGTCGACGAGGCGGGGTAATGGCAATGAAGCGGTACGTGACAGGTTGCGCCCTGGCGGCGATGCTTGCGGCAACAGCGGGATGCGACCGCCTCAACGAGGCCGGCAAGCTGGCCAGCGACGCGTTCTCCCAACTCGCCGGCGGCTCTCAGGGGTCCCAGGTTCTCGTGCTTACTGACGACCAGATTCTGGCGGCTGCCTCGGTCGATGACCGCGCACTCTTCGGCCCGATGCAGGCGCCGGTGGCGCTGGCCCCGATCAATGTCGACGAACTGCTCCAAACCCAGCGCTTCTACGCCGTCGGATCCGTCATCGCGATGCCGAAGGTCGAGATCACGCAGCCGGTGCTCGAACCGGAAAGCTTTAGCCTGATCCAGGAGCCGACCGACGCATCACAGGCCGCAAGCGCCCTCAACACCAACGATGCGCCGCTCCCGGAATCGCTTGAAGTCCCGGCTGGGCCGCCTCCCGCACTCGAAGCGCCCACAGCGACGGCGCAGGCGCCGGAATCCAACCGCGTCACCCAGGATGGCGCGCCAGCCATCCTGAAGCCCGGCGCAATCGTGGGCCGCCCGCAGATCAAGCTGCCAACAGCGGGCGAACTTCGCCAGCAGGCGCAGGTCGCAGCCCCCAAGGCTTTGAAGGAGGCACTGCGTGACACGGGCATCGATCTGAAACCGGAAACGCTGCGCACCGCACGCAAGGCGGCCGAGGACACGTTCAAGGCCAACACGCAGACGGCCCAGGCCCTGGGCGACGCCGTCACCCGCAAGATGGCAGATGCAACGGCGCCGATCCCGAAGGCGCTGCAGGTGCGCGCCCGCCTTGACGTCGATACGGCTATTGCGGCGCGCGACAAGGCGGGACGTCAGCTGGAGAAGCTGGGCCTGTCGGGCATCGTTACGCCGGGCGAAGGCGGCCAGATGCGCATCACCATCGGCGTCAACCCGACCCAGTTCCGGGAAGGCAAGCTCGACTTCCAGAAAGTCGCGACCATGCGCTCACTGTTCGCCCCGCAGCGGGCAAATGCCGGGGAGGAGTGCGCCGGCACGCCCGACATGGAAAAGATCAAGGCCGACCCCGTGCTGGCGACCGAATGCGTCGTCAAGGTGCTGCGCGAGAGCGGTGAATACCAGTATGTCGAGAAGGACTTCATCTTCAACAATCAGATGATGAAGAAGCCGACGCCGCAGCCTGCGACCGTCTCCACTACCCGGCCAAACGATCCGCTGTTCAGCCTGCAATGGAATTTCCGCGATCTCGGCGCGGCCGCCGGTCAATCGAATGGCGGCGCAGGTTTCAGCGGCTTCTGGGCGCGCACCAAGGATACCGGATCGCGTGATGTCGTGGTCGCAGTCGTCGACACCGGCATCCAGATGAACCACCCCGACATCAAGGGCTCGCCCAACCTCGCGCCGGGTTTCGACATGGTCTCCGATCCGATCATGGGCAATGACGGCGATGGCCGCGACAGCGATCCCAACGACCCCGGCGACAAGTGCGATCCCAACGACGCGACCGTCTTCGACAGCTTCCACGGCACGCACGTCGCCGGCACGATCGGCGTCGCCTCGACCAACAACGCGGCGGGCGTTGCAGGCGGCGCGTGGAACGTCACCATCGTTCCCGTGCGCGCCCTCGGTCGCTGCGGCGGCAAGCTGTCGGACATCAATGACGGCATTCGCTGGGCTGCTGGCACCGTTCCTGCCCGCGACCTGCAGGGCAAGGAGATCTGGAATTCCAAACCGGCAGACATCATCAACCTCTCGATCGGCCTGTTCGGACCCTGCCCCGCCTCGATGCAGGCAGCGATCAACGACGCCGTCGCGGCCGGCGCCATCGTCGTGTCGGCGGCCGGCAACGCTCGCGTCGACACGCAGTACTTCGCACCGGGCGGATGCCAGAACGTGATCTCGGTTGCGGCTAACGATGCGCGCGGCGTGCTGACGCCTTACTCGAACTTCGGCGCCAACGTCGCGATCATGGCGCCCGGCGGTGACATGTCCCGCGACGACGACAAGGACGGCCGCCCGGACGGCATCCTGTCGACCAAGTATTCGAAGAACTGCTCGGACCCGGTCAACCCGAGCCAGAAGATCGCCCAGTGTTACTATTCATACGAAAACGGGACTTCGATGGCGGCGCCACACGTCTCGGCAGCGCTGGCGCTGCTGAAGACGAAATTCCCGTCGGCCGTCCCATCCGAGCTCAAGACGCGGCTCCTGACGGCGACCACGCCGCGGACCAACCTGCAGTGCTCGGGTACGTGCTCGGCCTATCCGGGATCGACGCCTATCCCGGGCTCGGCTGACATGTGTTATCGCCCGTGCGGGGGCAAAATGCTGAATCTGTCGAACGCACAGCTGCAGTAGGCGTTGAACAGGAGGGGGGACTTGATCCCAGTGCGAGACCCCCCGGGTTCCGCAGGGACACGTCCTGGAAGAAAGGGAGAAGAGCTGTGTCAGACGCCCCAGGCGCCGGTCACGACGCGAACGGCTTCAAGGCTGCCGGCCCGACAGCGGCTGCGATCGGCATCATCACGTCGATTATCGGCGTGTCGCTGCTGGCGAGCTCACCCGAAAGCCCCAGCGCGCCGGCGCCACTTCGGCCAGCCATGTCCGCCCCTTGGCCTGCCCCCGAACCCGGCGGCCAGGCCGCGATTCCCGGCGTCCAGTTCAACCAGCCCGGCGCCGCAGGCGCCGCGCAGATGGGGATGGAGATCGTCGTCAAGTTCAAGGACGACGGCAAGGTGAAGGACATCATCGACGCATTCTGGAAGGACCAGGCCTCCGCGAAGGCCAAATTCGATGCATGGAAGACCAACCGGCCCGAATTCACCAAGCTGAAGCTGGACCGCGTCACCTATTCCAACGAGCTTGTGCTGGTGCATGACGGTTCTGTCGCCGTGGCCGAGCGACTGCCAGCGATGAAAACGATTGCAGCGAGGCTGGGCACTGTCGCAGATGTTTCCTATGCAGAGCCGAACATGACGGCTCATCCCGGAGGACAATGATGAAAGCCCTGGTTCTGGCTGGCCTGTCCGCAGTCGCCCTTCTCGCGGCCGCATGCGGCGAAGAAAAAGCGCCGACGCCCGTCGCGGAAGCCCCCACCGGCGAACAGCCGGTGCAGACCGCATCGGCCCCGCAAGGCCCCGCACCCGTCGCCGGTCAGGTGAACTGGGAAGCTGCCCGCGCCGATCTCGCCAGACGCCCGGCTGATGTCGTCGTCCCGCAGGCCGCTGGCAGCGATCCGCTGGTCGTTCCGATGCTGTTGCCCGGCGGTATCGTCCAGACCGCGAGCGATCGTCCGGTGCCGCCGCGCATCACCAAGGATGGCTATTTCGCAACCTATCACCAGCCCCGTTACGACGTCATCGTGAATGGCTCGCAGAAGGCCTATGCGACGGGCGGTACGCCTGCCGCCGACAAGACCGAGATGAAATTCCAGCCGGCGGAAGCTGGCGCCTCGCTGTCGTTCTCACGCTATGGCGCGGATTATCTGATCGAATTCGAGTGCCGCGAAGTCGACAGCCCGGATGGCTGCATCAACGAGGCGCAAGCGAAGGAATTCGCTGAAAGCCTGTTCGTGGCCCAGTCTCGTTGAGAGAAATGGCGCGCTAGGGGTTACACCCGCGTAACGCAGCGGGACTTCTGTGTTTGGGACTGCGGTGTGTGGGAGTGGCGGGATGAAACGGTCATCGATCCAGGTGGGTCTTGTCGCACTGGCCTCAATGGCCCTGCTCGGCGCCTGTGACGCCAGCAACGTACTGCTCTGGCCCTGGGTTCAGATCGCCGCCAGGGAAGAGGAAGTCCCCGCCACCCCCTCGACACCCCCTCCCCCGCCGCCCCTGACCAGCAACGATCCTCTGAATCCTGACGATCCGATGGGCGGCTCTGTGCCGAACCCCAACGCGAATACGGGCGCGCCCAGCGTCGACGGTACGCCGTTCGAGAACAAGCCGGAGAATCCCGCCGTCGATACGGGCGATGGCAAGCCGCTGGAAAGCGCCGAGACCGGCGAAGTCCTGCCGCCTCTGCCCGTGCCAACCGAGGAAGCGTCCAACACACCGACGACGCCGACAACGCCGCCAGTCACGCCACCGGAGCCGGCTCCCACAACGCCAGCACCCACAACTCCTACCACGCCACCGGTCACGCCCCCGCCAGCGCCCGCGCCCGCGCCGGTGACGCCATCCTTCTACTTCTTCCGCATCGGCAATCTCGCACCGACCAGCGGCACGGGCACCGCAGAGATGTCCGTGCTGGTCCCCGACATGCAGTTTCCGATCAAGAGCGCGCAGGCAGTCGCCCAAACCCAGGTCTATCGCTGGGGCGGCGGCATCAAGGGCGGCGACCAGTGCGATGTGCGCAACTTCACGGCCCCGTGGCGCGACAATTATTGCGAGAGCCGCTCAACCACCAACTCGACGCCCTGGTGCACAAAGACCGGCGTCCACCTCGGCCAGGACATCCGCGTCGGCACGCCGGATGGCTGCAAGCTTGAGGTCAAGACCAAGGCCGCCGAGCGCACGCGCTATGAGGTTGTGGCGGTCGAAGATGGCGTCATTTCAAACGTCGGTTCCTACTCCATCACGCTGCGCGCCGATTCTGGCGGGCGGATCTATCGCTATCTCCACCTCAACATGTCCAAGCTGAAAGTCGCCACCAGCCAGACGGTCAAGAAGGGCGATGTGATCGGCTACGTGTCGAACGATTTCGGGGGCACGCCGACGACGCTGCACCTCCATTTCGAGATCAAGCTGAACACCGCGGCGACTGGCTGGCAGTACGCGCCGCCCTATTCCTCACTGCTGGAATCCTACAAGCGGCGCGAGAATAACCCGGGCGCCCAGGTGGCTGACGATTTCCTGGTCGCTTCAACGCCACGCTAGGCCGCCGCAACACTTCGTTACACTCTGGCGCTGGGCGAGTGCGCCAAGCGTGTTATAGGCTCGCGCGTTGCCTGTGGGGGGGCGGCGACGCGTGGGGCGTAATTTGAACATTATCGGTCTTCATCACAACGCATATCGCTGCAGCGATTCCGAAGCGACGCGCAGGTTCTACGAGGACTTTCTCGGCCTGCCGCTGGTCAATGCGTTCGAGATCGCGGCCACCAAGACTGGGCGGCCGACGCGCGTGCTGCACCATTTCTATCAGATGAACGACGGCTCGTGCCTCGGCTTCTTCGAGGCCCCGGACATGCCATTCGTGTTCAAGGACCAGCACGACTTCGATCTGCACATTGCGCTGGAAATTCCACGCGCAGACATCCCAGCCTGGATGGAAAAGGGCCGCGCGCTCGGCATGGAAGTCCGCGGCGTCTCCGACCACGGCATGATCGACTCCATCTACTTCCGCGACCCCGACGGCTATGTCATCGAACTGGCAGCCAAGCGGCCAGAGCATGACGCCCGGATGAACCCGGAAACCAACGGCGCCCGGACCGTGCTCGCCAACTGGCAGGACACGAAACCGCGCTGAAGCGCATCTGGCGCTTCCCCCTCGCTTCCGGACGTGCTTGAGAACCCGCTGGTTTGCAGTGGGAGTTCACGCATGGCGCAGCTGGCGCTGATCCGGCACGGTCAAAGCCAATGGAACCTCGAAGACAGGTTCACGGGTTGGTGGGACGTCGATCTCACCCCGGTTGGCGAAGAGGAAGCCCGCGCCTCAGGCCGCCTGCTGCGCGACACCGGCGTCGATTTCACCTGCGCGTTCACCTCGGTACAGAAGCGCGCAATCCGCACGCTCAATCTCGCGCTGGAGCAGATGGACCGGCTGTGGATGCCCGTCACCAAGGACTATCACCTCAACGAGCGCCACTATGGCGGGCTGACGGGTCTCAACAAAAAGGAGACGGCGGCGAAACACGGCGATGATCAGGTCAAGGTCTGGCGCCGCTCGTTCGATATCCCGCCGCCAGATCTCGCGCCGGGCACGGAGTTCGATCTTGCGAGCGACCCGCGCTATCGCGGCATCGACATTCCGGTCACCGAGAGCCTCAAGACTACGCTTGACCGGGTTCTGCCCTACTGGAGCGCGGAGATCGCGCCGAAGCTGAAGGCAGGCCAAAACGTGCTGATTGCAGCCCACGGCAATAGCCTGCGCGCGATCGTGAAGCACCTGTTCAAGGTGCCAGACAGCGAGATCACCGAGGTGGAGATTCCGACCGGCAATCCTCTGCTGATCGATCTCGACGGATCGCTCAACGTGAAGTCCGCGCGCTATCTCGATGCGGCGCGCGCCAAGCCGCTTCCGAAGCTCTGAACATGAGCGCGCGTCCTTCCCCGGAAGACGACGCGCGTTTCATGGTCCGCGCGCTTGAACTCGCGCGCGCCCGGCTCGGCCGCACGGCGCCGAACCCGAGTGTCGGCTGCGTCCTTGTTGCGGAGAATGTGATTGTCGGCGAAGGCGCGACCGGAAATGGCGGTCGCCCGCATGCCGAGGAGATCGCACTGCAGGCGGCCGGCAGCCTTGCCCACGGCGCGACCGCCTATGTCACGCTTGAACCTTGTAACCAGCGGTCGGGTGGAACCGCGTCCTGTTCGCAGCTGTTGCTGACGGCGGGCATCTCCCGCGTGGTGATCGCCGTCGACGACCCGCATCCACTCGGCGCACACGGCGCGAACCGTCTGGGTGATGCAGGCGTCAGTATCGAGCATGGTCTCATGGGCTCGGAGGCCGAAAGCCTCAACGCCGGCTTCTTCAAACGGATTGCGACGGGGCGGCCGTGGCTTGCGATCGACCACGATGCCTCAAGCTATGATGGCGCGTTCGATCCTGCGGGCGATGAGACGCCTGAGGCCGCGCTCGATCGTCTCGGCGCGGCGGGCTTCACGCGTGTCTGCGTTCTTCCAGGGACTGCCATAGCTGAACAGCTGAGGGCGCTCGGGCTGGTGGATGAGGATCGCTGTTAGCATTTGCCTGACCCAGAAGACAAAAACGGGTTGACCGCGAGGCCGACCCGTTTCAAAGTTGTGTGCGTGAAGCTCCACCCTGGCCGGATGGAACGTCAGTCGCTTAGAGCGGCTGGATCTGCGTCGCGGCCATTTTGCCCGAACGCTTGTCCTTCTCGAGCTCGAAGCTCACGCGCTGGCCTTCATTGAGGCCGGCGAGCCCGGCGCGCTGAACGGCCGAGATGTGAACGAACACATCAGCGCCGCCAGATTCCGGCTGGATGAAGCCGAAGCCTTTTTGCTCGTTGAACCATTTAACAGTTCCGGTAGCCATGTAGATCTAGTCTTTCGATAGGCGTCCACGAGACCGGGGGGACCCGTAGACAAATGAGAGAGCGCTTGCAGCCGCGTTCCCGGGGGCCGTCAAAATCGCCTGTTCGGAAGGCCAGATCCGGAGCTCGATCCTCTGGTAAAACCCAGAAACAGAGCAAGGAGAGCAACCGAACCTGTGCAGAATTCGACCTTCCCCCTATTGCATAACGTCGCAGGCTTGAAAAGGCGGGCGGTGATGCGTGACACAGAGTTTAACCCGATCACGCAGCTTGCTTCATGTGCAGGCGGCCTTATCGATGCGCAACAAAATCCCTAACTGAGCCAGATGCATCAGCCGATTTTCCTCGCCCACCGCTCCATCGTTTCGGTTACCGGCGCGGACGCGGAACCTCTCCTCAACGGCATTGTGACGGTGTCTACGCTCGATCTCGCCGAAGGCGAGTTCCACTACGGCGCGCTGCTGACTCCGCAGGGAAAAATCATCACGGACTTTCTGGTAACACGTCAGGGCGAGGAGATTCTGCTCGACTGCGCGCGTTCCGCAGCGCCCGCGCTGATCAAGCGGCTGACGCTGATGAAGCTGCGCGCCGCCGTGTCTGTTCGCGAGCGCAGCGATCTCGGCGTCACCGTCTTCACCGGCACGCCCGACCCGCGCAGCGCGAGCGCGCCACGACGCCAGATCAGTCCGCGTGGGGAACCAGACAACGCCGCACTCTATCACGCCGCGCGTATCGCCGCGTGCGTACCAGAGCAGGATTTCGATTTCGGCCCCGAGGATGTGTTCCCCGCCGACATCAACATGGACCTCGCGAATGGCGTCGACTTCCGCAAGGGCTGTTTCGTCGGACAGGAAGTCGTCTCACGCATGAAGCGCCGCGCCACCGCCCGCCGCCGCACCCTTCGCGCCGAAGTCGCGCCGGGAACTCCGCCGGGTGCGCCCGTGCTCGCCAACGGTTTCGAAATCGGAGTGCTGACGTCGGTTTCCGGCGGCGCCGCCCTCGCCCGCGTGCGTATCGATCGTCTGGCCGACGCGCAGGCGAAGGGCGAGGTGATCACCGCCAACGTCTCCCCTGTGGTGTTCGATCAGCCGGACTGGCTGGCCGGGGAGCTGGCGGCCCTTGCCGCGGCGAAGGATGCGAAGGCCTGATGAAACCGCTCGACGACATTCCGTGTGGCTGGGCGCCGGCCTCGGACGCGCTCTATCGCAGCTATCACGACGAGGAATGGGGCGTGCCCGAACGCGATGCCCGCGCACTCTGGGAGAAGTTCCAGCTCGACGGGCACCAGGCCGGCCTCTCCTGGATCACCATCCTCCGCAAGCGCGAAACCATGCGCGAGGAGTTCGACGGATTTGATCCGGAAAAAGTCGCGCGCTGGACGCAGAAGCGCATCGACAAAGCGATGAAAAACCCCGGCATCATCCGCTCGCCGATCAAGATCGCGGCGACCATCAGGAACGCACAGGTCTATCTCGGCATGGCAGAGCGCAGCGAGGATTTCGCCGACTATGTCTGGGGTTTCGTCGACGACAAGCCGATCGTGAACAAGCTCGACCACTGGCGCAACGTGCAACCGAAGACAGAGCTATCGGAAGCGATCGCCAAGGACATGAAAAAACGGGGCTTCAAGTTCTGCGGCCCCGTCATCGTCTATGCCTGCATGCAGGCGATGGGCATGATCAACGATCACGAAGTCGGCTGCCCGCGCCACAGGGAAATCCAGCGGCTCGAGAAGGCGCGCAGGAGCGCCCAGCCGCTCAGAACCCCGGCTTGAGCTGCGCCTGCCTGAAGTGCGCGCGGACGCGCTTGCGGTGTCCGGAATACTGCAGGCGCCAGAACAACTGGTAAGCCACCGCGACCACAAACGCCGGCACGCGACCACCGAGCGCGGCCACGATAAGCACGGCAAACAGCATCAGCCACACGGCGAGCCAGACGATCCATCCGAAGAGACCGTTGTCCTTCCGCCAGAACCGGAACTGCACGTTGGCGCGCAGCAGACGATAGCGATCAGGTGCGGTGAGGAGGAACAGAGATATCGCATCCTCGTCATTGGCGTCGCGCTGCAGCACCACCTCCAGCAGGTTGTGCGCCTTCTGCAAGTTGCCGCGCATCAGCGCCACGCGCGCAGCTTCCGTCATCACATAGGAGTCTTCGGGCGACAGGTGCAGCGCCTCGTCGGCGAATGGCTCGGCCGCTTTCGGTCCCTTGTGATGCAGAAGGATCAACGCCTTCTGCGCTGCCAGCACGCCATACCATGGCGCAATCCTGCAGCCTTCCTCGACCGTCTTCAGCGCCTGCGCGTATTGCTTCCGCTCGAACTGGACGACAGCGAGATAGTGATAGCCCAGCGCCTCGTCGGAATTGAGCCGGATCGACTCCTGGAAATAGCGCTCGGCTGCGCCGAGCTTGCGCTGACGGCGGAACACTTCGCCCCGGATGCGATGCGCCTGCGCCATGTTGGGCGCGAGCTCCAGCAACCGGTCTGCCGTCCCGCCGGCTTCGCCGAACAGGCCGAGCGCGATCTGCGCCTGCGAGAGGCCTACGAGCGCTTCGGGATTGTCCGGATCGATCGCGAGCGCAGCGCGGAAATCACGCAACGCACCCTCCCGGTTACCCGCCTGATAGAGCGCCCATCCGGTTGTCACCAGCCGTTCGGGTCGCTGCGCCTCGCTCATCCCCCGGGTATCTCGCTTCATGTCAATGTCAGCGAATAGGCGGTGGGCGCAACAAGATCAACGCGTACACGCAGACAGACGAAACAGACCCTTTCGCCCGCTTCCGGCCACGGTGTAGCGTCGGGCCAAACAGGGGAGAAACGCCATGCAGGATTTCGCGACCACCATGCGCCGCATCATCACGGGCGATGATGCATCAGGCGACAGCGTCATCATCGTCAATGGTCCGCCCGCCGCGACCAGCGGTCCGATCGAGGCCGGCGGCCCGTTCGACATCTGGCATGACATGGTCACCGGCGCGCTCGATCCAGCTGATCACACGGATCTTGGTCCGAAGCGCACGGTCCTTTCGCCTGAGCCGGGAAAAGTGCGCGTACGCTGGTTCGCCATCAATCCTCGCCCTCCCGGCGTTCCGGATGACGTGATGAACGAGATGGTGCGCGAACGTTTCGCGTCTTTCGACGCTGACCATCATCTCACCGATCAAACGAAACATCCGGCGATGCACAAGACGGCGTCGCTCGACGTGATCTGTCTCCTGCAAGGCGAAGTCGATCTCATTCTCGACACGGCGCGCACGCGCGTGAAGCCTGGTCAGATCGTCATCCAGCGCGGCACCAGCCATGGCTGGGAAGCGATCGGGGGACCTGCCCTTCTTCTCGCCGTATTGATCGACAGACCGCTTGTGTCCGGGGAGCACTAGCTGCGTTCAGGTCTTAGGCGTAGACAGCCTTGGGGCGTGCAGGAGTGACGAGATGGGACGCGTTCAACTGATCTTTTCATGCGCGATGCTGGCCCTTGCTGCATCCGCCTGCGCCGCACCCGGCAAGCCTGAGAACGACTTGTCGCAGGAACGGGTCTGCCTCTCTCATTTCGAGAACGATCCGGTGGAGCGCGACCGCTGCATGCTCGATTCACATGTGCGGAACGACACCGTGCCGGACGTGCGCCCGATGGACCTGCCGCTTCGCACCGGCCAGATCGGCGATTGAGTCCGGCGACTCCACTAACGTCCCGTCGCAGTCCACGTCAGGTAAACAGCAAACGCCGCCGACAACACCATGGCGAGCGCCGCTACCCTGAAGAACCCATGCGCGAAAGCCGCTGACTGGAATCGCCGCGCCAATGCATCGGCGCTGCTGGCGTAGACGACAAGACCGAACATCTCGCACACCGTCACGGTCGCCATGCTGATCAGCACCTGCGGGATCATGTCGTGGTCGGGGTTGAAATAGGTCGGCAGGAGTCCGCCGAAATAGACCAGCGCATTGGGGTTCGCGAGTTGCAGCCCAACGCCATGCGCGAACAGCTCGCGGCGTGGCGGCGGATCGCGGCGCAACAGGTCCACGGGCGAACCGAAGGCCGTGCGCCAGGCGAGCCAGACGATGAAGCCGATGCCGGCGATCTTGAAGGCCAGGAAGGCTTCGGGGAACGTCCTGGCCACCACCGCCACGCCCGAGGCGGCCAGCGAGATCCAGACGAAGTTCGCCGCGCAGATACCCGCCGCAGGCGCCATCGACGCCCAGAAGCCGTAACGGATCGACGCGGTGGTCACGAGGATGACGGCAGGTCCGGGGGTGAGGCCCCCGGCCAGGAACAGCAGCGTGAAATTGGCCCAAACCCAGAAATCCATACGCCCACATATCCTGCGCGCGGCTCTATAGGGCTCGCGGAGTGTTGAGTCAGCCGGCGTCATCGCTGGTTGCCCCGACCGGCGGCTGCGCTATCACAGGCTGCGTAAACGGGAGGCGTTCGACATGTGGCATCGCTCTGGATTGGTGGCCGCCGCCGCCCTCGCGCTGGTCGCGTGCGGCAGTCAGCAGCGGGAAGTGGCTCCGGCCATGGCTCAGGCCACACCTCCCGCCGCATCGCAGCTGCCGGCGGGCGCCCCGCCCCTCCCGTCCGACCTCCTCGCGATCGGGTCGCAGGATGCCCGCGACGCCCTGTATTGCTCTGCGCTGATCTATCTCGAGAACCCGGACCTCTCCGACGCGCTGGCGCCGGTTGATGAGGCGCTGCTGCGGAAAGCTCAGACGCTGGGCTTCGTCATCGGCGAGTACGGCATCAACAAGCTGGTCGAAGAAAAAGCGGCGCACGCCACCAACGCGCGGGCGATTTCGGATGCCTATGCCGCGCAGGTCGAGAAGGATTCGAAAGCCGGCAAGCCACGCCTTGCGCTGGACGATTGCAACAAGCGTGCGGCCGCAATACCGATGCCGGAATAGGCGGCGCCCCCACGGAAACGGGAGCGAGCGGACGGGATGACGGGACGGGGATCATGAAGCTCAAGCCACGCCAGATCATCGGCCTGTTCGCCATCGTCGTGTTCGGCGGCGGCATGGTCCTCCGCCTCACCCAGCCCAGCGAGCGCGAGATCATGGAGAAGCGTCTCGCCAGCCTGCCGACCATCACGCCGACGATTTCCGATCTGCCGCCGCTCGATCTTTCCGTGCCGGTCCCCGTGGCGCCGCTCGACCTCAACGCACCGGCCAGCGGCACGGCCTCCGACACGCCGATCTGGATGACCGGCGACCATCCGGACTACTTTAATGTCGGCTCGCAAGCGGCGAAGGACGACATGTATTGTGCGGGCGTACTCGCCGCCGAGTTCGCCGTGCGCATCAAGGACTCGCATCCCGATCTCGCGTCACTGCTGCTGCGCGACCATGAAGCACTCGACAAGGCCGGCCTCGCCAGACTTGTCGCCGAAGGCGTCACCACCGAACAGGCCTCTGCTGGCTTCAGCCTCGCCTATGCCGACAAGGCCGAAAAAGACCACACCGCCAACACCCTGCGCATCCCCGTCGCCGACTGCAGCGCCCGCGCCGCTGCGCTGAACTAGCGCCTCTGCTCCGCCAGCCGCGGGTCGCACACCAGCGAGGCGGGAGCGATATTCGCGGCGCGCCAGAAGGCGTCGTCCTTGGTCATCAGCGGGGCGCAGCGTTCGAGGATCGGTTTGCCGATGCCGTCATCGTTGAGCGCGGCGCTCGCCTGCTCCAGCGCCGCAGCATAGCCATCGGCGTATAACGCATCCTGCAGCAGCGTCTCGCCATCGGCCGCCGTGAGGCGCAGCGACAGCGACTCGCCCCTGGTCAGCGCGGCCAGCAGTTTCGGCGCCGGTTCATCGCGGATGTTCTGCGAGGTGAAGAACACCATCGCATCCGGCGCCTTGTAGCCGCCATTTACGGGCGTCTCGGCCGCCGCCATGCCGCCAGCAGTCGTCGCGAACAGCACGCCATCGGCGCCGACGATTTCAAGTTTCGCCTCCTCCACGCCGGCCGCGACGCCGGTCAGGAAAGGCGAGATGATCTGCAGGCCATAGGGCTCCAGCACGTCGGATGGCGCGCGATAATCGATGGTCAGCGTCGAGCGTTTGGCGCGCGCGCCGCCGAGATTGTCCGGCAGCTCGTCAAGCGTCAGCGGACGGCCCGCCTTGCCGCCAACGCCCCGCATCCCGAACACGCTGAGCTCGGCCTTGGCGCCGTAGTCCTGTCCGCCCTCGCCGACCTTCTCGCGCACCTGCGCAAACCACGCGACCGAGCCGACGCTGTTCGAAGCCACGCCCGCCCCATCGCCAAAATCGCTCATCGGATCGCAGGACGGCGAGCGCAGGCAGTGCGCCAGCAGCAGCGGCCAGGCCGCGCCCTTGTCAGCAGCGCCGGCGACGACAGCGTCGGAAGCTGCGCGCTTGGGGGCCGCTGGCTCGCAGGCGGTCGCCGCCAGAGCGACAATCGCGAGGACTGCCCCGCTAAACCGCGCCACCTTAAACTGTAACTGCGCGAACATCGTAGCCATAGATCCAGTCCTGTCGCGAGCGGACAAAAGACGGAAACAGCCGGTCCGCAAGCTTCATCGGACCATAGGTCGCCGCCTGCGTCACGACGTTTGAGCGGTGAAAAACGCCCATATTGGCGCGTGCGCTGGCTAGAACCTTGGACGTGCGCGGCTTGCGCAGCTTTTCATAACGCTGCAGGGACGCCTGCGACACGCCCTCCGCGTTCAGGCATTTCGCGAGGACGATGGCGTCTTCGATGGCCATGGCGGCCCCTTGCGCCTGGAAGGGCGGCATCGGATGACACGCGTCGCCCAGCAGCGTCACCCGATCCTCTGACCAGCTCGGCAACGGATCGCGATCGAACAGCGCCCAGACGAAACACTGGCTGGCGCTGGCGATGATGTCCGGTATCGGGCTGGCCCAGTCGCCGAAGATTTTCGCCAGTTCGACGGGATCGCCGGCCTGGTCCCAGCTCTCGCTGCGCCATTCCCGTGTTTCGACCACGCCGACGAAGTTGATCAGCGTCCCTCGGCGAACGCGATAGGTGACGGCATGCTTGCCGGGGCCCGCCCAGACGATGGCGGAGTGCGGCAGGTCAGGCGCGACATCGGCCGGCGCCGTCATGCGCCACGCCACCGCGCCGGTGAAGCGCGGCGCTTCCTCGCCCATCATCTGGCGCCGTACGGTGGAGCGCGCGCCATCGGCGCCGACCAGCAGGTCGCATGGCAGGATGGCGCCGGTATCGAGCCCGACCCGCAGGCCGGCATCGTCACGCACATAGGCCGAGACACGCGCGCCGAGCCGGATCTTTGCGCCGGCGTGAACCGCGGCACGCGACAGGATTTCGATCAGGTCAGCGCGATGGGCGTGCAGGTAAGGCGTGCCATAACGATTGCGCGCTTCCCTGGCGATCGGGATGGAGAAGACCTTCTGGCCGGTGCGCCCGATCCGCATTTCCAGCGTCTCCGGCATGGACGACACCGCCGCCACCGCCTCCAGCACGCCGAGCGCGGCAAGGCCCTTGGTGGCGTTGGGCGAAAGCTGCAGGCCCGCGCCGACTTCCTGCAGGGCGGCAGCGCGCTCGACGACCTCGACCTCGAATCCCGCCTTGCACAGCGCGATAGCGGCGCTGAACCCCCCGATACCTCCGCCTGCGATGACAACTTTCATGGGAATGCGAGATAGACCGCGCGAGGCGAGACGTCACCTGCACGCGACCATTTGGTCAAAGCATGAAGCTCGAGCGCTTGTGCGTGCGCATGAAGATGCGCATTTCCTCGAGGCTGTTACGTTCGAACCCGCGCATGACTTCGAGCTTGCCCGCGAGGCCGTCTGCCGCCTCGAAACGCTCGCTGGCGACAAGAATGTTTGCACGGTACTGCTCATATCGTTCAACATCGCGCGAGGGCTGCAGCCCCGCCTCCAGCGCGCGGGCGCCGAGCGCGATCAGCGCCGTCCACACCACGGCCGCCTCGAGCCAGAGACGCGACAGGCTGAGCGGCTCAGCGGCGATCATCACGATATGGAGCGTCACCACGATCGCGACGCTGGCCCAGCCGAGGCGGGAGAAGGCGCGCTCGGTCTGGCGCGAGGACATCCGCTTACCGGTGCGCTTGGTTGCCAGCATCGCCTCGCAATAGCCAAGCTGCCATTGCAGCCGCAGCTTGCGCCAGGCGGCGAACACCGTCTCTGCGATCGTCGTGTCTTCGCCGCCTGCAAGATGCGCTTCGGGCGCCGCGCGAAAGGCGTAGGCGCCCGACCGGATCGCGATGCGGTGCAGCTCTGCATCAGGATCAGCAAGGGGGCCGTTGACCAGATCTGCATAAGCGGCCGCGCGCGCCGCGAGATAGGCGGGCCGCAGCGCGGGATTGTTGCCCGCCGCGATCAGGTTCGGAAACTGCGCCGCCATGTACTGGAAATGGAACAGCCGCATCGATTCCGTCTTGAGCCGGTTGCGCAGCCAGATGTGTCGCGACGAACTGTTGCGCAGGCCGAGCAGTCCTAGGGCAGCGCCCATCAGACCCAGCGCTGCCGAGACATAGCCGATCGTCAGCTCAAGGCTGTGACTGATGTGGAGCGCATGCAGCACCGGCGCTGACGATCCTGCCAGCAGGGCCGCCAGCACCATCGCGACCGAGAGATAGCCTGCGCGGCGACTGGTCTTCTTGGCGGCGTTGGCCTTGGCGTCGGCGAGGCGGAAATCGGCCAGCAGCTCGGGAAACTCGAACGCGAAGCGCACCGTATCGGAACGCGCTTCGTCAGCCCCGGCCTTGAGGTCGAAGTTCTCGAACGTGGTGTTGACGGGTTTCTTGCCGCTCACCGCTACCCCTCGCCCCCTGCTCCTCGCCGCGTCGGCAGGATGCGAAGCGGTTCCTGCGTCTCGCGTCCGGGGCGACCAATGTCAATCAGACGGTCTGGTTCCGGCACGGGAGCGGTGCAACAGTCAGAAAGGGCGGCGCGCCCCGAAGGGGAATTCTGGATCCTGCGCGGCGGTGAAAAATGGAGCGGGCGAGGCGATTCGAACGCCCGACCCCGACCTTGGCAA
>JBBATZ010000004.1:0-26201 GCA_040398425.1 Hyphomonadaceae bacterium
TCGTCGTCGTCGTCGTCGTCGTCGTCGTCGTCGTCGTCGTCGTCGTCGTCGTCGAGATCGTCGTCGTCGTCATCCTCGTCGTCGTCGATTGCGATGACGGCCTCGTCTTCGGATTCAGCCTCTTCTTCGGCTTCCTCTTCTTCCTCGTCCTCATCGTCGTCGAGGTCTTCATCCTCGTCGTCTTCGTCCTCGTTATCCTCGAGATCGTCGTCGTCGTCCTCGTCGTCCTTGACCACGGCCGCCTTCTTGGCGGGCGCGGGCTTCGGTTTGGCGGCCGCAGCCGCACGCTTGGGCTTCGTTGGTTCAGCGGTCACCACCACGACCGTTTTGCACTTGGGGCAAACGGGCGGGAGTTTCCCGAGGTCATAGAATCTGGACCCGCATTCCGGGCAAAGATGTTTGTCGCCGAGGTCGGTGCTAGCCAAGGTGTTTCCCCATGCTTGGGTCGGCGCTTGCCATGTCTGCGCGAGGCTGTAAAGCGCTCATGTTCGGCCAGCCAGATGGCGTCTGGCGCGGCCACACACAAGGCTTGAAAAGCACATGCGTGCGAGTTCTCGATCTGTCGTCCGGATCTCCGGATCGGTCCATGCGCCTGGCGACAAATCCTGTTCGCACAGGGCCATCATGATGGCGGCCGTGGCAAGCGGCGAATCGACCGTTACGGGCCTGCTGGAGGGCGAGGATGTGCTCAACACGGCCCGGGCCGTGAAGGCGCTCGGCGCTGGCGTGGAGCGCACCGGACAGGGTTCCTGGACAATCGCGGGCGTCGGCGCCCGGGGATTTGAGACTCCCGCCGCCGACCTCGATTTCGGGAATTCGGGAACCGGGGCCCGCCTGATGATGGGCCTGGTCGGCGGCCATGACGTCGCGGCGCGGTTCGTGGGCGACGCATCCCTGTCGTCGCGACCGATGGAGCGGGTGCTGAAGCCGCTGCGCCAAATGGGGGTCGTTGCAGATACGGCCGCGGGCGGGCGCCTGCCGGCGCTGATCAAGGGCGGACGGCTGACGGCGATCCGCTATGCGCCGCCGGAAGCCTCGGCGCAGGTGAAGTCTGCCATCATGCTGGCCGGGCTGCGTGCCGACGGGGTGACCGTCGTCGAGGAGAAGGAAGCGACGCGCGATCATACCGAGCGGATGCTGCGGGCGTTCGGCGTCGAGGTTGGCTTCGAGGTGCGCGCCGACGGTGGACCGATCGTGTCCGTCAGAGGTGGGCAGTCGCTGCACGCAATCAAGGGCGCCAAGGTTGCGGGTGATCCCTCGTCGGCTGCTTTCGCCATCGCCATGGCGCTGATCGCACGCGAGGGCGAGGCGAGCGTGACGGGCATGCTGGATAACCGGACGCGCACGGGCTTCATCGACGCTGCAAAGGAGATGGGCGCGAGCCTGCGTGTCGAGGCCGATGGGCGGGCGACGGGCGAGGATACGGTGCGCGTGATTTCAGCGGCGTCGCGCCTCAAAGGCATCACGCTGGATCCGGCGCTGGTGCCGTCAATGATCGACGAACTACCGATCTTTGCTGTTCTGGCGGCGTTCGCTGACGGCAAGACTAAGGTGACGGGTGCAGCCGAGCTGCGCGTCAAGGAGAGCGATCGCATCAAGGCGATTTGTGCGATGCTGGCGGTCAACGGTGTTGCGGTCGAGGAGCTTCCCGATGGCTTCATCGTCACCGGTTGCGGCGCGCGCGGCGTGCCGGGCGGCGGAATGGTCGAGGCACGACACGATCATCGTATCGCGATGTCGGCGCTGGTCATGGGGTCGGCAGCCAAGGATGCTGTGTCGGTGGACGACATCGCGGTGATCGCCACCAGCTATCCGGAGTTCTTCGACCACATGGCGACGCTGGGCGCCGACGTCACGCAGGACAGCCAATGATCATCGCGCTCGACGGCACCACGTCGTCCGGCAAGGGCACGCTGGCCAAGCGTCTGGCGGCGCATTACGGGCTGCCGCATCTGGATACAGGGTTGTTGTACCGCGCGGTCGCGAAGGCGGCGCTCAACAAGGGCATCGATTTTTCGGATGAGCGGGAATGCGCGCTGCTGGCGGCGCATATCGACCTCGCCGAATTCGACGAGCGCGAGCTGCGAAGCGCAAGTGTCGGGGCTGCGGCGTCGGTTG
Organism: Hyphomonadaceae bacterium; assembly: GCA_040398425.1. Classification (GTDB taxonomy): domain Bacteria; phylum Pseudomonadota; class Alphaproteobacteria; order Caulobacterales; family Hyphomonadaceae; genus UBA7672. The sequence continues at coordinate 2,119 of JBBATZ010000004.1, forward strand.
TGGCGTCGCTCGGTGCCGTTCGGCGGGCTCTGTTCGAACTTCAGCGGAAGTTTGCGCATCAGGCGGGCGGCGCGGTTCTCGACGGGCGCGATATCGGGACGGTGATCGCTCCGGATGCCGACGTGAAGCTTTGGGTGGATGCGACTGTCGAGGAGCGGGCTCGGCGGCGCTTCAGGGAATTGTCGGCCATGGGCGAGGCGGTGACCGAGCATGGCGTTCTGATTCAGCTGGAGGAGCGCGACAAGCGTGATGCTGAGCGCAAGGATGCGCCGATGAAACCGGCCGACGATGCGGTGTGGATCGACACCACGCGGATGAATCCGGACGCGTGTCTGGCGAAGGCAGTTGAAGTGGTCGAGGCACGGAAGGCGGCGCCGAAGGAGAAGAAGGCGCCGGTGAAGAAGCCGAAGGGTTAGACGGCGTTCACGACTTCGCGCTCGTGGTTCGACGGACGGCCCTGCGGGCCTGCTCACCGTGAGCGCTACTTGGGCACCGTACACTAAGCGCTCATCCTGAGCAGCGACCGAAGGGAGCGACCGTCGAAGGACGGGCGCGTGGTGGATATCGCTTTGCGCAAACCATCCTAGGCGCCGACCACCGCCCGCTGCACATCGCCCGGGAGTTGTCCGGCCATGCCTTCGAGCGTTGTGTTGGTGAGGTTCAGGATCGTCAGCTTGCGGGTGGGGTCGACAAACCAGGAATGGCCCCAGACGCCGCCCCATTGCCAGGAGCCGGGCGACAGCGCCGAGCCTGAGGCGGCTGGGTCGAGCAGGATGGAGCCGCCGAAGCCGAAGGCGGTGTTGCCGGTGGGATCGAACAGTATGCGCAGCGGGCCGATCTGGTTCGACATCATCTGTTGCGTCGAGGCTTCCGACAGGATCGGGTCGCCGCCGGAGCGGATCGTATCCAGCAGGCGCACGATATCGAGCGCCTTGCCGTTCATGCACCCGCCGCCGCCCTGGAAAGCGTTGCGGTTGAAGGCGCGCGAGGTGCCAAGATTGATCGGGGCACAGCCGGGCACGAAGGGCTGCTTGAAATTGTCGCCGATGGCGACGGGCTCGGGCGCGGCGTTGGAATAGGGCTGCACGAGGCGGTTGGGGTCGGTCACGTGGAAGGACGTGTCGGACATATCCATCGGCCCGAGGACGTATTTCTGGACGGCGCCTTCGACGTCCGTGCCTTCGGCCTTCGCCATTACGGCGCCGAGCACGTCGATGGCGACGGAGTAGAGCCAGGCGGCGCCGGGCGGGAAGGTGAGGCCTGCCCGCACTATACGGTTGAGGTTGTCCTCCATCGTGAAGTCGCCATCGATGCCGGCGGAGACGGGGATGGTGTTGTAGGGGCCTTCGGGCGGCTGGAGGAAATCGTAGGAGAGGCCGGCCGAGTGCGTTAGTAGGTGGCGTATGGTGATGATTGGCGTCGAGCCGTCGGGTGCCTTCGGTTTAAAGTCGGGCAGGAAGTCTGTGACAGCCGTGTCGAGGGCGAATTTTCCGGCTTCGATCATCGCCATCGCAGCGGCGGTCACGATGGGCTTCGAGATCGAGGCGAGGCGGAAGATCGCGTCTTCCTTCATCGGCACGCCGGCCTCGCGGTCGGCCAGGCCATAGGCCTTGAGGTGAGCGAACTGTCCATCTTTCATCACCGCAATGACGGCGCCGACGATGCGCTTGTCATTGAGGGCGGACTGAACGGCGGCGTCGACGCGTGCGGAGATGTTTGTCATGGGCGGGACGATGGCGCGTTGCATGATTTTGTCCAGAGTGTGCGTGTGGGTTTGACGTTGGGTGAGGTAGGGGCCCGGCGGTACAAGAGCTTACGCCCGCCTTCGTACCGGCCATGCAGTCTAGGATGCTGTAGCCCTGGGTCTCCGTAACAGGTGGAGGGCCCGGGGACGCGGGATGCCCCGCGTGAATTTGGGCAGCGCCTTTCGGCTCTACCGGTAGAAAAAAGCAACGCGATATCTCGCGTTCCCGACAGTTGGTCTAAGGTGGCGGGGTAGCATCGGGGTTTTTCACCCGCCTGCGCCTATTGTCGCCGCCGACGTGGAGGTCGCGGATGTTCAGCCGCGATCCCTCGAACACTCCCGAACTTAGCCATACAGCACACGCACGGGCTCTTCATGCTCATCTGTGTCCAATCCCGCGCCGTTGGACAGTTGCGCGACTGCCCTCCTGCGAGATCGATGAGCGAAGTATCCCCCAGAATCGAAAGTGTAGGATCGAGAGAACGATTTTCGGGGCGCTTTTTGCGGTAAGCCGTTGGAATTGTTCGGATCCGTCTAAAACGCGCGTGTGCAGATTCAGCGGATAAATCGGGTCTCACGCGATGTCATTCCCGGGCTTGTCCCGAGAATCCCGGCTGGACGCTTCGCGGGAATTCCAACGCGGTTGCAACCGAGATTCTCGGGCTGCGCTGCGCTTACCCGAGAATGACCCCCGACGGCGTGCGGGTGGACATCAAAACGCGTCGCGCCGCTGACGCCCCGCGCTGCCAGGCCGGGGCTTGGCGGTCCAGAGAGCGGGCGTCGCGAAATCGTGCATTTTCATTGACATAACGGGCGACCGGCCTCATGAGCGCGGCTTCTGAAATGGCCCTTGAACAAGGTCAGGAGTCGTCTTTCCCACCGTCGGCGTCACAGGAGATGCCCCCATGTCGAACGCAGTGCTTCCCGTCTACGGCCCGAGCCCGGTCGTCTTCGAGCGAGGCGAGGGCGTGCGCATTTATGACGACAAGGGTAAACCCTATCTCGACTTCATCGCCGGCATCGCAGTCAACGCGCTGGGGCATTGCCATCCGGTGCTGGTCGAGGCGCTGACCAAGCAGGCCAACACGCTGTGGCACACGTCGAACATGTTCCGCGTACCGGGACAGGAGCGGCTGGCGCAACGCTATGTCGACCTGACATTCGCGGACTATGCGTTCTTCACCAACTCGGGCGCGGAATCGATCGAGGGCTGCATCAAGATCGCGCGGCGCTATCACTGGGCGAAGGGCAACAAGGAACGCATCGGCATCCTGTCATTCGAGGGATCGTTCCACGGCCGCACGCTGGGCGGCATCAGCGCGGGCGCGCAGGAGAAGTATCGCGAGGGCTTTGGTCCGCGTATTCAGGGTTTCCGCTCGATTCCGTTCGGCGACCATGAGGCGCTGAAGCTGGCGATCAAGGAGCCGGATCTGGCCGCCGTGATCATCGAGCCGGTGCAGGGCGAAGGCGGCGTGCGTGAAGTGCCTGAGCAGTGCCTGCTGGGTCTGCGCAAGCTGTGTGATGAAAACGGCGTGCTTCTGATCTATGACGAGATCCAGTGCGGCGCGGGGCGTACCGGACAACTGTTCCATCACCAGTGGGTCGCGGGCGCCGAGCCTGACCTGCTCGCGGCGGCCAAGGGCATTGGCGGCGGCTTCCCGATGGGCATGATCCTGTCGAGCGAGAAGGCCGCCTCCGGCATGGCCAAGGGCGTGCACGGGACGACATTCGGCGGCGGACCGCTGGCAATGGCGGTGGGCAATGCGGTGCTCGACGTTGTGACAGGCGACGGGTTCATGGAGCAGGTGCGCCGCGTGGCTGGCACGATGCAGCAGGGGATGGAGAGCCTGAAAGGGCGCTATCCCGAGCTGGTGCTCGACGTCACCGGACGCGGCCTGCTGCGCGGCTTGAAGATGCGCGATGATCCGCTGCCACTGCGGAGCAAGCTCAGCGATAGCGGCCTGCTGGTCGGAACGGCGGGCAACAACACGCTGCGCCTCGCGCCGCCGTTGATCGTGACCGAGGACGATGTGCGCGAAGCGATCGACATCATCGATCAGCAATTCGCAAGCATGATGACGGCCGCCGGGTCGTAAGTGTCGAGATCATGAAACATTTTCTGGACCTTTGGCCGCTGCCCTCAGCGGAGCTGAGAGCGATTCTGGACAACGCGAAGTCGCGCAAGGCGTCGCGCATGGGTCTGCCGAAAGGCACGGCCGATCGCGATGCGCCGCTGAGCGGGCACACGCTGGCGATGATCTTCGAGAAGAACTCGACGCGGACGCGCGTGAGCTTCGACATGGCGATACGGCAGCTGGGCGGCACGTCGCTGATCCTGACATCGACGGATTCGCAGATCAGCCGGGGCGAGAGCATCGAGGATACCGCGCGGGTTCTGTCGCGCTATGTCGACGCGGTGATGATGCGCGCCAACCGGCATGAAGATGTGCTGGCGTTTGCCGAGGCGGCCAGCGTGCCGGTGATCAACGGGCTGACGGACAAGTCGCATCCCTGCCAGATCATCGCGGACCTGCAGACGCTGGAAGAGGCGGGGGTCACGCTGAAGGGCGCGCGGATTGCGTGGGTGGGCGATGGCAACAACATGGCCAACACGTTCATCCATGGCTCGCCGAAGTTCGGCTACTCGCTCGCGGTGGCGACGCCTGGCGGATATGATCCCGACATGGGCGATGTGGAGCGCGCGCGGGGCGAGCAGGGGCGCATCGATCTCTATCGCGATCCGAAACAGGCCGTGGCCGGCGCGGATGTCGTGGTGGCCGACACGTTCGTCTCGATGGGCGACAAGGATGCGGACAAGCGCCTTGCCGATCTCGGCGGGTACAAGGTCAGTGGCGAGCTGATGAAGCTGGCCAATGGCGGCGCGAAGTTCCTGCACTGCCTGCCGGCGCACCGCGGCGAGGAGGTCGATGCGGATGTTATCGACGGCCCGCAGTCGCTGGTGTTCGACGAGGCCGAGAACCGCCTGCATGCGCAGAAGGCGATCCTGGAGTGGTGCTTCCGGGCTTAAGAGGGGCCCGGCCGTCCCGTTACTCGCCCCGGCCTACGATCGAGGCTGAGGCGACCAGTTCGCCGAGCAGCGAGAGGGTGGCGGAGCCGGAGGCGTCGAAGGGGTCGAGTTCGGCGCGCTTGAAGTATTTCAGGAGGACGCTGGGGTTCACGCGGGCGAGGTCGACGCGGCCCATCGTCCAGCTGCCGAACTGGCGCTGGCTGATTTCGTCATAGGCCAGGAGGCGCACATTCTGGTGGCGCGTGTCGCGCACGATGGCGTTGTAAAGCTCGCAGACCTCGTCGCGACCACCTTCGAGCAGCTGGATGAAGACGTCGTTGGAGACGCAGAGCATGCCGGTGATACCCTTGGCAGGATTTTTGCGATGTGACTGGACGAGGATTTCGTCGAGAATGGCGGCGCCAGTCCCGTCGGCGGCGCGGCTTGCGTAGAGGCAACGGACGAGCATGACGATCAGCCTTTGAGATTCAGGAGAGAGAGGAATTCGCGGCGTAGCGTGTGATCCTTGAGGAAGGAGCCGCGCATCACCGAGTTGATCATCTTTGTCTCGGTGTCGCGCACGCCGCGCCAGTGCATACAGAAATGGTCGGCCTCCATGACGACGGCGAGGCCATCGGGGCGGACCTTGTCGAGCAGGACTTCGGCCATCTGCGTGATGGCTTCTTCCTGGATCTGCGGACGCGACATGATCCATTCGGCGAGGCGCGAGTATTTCGACAGGCCGATGAGGTTTGAGTGCTCGTTCGGCATCAGGCCGATCCAGAGCCGGCCCATGATCGGACAGAAATGGTGGCTGCAGGCGCTGCGGACGGTGATCGGGCCGACGATCATCAGCTCGTTGAGGGATGAGGCGTTCGGAAATTCCGTGACGGGCGGCGCGGGAACGTAGCGGCCGTGGAAGACCTCCCTGAGGTACATCTTGGCGACCCGCTTGGCTGTCTCGCGCGTGTTGTGGTCGCTGGTGGTATCGATCACCAGGCTTTCCAGCACGCCTTTCATTTTCTCCTCGACCTCGGCCTGCAGGGCTTCGAGTTCGCCGGCTTCGAGGAAGGCCGAGATGTTGTCGTTGGCGTGGAAGCGCCGCTTCGCCTTTTTGATGCGCGCGCGGATGCGGGCCGACACGGGACCGTCGGTCGCGATATCTGCCTTTGGTGCTTCCGCCTTCGGGGCGGGCGGTTTGGTGCTGTCGGCCATAGTGACCTTCCTTCCATGGGCGGGCCTCACGTGGCCCGGGCTGTCGCCAGGGACTTCGCGCCCTGTCCCGCGTGTTGTTCTAGGGGGTGATTTCCTGTCCGTCCCACCCAAAAAGCCGGCCCGAGTTCTCGGGACGAAGATTGTCGAGCACAGACAGGAGGTGATTGGCGGAGGTTTCCGGCGAGAACAGGCGTTCTGAGGCGACGCCAGCCTGGAACGGCTTTGAGAGCGGCGTATCCACGGTTCCCGGATGAAGCGCGACGCAGACCGTTTCGGGATGCGTGCGCGTGAGTTCGACGGCGATGGTGCGGATCAGCATGTTGAGGGCGGCCTTGGAGGCGCGGTAGCTGTGCCAGCCGCCGAGGCGATTGTCCGAGATGGAACCGACCTTTGCCGACAGCGCTGCGAAGAGCGTGCGGCGCGTGCGCGGCAGGCGGGGAAGCACGTGACGGGCGATCATTGCAGGGCCGATCGCGTTGATGGCAAAAGACTTCTGCAGACTTGCGCTCTCAATTGCGCGCAGCGACTTCTCGGGGCTGAGCCCGGGCCCATGCAGGCGGCCGGTGGCGACGATGACGAGATCGGGCGCGCCAATCGTCTCAGATGCTGCTGCTATGGAGGCTTCGTCTTCGAGATCGAAGGCAAATGCAGATACCTCCGCGTTGTCGGCGCCGCCTTGTGGGCGGCGGGAGCCAGCGTGGACGCCCGCGCACCTTGGGTCGCGTTGAAGCGCCGCGACCAGCGCCTGGCCGACGCCGCCGGACGCCCCGAAGACAGCGGCGCGATAACCATCGGGGAGGGAGGTCAGCGTCATGCTGCGCGTTGCTCTTCGCGCGGGGCCGATCCGGCGTCGCGGAGTAGCCGTATGACAGGGGCGGGGCAAATGCTCATGGCCGTCATACGCGCGGAACAGCCGGGGAGTTTACCTGCGGCGAGCAATACTTTCTGGCGGGAGGCGAGGAATGGGGAGATCGAGCTGCGACAAACCGGCGCCGAAGCGGACGGCCAAAGCCGACTTGCCGTCCAAGCCATGTGCAGAATGCGGCCGGCCCTTCTCCTGGCGCAAGAAATGGGAGCGTTGCTGGGACGAGGTTCGGTTCTGCTCGGATCGCTGCAGGCGGGACGGTCGCGGTCGAACATCCCAAGCAGGGTAACTCCGTCCCGCCGATCATCCGTCTTCGGCCGATGCGTAACTCGCGGCTTGGTTGCATTCGTGCGGCGCCGACAGCACTCTGCGCAGGATAAGCCAGAGGGATGCATGCGCCGCTTCAGATCACTTGCTGCAGCATTGATGGTTGGTTTCGCAGCCCCCGCCTGTGCGCAGATCAGCGCCGGGACCAAAGTCTCCACGGCCGATATGGAGAAGGCCTATCCGGGCATGGATGCGAACTATCTGGCCTTCCAGAAGGCTGCGCATCTGCCGGGGATGGTCTGGGGCGTGGTGAAGGACGGGAAGCTCGTCCATTTCGGCGCCTCGGGCGTGCAGGATATCGAGACGAATGCTCCGGTGAACGCGCAGTCGATGTTCCGCATCGCCTCGATGAGCAAGGCCTTCACGGCGCTGGCGATCCTGAAGCTGCGGGATGACGGCAAGCTGCAGCTGGACGCGCTGGCCGAGACATATGTGCCGGAGTTGAAGGGGTGGACATATCCCACGACGGACTCGCCACGTATTCGCGTTCGTGACCTGTTGAGCCATGTCGGCGGCTTCGTGATGGATGATCCGTGGGGCGATCGGCAGCAGCCGCTGACGGAGGAAGCGTTCACCAGGATGCTGCGCGATGGCGTGCCGTTCACGCGCGCACCGCAGACGCAGATGGAATACTCCAACTTTGGCTACGCGTTGCTCGGGCGGATCGTTACGAATGTGTCGGGCCGGCCGTACAACGCGTACATCAAGGCCGAGCTGATGCAGCCGCTCGGCATGACTTCCACGACGTATGAAGTCCGCGACGTGCCGGCGGCGAAGCTGGCAAGGGGATACAGGTGGGAGAATGATGCATGGTCGCTGGAGCCGACCATGCCACACGGTGTGTTCGGCGCGATGGGCGGGGTTGTCACGAGCGCGGACGACTATGTGAAGTGGGTGTCGTTTCTGCTCGATGCGTGGCCGGCGCGGGATGGGGCCGAGAAAGGCCCGGTCAGACGGTCAACCGTGCGCGAGCTGTGGCAGGGGCTGAACTTCCCCAGCATCGGCAAGCGGCCCGGGCTGGAGGGCAATCCGGACTGCACGTTCGCGGCCGCTTACGGCATGGGGTTCACGGCGGCGCAGGATTGCGATCTCGGTTTCACGCTGACGCACAATGGCGGCTATCCAGGCTACTGCTCGAACGTGCTGCTGCTGCCTAACCAGGGGATCGGGATATTCGCGTTCGCCAACCGGACGTATGCGGGGCCGGGTCGCGCCAATCGCGATGCGGCGCTGCATCCCCACAAGGCTGGGGCGCTGAAGGGGCGCGACTGGCCAGTGAGCGACAGGTTGGCGGCGGCCCACAAGGCGGTCGGCGCCATGTACGTGGCGGGGTCCGTGGAGCCGGTGCGGAACAGCCTGTCGATGAACTTCCTGATGGACCGATCGGCGGAAAACTGGGCGAAAGAGTTCGCCCGGCTGAAGGAGCAGGCGGGGGCGTGCAAGCCCGAGACGCCCGTTGAAGTGGGGGCGGACGGGCTGCTCTCGGGGTGGTTCACGTGGACCTGCGAAAAGGGCGAAATGGACGGGAACATCGTCCTCGCGCCGACGCAGACGCCGCAGATTCAGACCATGCGGTTCGGGTTCGTACCGCCGGCAGCGGACAAGAAGGAATAGGTTTCAGGGCGGGGCGGCCGGTGAAGCGCTTCGGTCCCAAGAGTGTCCAGCCGGACCGGTTGAATCCGCCGCATGACGCCCCCATTTGGCGGGCATGTCCTTACATGCTAGCTCCCCCGAAATGACCGATACTCCTATCCTTCTTGACCCTCTGGGGGCTGGCGATGATTTCGTCGCCACATTCCAGATCGAGGACACCTCCGTCCGCGGGCGCATTGCGCGCCTCGGCGACGGCGTGCTCGACCCGATCCTCAAGCGGCACGACTATCCGCGCTGGGCCGCCTACCTTCTGGGTGAGGCGGTGACGCTGGCTGTGCTGGTGTCGGCCTCGCTGAAGTTCGATGGCCGCGTGATGGTGCAGGCGCAGGGCGAGGGCCCGGTGTCGCTGATGGTCGCCGAAGCGCGCTCCGACGGTGGCGTGCGCGGCTATCTGCGCCTCGACAAGGCCAAGTGGGATAATCTCGAACGCATCAACAAGGGCGCCCGGCCGCATATTCCGCAGGTCCTCGCCAAGGGCGTGCTGGCGTTGCTGCTGCAGCCCAACGATCCGGATCAGGCGCCGTGGCAGTCGATCGTGCCGATCGAGGGCGCGACCCTGTCCGATTGCGCGCAGGTCTGGTTCGCCCAGTCCGACCAGGTGCCGACGCGCGTCAAGCTGGCGGTGGCGGAAATTTCCGAGCCTGGCGGCACGAAGCGCTGGCGGTCCGGCGGCGCGCTGATCCAGCAAGTCGCGGGCGATGCGGCGCGTGGCGACACAGATGAAGCGTGGAACAATGCGCGCCACCTGTTCGACACGATCGAGGACATCGAACTGGTCGATCCGGATGTGCCGTCCGCGACCTTGCTGTTCCGCCTGTTCCACGAGAACGGCGTGCGCCTGGAAACACCGCGCCCGCTGATGGACAAGTGCACGTGCTCGGACGAGAAGCTGCTCACCACGCTGCGCCAGATGCCGCGTGAGGAGATCGTCGAGCTGGCGGAGGCCGATGGCGCGATCACGGCGGACTGCCAGTTCTGCGGCCGGCTGTATCGCTTTCCCGTCGACGAGATCTAGAGCGCGCCGAAGCGACCTTCCTGAACATTTTGGGGGTCAGGCTTAACTGATTTCAGACGGATGCGTGCGATCTTCCGATCACAGGATCGCGCATCATGGTGGAAAAACCTCACAGCCTTATTGGCAAGCGTCTCCCCGACGTGAAGCTCGGAAAAATGGTGGACGGAGAAACCCGTACCTACATAGCGAGCGAGCTATTCGCAGTCGGACGCGGGGTGATTGTCGGCATGCCCGGCGCCTTCACCCCAATCTGCACGGGACGTCATCTGCCAAACCTTGTGGCGAACGCGACGCGTCTTCGGCATGGCGGGGTGACGCATCTGGCCTGCATTGTCACCAGCGACCCGTTTGCAATCGACACGTGGTCGAAGGAGGCGGATCCTGCCGGGAAGCTCCAGTTTTTCTCGGACGGAAACCTGTCGCTCGCGCGTGCGCTCGGTCTGATGTCGTATGAGCCGACGCTGTTCCTGGGCGAGCGGTCGGCGCGCTATGTCCTGCTTACGCAGGATGGCGTGATCTCGACCGTGCGAGTTGAGGCCAGCGTTCTCGACGTCTCGTGTACCGCGATTGACACACTCGAACTCGACTAAGCTTCACCAGACAAGAAGCCGCCGCGAACCTTGAGGCCCGCGGCGGCAGTTTGCATGGGCCTGCCCAGCAGGAGAAGGAGCGTGGGCGCGGATCCATGAATCATGTGCGTCACTTGCGTTGGAAGAACTTCTTCACGCGTGAGACGTCCGCGCCGATGCGGGTGAACGACAGCCACGCGCCGGTGGCGCAGGCGATGGTCACGGCGGCGAGCAGGATGAGCGTGACGATGTCCCAGACCGGGCGCGCGCGCAGGAAGCTGAAGTCGAGGCTGTGCAGGGCGCTTTCGAACCAGCGATAGCGCTGCGATGTGCCATCTGCGAAGCGTTCGAGCTCGCCGGTCTTCGCATTGAAGTAGACTCGCGTCTGTTCGGGGTCGGTCAGCGTCACGCGATAGACGGGGAGGTCGACTGCCTGTTTGTGCCCGTAATAGTAGTCGTCCTCCGTCGTCAGCTCCTCCAGTTTGCCGGAAGCCAACAAGCCGCCCTTTGCTGTGAGGCTGGCGTCCAGCTCCGGCCGGGTGAAGGGCGCGCGGCCGTTAGGGTCGAACCGCTCTTCGCTGCCGTCGGACCGCTGCGCGAAGACGATCGGCTTGCCGAGCTGCGGCGCGGCGCGGATGGCGACGAGGTTGGCGGTCTCGTCGCGCTTGATGGCTTCGATCGAGGCGCGCATGTCCTTCCAGGTCATTGCGCCGCCGAGGTCAGCGCGGCTGATGGCGCCTTCGCTTTCGAGCAGGCCCCAGGGCGACATAGTCATCAGGCCGGAGAACGTCCAGGTGAGGACGAGGATGCCGGCGAACGTGCCGAAGATGTGGTGCAGCATCCACATCGGGCGCTTGTACGGCCACCACTTGCCGGACTTTCCGCGCAGGCGGGCGAAGCCGATGATCATGCCGGTGATGACGAGGAAACAGCCGATGGCGGAGGACCAGATCACCACCTGTGTCCACAGCGGCGCGTTCTCGCGCAGCACGGCTGGGTAGAGCCAGTGCGGGATGGCGCCGAGCCAGCTCCAGAAACGCTCGTGGCCGTTGACGTCCTGCACGATCTCGCCGGTCTTGCCGTTGATGTAGATCCATGTGCCGGCGGGATCATCGAAGACGACGCGCCACAGCGGTTGCCAGCGCTTCGCGCCCTTCACCGACCACTGGTCGACGCTCAGGGTTCCGATCTCGGCGATGGCGCCTCTAATGCCGTTGCCGGCGGCGTACGTTTCCGCCGCTTGTCTCACGGCGGCTTCCGAGAGTTTCACGAGTTCTGCGCCAGTCGCCAGTTCGTAGGTCTTCGGCCCGTCGGGGCCGGTCGTGCGCAGCACAGCAGTGCCATTCAGCATCTCGACACGGTAGCTCGCCGCTGTTGCATCCTCGGCGAGCGGCGTCCGGGCGCAGCACTGTGAGAGGTCAAGCGGCGCAAGGCCTGCCTGACGCTCAGCAGGCGTTGTCTCCGGATAGGGCTGGTACATCATGACGAAGCCGGACAGGCACCACACCGTCATGAGCACGCCCAGCACGACGCCGACATAGCGGTGCAGGATGATGAGCGGCCCGATGATCACGATTGCCTCCCGCAGGCTGTCTCCGGAGGGGAGTCCGGAGACAGCGGCCCGTTCCCCCTAGAAAGCGTAAGTGTAGGTGACGTGGAAGGTCTGCGGCACGCCGCGGAAATGGTAGCGGAAGCGCTGGCCGGTTGTCGTACCGTCCACCAGGGCCGAGATGGCGCGGGTGGCGTAGTCCTCGTCTAAGGCATTCTCCAGGCGCGCGGTGAGCTTGTGCTTCTGGGCGGCGTCGATGAACACATGGGCGGCGAGATCGACCACGGTGTAGTCGCCATAATTCTGCGAGCCGAAGCCAGAGACGTTGGCGCGCTGTTCGCCGGTATAAAGCAGGCTGGCGTCGGCGCCCCATCCGCTGTCGGGCGAATCATAGCTGACGGCGGCCTTCAGATAATCCTTCGGAATGCGCGCGAGTTGTGCGTTGGAGCTGTCGGTCTCCGACTTGGTGTTGGTGTAGCTGACCTGACCCGTCCAGCCATTGCCGAGGTCGGCGAGGGCGGTGAGTTCGAAGCCACGGACCTGCACCTTGCCGGGCACGTTGAAGAAGATGCCGTTGGCATAGAAGGACGGATTGATATCGGGATAGAGCGCGGCGGGATCGAGGCCGACATCGGCAAAGGCGGCATCCGAAATCAGGTTGTCGACGTCGCGTGCGAAGCCGGTGACCTGCCACGAGAAGGCGCCGTCCAGATCGATGGCGCCGCCGATGGAGGCGTTGATGCTCCTGCTTTCCTCTGGCTCAAGGTTCGGGTTACCCAACGGATCGAACGGATCGATGGCGTAGAGTTGCTCGGCGGTGGGCAACAGGAACGACGTGCCCGCGACGCCTTGCACATAAAGCTGCGGAGAGAAGTCGTATCGGCCGGACACGTTCCAGACCGTGGTCGTGGAGCCGCCGGTGTCATTGTAGCGAACGCCCGCCGCAAAGGCGCCGTTCTTGATCAGGTCGTCGGTCATACGGACCTGCGCGAATACGGCGTTCACTTGTTCTTCCTGCTCGCGGATCAGGAGCACGTCATCGCGGCCGGAGTATTGCTGGAAGTCGTAGCCGGCGACGTATTCGAAGCCGCCGCCGAAATTCATCTTGGCGAGGACGTTGATCCCTTTGTCGTTGAATCCCCAGAACAGGTTGTCGTCGACCAGCGTCGTGCCGCCGCCCGAGACATTTTCGATCGTGGTGTAGTGGCTGTCCCACCAGTGGTAATAGCCCTTGGCAAGAACCTGGATCTCGTCGGTTGCACGCCAGTCGGCGGCGAGGCTGGCGATCTGCACCTCGCGTTCGTTCTTGGCGTAGGCGGTCCTTATCGGGTTGGCGTAGTCGAGACGGCCGTCGGTGAACTGGTAGCGCGCATCGAATGAGAGCCGGTCGGTCGCATCGAAGCGGTACTTGCCGCCGATGTTCTTGACGTCGTAGCCGCGATTCCGGTCGGTCGCCGAAGGTTGGTAGGCGTCGAAGGCTTCAAAGCCCGAGGACTTGTCCTGCGAGGCGTACAGCACGTAGTTGCCGGGGCCAGCCGCGCCGCGGACATAGCCATCAACGTGGGTGGAGTCATTGGTATCGGCTCCAACGGAGACCGTGCCGTCGAAGTCATCGGTGTAGCCGCGGGTGACCACGTTGATGACGCCGGCGGCGGCCTGAGTTCCGTAGTAGAGGCTCTGGCCGCCTTTCAGCACTTCGATCCGCTCCACCATGCTGGCGGGGAGGGTGTCGGTGATCGTCGTGGCGTAGAGCCGGTTGTTGACCCGAACCCCATCCACCAGGAACAGCATGTCCTGCGTGCGTGAGCCCTGAAGCGAGATATCGAGATAGCTGAAGGGCCCGTTTCGGGGGGCAAGGAACAGGCCGGGCGTAGTCATCTGCAAGGTCTGGCTGACGTCCACGAAACCGCCTTCGCGGATCTGTTCGGAGGTGATGACCTCCACCTGCGATCCATACTTCGCGAGTTCCTGGGGCAGTGTCTCTTCGATCGTCTGGCCGACGATGACGACGGTGTCCTTGTCGGGAGCGGGGGCGGGGCCGGACTGGGCGAAAGCCAAGGGAGCTGTGAAGCAGAGGGCGAGGGCGCTGGCGCCGATGGCGAGCGAGCGGCGGTAGGCGGTCGTACAGATCGCAGAACGAGTCAAAGTGAGGTCCTTCCCCTTCAGGGCGCCGTCTCCATCCCGAGGGATTGGCGGCTGATTTGCCTCCCTGATAGGAAAAGCTCGCACGCTCAGTCAGTTATTTACCGTTACTGTCTGCGTTACATCGCTTTTTGTGGGCTAAAACGCGGGTTAGCCGGAGCGGAACGCTACGTCCTAGTTAGGGCGGCGATCGTCGTACTGGCTGTCGAGGGCGAACAGGGGGATTGTCGCCTCGATGCTGGAGCCGGCTTCGTCCTCGAATCGGTAGGTGCCCTGCATCAGGCCGGAGGGTGTTGTGAGGGGGCAGCCAGACGTGTATTCGAATCGGGTGCCGGGACGCAGGACGGGCTGCTTGCCGATGACGCCGGGGCCGTCGACCAGCTGTACGCGGCCGTCGCCATCGGTGATGCGCCAGTGGCGGGTCATGAGCTGAAGCGTGCGGCCGGCACGGTTCTCGATCTCGACATGGTAGGCCCAGAGGAAGCGGTCGTCGGCCGGCGAGCTCTGCTCGTCGATGAAGACCGGGCGGACCCGGATGCAGATGCCGTTGGTTTCAGCCTCGTAGGGGTAGGCGGTGGTCACTGCGCAGACGCCTCCCGGATTCGGTCATTCCAGTACCATAAATGACAAAAGGGGCGCGGACCTAAAGAGTCCACGCCCCTTTCGCGTACGTAACAAGTTGGGCGATTACGGGGCCGGGGTGGGTGCCGGGGCAACCTTCTGGATGAAGTCGCCTTCGATCTCGACCTTCACGTCGTCGCCGACGACGCCAGCGAGATAGTCGGAGCCGAAATCAGAGCGCTTGAACGTGCCGACAGCCGAGAAGCCGATGGCCGGGACCTTCGCGAAGTAGTGCGAGGCGGTCTCGCCCGAGAAGGTGACGTCGAGCGTGACCGGCTTGGTTACGCCTTTCAGCGTCAGGTCGCCGGTGACTTTCGCGGTGCGCTCGCCGGAGGGCTCAACCGAGGTCGAGGTGAAGGTGATGGTCGGGAATTTGCCGGCGTCGAGGAAGTTGGTCGAGTTGGCGAGGTCGTCTTCCCAGCTCTTGAACTTGGTGCCCGGGTGGTTCTTCACATAGTCCTGCGGGTAGCCGACGACGAGGTCGGACGGCTTGAGCGTGGCGGTGACTTTCGAGGCGCCGATGTTGGCGGAGTCGAAGGTGACGGTGGCGTCAAACGTCTTGAATTTCAGGCTGTAGAACGACAGGCCGAGGTGCTGGACCTGGAAGTTCACGCTCGAGTGCGTCGGGTCGGAGACGTACTCGCCGGCCGGGGCCGCAATGGTGATCGGCGTCGGCGTAGCGGCGATTTCAGGAGCGGCCGGAGCGGGCGTGGGGGCCGGCACCGGGGCGCACGCGGCGAGGGCGAGGAGCGCGAGGCTCGCGCCTGCGAAAAGCGATTTCATGGTGATCGGTCCCTTTGAGATAGTCCCCCGCCACGCGGGGAGATGCGTGGCGTCGATGGCGGTAGATATGGGCACATACGTTGCCGTTGCAACGATTTTGTTGCATCGGCAACTAAATGGACCAATTAGGCTGGCTCAGGCCAGCGCCTGTTCGAGGTCTTCGGCGATGTCCGCCGGGTCTTCGAGGCCGACGGAGAGGCGGACCCAGCTATCATCCAGACCAATATCGGCCCGTTCCTGGTCGGTCAGGGTGCGGTGGGTGGTGGTCGACGGGTGGGTGATCAGGGTCTTCGAGTCGCCGAGATTGTTGGAGATATCGACGAGGCCGAGCTTGTTGAGCATGGCGTAGGCCGCCGACTTGCCGCCCTTGATCGAGAAGGCGACCAGCGAGCCGCCGCCATCCGGCATCTGCGCGGCGTGGATGTTGTGGTGCGGGTGATCCGGGCGGCCAGGATAGCGGACGGTCGAGATCTTCGGATTGCTGGCAAGTCGGTCTGCGATCGTGCGCGCGTTGGCGCTCATGGCGCGGACGCGCAGGTCCATCGTTTCGAGCCCCTTGAGGACGATCCACGCATTGAACGGCGACATCGAGGGGCCGGTGTGGCGGTAGTATTGCTGGATCTCGTCCTCGATCTTCTTGGTCTTGCCGAGGATGGCGCCGCCGAGCGTGCGGCCCTGTCCGTCCATGTGCTTGGTGGTCGAGTAGACGACCCAGTCGGCGCCAAGCTCCAGCGGACGCTGCAGGATGGGCGAGGCAAAGACGTTATCGACGATCAGCTCGCCGCCGGCCGCGTGCGTCATGTCAGCGACGGCGCGGATGTCGACCGCGTCGAGCATCGGGTTGGACGGCGTTTCAATCAGCACGAGGCGGCAGGGCTTCGACAGGGCGCGTTCCCAGTCGGCCAGGTCTGAGCCGTCGACCCAGGTTACCTCGACGCCCATTTTCGGCATGACGTTCTTGAGGATCCAGATGCAGGACGAGAAAAGCGCGCGGGGGGCGACGATGCGATCACCCGGCTTCACCGGGGCGACCAGCATGGTGTGGATGGCGGCCATGCCCGAGGCGGTGGCGCGGCAATCCTCGGCGCCTTCGAGCGCGGCAAGCCGTTCCTCGAACATGCGGACGGTGGGGTTGGCGTAGCGCGAATAAATGTAGCCGGACTTCTCGCCGGCCATGCGGGCGGATTGTTCTTCCGGGCTGTCATAAACAAAGCCGGAACTGAGATAGAGCGCCTCGGACGTTTCGCCGTGCTCCGACCGAGTGAGACCGCCGCGCACCATCATGGTCTGCGGGCGCCAGGTTTTGTGTTTGTCCTTGTTGCGGTCCTGAGTCATGGCGTCTGCCTTTCAGTTGATGGAGGGGCGTATAGGGCGGGACGGGGCGCGGCGCCAGATAGCTCAGCTTAAGGGAGGTCAGCTGAAGAGTTGGCGCAGAGGACGCGATCAAACCGCCCAGCGGCTGATGTCGGGCTCGCGTCCGATCAGCGACAGGCCGTAGGCGATCGAGACGAGCTGGTCGCCGGTTTCGATCTTTGCAGCGCCAAAGCGGGATTCGAACTGGGCCCGAACGGCCGGGACGAAGGAGGTGCCGCCGGTGAGGAAGACGCGGTCGATCTGGTCTGCGGCCAGGCCCGCCTCGCCGAGGGCGCGATCGACACAGGCGCTGATCTCGTCAAGTTCGGGCGCGATCCACTTTTCGAATTCGGAGCGGGTGATCTTGCGCTCGATGTCGACGCCGGCGACGTGCAGCGACAGCACGCCTTCGTCTGCGTGTGACAGCTGCATCTTGGCCGCGGACACGGCGCGGTACATCGCATAGCCGGCATCGGCGTCGAGGAAGGACAGGAAGGCGCGGATACGATCGGGATCGAGACTGTCGCGCACCAGTTCCTGAAGTTCGCGGTAGTCGCGCGAATTGCGCATCACCGAGAGCTCGTTCCAGCGGCTGAACTTGGTGAAGTAGGAATTCGGCACGGGCAGGATCTTGCCCCAGCTCATGAACTCCGAACCCTTTCCGAAGGCGCGGGCGACGACGCGATCGATGATGCGATAGTCGAAGGCGTCGCCGGCAACGCCGACGCCGGTGTGGGCGAGCGGCTTGTAGTCGAGGCCGGTGGGGCCGACGGAGAATCTGACGACAGAGAAGTCGCTGGTGCCGCCGCCGAAGTCTGCGACGAGGATGGTGGCGTCGGTGTTCAGGCGCTGGGCAAAGAAGTAGGCGGCGGCGACGGGTTCGTAGACGTGGTGGATTTCCTCGAAGCCCACGTTGCGCAAGGCGGATTCGTAGCGTTCGCGCGCGAGGGCATCGTCGGGCGAGGCGCCGGCGAAGCTGACAGGGCGGCCGATCACCACTCGCTTCGGGAAGTCGACGCCGGCATGGGTGCGGACTTGCTTGAGGAAACTTGCCAGCAGGTCCTCGAATTTCAGGCGGCGATTATAGATAAGCGTGTCGGTGAAATGCTTGCTCGCGGCGAAGGTCTTGAAGGACTGGATGAAGCGGCACTCGCCGGCTGTCTCCACGAACTTGTCGGTCGCCCACGGTCCTGCATCGACGTGCGTGCGCCGTCCGGCGTCGTCGTCGTCCGTTTCGGAGAAGCACAGCACCGAGCGGAAGGCGTCAAACGCTTCGTTGTCGTGCGTGAAGTGGACGGCTTCGACATGCCCCTGCGGATTGACCATCGTCGCAACGGTGTTTGTCGTGCCGAAATCGAGGCCGATGGACAGGGTCATGGCGCCACTCCGAGCGAACCAACAGGCGCGTCCGCGAGAGGCCGCATCCCGCAGGGGGCGCTTGGTCCTACCGGGGCTGGCTGAAGTCAAGGTTGCGCGTGGGGCCAATGTCCATATTCCGCGCGGCGCGGCCATTGAGATCGCTTCCCGCGTCGGCCATAACTGGAAGATCCAGCATGACCGGTCCAATGCCGCCCAGCACTTCCGAGCCGACTCCGCGTGCGCGCCGCGTCCTTGTCCTTGGCGCGACGGGGGCTATCGGCCGGGCGACGGTCAGCGCGCTGATCACAGCGGGGCATCATGTGGTATGCTTTGTGCGGCCCGGCGCCGACCGGACTGCAAACATGATCGATGGCGCCGAGGTTCGGTTTGGGGATGCAACCGACCGCAGTGCGCTCGTGAAGGACGGGTTTCGCGGCGAAACATTCGATACGGTTGTCTCGTGCATGGCGTCGCGTACCGGCGCGCCGAAGGATGCGTGGGCGGTCGACTATCAGGCGCATTCCGAAGCGCTGAAGGTGGCGAAGGCGGCAGGCGTGACGCAGTTCATCCTGTTGTCTGCGATCTGCGTGCAGAAGCCGCTGCTTGCATTTCAGAAGGCGAAGCTTGCGTTCGAGGCCGAGCTGATCGCGTCGGGGCTGGATTATTCAATCGTGCGGGCGACGGCGTTCTTCAAGTCGCTCTCCGGACAGATCGCGCGGGTGAAGGGCGGCAAGTCATTCCTGGTGTTCGGCGACGGGAGACTGACAGCTTGCAAACCTATCAGTGATGCGGATCTCGGCTGTTATCTGGCGCAATGCCTCAGCGATCCTGCGTTGCGCAATCGCGTGCTTCCGATCGGTGGGCCCGGGCCCGCGATTACGCCGCGCGAACAGGGTGAGCGGTTGTTCGCGTTGCTGGGCCGCGAGCCGCGTTTCTCGCAGGCGCCCGTTGCGATGCTGGACGTGATCATCGGTCTGCTGTCGGCGCTGGGTGCGGCTGTACCGCCGCTACGTGAGAAAGCTGAGCTGGCGCGCATCGGGCGGTACTATGCGACAGAGTCCATGCTGGTGTGGAATGCCGAGGCAGGGCGCTATGACGCCGATGCAACGCCATCGACCGGGCAGGACACGCTGTTTGATCACTATGCGCGCGTCATCGCGGGCGAAGCTTCCGTGGAGCGGGGCGCGCACAGCGTCTTTTGATCGGGTCTCCTACAGGATGAGCGCGCGTAAGCCGTAAGCGACCGCCGCAACAGACGCCAGGCCGCCGATCCATAGCGCGGCGAACCAGACCAGTGTCTTGCCGAGAGGGCGTTTCGGATCGCCTGCTTCGGGCGGGCCTTCAATGGTAGGTAGCTTCATCGGTCACCTTGGCGCGGAAGAGCCAGTAAACGTAAGCGGTATAGCCGAGGATGATCGGCAGCATCGGCAAGGCGCCCCAGAGCATCAGCGAGAGCGCGTTGTCGGCCGCTGCGGCATCAGCAGGCGTCATCTGGAACGGGACGATGTAGGGGAAGAGGCTGATGGCGAGGCCAAGATAGCCAACAGCAAAGATGCCGACGGCGTAGAGATAGGGCGCGAGGTGGTGGCGCTGGTCTGCGCCGCGCCAGAGCAGGAAGCAAAGCACGCCGCCAACGATCGGCAGGGGCGCGACCTTGATGAAGATTGGCCAGTCAATGCTGGTCATGGTGAGGCCCCACGCATAGGTGACGCGCTGGTCCACCCCGAGGGTCGCGAGGCTGACGGCGGCCATGGCGAGAGCGACGAGGATGGCGAGTCGTTTCAGCCAGCCGCGGGCGCGCTCGAAGAGCTCGCCTTCAGTCTTGAAGACGAGCCAGGCGGCGCCGAGCAGGGCATAGCCAGCGACGAGGGCGGCGGCGACCAGCAACGAGAAAGGCGTGAGCCAGTCAAGCGCGCCGCCGACGAATTGTCCGTCGACGACGTTGACGCCCTGGATGAAGCCGCCGAGCACAAGGCCTTGTGCGGCGGCGGCGGTGATGGAGCCAGCGGCGAAGGCCACGGTCCACCATTTCTTGCCGGTCTTGCGGCCGTGATGACGGAACTCGAAGGCGACGCCGCGGAAGATCAGCGCGAGCAGCATCAGGATGATGGGGAGATAGAGCGCGGGCATCAGGGCGGCGTAGGCCTTCGGGAAGGCGGCGAAGAGGCCGCCGCCGCCGAGGACGAGCCATGTCTCGTTGCCGTCCCACACAGGTGCGATGGCGGCCTGCATGTGGTCGCGCTCGTGTGTGTCCTTGGCGAGGGGGAAAAGGATGCCGACGCCGAGGTCAAAGCCATCAAGCGCGGCATAGAGGAAGACGGCGAGCGCGATGAGGATCGCCCATATCATGGAGAGTTCGGTTCCGAACATGGATCAGGCTCCCTTCGCTGTGGCGCTCTTTACGCCCGTCCCGAGCGGCGTGCCGGGCGGTTCACGCGTATCCTTCGGCGGCGGCTCTTCGGTGTCCGGACCTTTCGAGATGAGACGAAGGATGTAGAGGGCGCCGGCGGTGAAGACGATGGCGTAAACGACCATGAAGACAAGCAGGGATAGCCCCACGGCTCCGGCCGCGACGGGCGAGACAGCGTCCGCGGTGCGGAGGACGCCGTAGACAACATAGGGCTGCCGGCCGACTTCCGCGGAGATCCAGCCGCAGAGCACAGCGATGAAGCCGGCTGGTGCGGCAAGCACGAGCGCGCGGTGATAGAGTGTTGCACGCTCAAGGCGTTTGGTCGCCCAGACAAAGACGCCCCAGATGCCGAGGCCGATCATGGCGAGGCCCATGCCGACCATGATGCGGAAGGCCCAGAAGGTGATCCAGACGGGCGGACGGTCTTCCTTCGGGAAAGCGCTGAGGCCTTTCAGTTCGGCGTTGGAGTCGCCCGCCACGAACCATGAGCCCATGCCGGGAATGCCGATCGCGGCATGTGTGGTTTCAGCTTCTTCATCCGGCCAACCGAACAGCAGCGTTGGTTGCTGGGACTTCGTCTCCCACCAACCCTCCATCGCGGCGACCTTGGCGGGTTGGTATTCGTGCGCGACCTTGCCGCTTTCGTGCCCAACGACGAGCTGGAGCGGGGCGACGATGGCCATCATCAGGATCGCCATGCGCAGAGCCGTGAGGCTTTCCGCTTTGGCTCTTTTCGCGAGAAGCGCGAAGGCGGAGGCGCCGGCGACGACCATAGCGGTCGTGAGGAAAGCGGCGAGCACCATGTGGGCGAAGCGCGAGGGAAGGGATGGATTGAAGATCACGTCAACGAATTTGGTTGCGATCATGGTGCCGTCAGCTGCGAAGGCGAATCCCTGTGGGGTCTGCATCCAGGAGTTGGCGGCGAGAATCCAGAACGCGCTTATCAACGTGCCAAATGCGACTGTGCAGGTGGCGAAGAAGTGGAGCTTCGGGCCAACGCGCTTCCAGCCGAACAGCATGATGCCGAGGAAGGAGGCTTCGAGGAAAAAGGCGGTGAGGACTTCATAGGCAAGCAGGGGCCCGATGACGCTGCCGACCTGCGAGGAGAAGACGCTCCAGTTGGTGCCAAACTGGTAGCTCATCACCACGCCGGACACGACGCCCATGCCGAAGGAGAGCGCGAAGATCTTGACCCAGAAGAGGTAGAGATTCCGGAAGACTGGTTTCTTGGTGTAGAGCCACAGGCCTTCCAGCACGGCGAGGAAAGAGGCGAGGCCAATCGTGAAGGCCGGGAATATGATGTGAAAGCCGATTGTGAAGGCGAACTGCAAGCGCGATAGCAGCAGGGCGTCGAAATCCATCAGCGAGCTCCATCCTGACGAGGTCAGGTCCGGGTCGTACGGTTTTGTCGTCACCGCCCAGCCAGACCGACCCGGTCCCGGCTGCGCGCCTGCGTAACAGATGTGGCCGATGCGTATGGTGCGGAAGGTGACACTTCGCGCAAAGTATGCGGCATTTTCGTAGATTATTCCACGCCCTACGAATGCTGCGGCGTTGCGTGCGCAATCACGCACATGCTGATATGGAGGCGCAGGAGATAAAGTGTGATTCTGATTGGCCAGTATGATAGCCCGTTTGTGCGCCGCGTCGCGATTGCGATGCGGCTCTATGGCGTGGCGTTTGAGCATCGGCCGTGGTCGGTCTTTGGCGATGCGGAGAAGCTGCGCGAGGTTAACCCGCTGATGCGCGTGCCGGCGCTGGTGCTCAACACGGGCGAGGTCTTGATCGAGAGCTTCGCTATCCTCGACGCGCTGGATCACATGGCTGCGCCGGCATTGGGTATGTTGCCGGCGGGTGGGCAGGAGCGGCGCGAAGCCCTGAAGGTGTGTGCGCTCGCGACCGGGCTGGCCGACAAGGCCGTGTCGCTGGTCTATGAGGCGAAGGTGCATGATCGCACCACGGCGTCGTGGGTGGAACGGTGCCGGTCGCAGATTACGGGCGCGTTGCGCGAGCTGGAGGCAAGCCGGATCTCGCACCCGACGGAGTGGTGGTTCGGGCCTTCCATCGGACATGCCGACATCGCCGTAGCGTGCGCGCTGCGTTTTGTCGGCGATGCGCATCCGCAGCTTTTCGACCTGGCCGACGGATGGCCGATGCTGGCGGCGCATGTCGCACGCTGCGAGGCGCTGGATGTGTTCCAGGAGATCCAGCAGCCCTTCAAGGTGATGCCGCTGCAATGACCAAGTCTGTCGTGAAGAAATCCGCGGCGAAGTCGCCCGTGAAGCGCAAGGCGCCAGCGATGGGCGTACTGCCGGATCGCGAGCTGATGCAGATCGTGAGCGAAGGCGCCATCACGGCCGAGGGCGGCATTCTGGAAGACCAGGTGCAGCCGGCGAGCCTAGACCTGCGCTTGGGCAAGGTGGCGTACCGCCTGCGCGCGAGTTTCCTGCCGGGCAAGCAACTCGTGGCGGACCGGCTCGACGACAGTCTTGTGATGCATACGCTCGACCTCAGCAAAGGGGCGGTTCTGGAGACGGGATGCGTTTATCTCGTGCCGCTGCTGGAGAAGGTGAAACTGCCAAAGGATCTGTCGGCCGCCGCGAACCCCAAGAGTTCGACCGGCCGCATCGATGTGTTCGTGCGGGCGGTGTCGGACAGGGCGCGGGCTTTCGATGGCATCCCGCTGGGCTATCAGGGCGATCTCTATGCCGAGATTTCGCCGCGGACTTTCTCCGTGCTGGCGCGGACGGGTGATCGCCTGTTGCAGTTGCGGGTGCGGCGTGGCGTGCAGACGGCTGTGCGCGACATGACGTTCAGCCTCGACCTGCATCCTACCAAGGCGGACATTGTCGGCTACCGCGCCAAGCGACATTCGGGCGTCATCGATCTGGCGGCGATTGGCGCGCATGCGGTGGAGGACTTCTGGGAGCCCGTGCGCGCGCGCGATGGACGCATCGTACTGGATCCCGGCGAGTTCTATATTCTCGCCTCGAAAGAAAAGATCGTCATTCCGCTGGATGAAGCGGCCGAGATGGCGCCGATCGCTCCGGAGCTCGGTGAGTTCCGCGCCCACTATGCGGGCTTCTTCGATCCTGGATTCGGCGTCACCCATTCCAAGGGCAAGGCCGTGCTGGAAGTGCGCTCGCGCGATGTGCCCTTCATCCTGGAAGATGGTCAGCCGGTCGGTCGGCTCGTGTTCGAGAAACTGACGGCGAAGCCGGATGTGCCGTACGGGGCTGCCGGCTCATACTCGACCTATGCGGGCCAAGGTCTGCGTCTGTCGAAATATTTCGAGAAGGCGGAGGACTGAAACGTTCCGTTCAATCGGCGTTCAGGGTCGATACGCTTTAGTATCGAAATGACACGTTGGAGGCTGGGATGATTTCTTCGCGACGGGCGGTGCTTGCAGGTCTTGGGGCGGCTGCGTTTGTCGGCTGCGCTAACGCGCAGGGTCTCCGCAACAGGGGTAAG
>JBBATZ010000004.1:26301-120375 GCA_040398425.1 Hyphomonadaceae bacterium
GTATTCTGCGGCGCGTCGCGGTGTGTCGCTGTTGGTGATGCAGGGTGGGAAGGTGCTGTTCGAGACCTATCCCAATCCGGGCGGCGCGGCGAAGGGGTGGGAGCTTGCTTCGGGCACCAAGAGCTTCACCGGCGTGATGGCGGCGCTCGCCTCGGCCGACGGCCTGCTTAACATCGATGAGCCTGCCGCGAAGACTCTGGTCGAGTGGAAGAACGACAAGCGGAATACGATCACCATCCGCCACCTGCTCACGCTCACGGCCGGACTGAAGGGCGAAGGCGACGTTGCGAAGCCGCCCAACTATCTTGATGCGATCAAGGCGAGGCCGATCGTCCAGCCGGGCCTGAAATTCGACTATGGGCCAACGCCCTTCCAGTGCTTCGGCGAGATCATGAAGCGCAAGCTGAAGGCTGCGGGGCAGCCGGAGGATCCGGCCGCGTGGTTGCAGGTCAGGTTGTTCGACAAGCTTGGCGTCAAGCCGACCGACTGGAAAAGAGGCGCGGACGGCAATCCGTACATGCCGCAGGGCGCGCACCTCCACGCGCGCGACTGGGCGAGGTTCGGCCAGTGGGTGATGGACGGGGCGGCCGGCGCTGACCCCGCCGTCTACCGGGCCCTTTTCGAGTCGACGACAGCCAATCCCGGCTATGGCCTTTCCTGGTGGCTGTTGCGGCCGGGCCTGATCGGTCCCTCGCCACGTTCGGGAATCGATGGCGACGCGATCGGCGAGGCTGCCCTGGGCGAGGACGCGGTGATGGCGGCAGGCGCGGGCGACCAGCGGCTCTATCTGATGCGCAAGCGCGGGCTCGTCATCGCGCGCCAGGCCAACCAGATCATGAAGGCCATGATGCCGGGCGGGCTGAAGTGGCGTGACGATGAATTTTTGCGGCTACTTCCCACATGACGCTTTCTTCATGTTGGTAGCCGGCGTAGTCTACAGCTCCTCAAGCGAGGTGCTGTGTGTCGGCGACCGCTCTTCTTGTCGTTTCATTGATCTCTCCGCTGATCTTTGCGGGTGTTATCTGGCTGACGCGTGCTGGCGCCAAGCGAACCAGCGCTGCGCTTGCGGCGTGCATGGCCGCTGCCGTCTTCAGCCTCGGCTGGGACGCTCTGGCAGTGCAGATGGACTGGTGGTCCTACAGGGCGCATGGCGATGTACTGGCGATGCTGGCTCTGTCGATTTCCGGAGCGTTTGTGTTCGGCGGCGCGGCCGGACTACTTGGGTGGCGCATGATGCGGGCCTCCGGCTGGACAGGCGCCGTGACTTTCCTCGCCGGGTTCGTCGGCGTGGGGCTGCTGCGCGATCACACGCTACAGGCGAATACGACACTGTTCGCATTCGGCCCGGGGCCGATGCCGCAGGTGATGGCGGGCGTCGGCTATCTCTCCCTCGCTGTGACGGTGCAGGTGACACTGCTGCTGATCGCGGGCCACCCGCAGCGTGACCAGATGCGCAACCCGGGCTAGCCAGTTGCAGGCTTAGACTCGTTGAAGCGAGGCTGCTTCGCGGGCGAGTGCGCCGATCTCGTCCCACTTCTTTGCATCAATAAGTTTCGTGGGGCAGACCCAGCCGCCGCCGACGCAGGCGACGTTCGGACGCTTGAGATACTCGCGCGCCAGATCGAGCGTGATGCCGCCGGTGGGACAGAATTTCACGGGGCCGAAAGGACCACGCAGGGCATCGAGCATGGATCGGCCGCCGGCCTGTTCGGCGGGGAAGAACTTGTAGCGCGTGATGCCGAGATCGAGCCCGGCCATGAGTTCGGTCGCGGTGGCGACGCCTGGCAGGATCGGGATGCCGGCTTCGAGCGAGGCGGTGACCGTTGCTGCGGAGAGGCCAGGTGTCACGATGAAGGTCGCGCCGGCCTTCTGCGCGCGTGTCACGTCGCTGGCGGAAAGGATGGTGCCCGCGCCGACGATGGCGTTTGGGACCTTCGCCATCTCGCGGATGCAATCGAGTGCGGCGGCGGTTCGCAGCGTGACTTCGAGGACGCGGAGGCCATTGCCCGCGAGCGCGGCGGCAAGGGGAATTGCATCCTCGACGCGCTCGATGGTGATCACAGGGATCACCGGCTGGACGGCCATGAGGTCGTCGACTGTCATCGTTGTCATGCCGATGCCCCGAGAAAATTGAAGATGCCGCCGCCGGCTTCGGCGTCGCCAGCGAGGTGGCGGAGCGGCGCGAAAAGATCGCGGCCGTGGCTGTGTCCGGCGGGCGGCGCGACGGCGCGCGGGCGCTGGGCGAGAAGGGCGGGGTCTACCAACAACTGGAGCGTTCCGGTTTCGGCGTCGAGGATGATCCGGTCGCCATCCTGAACGCGGGCGAGAGGGGAATCCTGGTCGGCGCCGGGGGTAACGTGGATGGCGGCAGGGATGGCGCCGGAGGCGCCGGACATGCGGCCGTCGGTGACGAGGGCGACACGGAAACCCTTGTTCTGCAGCGCCGTGAGCGCGGGCGTTAGCGAGTGGAGTTCTGGCATACCGTTGGCGCGCGGGCCCTGGAAGCGGACGACGGCGACAACGTCACGGTCGAGCTTGCCGGCCTTGAAGGCTTCGGTGAATGCGGACTGGCTCGCGAAGACGGCAGCGGGCGCGTCGATGATGCGGCGGTCCTTGGGCACCGACGAGATCTTGATGACGCCACGCCCGACATTGCCGGTGAGCAGGCGGATGCCGCCTTCCATTTCGAATGGAGACGACACAGGCCGCAGGATGGTTTCGTCGAGCGATTTTTCGACGCCCGGCCGCCAGGCAAGCTTGCCATCGTCGAGCCACGGCTCCTGCGTGTAGGCCGCGAGCCCGGCGCCCGCGACCGTGACGGTGTCGCCATGCAGGAGACCGGCGCTCAGCAATTCGCGCGTGATGAAGGCCATGCCGCCGGCGGCATGGAACTGGTTTATGTCGGCAGAGCCATTCGGATAGATGCGTGTCAGCAGCGGCACGACGGACGAGATTTCGGAGAAGTCGTTCCAGTCGACGATGAGGCCGGCCGCCTGCGCCATCGCGGGCACGTGCAGCGCATGATTGGTCGAGCCGCCCGTTGCCATCAGACCGACGATGGCGTTGACGATCGATTTTGCGCTGACCACCTCGGCCATGAAACTCCCGCCCGCCTTGGCGAGGTTCACGCATTGGGCGGCGGCGGCGCGCACCAGCGCTTCGCGCAACGGCGTATCGGGATTGACGAAGGCCGAGCCGGGCAGGTGGAGACCCATCAGCTCCATCATCATCTGGTTGGAGTTGGCCGTCCCGTAGAACGTGCATGTGCCGGCGGTGTGGTAGGATGCGGCTTCCGCCTCCAGCAATTGTTCGCGCGTGACCTGGCCAAGCGCGAACTGTTCGCGGACTTTCGCCTTCTCCTTGTTGCTGATGCCGGAAGGCATGGGACCGGCGGGCGAGAAGATGATCGGCAGGTGACCGAAGGAGAGCGCGCCGATAACGAGGCCGGGCACGATCTTGTCGCACGTGCCGAGCATCAGGCCGGCGTCGAACGCGTCGTGAGTCAGGGCTACGGCGGTGCTCAATGCGATCACGTCGCGTGAGAACAGAGACAGCTCCATGCCGGGTTGGCCTTGCGTGACGCCATCGCACATGGCGGGCGTGCCGCCGGCAACCTGCGCGGTCGCGCCGACCTTGCGCGCTGCATCCTTGATGAGGTCGGGATAGTCCTTGAACGGCTGATGCGCGCTCAGCATGTCGTTGTAGCTGGTGACGATGCCGATGTTCGGCGCGCGGCCGCGCATGCTGAGCTTGTCGCCCAGAGGCACGGCGGCGAACGCGTGGGCGAGGTTGCCGCACGACAGGTGCTGTCGGCCGGGGCCGGCTTTGCGGGCAGCGTCGATGCGCTCGAGATAGGCGCGGCGGGACTCGCGGCTGCGATCCTCGATCCGCGCGGTGACTTCGGCAATCTTCGGATGAACGGGGGGATGAAGGACCATGTTGTGCCTCGCTGGCGCCTTCATATGGCTGTTCGGCGCGTCAGGCCAACAGCCAGTCGAGAATCTTCGTGCTGAGATCGGCGCCATAGGTGTGGGAGAGATCGGCGACGGGGCAGTAGGTCACATTTGCGCCTGCGGCGGTGAAGTGTTTTGCGGCGTCTTCGGCCATCTGGCGGGGGAACATCCAGTCCTTGTCACCGTGGAGGATGTGCAGGGGCAGGCCGTGTATGCGTTCGGAATCCACCATGGCGGTAAGCATGGGATGGAAGGCGGCGGCGACGGGGGCGAGGTGGGTGAAGGGGGCCCCCGTGGCGAGGCCGGATGTGTAGGTGAAGGTGCCGCCATCGCTCATGCCGGTCAGCAGGATGCGGGTGGCGTCAATGGTCCAGCGTTGCTGTACGAAGCGCAGGATCTGCGCGAGGCGTGGCGAGTCCGGGTCGCGGCCCTGGATTGCCCAGGTCTGGCCGATCGAGCTTGGCGCGACGACGATGGCGCCGCGTGTGCGGGCGGCGCGCACCCAACTCCAGAGAAAGGCGCGGCCATTGCCTGAGCCGCCATGCAGCGCAAGGACGACTGGATGCGGTGCGGCGGCATCGTAGCTCTCGGGCACATAGACCCAGACCGCATCGCGCGCCGTGTCGTCGCCAAAACAGATGACGCCGGTGTCGTCTGGCGCGGGCTGTTTCATGAGGCGGCGTGTGAGATCCGCGTCGTCGCGATGGGATGCATCAAGAAAGTAGCGGTTGAGCTGCGGCAGGATGCCTGCGAGCGGATACAGCGTTTCGAGGGCGCGCGGAAAATACCGGAGCGCGCGCCAGGCCTGCGTTATGTCTTCCGGCGGGCCTGCCGCTTCGATCAGCCCATCTACGGCGGCGAGCGCGTATGACGCGCCTGCGTCGAGCACGGGGCGCAAGGCGGAGTACGGCTCAGGCCGTGGCGGCATGGCGAGGGCGGTGCGCAGCTCATCGCCGGAGAGGCCGGCGTCGCGCAGAAGATGGGAATAGCCGATAGGGTGGAGATGGCGCGCCACCCACGTCAGCGCTTCGAGGGTGCGCAGGAGCGGGGCTATAAAAGCCTCGATGTTCTGGAGATGGGATGACGTCATTGCGGACAGGTTTAGCGCGCGCGGCGGCGGGTGCAATCTTATCAAAAAAAGAGGCCGGCCCACAAGGAGCCGGCCAAGGGAACCGACGGGAGCACCGCCAGGGTTCTAAGTCGGAATTGACTATTTGAAGCGGATTTTCAGATCGATCCCCATGCTCCGCGGCGGAGCGTAGGAGAAGCCCTGATACTTGCCGTTGTCGCTGACCCGGAACGTGCCGGTCGAGATGCTGGTCGTCTGCTCCTCGTCCGTCAGGTTGCGCACCCAGGCCGTGATCGCGAACATTTCATCCGCCGAGTACCAGTTCAGGCGTGCATCCAGGTTGTCGTAGGCGGGTGATTTTTCGCCATCGTTATTGAAGAACGTGTCGTAGAATTCATCGCGCCACGAGTAGGAGATGGTGGGCAGGAAGTAAGAGCCATCTTCGAAGTCGATCCGGTAGGTCGCGTTCAGCGCGATCTTGTGTTCCGGCGACTGCGACAGGATGTTGCCCTCGACCGAGCGGATGCGCTGCGGGTCCACCAACCGCGTCCGGGTCGCGTTACAGGTCCCCGGGAGGTTGGGGGTCGGCGCGACAATGTTCGGATCAGTGCAACGCGGATCGCGCGAGGAGTCGGCGTATGTATCGGACTTCGTGATCTCCGCGTTGAGGTAGGCGTATGTGAAGCCGATGTTCAGCGGGTCGATCGGGTTCCAGTTGCCTTCGAGTTCGAAGCCGGTCGTTTCCACTTCCGGCAGGTTCACAAAGCGTGTTGAGGACGTCTGGATCGCCGTTGTCGGATCAATAGTGACGACCGTCAGCGGCGCCTGTGCATCCGTGTACTTGTACATGAACACGGCGGCGTTGGTGGTCAGGCCCCAATCGGCCCAGGTCTGCTTCCAGCCACCTTCATACGCGTCCACGAATTCCGGATCGGTATAGGGCAGGGCCGCGAAACCAAGGTTGTTGAAGCCACCGGCCTTGTAGCCGCGCGAGTATTTCCCGAACAGCAGCGTGTCCTGCATCGGGCGATACTCGACGCCAGCCGTGCCGGTGACCGCTTCCCACGACCCTTCGAGTCGGCGGATCGCATAGCCCCTGCTGTCGAAGAAGGCTGTCGGATCTGCGGCGACGATGCTGCCGTATTGGGTGCGGGTGAAATTGCTATAGTCGGCAACGCCGGTAGCGTTGCAGATGACGTAGCACGCGAGGAAGGCTTCCTCTTTCGACTCCTTGATGTCCTTCGACCAGCGCAGGCCGGCGGTGAGCTTGAGCTGATCGTTGAAGGTGAAGTCGCCCTGGCCGTAGAGACCGTAGGCGTTGAAAAGGCTGGTGTTGCTGAAATAGTTCAGGGTGCGGTTGGGGTTCTGGACGACGCCCAGAACCGGGTCGACGTAGCTGTTGGCAATCGGTTCGTCATATAGGTATTGCTGCTGCCCCGGCTGTTTCGAGTTTTCCTGGTACTGGTAGGCGCCGAAGATTCATTGCAGCGGGCCGTCCGAGGTCGAGATCAGGTTGACCTCGTTGGAGAAAAACGAGCGGCTCTCGTTGTACACGTTGGTCACGTTGGGATGCAGCGTTTTCGGCGCCGAGCCGATGGCGCAAGCGCCAGCGATCGAAACCGGAGCGCCGAACGGAACGCCCGCGCAGGCGCCAACAGGCGCACGCGCCGTCATGGCATTGTAGGTCACCGATGTAATCGGCGTGCCATCCGGGTCGCTGTCGAGCACGTAATTGTAGTAGCTGTACCCGCCCGTGTATTTGACGTCGAACCAGTCGGTCGAATAGACAGATTCGAAGATGGCCTCGTCATAGGCCGGCAGGTGCGCCGTGTTCTCAAGGTTGGTGTTGTAGGCGTGTTCGCGATTGGTCGCGAACGGGTTGTCCTGGCGATTGCCAACCTGCGTAACGTTGGTGATCGAGGAGTTGCCTGTGAATCCGTAGGCGGCGTTAGGTGTCAGGCCACCCGTAACGAAGAAGGTCTGCGACGGAACAGTCGTGAGGTAGGGCGCCGTGCTGAAGGTCGCTGTCCGTCCGCCGGGAGGGCCTGCCTTGTCGTAGCCGAGGTCCGCGACTTTCAGCCACCAGCTGAAGCGGTCGCCGATGTCGCCCTCGAGTTGAAGTTCGAGGTACGAATCGTTGATCTCCCAGCCGACCTCATCGCCGGCTCCGTAGTTGTGATCGATGCCGTCCCGCGATTCGCGGAAGCCGACGGCGCGGTAACGCAGCCAGTCATTGACCGGTCCGCTGACGGCGACGCCGACTTTGCGAGCTTCGTAGTCGCCGATCCCAAAGACAGAATCGATCTCGAAATCGTCCGTGGGGCGTTTGGAGATCGTGTTAATCGCGCCGCCGATGGCGTTGCGGCCGTACAGTGTGCCTTGCGGGCCGCGTAGAACCTCGACGCGGTCGATCAGCATCGGATCCTTACCGGCGAAAACGGCGAACGCTGTGTAGAGGCCGTCATTGTAGTTCGCGACGCCGGGATCGGCGCCGAAGGAGTTGGTCAGGCGGCCAATGCCCCGAAGTGTGACGCGCTCGTTGCCGGGCGTGTAGGAGAGGCCCGGTGTAACGTTGGTGAGGTCCGTTACCGAGATGATGCCGAGTTCTTCCTTGGCCTGTGATGTGATCGCGGTAACTGCGACCGCGATGTCCTGAACCGTTTCTTCCCGCTTGTTGGCCGTGATGACGACTACGTCGCGACTCCGTTCTTCTGGCGCGGGCGCCGTTTGTGGTTCCGTCTGTGCCAGTGCTGGCATCGCCGTGGTCATGGCGATCAGACTTGCAAACAAATAGTTTCTGCTGCGCATGTTGCGCGTCCTCCCCTGGTTACGTTCCTCCTAGCCGCCAGTCTTTGCCGGCTGACCAAACCGAGTGATCGGTCTAGTGAGTACCAAGCGCCTGAGCGTGCTCGTCAACTTGACGCAAACGTTATTTTACGCAGGGATTACAGACTGTTGGTCCCAAGAGTCCGGGTATTTTTCTCGGGGGCGCCAGCGGAAAGCTATCGCGTTTGATCGTGCCATGCGTCCCGACCAACGCGCAGGTGATCAGCATGGCCGAGATCGTCCGCGTGCGCTGATGCGGTCGAGCATGCAGACGAGAAGATCTTCGCTTTTCGCGGCGCGCAATTGGAAAAGATCGATCACGGCATGCCGCGTTTTCGCGCGGGGGGTGCCATCACGCAAAGCGCTTTTGCGCGTGCCGCGATGCGTGGACAACATCACTGCTTCGTCCGGTGTTCTCGCGCATCGCCGCAGACTGTGGTCGCTTCGTCTGCGGACTGGTGCGCGATGCTCGGGCGGTGCCTGATGAAAATCAGCAGGGCCTTGGACGGGCACGTCGATGGCGATGAGCCTGCTCGCGACTGATCAGAAAACCTCAATGCCGGTCGACTTCGCGACGAAGGCGCTGGTTTGCTTTGCGGCTTGTCCGGGAAGCTCATTGTGAAACAGCCTGACCGTTATGCGGGGCAGGGTCCGCATTTTGATAGACCGCCGGCATAGCGCGCTGCCTGAAGGTCTGTTCATAAACGCAGGCAACTGAAGATTCTTCTGCTGAATGCCTACACTGAACTTCGTGTTCAACCTCCGGTCATGTGCGATCCGCGATGGTGTCCCTGTCGCGCAGAGATTGAAGCGCGAATTGGAAACCGGAGTAGGCACTATGAAACGCATTCTTACAGCTGCCTTCGCGATGGCGCTCCTTGCGGGCGCTGGTGCGGCAGAAGCCCAGGGCCGCAACCGCGTGCAGATCGACCAGAGTGGCCGTGGCCACGGCGTCGCTGTCGCGCAAAACGGAGATCGCAACGGATCGGTCACAGTGCAAGGCGGTCGCGGCCACTACTCGCAGAGCGTGCAGACTGGCTATGACAACTTCCTCCGCGTCGACCAGTACGGCACGCGCAACTCGTCCACGACCGACCAGATCGGTGAACGCAACCTCGCGGTCACGGCTCAGGAAGGTCTCAACCTAAGGGCCCAGACCTTCCAGCGCGGCTATAACAACGTCGCTGGTACCGCTCAGCTGGGTGTCAACAACCGCGCCGTGACGGATCAGGCAGGCTCCAACAACGCCTCGGCCATCATCCAGACCGGCAACAACCAGGACGTCGCCGTCCGCCAGACCGGCACGGGCAACATCTCGGTCGTGGTTCAGAGCGGCTACAACTAACGAATACGGCCCGGCGGAATGTTCCGCCGGGCCACTCTCCTCCCGAGGAGGTTCAGGTGACCAACCGAATTCATCTTATCTCTGCTGCTCTTCTTCTCGCCGGCTGTTCGTCAGCGGCGCAGGAAGCGCCCAACACTGCGATCGTAACGCAAAGCGATCCGCAGCTTGCGAGCACATTCAACAGCGCGCCTGATAACTCCGGCCTCGATGGAGCGCCGCCGACAGCGCCGGCCCCGGCTGTCCCTTCAGTGCTGATGCGTGCGAGCGAGCCCCTGCCGCCGCAAGTGATCGTCAAGAAGGTCGTCCAGCGCCTATCCTGCGATATCGATGTGCGTCGTACGTCGCATGGCATCCGCGTGACGCCAATTGTTCATGCGGTCCGTTCGGTGTCCGGCGAGTACTCGCTGGTGATCACCAAGTCTGGCGCGGGTGGATCTTCCGACGTCAGCCAAGGTGGACCGTTCGATGCGGCGCGCGGCCAGACGGTCGAACTCGGAACGTCCGAGTTCACGATGGAGCGCGGTGCGAAGTTCCGCGCCGTCCTGAAAGTTCGTGCCGGCGGTGAAGTCGTCTGCCGCGACATTCGTTCTTAGACCTGAAGTACATGGAGTGCAGTCATGAAACGCCTTGCCATCAATTTCATCGCTCTTGCCATGGCCAGCGCCGTCAGCATCGGCGCGGCTGAAGCGCAGGGACGTTTCGGTCAACCGAAAAGCGTGGTCAGCGTTACCCAGACCGGCAGTGGCAATGGCGCTGCCGTGGCGCAGGATGGCGCAGCTCATGCGGCGGGCATTTCACAGAACGGCGCGAACAATGCCGGCCAGATTACCCAGTCCGGCGTGAACAACACCGGCGTGATCAAGCAGAAGGGCAGGAATAACGGCGCGACGCTGGCCCAGACCGGCGCGAACAACGCAGCTTGCGTCGTGCAGGTCGGCAACAACCTGTCGGCGGATGTTGTACAGGAGGGCAACAACCAGTCGCTCGGTGTGGCGCAAACCAATCGCGGCGCGTTCGCGATCAAGGCGTCGGACTGCAAGTACGAACCGCAGGTGTTCGCCTACTGGCAGCGCTATGGGCACAAGGGCAACTAGAGGCGCAGTTCACATACGAAGGGTTATGGCGCCCAGACGGCGTGGACGGGCACTTTGCGCTGCGCCAGAAGTTCGCGGATTGGCGACGCGCCTTCGCCGGCCTTGGCTTCGTTGTAGACGCTCAGCTTGTCCTGCCCCATGAACAGGATGACGATGCGGCGCGACGACAGGATGCCGGGGATGGTGAGCGTCATGCGCTCGGGCGATCCGGCAGCCCCGGGCGCGTGAATGCCGGCAAGTTTGCGCGTGCCATTCGGATCGACGGCCGCTGCATAGCCTTCAGCGCCAGGGATCAACGACGCGATGTGGCCGTCGGGACCCATGCCGATGAGGCATATGTCG
The DNA here is from genome assembly GCA_040398425.1 of Hyphomonadaceae bacterium. Lineage (GTDB taxonomy): Bacteria > Pseudomonadota > Alphaproteobacteria > Caulobacterales > Hyphomonadaceae > UBA7672. Next base: position 36,931 of record JBBATZ010000004.1, read on the forward strand.
AACGGCATGATCGGAGCGATGCGCTTTTCAGCAGTGGCGGCGCCGCCTGATGCTTTCGCGTGATTGGTCTTCAGCAGAATGAAGGTCGCGCCGGCAGCCCGGCGGCGGATGAGCAGGTCTCGCACCAGGAATTCGTTGGAGGCTGGATCCTGCGGGTTCACCCAGCGCTCGTCCGTAACCGTCAGGGAGACCTTTTCCCAGTTGATCGGTGCGTTCGACAGCGCGTCGTAGAGTGGGCCGGGTGTCGTGCCGCCTGCGAGCGCCATCGAGGCCTTGCGACGCTTGCGGATGATTTCTCCGAGGCGATCCTGGAAGTCCTGGCACAGGCCGGCGAACAGGCGCTTGCGATCCTGGTAGAACGTTTCTTCGTGCGTCGTCACAGTGCTCATTCGTACCAGCTATGGCCATTACGTTCAGTGAGTGCGAAAGCGCCGGCGGGGCCCCAGCTTCCAGCTTGATACGGGGCAGGCTTGATGCCCGTCCGCGCCCAGCCTTCGATGATGCGATCGATCCAGAGCCACGCAGCTTCGGCTTCGTCGCGGCGCACGAAGAGCGTGGAGTTGTCGTTGATGGCTTCCAGCAGCAGGCGTTCGTAGGCAATGCGCCGGCGTTTTTCACCTTTGAAGGCGTCAATCAGGGAGAGGTTGAGCGAAAGGGGCTGCAGCTCGTAGCCGTCCTGGCTGAGCGACGGCGTCTTGTTCATGATGGTGAGTGAGATCGATTCTTCGGGCTGCAGCGTGATGGTCAGCCGGTTCGCCATCAGCGGCGCGCCGGAAAAGATCGAGTGCGGCACGTCGCAGAACTGGATGACGATCTGTGAATGGCGAGTCGGCAGCCGCTTGCCCGTGCGCAGGTAGAAGGGCACGCCGGCCCAGCGCCAGTTGTCGACATGGGCGCAGAGCGCGACGAAGGTTTCCGTGCTGGAGGGCTTGCCGTTTTCCTCTTCGGTGTAGCCCGGCACGCTCTTGCCGTCGGCGACGCCGCGCACATACTGGCCACGCACCGTCTTCATCAGAAGATCAGCGTCGGGAATGGGGCGCAGGCTGCGCAGCACCTTCACCTTCTCGCTGCGCACGGACTCCGGCCGCATGTCGTGCGGCGGCTCCATCGCGATCAGGCAGAGCAGCTGAAGCAGGTGGTTCTGCACCATGTCGCGCGTGGCGCCGTATTCGTCGTAATAGTCAAAGCGTCCCTCGACGCCGAGCGTCTCGGCGACTGTGATCTGAACATGCTCGATCGTGTGGCGGTTCCACAGCGGCTCAAAGAGCGCGTTGGCAAAGCGGAGCGCGATCAGGTTCTGGACGGTTTCCTTGCCCAGATAGTGATCGATGCGGAAAATGCGGCTTTCGGCGAAATGCTCGGCAATCGCGCTGTTGATCTCGTCGCCCGTCTTGAAGCTCTTGCCGATCGGCTTTTCGACGATGACCCCATTGGGCGCCCCAGTGAGGCCGACGGCGGCTAGGCCCCGCACGATCGGAATGTAGAGAGCGGGCGAGGTCGACAGGTAGAACAGGGCGCCGCCGCTCTGACCATTCAGCTTGTCGCGCAGCGTGGCGTAGGTTGCCGGGTTGGTGGCGTCGCCGGGAGAATAGGTCAGGCGCTTCGAAAACGACGCCCAGGACCCCTCCGAGAAGAATGCGCCGGCGCGCTCGCGCACCCAGCCTTCGACCTCCTTGCGGAACTCCGCATCGGTCAGCGCGGAGCGCGCCGCGCCGACTATCCTCAAATCAGGGGGCAGAAGGCCGTCGGCATCCAGGAAGTAGAGGGACGGGAAAAGCATGCGGCGGGCGAGGTCGCCGGTCGCGCCGAATATGACAAAGGCCCCCGAGATGGACATGTTGCGACCTCAGATCGGTGCAGGCCTGCCGGTCAAGCGGAAATACGCACCCGGCCGCAGTTATGCCGGTCTCTCCAGACCGGAACAGGCTGTTCCATATGTGTCGCGCCCAAAAATCTGGCTGACAGCTACAAACGGGCAGAGCCCTTGTTGTTTCAGGGGAGTACCATGCTAATAATTTGGGCACGGCGGGTGTAGCTCAATGGTAGAGCAGAAGCTTCCCAAGCTTACGACGAGGGTTCGATTCCCTTCACCCGCTCCAGGTATTTGCTGAGCCTCCGATAAGCCAGACGGCCGAGCTGCAACAAAAAAGCATGTCCAAACGGTTGGGACGGCGCGCGCGAGGAGCAGGCACTAAGAAAACGGCCAGTCGCTCTAACCAATTTCCCTAGATTGCGCATGGATTGTCTTTGATCCGCACCGCAGACCAACTTTTCCTCGTTGTGACACGGGGGAAAATGGGTACGTTGACGTAAGCATAAGCTAAACTCGACCAAGTCGATGACATTAAGAGAATCGGACGCGAATGGGGGCGTGGGCGGTTAGTACTATGCCTTTAGGGGGAAGTGACTTGATGGACGCCAGCGTCGTCGCGCGACTGCTCGAACAGACCGCGCGCGCAGTATATGACGCGCGGGGACCCAAGGCCATCCATGCTGGCCAGTGGGCCGTGCTGAGATACCTCGCGCGGGCGGGCCGGCAGGCGCGGACTGTCGGGGGGGTTGCGACCTATCTTGGAGTGACGCACGCGCCGGCTTCGCGCGCGGTCGCATCGCTGGCGCGCAAGGAATATGTGACCGTGAAGCCCGATCCCGAGGATCGCCGCGTTCGCCGGGTCGAGCTCACTGCGTCCGGCATGGCCATCCTGGAGCAGGACCCTGTCCACAAGCTGACGGACGCGATCGATGCCCTGAGCTCGGAGAAGCGCAAGGACCTTGCGACGATGCTGGAGACGCTCTACGCGCGTCTCGTAAATCCTACCTGAAGCGCGACACGGCGGACCAGACTTGGCCGAACAGCAGATCCAGTATTCAGCAGACAAGGCGACGGCCTATCGCGAGCTCGTCGCCGAGATCGGCAGTGTCGTCGCCGGCGAGACGTCGCGGACAGCGCGTTACGCCACCTCAGTCTCGTTGCTGAAGGCGGCGTTCGGGGAGCGCTTCTTCTGGTGCGGCTTCTATGAAGTCGATCCGGGCAAGAGCCGCGAACTGGTCGTCGGGCCGTATCAGGGCACGCTGGGCTGCCTGCGGATTCCTTTTGCGAAGGGCGTGTGCGGGGCATGCGCCGCCAGCGGCGAGACGATCATCGTCCCTGATGTCCATGCGTTCCCCGGCCACATCGCCTGTGACTCGCGCTCGAACTCCGAGATTGTCGTGCCGGTCTTCGATGCAGGCGGCGCGCTGGTCGCCGTGCTCGACGTCGACTCGACCGCGTTCGCGGCGTTCGATGAAGTGGATGCGCGCGGGCTTGAAGCCGTGTGCCGGGCAATGCTGGCTTAGTCAGCCTTCTCGAGACGGGTCACGGAAAACGCGCTCTGCGGGCTCCGGAAAACCGTCACGTGGTAATGAGCGCCGCCGGCCAGCGAGATGGCGAAGGCGTAGTTGTATCCAGCGACCACCTGCAATGACACTTCGACATTTTCCACCGCGGGGCGCGTGGGCTCGCGGGCGTAGATGGCGGCCATGGCAATGGCTCGAGCGGCCTGCATACCCTGATCCAAGGTGCCGATCGGGGCGTATCCGCCGGGCATGGCGGGAGGCGACGCGGGGGCCGGTTCAATGGCTTCGGCTGCAGTACCCGTCGGCGTTGGCTCTGGTTCCGGCGTAGCGGCCGGAGCGGGCGCGCAGGCGCTTACAGCGGCGCAGACAACAAGTGCTGAAACCCCGCGCATGCCAATTCGCGTTCGCGCTAGCCGACCTTCTCGTAGTCGGTCACTTTCATCTGGTTCTGCAGGTCGCGGTAGACCACCACCTTGAAACGGGAACCACCGGTCATGGTGATGTCGAAGGCGTAGTTCAGGCCCGCGACGACCTGCACCTCGACCTCCACCTTCTCGACCAGAGCGCGCGTGGGATTGCGCTTGTAGATCTCGCTGACGGCGAGCGCCTGCGCTTCCTTGGCGCCAACGGTGGACTCATCGGCTTTTGCGTAACCGCCTGTGATGACGGCTTCGCGTTCAATGACTTGTTCAGCCTGCGGCGCGGGTGTGGCGCATGCCGCAAGCATTGCGAACGCGAGGAGGCTGGTCTGAAATTTCATTGCGAGCACCTGAAGTTGTTGTGTCGGTAGATTAGGCGAAGCGGCATGAATCCGATACCGGAGAATGTCGTCGTGTCGGGCGCTCAGCCGGCCTTGGCCCATTTGCCGTCAACGCCCTTGCGATAGAAGGTGAAGCTCGCCGGATCCCATTGCGGGTCATCCTGGCCGAGCATGTGGAAGAGCGCGTAGCCGTTACGGCCTTCCCAGAATTGCTGTGCGCCCATGGTTACACCATTGGGGCCGCACGCATCCCATGGCTCGCCGCCGGACATCGCGTCCATCTCGGCTGCGAGTTCGGCATTCGGCATCAACTTGAAAGCCGTGCCCGCGATGACCGGGCCGCTGAATGGCTCCGTCGCGCAGCGTGTGCGCTGGTCTTCGGGTGCGCTGGCCAGCGTCTTCATCGCTGCTTGTTCGGGAGTCTCGCCTTTCTCGACCGGAACCACCTGCAGGATGAACATCGCCTGATCGTCAGGCGTGCCGTCCATGCGGTATTTCACATAGCCCTGCACGTAGGAATAAACGTGCGGCACCCAGCCCTCCGCAGAGCAATCCTGTGCACGGAAGGCCAGCGCAAGATCTCCGGAGACGCTGACCTCCTGCGTGCGCCAGACGCATTTGGTCGCGAGCTTGGGCGCCTGCGCGTCGATCTTGAGGAAGTCGGCGGAGTTGGAATTGCTGCACAGGCCGGTGACGGGGAGTTTGGCGCCACAGCCAGCGGTTGCTTCAGACGCTGCGGGTGCAGCTGAGGCCTCGGCTCCGAGTGCAGCATCTTTCTCGCCCCCGCAGGCGGAGAGCGCGAGCAAAGCCATCGCACAGAGCAGGGCGCGCGGCGCACCTTTCGGAAAGGTCATGAACGGGCATCCCGTGAACTCAGCGCCGACGACGCCAGCATTGTTGTAGCGTCGCCAGCTTCGCGCGCTCAAGCAAGACGCTGCATTACTTCGGCTTGGTGCTCGCGTACTTTGCTGCGGCATCCGCCCATTTGAAGGGCAGGGTATCTGGAAGGATGCTCACCTCGGTTGTGAACTTGAATGGGGCGGAGGGAATGCCGCTGTCGAAGGATACCTCGACAAAGAAGGCGGTGTACCCCTCCGTGGGCATCGGGACCTGCGCCAGATAGTTTCCTTCCGTGCCCGGCTCAATGACGGTGGAGGTGTAGGCCTTGCCCAGTGACTCGACACGGAAGTCACGCGCCTTTGGATTGTGGGCCTGCCAGAGTTTCACTTCGATCGGCTTGTCCAGCGGGCGCAGGGTGATGCCGTTGGTGTCGACCTTGTTCCAGATGAAGTCCGGCCGCTTGCCGCCGGTGATCACCGAATTGTACCACGCCAGCATGCTGTCGACTGCGTCGGAGCCCGCGAGGTTGTGGGCGGCGTTCTCGACATAGCGGATGCGTTTTTCCTGCGGCAGGTCCTTGTAGTAAAACCGCGAATTGTCCGGCAGGAAGAACTGGTCGCCCGAGGCGTTGACTAGGAACTTCGGGATCGTGAGCCGCGCCCGGTTGCGATAATTGTAGGGGTCCTCGATCGCGAGCACCGCCTGGTATTCTGGCGTGCTGATCTTGTGCGGGAAGAGGCCGTGCTTGACGTAGTCCTCCAATGACGGCGCGAAGAAGCCGAGCACTTCGAAATGGTGCTTGGTAATCTCCTCTGAGTTCAGAGCGTCGATCACCATTGGCATGATGCCGATGACGCGTTCGTCCACCGCGCCGACCAGCCATGTGGTCCAGCCGCGCTTGGAGGCGCCTGCGACGACGAACTGGTTGATGGCGACCTTGCCGCCGGCATCCGACTTCATGAACTCCTGCGTCGCGTCCATTGCCTTGACGCCGGCCTTCACCATGGCGAGGCGGACGAGCCATTCATCGTCCTTGGTCGTGAAATGCTTCACGCGCGTGTAGGCGATGGTGTCGTCCTCGACACGCGCGACGCCAGGCGAGTCGGTGAAGCGCAGCGGCTGGTTCGGGACCATGCCGACTTCGGCGACGACGGAGCCGGTCTCCTTTGCAATGCGGATGGAGCGATCCTGGGCTTTGGTCGGCGCCGGATCTGTGTTGTCGCCCTGCCAGATGAAAAGGAGCGCCTTGTCGTGCTTCACCTCGGTCGGCTTCACGATCGTCATCCAGTGCGTCCACACCGGCTTGTCGACATCGGCTGATGTGCGCCAGGTCTGCGACGTCATGTTGAGGACGTAGGTGGTCTGGCCATCGCCCGGGTATGTGCCGACCAGCTCCCACTTGTAGGATGGGTCGGGCTTGTAGACGTAGGAGTCGAGCGCGGTTTTCTCTTCGGGTTTGACGGAGAGGTCGACGGCGACCGGCGCTGGCGCTGCGGGTTCCGGCGCAGGGGCCGATGGGTTGCAGGCTGCGAGCGCGATGGCGCAGGCGAACGCGGTAAGCGTATGTCGGATCATGATGTGCCTCCCCTTGCGTGCGCCGCTGCCGTGCGCATCTGCGGGAGAGATATTGGCACGAGTTGGTCTGGAGCGAAATCGTCCAGGGTGCACCAAAAAACAAAAGCCGCGCGCTGAGGGCAGCGCGCGGCTCTGTTTGTCGAGTCCCGTCGATCAGGCGTTGGCGGCAGCGTTGGCTTTCGCTTTCCGGGCGCCCGCGCCGATGACCAGGACGAGGCCGAGTATCGCGGCGAGGATCAGCAGGACCAGTTGCATCAGCGGCATCACGTCGGTGGACGTCATGCCGGCCACGCCGCCGAAGTAGTAGCGGGCGCCAAGACCGGCGATGCCGGTCAGCAGGAGCAGGATGCCGGCGCTGAAGCCGCCGTCCGACACCGGTGAGTCCGACTTCACTTCACGATGGATCGCGATGGCCTGCAGCACCATGAAGAACACCGCGACGCCGAAGAACGGCGTCATCCACAACAGCGCGTCGCGCAGGCCTTCGGCGCCGGCGAGCGCCTTGTCCATGCCCGCCGCGACCTTATTGGCCGAGAAGTTGGTGGACAGGATGCCGACCAGCGTCGGACCGCCGCCGAGACCGATGAAGTTGAGGACCATCAGGAGGATGGCGCTGGACATCGTGCGTTGCGACGGCTTGACCGAGTTGTTCACCATGGCGAGCGCCGGGGCGAGGTAGAAGATGTTCAGCAGCAGCGGCAGGATCAGCAGCCACAGCCCGGTCGGCCAGTCTGTCGCCTGGGTGTAGAGATACCAGAACGGCGTCGCCGCCGTCATGGCGATCAGCGGCGTCAGCGCGTACCAGACCTTCGAGCGCTTCACCATCAGGTCGACGATGAAGCCAGACGCGATGGTGCCGATGCCGATGCCGACGCCGATCACCAGCGCGTACCAAAGCGACAGCTCGGCCGGCGTCATATGGAGCGTGCGAAGCAGGAAGGATGCGTTCCAGCCGAGCGCGGCATAGCCGACGAAGGCCGAAAGGCCGCAACCCATTGCCGTCCACAGCAGGGCCGGGCGGCTGATGAACTGCCAGAAGGTGGCGCCGAAGCTGGAGCGCTCGCCAGCCATGGCCGCCAGCTTTGCCGGGTCCATGGCGCCGCGCTTGGGCTCGCGCACGACGAAGACCATCAGAAGGGCTGCGATCACGCCGGCGACGCCGATGGCGATGAAGGCGGTGCGCCAGCCATAAGCCTCGCTGACCTGGGCGCCAAAGGCGATGGCACCAGCCTGGCCGAGCGGCACGCCCATGGAGAACAGCGCCAGCGCAATGCCGCGTTTTTCGGCGGGGAAGTAATCCGAGATGATCGAGTAGGAAGGCGGGGCGCCCGCCGCCTCGCCCACGCCGACGCCGACGCGCGAGAGCAACAGCGTCGTGTAGTTCTGCGACAGGCCGCACATGGCGGTGAAGCCCGACCACAGCGTCGCGCCGACGAAGAGGATATTGCGGCGGCTGGTGCGGTCGGCGAGGAAGCCGACGACGACGCCGAGGACAGTGTAGACCAGCGCGAACCAGAAGCCGGTCATCCAGCCCATCTCAGCGTCGGTAAGGCCTACGGTTGTCCCGTCGGGTAGTTGCTTGAGGAAGGCCGGATCGTTCTTGATCGACTCGATCAGCACGGACATCAGCTGACGGTCGAGGAAGTTGAAGATGTAGATCATGGCCAGCATGGCCAGCACGATCCAGGCATAAAGGCTCGTGCGTTGCGCCCCGAGCGGCGCAGCAGCGGTATCGTTCATAGTTCCCTCCCGGAGCGCCGGTGTTCCGGCCCCTCTCGACACGCGGTAGTTTCCATATCGCGCGCGGGTTGGCGAGAGGATTGTCGCCGCAGGGGAACGGGCGATTCATGCCGCAGGTGCGATAGGCGCTGGCGTCAGTGAGAGGCCGGTCCGGCTTCCTTTGCCCACGCGCCGCTGGCGTCGCGTTTGTAGAAAACGAACAGCGTCGGATCCCAGCTGGGGGTATCCTGCCCGGTAGCGTGGAAGATCGCGTGCGGTCCGTGCGCTTCCCACCAGACCTGGCTGTCCTCGGTGTAGCCGAACGGGCCGCAGGCGGAGATCGGGCCGTCCTGATCTTTCTGCAGTTCATCCAGGAAGGCGTCGTCGGGGGCGAGTTGGAAGGTGGCGCCCATGGCATCGGGGCGCGTCTTGCAGCGGGCGCGCTCCGCTTCCGGGGCGTCAGCCAGCCTGGTCATCGCGACGTCTTCAGCGGTCTTGCCCTCCGGAATGTCGAACACATAGGCGATCACGCTTGAGATCGGCGGATCGGGAGGGGCGATTGTCTGCGTAACGGTGAGGTCGGTCGGATTGGTGAAGGCATAGCTGAAAGCGAGGCCGTCCCGGCCGGTGGCGCTGCAATCCTGCGACCGGAACACCAGAACCTCGTCGGGCGTGCGCTGGACCTCCTCCATCTTCCAGGCGCACTTCGGATCGAAGAGGATGTCCTTGGAGCCATCGTTGCGGAGGAAAGTCTCTTCCGTGGTGCAGACCCCGGCCATGGGGGTGAGGGGGCCGGTGCAGGCGGCGGCTGTTTCTGTCGCAGGGGCCTCTGATTTGGGCGCGCAGGCGAAAAGGCCTATTGCGGCAAGGCCTATGGCGACGCGTTTCATGGCTGTTTCCTTATCCCCGGGCCTGCAGCCTTGATCTAATCGGCGCGACTTGTCATCTACCAGCCGCTTGTCTCCCCGCCCGCAGGAACCTCCCGATGGCCGCCACTCACTATGTCTACCACCTCGATGGTCTGACCAAGATCTATCCGGGCGGGAAGAAAGTGTTCGAGAACATCCGGCTGCATTTCCTGCCGGACGCCAAGATCGGCATCGTCGGCGTCAACGGCTCGGGTAAATCCACCCTGCTGCGCATCATGGCGGGCGAGGACACTGAAATCCTCGGCGAGGCCAAGCCCATGGACGGGCTCAAGATCGGCTACCTGCCGCAGGAACCGAAGCTCGACCCGACCAAGAACGTGTTCGAGAACATCGCGGCCAGGTGCCCCGAGAAGATGATGGTGGACGAATTCAACGCCATCTCGGTGAAGCTCGGCGAAGAGTACACCGACGAACTCATGGAGCAGATGACCAAACTGCAGGAAGAGATCGACGCGGCCAACGCCTGGGACATCGACGCCAGGATCGAGATGGCGATGGAAGCGCTGCGCTGCCCGCCCGGTGACGCCGATGTCACCAAGCTCTCGGGCGGCGAGATCCGGCGGACGGCGATCTGCGCCCTGCTGTTGTCGAAACCCGACATGATCCTGATGGACGAACCGACCAACCACCTCGACGCTGAATCGGTGGCGTGGCTGCAGAACTATCTCTCCAACTTCCCGGGCTGCGTGATCCTCGTCACCCACGACCGTTACTTCCTCGACCAGATCACGACATGGATCCTTGAGCTCGATCGCGGGCAGGGCATTCCCTACGAAGGCAACTATTCGGTGTGGCTGGAGAAGAAGGCCAAGCGGATCGCACAGGAGTCGCGTGAGGAAGCCGGCCGCCAGAAGTCGCTCAACCGCGAACTCGAATGGGTCAAGGCCAGCCCCAAGGCGCGCCAGGCCAAGTCCAAGGCTCGTATGAACGCCTACGAGGAGAAAGCGGCGGCGGCCGAGCGCGAGAAGATCACCACCGCACAGATCCGCATCCCCCCGGGCCCGCGTCTCGGCTCGGTTGTCATCGAGGCCGAACATCTCAACAAGGCCTTCGGCGAGAAGCTGCTGATGGAAGACCTGTCGTTCAAGCTGCCGCCGGGCGGCATTGTGGGCGTCATCGGTCCCAACGGCGCGGGCAAGACCACGCTGTTCAAGATGATCACCGGGCGCGAGCAGCCCGATGCAGGCACGTTCAAGGTCGGCGAGACGGTGAAGCTGGGTTACATCGACCAGTCGCGGGACAGCCTCAACGACAAGAACACCGTCTGGCAGGAAATCTCGGGCGGTCTCGACATCATGGAGATCGGCGGCATCGAACAGCCGAGCCGCGCCTATGTCGGCGCCTTCAACTTCAAGGGCGGCGACCAGCAGAAGAAAGTCGGCCAGCTCTCGGGCGGTGAACGCAACCGCGTGCACCTCGCCAAGATGCTGAAGGAAGGTTCGAACCTGCTTCTGCTCGACGAACCGACCAACGACCTCGACGTGGAAACGCTGCAGGCGCTGGAAGCGGCGCTCGAAGACTTCCCCGGCTGCGCCGTGATCATCAGCCACGACCGCTGGTTCCTCGACCGTGTCGCGACGCACATCCTGGCGTTCGAGGGCAACAGCCACGTCGAATGGTTCGAAGGGAACTTCCAGGACTATGAGGAAGACAAGAAGCGCCGTCTGGGCACGGACGCAGCCGAGCCGAAGCGGCCGACGTTCAAGAAATTCGAGCGGTAGTCTTTCAAACGATGCAACTTGTTCCGCTCATCCCGACGAAGGTCGGGACGAGCGGCGAGGGGCATCCGCGTCATCCCGGCTTGCGGAACCGGTAGATGATCTGGTCGGTCTTACCCCGGATTTCGGGGCGCATCACCATGACCGTGTGATCATCGGCGGGCTTGCGCAGGGCATCATGCTCGCCGTCAAACCGGAATCCCGCCGCCTCGATCTCGCGACGGAGCACCGCCGGGTCGATGCGGTGGACGGTGTCGGGCGCGTTGGCTGTGGCGGCGTTCGCGACATGGTCGATGACGATGTAGATGCCCCCGGGCTTCAGCGCGTTGAACACTTTCACGTTCATCTGCTCGGCTAGATCGGCCGGGAACTTGCGCTGGTGGAGGTCGTGGTAGTTCTGCGAGGTGAAAACCATGTCGAGCGGCTCGGGGAAGGCGAGGTCGCTGAAGGCGGACCGCAGCGTGACGATTTCCTGCGGATAGGCCTTCGACAGGATGTCGAGAGAGTCGCCGTAGAGGACGGGCTTCGTCCGCATGAACTCGTCGGGACTCCAGGCGTAGACCTTGCCTGTCGGGCCGGCCTTCGCCACGAACAGTCGCGTGAAGTATCCGGCGCCCTGCATGATGTCCGCGACTTTCCAGCCGGGCTGGATGTTCGCCAGGTCGAGGACGGCATCGCCGCGGCGCTGGGCGTCGAGCGCGACGTCTTCAGCCGGCCGGCGCGGATCTGCCATTGCTGCGGATGTTGGGACCGGCGCGGTGTTCGGCGCCATTGATGCGCAAGCGGCGAGACAGAGCGCGGCTGCGGTCAGCATCAGCTGCTTCATCGTCCGCATGCCTGATGTAGAGTCTTGTCGCGTCATGTGCAGTCCCGCCCGGTACATTCAAAATCTGAACGCACCATGTGGAAATGCGCAGTGACGTCAACACACGCTTGCGCGTGTGCGGCGCGATGCAGCGTTAGGCTACGCGCAGCTCGCCCGTGCCATCAAGCGGCACGCCCTTGGGCCAGGTCTGTTCGACACGCTCGCGGCTGACGCCCATCACTTCGGCGACGCGGGGCAGGGTGGGCTTCTCGCCGAGCTTGAGCAGGCCATCGGCGGCCTGCGCGATCTGCAGCGGGGTGAGCGGCGCTTCGGCGCGCGGGAGTTCTACGGCCTGTACATGCGTGGTCATGCGGAGGTCGCGGAAGGCGGCGGCGCGGCGGGCGACGGCCTTGCGGGCAATCTCGCGGAGCTCTTCTTCCGACTTCGGTGCGCGGCGTGCACGCGTTGGCTTGGTCTCGGCAGGCGCTGCTTCCGATGCGGTTGCTTCGGGGGGCGCGACGTTCGAGCGGGCGGTCTCGGCGCGGGCCGTTTCCATCGCGAATTCCGCGGCTGCCAGTTCGGCGGCTTCCTTGCGGCGCTGGGCCTGACGCGTGGCCATTGTCTCGGCATCCATCGCCTTGCGGCCTTCGACGATCCACGCCATCGCGGGCTTGGCGAACGCGAAGATATAGAACACCGCATCGATGGTGAAGGCGGGCGGCAGGTGGGCGCCGGCAGGCGCATTCACTTTCACGATCTCCCAGCCCATGTGCACGCCGATATTGGTGGCGAAGGCAAAGCCGACGCAGCAGGCGAGGGCGGGCAGCAGCACGGCATAGTCCACCTTGCCGCCATCGGACTTGCGATGCTTGATCGCGTGCATGGCGCCGGAAGCTGCGCAGTTAACGAGGCCGATGCCGAAGGCCATCATCGCGGCGAAGGCGGCGACGCACAGCCAGCTGATATCCATCTGCGGCCAGAACATGCCGAGGACGCCGCCCGTGGCGAGCGTTGCGCCCGACAGGGTGAGGCCCCATGCGAAGATCGACGACCAAGTGTAATTACGCTGTTCCATCCCCCGAAGATCGCGCGTGCAGGTTCATGACTCGTGAACGACAGTTTCGTGGTTGTGAATCAGGGGCGTGCGAAGGTCGATGCGAAGGCGCATCAACAAAAAGACTTGCTGCTGTTCGCTTTCGGCGTTGTGCGCGCGGCAGTTTCTGCAGCGATGTCGGCAGAGTTTGCCGGGCGAGAGCCCAGCATCATGCTTTAGGTCGCCAGACGACTTCGCGCCAATGCCGCCGGTCTGCGGACATGTGAGGTCCATAGTCGATGTCGCGTCCGAAGCTCTTTTCCAGCATCGCCTGGTCAAGTGCGGGCAACACGTGAGAGAGCAACGCCGGAGCGTCCGCTTCCTGTTTGACCATCATCGTTATGCCGCTGAACGTGACGGCGCCTTCGAAGCGGAATGGAATCCGCGCGGGACGATTGACGCCCCAATCGTATTCCGCAGTCCAGCGCACCGACAGCGAGTCCGCGGCAAGCCAATCGCCGAACTCAAGCACTGTGTTGTCGAGCGCGGGCGCATCATTGCCATACCAGGCTTCTGTTGCAGGGGGTGCGACCAGACGAGTCCGGGCAAGTTGAGCTAGCTCCGCTGGAAATGCCTTCCCGTCGATGGGCATCCTCAAGGAGGGGGCTGGGGCGCCGTCGTCTCCCGACTGGTCGTCGACGGTGATCTCGAGATTCCAAAAAGCCCTGGAGTGGGCGAGCCCGTAGAGCCAGGCGTGTTTTGGCTTGCCCAGCAACGTCCTGCCGGCGGGCGCCCAGTCTTCCGTCTGGATGACGAGGCCGAGCGTCGCCGCTTCAACTGTATCGATGACCGTGTTGTCGACGTGCAGGGGCATGGCGGTTCCGGACGAGCTAGCGCGACGCCGGCAGCGGCGAGCTTCTCCCAACTTCCATGGATTCAAGGGCTAGCGGATAGCCTCTCGACTCGGGGTGGCGGGGGTCTTCAAGAGCAATGGTTAACGAGCCTTAAATCCCCTAATTTCTCTTCCGTGGATAAACGAAAATATTCCCCCGTCAGGCGTGTTGACGGTCCATTAGGGATGTGGCGACACTATATGTAGCGTCCGGCCTGGCGCACGATACCAATCCATGGGGTTATGCCGATCCCGGCCGGAATTAACCATTTTTGGCCTCTAACGAGAGTTTTCGATGTCCGCAGAAGCCGTCACCACCGAAGAAAAAACCTCCGTCCGCCGCGGGAAACCCAAGGCGCAGGCCAACCTTCGCATCGTCGAGGGCGTCCGGACGGACCCGTCGCGGGACGCCCTGCTGACCGATTTCGGCAAGAAGACGCTCGACGACCGCTATGTTCTTCCCGGCGAGTCTTACCAGGACATGTTTGCCCGAGTCGCGTTCGTTTATGCGGATGATGCCGGGCATGCGCAACGGATTTACGACTACATTTCAAAACTCTGGTTCATGCCGGCGACCCCGGTCCTGTCGAATGGCGGGGCGGATCGCGGCCTGCCTATCTCCTGCTTCCTGAACGGGGTTTCCGACTCGCTGGACGGGATCGTCGAGACCTGGAACGAGAACGTCTGGCTGGCCTCCAATGGCGGCGGCATTGGCACCTATTGGGGTGAAGTCCGCTCGATCGGCGAGAAGGTCGGCCAGAACGGGCAGACCTCGGGCATCATCCCCTTCATCCGCGTGATGGATTCGCTGACGCTGGCGATCAGCCAAGGCTCGCTGCGCCGCGGCTCGGCGGCCTGCTATCTCGACGTCTTCCACCCGGAAATCGAGGAATTCCTCGAGATTCGCAAAGCTGCTGGCGACTTCAACCGCAAGTCGCTCAACCTGCACCACGGCATCAACATCACCGACGAGTTCATGGAAGCCGTGCGCCAGGACGCGCCGTTCCAGCTGAAGTCGCCGAAAAGTGGCACGGTGATGAAGGAGATCTCGGCCCGCAAGCTGTGGCAGAAGATTCTCGAGCTCCGCATGGCGACGGGCGAGCCCTACCTGCTGTTCACTGACACCGTGAACAACTCGATGCCGGCGCACCAGCGCCAGCTGGGCTTCAAGGTTCGCCAATCGAACCTGTGCTCCGAGATCATGCTGCACACCGGCCTCGATCACCTCGGTCAGGACCGTACGGCGGTCTGCTGCCTGTCGTCGGTCAACGCCGAGAAGTTCCTGGAGTGGAAGAGCGAGGAAATGTTCCTCGAAGACGTGTTCCGCTTCCTCGATAACGTGCTGGAAGACTTCATCAAGCGCGCACCGAAGGAAATGGCGCGTGCGGTTTACTCGGCGCAGCGTGAACGCTCGGTCGGCCTTGGCCTGATGGGCTTCCACTCCTTCCTGCAATCGCAGAACGTGGCCATGGAATCGGCGACGGCGAAGGCCTGGAACAATGTGATGTTCAAGCACCTTCGCCGTGGCGCGGATGCGGCTTCGGTGAAGCTCGCGAAAGAGCGGGGCGCGTGCCCGGATGCCGCCGATTGCGGGGTCATGGCGCGCTTCTCTCACAAGCTTGCAATTGCACCGACGGCGTCGATCTCGATCATCTGTGGTGGAACGTCGGCGGGGATCGAGCCGATCCCGGCCAACATCTACACGCACAAGACGCTGTCGGGCTCGTTCTCGGTCAAGAACCCGTTCCTCGAAGCCATTCTGGAGAAGAGCGGCAACAACACGCCGGGCATCTGGGCTTCGATTCTTGAGCACGAGGGCTCGGTGCAGCATCTCGATTGCCTGTCCGAACAGGACAAGCTGGTGTTCCGCACCGCTTTCGAGATCGACCAGCGCTGGGTGATCGAACTTGCGGCAGACCGGACCCCGTATATCTGCCAGGGCCAGTCGCTGAACCTGTTCCTCGCGGCCGACATCGATAAGTGGGATCTCCACATGCTGCACTGGACGGCGTGGGAGAAGGGCCTGAAATCGCTCTACTATTGCCGCTCGAAGTCGATCCAGCGCGCAGGGTTCGCAGGCTCCGAGAAGGAGAAGGCGGTAACCTTCGCCAAGGAAGAGAAGACAGACTACGAGGAATGCCTCGCCTGTCAGTAAAGTGTCGTCAGGCGGGGGGCTCGCCCGAATCTGCGGCAGGCTCTTTGCACGTCATGAGGCGGTCTCCGAAAGGGGGTGCCGTTTTGCCCGTTACGCTTGCGGAAGCACTCGCCTCGGAGGTTGTGACAAAGGCCGTCCTGAGGTAGTTTCAAGGGGGAGAGAGAAGATCGGCTGGGCCGGGCAGGAACGTAATTTAGCCAAACGCGTTAAACGTTTGGCAATTTGGTGGGTACAGCCTTTCGGTTCAACCAGGTCTGGGACGAGCAGTTAAAATGATTGCAAGCCTCGCAGGTAGTGTCGTCGTCATGTCGTGCCTCGGATGTGCGACCCCTCCGTCTGACACCACACTGATCGTGACTGAGATCCGTCCAGTAGAGGGCGCTCAGTCGTTCACATCGAGCGATACGCCTCGAGATCTCATCATCGAACAGACGACGGCGCCGATGTTCGGCACGCCGCTTCGCGTCGGCACTGATTTCAGCCCGACGAACCTGGCAAGCCCTCTGGCGGCTGCGCGGTTCGAGGCTCTGGATCTCACGACTCCCATGCCCGTCCGCGGCATGAAGGGCGACCGCTTCGGCGGTGAAGTCTCGTTCGCCGCTTCCGGCCAGTCCACAGGCCTTGGCCTCGACCTGTCATTCACGCCGCGCGCCCAGATCGAACGCAACCGCGCCGGCAACAATGTGGCCCGAACGGGCGCCGAATTCCGCGTCGGTACAAACCTCGTCGACCGCGACCTGCGCGGGACGAAAGCTGCCGCGCCGTCTTGGTACTTCTTCGTTGGCGCCGACAACGAAGCCCTTGTCTGGAACGTTGCCGACCAACGCGCGATGGATGGCGCGAGCCTGCGTGACCAGGCCACGGTTGGCGATCTCCAGGTCGGCGTCGCCTGGACCACGGGCCAGGGCGCGCAGCTTTCGCTTGGCCTTGTCGAACGGAAACTCCGCTATAACGACATCGCCGGCGACCAGGACGTGAAGATGCGCGAACAGTTCGCGGCTTTCAGCTACACGCTGAAATACTAGTCGCAGTACGGGTTTCTAGTTTCTGCAAAGGCCGTCCCGTCCGGGCGGCCTTTGTCTTTTGAAGACTGACATTTTCCTTCAGACTTGCGTTCGCTCGGCGTTGGGTTTTGCGAACCCGGTCGTCATGGCGGCCAGTATCGCCGCAGACGCGCGATGTAGGTTTGGCGAGACGCGAAATCGAGGGTTCTGGAAGCCAGGGCGTTGAGTTTGCCCCAGATGTTTCTGGACGTGCGTGTGCAGATTCGGCGGATAAGA
The DNA here is from genome assembly GCA_040398425.1 of Hyphomonadaceae bacterium. Taxonomy (GTDB): domain Bacteria; phylum Pseudomonadota; class Alphaproteobacteria; order Caulobacterales; family Hyphomonadaceae; genus UBA7672. The sequence goes on from JBBATZ010000004.1 coordinate 53,973, forward strand.
GGGTGCGGCGTGAGACGGCCTCGCTGACGTCAGACTGTCCGATACCGCACAAAGTTCCCAACCAACGCGTGCTATGTACGCTAGCTAGCTTAACGTCAGGACGCGAAGAGACACCCTCGCGTCCGGAACAGCGGGTTAGGGTGAGCTGTGGACGACCTGACACTTGCGACGTTGCATGCAGACCGCGAACGACTTGGGAAAGCGTTGCATGACTATGCGCAGGCGCAACGCAGCATCCACCCATCGGAAACCGATATTGCAGCGCTACGCGCGCGGCTCGAAATTCTCGACCGGTTGATTTCGCGGCATACGCGCAAGTCGCAAGGCACAAGTTCCTTTGGATAGCGTCCAGGCTGTCGGGCTGAGCGATCAGCGCTTGCCGCTTGTCGGCGCAGCCGCCGCTGCTTCCTTGAGGCGGGCCCCGCCGAGGATGCCGTCCATCGCGTAATTGCCTTCGTGGCAGGCGTATTCGTAGACATTGCCCTTGCCGGGCTTGAACGCATACTCGCCCGACCAGGCGGCTGTGTAATGGCCCGGATCGTCGACGCGGAACCGGTAGAGCAGTTCGTCGGCAGCAACGCGCGTGAAGCGTTCGGTGACCGTGCCTTGCGGCGAGAGCGGCGTCTGTGTGCGCGAGGTCTGGATCGGATTTACGTTGCGCGTTTCGGACACGAGCGTGTCGCCCTCCCACCACGCAACGCTGTCGCCAAGCCACGGCTTGATGACGGCGGGCTTGTGGCTGGCGCGCGCCTGTTCAGCGGAGGCGTAGATCGGGATGATGCGCGCGTCGTGCACCATCTCGACAAGGATGACGAGGTGATCGGACGTCAGATGGAATTCGTAATTGTTATTGTAGAGGCCGCTGAGCATCACCGGGCCGCCACCATCGCTCTGCGCGATCAGGCACCGTTCGCGGAGAGGCAGGTCTTCAGGGCCCGCATACTCGCCATTGCCTGAGCGGTACTCGACGCCTTCACGGATCGGCAGGGCGAGGCTCTTCGCGCGGTCGCGAAACGGGATCTTGCCGTCAGCGGGTTCGACGATGAACGACGACCGCGCCTCACCGCGCACGCGCATGAGGCCGATGCCGGGATCGGTCCAGAACGCGTTGTAGCCAGCCTGGCTGTTGGCGTCCTTGAAGGCGCCGGCGCTCAGATCGGACGGGGCGTTGGCGGCCTTGTTGCGCTCGACCGCGGCGGTCTCCAGCGCATCGGCTTCGACCTTGGGAACGACGAGCTGGGCGAATGTCTGTGGACGTTCAAGCCGCGTGGCCGAGGCGTTGGTCCAGACGCCGTCGAAGCTGGGCCGCGTTGGCGTAGCGGAGGACTGGGCGAGGGCGGGTGCGGTCAGGGCGGCGGCCATGGCGGCTCCCATCAGCAATCTCGCGAATAAGGCCATGACCATCTCCCTGTTGTGAGTGGGGAGCATAGCGAAGGGGCGCCAGCCCCGCGACCATTTCGTTGTGGATGTTGCGTGCAGGGGACTGGCGTCAAAACGACGTTGTGGAAGACTCGTCCGATCGGCGATGAGTCAAGAGAAAATTAACCTTTTCGTCTAGGTATAGTGGTTGCGATGGTTGCGAGCTCCTAGATATGGTGCTCAGCCCCTCTCGGGAATGGCTGGAGATTCTGATGACTGGCGCTACGAAAACACCTACGGAATCAACGGTTGCCGCTGCCCGCGCGGGCATTCTGACGTCGTCTCACTCCTACAAGCCGTTCCGCTATCCGTGGGCCTACGATTTCTGGAAGCGCCAGCAGCAGATCCACTGGATGCCGGAAGAGGTTCCGCTGGGCGAGGACTGCAAGGACTGGGCGGCCAAGCTGAACGATTCAGAGCGCGCGCTGCTGACGCAGATCTTCCGCTTCTTCACGCAGTCGGACGTGGAAGTGAACGACAACTACATGGAGCGCTATTCCCGCGTTTTCCGCCCCACCGAGATCAAGATGATGCTGGCCTCGTTCTCCAACATGGAGACGATCCACATCGCGGCTTACGCGCTGCTGCTCGAGACGATCGGGATGCCCGACAGCGAGTTCTCGGCCTTCACCCAGTACAAGGAGATGAAGGACAAGCACGACTACATGCAGAAGTTCGGCGTCGAGACGGACGCGGACATCCTGCGCACGGTGGCGATGTTCGGCGCCTTCACCGAGGGGCTGCAGCTGTTTGCGTCCTTTGCGATGCTGATGAATTTCCCGCGCTTCAACAAGATGAAGGGCATGGGGCAGATCGTGTCGTGGTCGGTGCGGGATGAATCGCTCCACTGCGAGGGCATGATCCGCGTGTTCCATACGCTGGCCGCCGAAACGGGCGCGCTGACCGACGAAGTGAAGCAGGACATCATGGATTGCTGCCGTACGGTGGTGAACATGGAGGACGCGTTCATCGATCTCGCCTTCTCGATGGGCCCGGTGCAGGGCATGACGGCGCAGGACATCAAGAACTACATCCGCTACATCGCTGACTGGCGCTTGGGGCAGCTCAAGCTGCCGGCGATCTATGGCGTGAAAGAGCATCCGATTCCGTGGCTGTCTGAGATCCTCAACGGGGTCGAGCACGCCAACTTCTTCGAGCAGCGCGCAACCGAGTATTCCAAGGGCGCAACAGGCGGGGAATGGCACGGCTCGGACGGCGTCTGGTCGAACTTCGACAAGATGAAGAAGCAGATCGCGGCGGAGTAGTCCGTACACTGAATCAGGCGGGGGAACGCAGACAGCTTGATCCCCTCCTGTCCTGCCCTTTCCGGGGGAGGGACCAGCGTTGCGACACCGCCCGTCCAGGTAGGTAAACTGGTTCGACAGGGTGCCTCCCCCGGAAAGGGCAGGACAGGTGGGGGTCTGGCTTCACGCCTCCAGGTGTTTACGTTTCTGCGACCCTTTATCGCCAGTCGCGCGAAGGCGCTGGGCGGCCTTGATCCTGCATGGTTTTCAGGGATTAACGCCAATTGCCATATTCGTGTGCCGTCGCAACCTTATATGAGGCTCAGTCGTTTAGGCTGTTCAATCACGGATTTCCCCGGAGAGACCCCATGTCCACACCCTCCAGCACGTCTGCCAACGGTTCGCCGGGCAAGACCGATTTCGACACACTGAAGGCCGACATGAAAGCGCTGCGCGAGGATCTCGCCACGCTGCTGAAAGACACCGGCTCGCTCGCCGCCCAGCAGGCCAAGGCCGCCGCCGACAAGGGCCGCGATCTGGCATCGGAAGCTGGCGACAAGGCGATTGAGTATCGCGAAGTCGTCGCTGACAAGGTCAAGGAACATCCGCTGGCGGCTGTCGGTATCGCGCTGGCGGCTGGCTACATTCTCGCATCGCTGAGCCGCAAGTAACCGGCGATGCCGGGGGACACGCCAGGTGTTTGATAAATTCTTCGATCGCGCCAAGGACATCGCCATCGTGGCGGTAATCGCGGGATTCCTCGCCATCGCCGGCGTGTTCGCGCTGGCGGGCGCGGCGGCGTGGCAACTCTCCCTCTACATGGCGTGGCCTGCGGCGCTGGGCGTGACCGGTGGCGGCTTGCTACTGATCGCCTTCATCTCGCTGTGGATCGGTATGCAGAGCAAGAACAAGAAGAAGCCCGATCCGGCCCCCGAGCATGACGAAGCGGATCCTACCGCCATGGCGATGGCCATGCTCGACCTGCCGCTCGAAGTCACCAAGCGGATCATTGCCGAGCGACCCATTGCGGCGCTCGTCGTGGTGTCCAGTCTCGGCTTACTCATCGCGCGCAAGCCGCAGGTGGCGCTTAAGATCTTCGACAAGGTCGTCTCGCAGTTCGGCAAGTTCGACTAGCGACGCGACCCTCGTGAAATCCAGCCGCTGGCGCCCGTGACGCTTGCGCTTGTCACGCGGCTGTGAAGAGAGTTCCCGCGAAAGACGCAGGGGATTCGGCGGATGTCACAGCAGGAACGGTCGGGAAAACCGCCAAGCTTCGGCGAGCGGGCGCGCTACATGTTCGACAAGAGCATGTCGGCAGGGACGATCGCGCTGATCGGGTGGCTGGCCGTGCTGTCGCTGGTGATAATCTCGGCGGCGAGCCTGGTGCTGGTCGTGGCCCAGATCGCGCCGGAGGGCGGCGAGCCCCGCAACTTCATCGAGGCGGCGTGGGAATCGCTGATGCGTACGCTCGACAGCGGCACGATGGGCGGGGACGAAGGCTGGGGCTACCGGATCGTCATGCTGGGTGTGACGCTGGCCGGCATCTTCGTCGTGTCGGCGCTGATCGGCGTGCTCAGCTCTGGCCTCGAGGCCAAGATCGCGGAGCTGCGCAAGGGACGCTCGCGCGTGCTGGAGACCGGGCACACCATCATCCTCAACTGGTCGCCGTCGATGGTGGACATCATCTCGGAGCTGGCGGTCGCCAATATCGGCCGCAAGGGCTCGCGCGTGGTGATCCTCGCCGACCGCGACAAGGTCGAGATGGAGGACGAGATTGCGGCCAAGGACCCGAAGCTGCACGGCATGCGCGTCATCGTGCGCAGCGGCGATCCGTGCACGCTCAACGATCTCGCCATCGTCAATCTGGACGCGGCGAAGTCCATCATCGTGCTGGCGCCTGAGGGCGATGATCCCGACGCGCAGGTCATCAAGTCGCTGCTGGCGATCACCAACGGCCCGGCGCGCCGGGCCGAGCCCTATGACATCGTCGCGGAGATCCGCGATGCGAGCAATGCAGATCTGGCGCGCACTGTTGGCGGGGCGGAAGTGCAGCTGGTGCTGGCCGACGAGCTGATCTCGCGCATCCTGGTGCAGTCGACGCGGCAATCCGGTCTGAGCGCCGTGTTCTCCGAACTGCTGGGGTTTGAGGGCAGCGAAATCTATACGGCCAAGGCTGACGCTGTGATCGGCATGAAGTTCGGCGAAGCGCTGGGCACCTTCGATCGCGGCACGCTGATCGGCTTCTGCGACGACAAATCCGTCTATGTGAACCCGGGCATGGACCGGGTCATGAAGCCGGGCGAGCGCATCGTGGTGATCGCCGACGATGTCTCCGCCATTCGGGCGCGACCGAAAGAACGCGGCGTGGTGGATACCACCGTCATGTCGGCGCAGAAGGCCGTCAAGGAAGGGCCGGAGCGCATCCTGATGCTGGGCTGGAACAGGCGCGGACCGTCGATCGCCTATGAGCTTTCGCGCTTCGTGCTGGACGGATCGTCGCTGCATATCGTGGCGGATTCCCCGCCGCTGGAAGCGGAGGCCATGCGGCTCGACGGGCGCTTCCCCAATCTCGCGATCACGCACCAGCTGAGGGATGCGACGCGGGCCGACGTGCTGAAGTCGCTCGACATCCCGTCCTACGACCACATCATCGTGCTGGGGTACACCGACAGCCTGTCGTCACAGTCGGCCGATACGCGGACCCTGGTGACGCTGCTGCAGATCCGGAAGCTGACGGATGCGGCGGGCAAGTATGTCAACGTTGTCAGCGAGATGGCGGATTCACGCAACCGGGCGCTGGCCGAAGTGACGCGCGCCGACGATTTCGTTGTCAGCAGCCAGCTGGTCAGCCTCATGCTGGCGCAGGCGTCCGAGAACCGCTTCCTGTCGGCGATCTTCGCCGAACTGCTCGATGAGAGGGGTTCGGAGGTCTATATCCGGCCCGTCGCCGACTATGTGGCGGTCAACCGCCAGGTAAATTTCCACACCATCGTCGAAGCCGCGCGGCGCAGGGGCGAGGTGGCCATCGGCTACAAGCAGGCCGTCACGGATCGCGGTGAGCGCAAGATGGGCGGCGTGGTGATCAATCCGCCCAAGGCCGAGATGCGCACCTACAGGGCAGGCGATGGGATCGTGGTGATCGCGCGGGAGTAGATGCCTAAGTCGGTAGATGGGCTAGGCCCTGAACGCCTTCAGGGCGGCGGCCAGGGTTGAATAGTGACCCAGCCCTTCGCAGGAAGTGACCGTCGCATGCGGCGCCAGATGAGCGGCAAGCGCTGCGGCTATTGCGGGCGGAGTCCACGTGTCCCTGGTTCCTTGCCAGATTTGGACGTCGCAATGGATATCGCGGATCAGATGGGCCCAAGGCTGGACAAAGGCCGCCATCTCTCGTCGGTAGCTGGCGTGTCGCCGGCCCAGACAGAGCTTCATGCCTTCACGAAGGGCGGTTGCGGCGGCCGGCGTCTGCATCAGGTCCTGCTCGGCCTGTGGCGCTCCGCTCAGCATTGTCTTGAAGAGGAAGGCAGGGCTCGCGTGAAGCAACAGCGATTGAGCGACGCAAAGCGCATAAAGCACGAAGTCGCCGCGCATCGCCGCCTTGAAGACCGGGCCTCCCGCCATGCTGGGCAGGAAGTCGCCGAGTTCGAGTGGCGCGGCCGGGGATGCGAGCACGAGCCTTCCGACCCAGTCCGGCCGCGCGGCCGCGATGCGAAGCGCCGCCATGGCGCCAAGCGAAAATCCGACCAGACTGACCGGCGTTTTGCAATCCGCCGTAGCGGCATCGAAGGACGCAAGAATGGCGTGCTCATAGCTGGCCCCTGCGCTTCCCAGCCGGTCGATGGGCATCGCAAGACTTGCCAGAGACGCAGGCGCAAACACATCCAGCTCCGCCGGGGAGCCGGGCAGGCCGTGGCAGTACATGACGCGAGGCGTGGCCGCATTCATGGGTTAACCGTGCGAAATGGCAGGGAGCGATCCAATGCGGCGAAACCTCTCACGGAGTGTACTCGCAGGGGCATTGAGCGCGTTGACGAGCGGGCGTCCGGGAATTAAGCGTCCCCAATGACGGGGAACCTCTCGCCTTCTCAGGCCATCGACAAAGCAACCGAGCTCTATGATGCGGCGGTGGCGCGCTTACGCGCGGCGCTTGAAGCATTCGTGACAAAGGGCGAAACGCCCGATCCTGCAGCCCGGATGCGCGGGGATTTCTGCTATCCCGAGCTGCGGCTGGCGTATGACCCGGATGGCCCGGTGCCGCCGCTGTCGCGGGCCTTCGCGAAGCTGTCGGAGGCGGGGCTCTACACCACCACAATCACCCAGCCGAAATTCTTCCGGGATTACTTCCTCGAGCAGCTTGAGCAGATCGCGGCCGACTTCGTCGTCGAACTCGACGTCGTAGTATCTAAGTCCGAGATCCCCTATCCTTACGTGCTGGAGCACGCGAACACGATCGACGCCGAGGCCCTGCCGCCGGCGGAGTTCGCGCGCTGGTTTCCAACCCCGAGCCTGAGCGATATCGGCGATGAGATCATCGACGCCGAGATCCAGGATGGCGGCATCTTCAATACCGATGGCGTGCGGCCGCTGGCGCTGTTCGATGCCCCGCGCGTCGATTTTTCCCTGCAGCGCCTGAAGCACTATTCCGGCACGCCGTTCGAGCATGTGCAGCGCTACATCCTGTTCACGAACTATCATCGCTATGTCGATCACTTCGTCGAATGGTCGATCGAACGGCTGAAGCAGCCGGGCCCATACAAGAAGCTGTCGGCGCCGGGCGGCATCATCGTCGATGCGAAGACCAAGAATGCGGCGCAGGTCGTGAATGACGGTCCGTGGCGTCGTCACCAGATGCCGGCCTATCACCTGATGGCGGATGATCGCTCGGGCATCACGCTGGTGAACATCGGCGTAGGCCCTTCGAACGCGAAGACGATCACAGACCATCTCGCGGTGCTGCGGCCGGAATGCTGGATCATGGTCGGCCATTGCGGCGGCCTGCGCCACTCGCAGCGCATCGGCGACTATGTGTTGGCGCACGCCTATCTGCGCGACGACCACGTGCTGGACTCGGTTCTGCCGCGTGACATTCCCGTGCCCCCGATCGCGGAAGTGCAGGTGGCCTTGCAGGACGCGGCGGAGAAAGTCACCGGCGAGACGGGCGAACAGCTCAAACAGCGCCTGCGCACGGGCACGGTGGTGACCACCGACGACCGCAACTGGGAGCTGCGCTTCACCGACAGCGCCAAGCGTTTCAACAAGTCGCGCGCCATTGCCATCGACATGGAAAGTGCAACCATCGCCGCAAACGGCTATCGCATGCGCGTGCCCTATGGCGTGCTGCTGTGCGTCTCCGACAAGCCGCTGCATGGCGAGATCAAGCTCGCGGGAGCGGCTAACCGGTTCTACGAGCGGGCCATCGGCGAACACATCCGCATCGGAATTGAGACGCTTGAGAGTCTGGCGCGTGCAGGCGGGGATGCACTGCACTCGCGGAAGCTGCGCTCCTTCTACGAGCCCCCCTTTCGGTAAGCGACCGCTTCTAGGATGTCCTTCCTTTAGGTCAGGGCGATACGCCACGCCAATAGCCCCCCGAAGAATCGGGTATCAGGGGTTTCCCTGCGCACCGAATCTCCGGCACGCTTCCGGCTGTAATCGACAGTCTCGTCAAGGTCACTCATGATGCGCGCCTCTGTCCGGCCATTCATGGCTGAGGACCCCTCATGACCGACGCACCATCGGCGCCACCTGCCAGTCCTCAGAGCCAGTTGGTCGGGACGGGCGGGGCGATGTCGCCGCCGGGCCTCTCCTGGGCTTTGTTCGAATTCGCACGCAACCCGTACTTCATGTTGATCGTGACGTACGTTTTTCCCCCGTATTTCGCGCAATACATCGTCGGCGACCCGGTGCAGGGCCAGGCGACGGTCGCCGATGCGACAGCCTGGGCCGGCCTGATCGGCGCCCTTACAGCGCCTGTGCTTGGCGCGATGATGGACAAGGGCGGGCGCCGCAAGCCGTTGATGGCGGTGTTTGTCGGCATGCTGATGATCAGCGGCCTGTCGCTGTGGTTCGCCACGCCAGGCAGCGTCGATGCTGCAGGCGTGTTTCATCCGCCAACGGATGGGCTCGGCGTTTACGGCACGATGACGCTGCTGGTGCTGGGCTTTGTTGGCTATTCGTATTCCGAAATGATGCACAACGCGATGTTGCGCGGCGTGGGACGCGCCGACGCCCTGTCGCAGATTTCCGGCGCCGGCATCGGGCTGGGGCAGCTCTCGTCGGCGCTTTGCCTGATCGGGCTGGTGATCATCGTGCTTGTTACGCCCGCCCTGGGTGGCGCGAGCACAGGCTATCTCCTGCAGCGCGGGGCAGGGCCGTTCGTGGCGCTCTGGCTGCTGGCCTTTGTCGTGCCCTTCTTCCTCTACGTCCCGGATGGCGCGCCTCCGGGCGGGTCGTGGACGCAAGCGGCGCGGCAGACCTTCTCGAAGGACGGCAAGCTCAACCCGCTGGCGGCGGTCACAGGCTTGTTTGGCTATATCCGGGGCATGTTCAAGGCGTTTCCCGAGCCGATGAAGTACATGGCGGCCTGCCTGATCTTCAAGGATGGCATCATCGCCCTGCTGGCGCTGGGCGGTGTGTTGTCGTCTGGCGTGCTCGGTTGGGGGGTGGTGGAAAACGCGCTCTACGGCATCTGGGCGTCGATTTTTGCGGCTATTGGCGGGCTCTGGCTCGCAGGCGTGATGGACAGAGAGTACGGCCCGCGCAAGGCGATCATGCTCCAGCTCGGCCTGCTGGTCGTCGTCATGACGATTGCCCTCGGTACGACGCAGCAATCAATCCTCTACGGGCTGATCCCGGCGTCGCAAGTGGTGCATGGCGCAGGCGTGTTCGACACGCTGGCGGACGTATTCTACCTCGCGGTCATTGCTGTGGTTGCGATGCTGGCGGCGGCGAACATTTCAACCAGCCGCTACATGGTCGTGGTGCTTGCGCCGAAGGACCGCATGGCGGAGTTCTACGGGCTGTTTGCCATGTCGAGTACGGCGACAGTGTGGCTCGGGCCGCTGCTGACTGGGTGGGCGACGCGGACATTCAATGATCAACGCATCGGATTCTCGCCGGTTATCCTGCTGCTTGCGGTCGGCCTGGGCCTTATGTTCCTGCTGAAGCCGGAGACGGGCGCACGCGGCAAGCTCGAGTTCGAGACGCCGCCGGCGCCTAAAGGCTCTAGGCTATCCGGAGGCTAGTTGCCGCCCTTGGCGGTGCCTTCCTTGCCGGTGACAGTGCCCATCACATCGGAGAAGTGCTGGGGCGCATCGCCCACCATGGGGGTGGCGCGGCATTTGTCGACGCATGAGTACGAGTAGGTGCCGCCGGCGCGCACGATGGTGAGGCCATCTTCAGGCTCACCGCCGACGACCAGCTGGTTGGTGTAGATCGTGTTGCCCGCGCGATCGAGGACCGTGAGGTTGGTGGCGCCGAAGGCTTTGCCGGTGATCAGCAGCGTGCGGGCGTCGGCGACGGAGACGTCGGCGACCGTCGCATTGCCGATGACAACCGAGTTGGCGGGGGAGGCGAGCTTCAGAGTGACGGTCTGATCGACCTTGACGCTGAACGGATCGGCCGCTGCGGCCGGGGCGAGGGCCACAAAAAAAGCGACGGCGGCGAAAATTTTCTTCGACATGGATGTCGTTCCCTGCGGGCCAGTGAGCCGAGACTAGGGAGCAAGCCTGAATCAATGGCTAAAAGGCGGGTCCGCGGCTGCGTATGACTCGCGCGCGCGATTCCTTAGTATGGGGCGGGGCGAGAAGACGCGAGCCTTAGCAGTCTGTTCAAAGTATTGAACGTCGTCTCAACAAACGTAGTTAAGCAGCTGTGAACACGAATACATGCAAATTCATCGTCTGCTTTACGCGATATCAATGCAGTGCATGTAGAACTCAATATACCTACTGCGGGTGATGGTACTGCGCCGTGGGGACATAAAAGCCATGCATAGCGGAGAAGCAAACATGAAAAACGTGATGAAATTCCTGAAAGACAAATCCGGCGCGACCGCGATCGAATACGGCCTGATCGCCGCTCTGATCGCCGTTGCCGTGATCGGCGGCGTCACCACGCTTGGCTCGAACGCCAACGCGACGTTCGAAAAAGTCGGCGCCGAAATGGTCGCCGCTTCGTAATCCGCGGCCGGCGCGTAAGCCGGCCAAGACTACCAATAGTTGAAAGCCGCGGCCCCTCGGTCCGCGGCTTTTTTCTTTTGCGAATACTTGTTGTGGTCAAGAATTCCTTCAGCGAATTCTGTCAACTTACTCGCATAACAAGACAAGATGGGTGGATGGATGATCACGTCGCTGCTCTGCCTGGCGTTTCCGCTCCTGCTGATCTACGCCGCCTGGCATGACGTCTCCACGATGACGATTCCGAACTGGGTGTCGATCACGCTCGCGGCGGTCTTCGTGCCAGCAGCCTTCGCAGCTGGTCTCTCCACCGAACAGATCGGCTGGCACCTCATGTTCGGCGCGGCTGTGCTGATCGGTTGCGCGGTCCTGTTCTATCTCAACGTGTTCGGCGGCGGCGACGCCAAGGTCATCGCGGCGGCTTCGCTCTGGACGGGCCTCGGCGCCAGCGCGCCGTTCGTGCTTGGCATGGCGATCGCGGGCGGCGCGCTCGCTGGCCTGCTGATCGCGCTGCGCCGTATGCAGATCAAGTCCGATAAGCCGTGGCTCTCGCGCCTGCTGTCGCCGGAGGAGGGGGCGCCCTACGCTGTAGCGATTGCGATTGGCGCGCTGTTGGCGGCACCGGCCTCGCCGGTGCTGGCGGCTGGCATGGCGGGCATCGCGGCCTGACGCGAAAACGAGCGCCAAACATGGGGATTTGAATGCAAAGGTTAACGAAAATCGCTGTTCGTTAATGCCCTTGCGCCCCGCGCTTTAACTCTCCCTTAGAGCCCACGTGGAAGTCTGCCGGTCGTAAGATCGGGTCCATCAGGCCTGGTGGGGACTGACGGAGGGCATTCATGTCGCCTGCGCGACTGATCATTCTTCTGGTGGCTGCAGGTGCGGCGGTCGGGGCCGTTTTCCTTGTGCGTTCGGTGCAAGCGCCGAGCCAGGCCGCTGCCGGCGAGACGCCCGCTGTCGTGGCGCAGCCCGTTGAAGAGCCGAAAAAACTCATCCTCGTCGCCAACACGGCGATCCCGGTTGGCAAGTTCGTCGCGCTCGACGACCTGCGCTGGCAGGAATGGCCGGCGGACGCGCCGACGGACGCCTTCCTCGACAAGGAAAAAGCCCCGGACGCCCTCGAGAAGATGGTCGGCGCAGTTGCGCGGCAGGATCTCGTCAATGGCGAACCGGTGACGATCGCCAAGCTGGTGCATCCCGGCACGTCGGGCTTCATGTCGGTGATGATGACGCCCGGCATGCGCGCCGTTTCAGTGCAGATCGAGGCGGAGACGGCGGCCGGCGGCTTCATCCAGCCCAATGACCGCGTCGATGTCATCGTGACGCGCGAAGTGCAGGACAAGAATGGCGGCGGCGGCAATGCGCTGCAGGGCATCCGGTCGGACCTGATCCTGTCCAACATCCGCGTGCTGGCGATCGACGCAACCTATGGCGCACCGCTGGTCGAGAGCGAGGGCGAGACCAAGGCCGGGCAGGGCGCCGCGATCATCGGGTCGCGCGCAACGCTGGAACTGAGCGAGCGTGACGCCACGCTGCTGAACACCGCACGCAAGGCCGGAGACCTTTCGCTGACCTTGCGCTCAGTCGCCGACATCGCAGCCCCCTCGGGCGCCACGGGCCAGGGCCGCGTCTATCGCGATGGCGTGGCGCAGGATTCTGAAGGCGTGAAAGTCTTCCGCTACGGGAACGAAACCGTCGCTTCGGCGACGGCAGGTTGAGGAAAGCCATGTCAGCCAACCGCAACGTCCTGCTCCTGAGCCTCGCAGCCGCCCTCTCACTGACGGCGACGGCGACCGCGCAGCAGCCTTCAACGGGTCTCGCAGGCGATCCGGCGAAACGCGTCACCTTGCCGGAAGCGACGGCTCCGGATTCGACCGAAGTGCTCACACTCACGGTCAACAAGTCCTACATGCTGGAGTTCGATGCCGACATCGATGATGTGATCATCGCCAACGACAAGATCGCGAACGTCGTTGCACGTGATCGCCGCCGCGTCGCCGTGATGGGCGTGTCGCCGGGCGAGAGCAATATCGTGTTCCTCGACCGCTCGGGTCGCAAGATCAAGACCCTGGAAATCTCGGTGACGGATGGCGTCGCGGGCATGGATCAGCTGCGTGGCCTCATCAAGCGCCACATTCCCGGATCTAAAGTGCAGGTTGAATCGGTGAACGGCCGCATCATCCTGGCGGGCTCCGTGCCGAACCTTTCAGGCTCCGATCGTGTCCTGCAACTGGCGCGCACCTACGCCAAGGACGACGCCAGCGTCATCAACATGATGTCGATCGACGGCAAAGACCAGGTGACGCTGAAAGTGCGCGTCGTCGAGATGCAGCGTCAGGTCATCAAGCAGATGGGCATCAACCTGTCCGGCTCGATCGGCTTCGGCCAGCTCAGCGGCACCGCGTTCGACAACACGCTGTCGATCGCCTCTTCGAACGCCTTCCCGCTGGCCGGCACATCGCTTGGCGGTCTGGTCGCCAACCTTGGCTACAAGAACACTGTGGGCGGCGCGACGCAGAGCACGGTGGGCGCGAAGATCAACGCGCTGGAGCGCGTGGGCATCGTGCGCACGCTGGCCGAGCCGAACCTCGCCGCGATCTCCGGCGAAGCGGGCCGCTTCCTCGTCGGCGGCGAATTCCCGGTTCCGGTAGCCCAGGATCAGGGCAAGATTTCGATCGAGTTCAAGCCTTACGGCGTGGGCCTTGGCTATACGCCGATCGTTCTGTCCGAAGGCCGCATCTCGCTTCAGATGTCTGTCGAAGTCTCTGAACTCACAACGCAGGGCGGCTTCCAGTCCGACTCGGTCGCGGGCACCGACCCGAACACGGGTCAGGCGGTCTCAGGACAGAGCATTACCATCCCGGCGCTCAAGGTTCGCCGCGCGGAGACCACGGTTGAAATTCCCTCGGGCGGCAGCCTCGTGATCGCCGGTCTGATCCAGGAATCGACACGCCAGAGCCTCGACAACATTCCGGGCATCAAGGACGTCCCCGTTCTCGGCTCGCTGTTCCGCAGCCGCGACTTCCAGAATGACGAAACCGAACTCGTCGTCATCGTGACGCCTTACCTGGTCGATCCCACGGACCCGCAGGGCTTCCGCGATCCCGACCGTGGTTATGTCACGGCCACCGACGCCCGCACGATCCTGTTCGGCAAGCTGAACGATGTCTATGCCGTGCCCGGATCGGCAGCCGCCAAGACGCCTGCGCCGAATGGCGCGAGCGGCTTCATAATCGATTGAGGACAGAACAGATGGCAACGCGTTCTCACATCGCTCTCGCCGCCCTGCCGCTGCTGGCGCTGGCTGGCTGCATGCAGACCGAAGAGCAGATCGGGTTCTCCAACCGCATGCACACGCAGATCGTGGCAGAAGAGACGACGGCTGAACTGAAGATCGACACGGTAGTAGCCGGTGAAAAGCTTGGCGCGTTCGAACGCGACGCCGTGAAAAGCTTTGCTACCGCCTACCAGCAGGAAGGCCATGGGGCCGTTATCATCTCGCGCCCGAGCAACGGCCCGGACGATATCTCGGCAATCCGCGCCGCTGCCGATGCACGCGCCGTCATGCTGGCGGAGGGTGTTGACGCGGGCGCGATTGCCGAAGGCACCTATGACGGCACGGGCGCGCGCTCGACGCCCCTGATTATCAGCTATCGCACCTACAACGCCACCGTTCCCAACTGCCCGGACATGTCGCACTGGGATTTCTCGGACACCTATTCGAACGCGGCGCTGCCCTCGTTTGGCTGTGCGGTGTCGGTCAACCTCGCGGCGATGATCGCCAATCCGTCTGATCTGGTCGGCGCCCAGCCGATGGATCCTGCAGATACCGCGCGCCGTTCGGTGATGCTCACGAAGTATCGCGCCGGCGAGAAGACGGGAGCCGAACGCAATACCGATGCAAGCGGCTCCATCAGCTCAGCCGTTGATTGAGGCAAGACACCATGAGCGGACCTCACGATAAGTTTGACGGCGAGCTCGACGAGCTCGACCACGATTTCGAACTCGACATGGACGCCCCCCTCGGCGCCTCCTTCGCAGCCGCCTTGCGCGACCCGGACGGTGCCCTCCCGCCGCTTGAAGGGTCGGAATTCGGCATGGATGAAGATGGCTTCCTGGCGCAACAAGCCGCGCCCGCTGAAAGTCAGGCGCCGCCGCCGCCACCGCCAGCCAGTACGATCACTTTCGAGGAAAAATTCGGCGGGGAAGATTTCGGCGAGGAAGATTTCGGCGACGAGGAGTTTGCGGACGATGAGCTCGCCGATGCGGGTTATGCTCGTCTCGATGAGGCAATGGCGCCTGCACCGCCGCCCCGCGTCCATGCCGCCGAGCCAGATGGCTCGCAGGCGTGGCTGAAGCCCAAGCCGTGCGCGCCTCCGGTGGAAGACCTGCCGCCGGTCGCCACCCACGAGGCGGAGCCTGTCGCGGATGACGCCGCCGGGCAGGGCCTTGGCTACGACTACGCATTCGGTCAGGCGCATGATGGCGGAGATCGCGCGATCCCGCGCATCACGATGCACGCCTTCTGCACGCGCACGAATTCACTGAACCTGATGCGGTCGATCCTGAACGATCGCCGCATGAAGAACGTGTCGATGGACGTGTTCGAAGGCGGCGTCGCAGCAGCGATGCAGTACTACGTCAACGAGACGACGCCGAACCTGCTGGTTATCGAAGGGGCAGGCGATCCGCGCCAGCTTCTCGGCGATCTCGATTCACTCGCCGAATACTGCGACGAGAACATCAAGGTCATGGTGCTCGGCCAGACCAACGATATCCGTCTGTATCGCGAACTCATGCGGCGCGGGGTTTCGGAATACCTCGTTGCGCCAATCGAGCCGGTGCAGCTGATCCGCTCGATCGCGACGCTGTTCGCCGACCCGGAAGCGCCGTTCACCGGCAAGTCCGTCGCCGTGACGGGCGTGAAGGGTGGCGTTGGCGCCTCGACGCTCGCGCACAACCTCGCCTGGGCCCTGTCGGAGCGCTGCAAGGTCAATGCGACGCTGGTCGACCTCGATCTCAATTTCGGCACGACCGGTCTCGACTTCAACCAGGATACGCAGGCGACCATCGCCGACGCCCTGATGTCGCCCGACCGCTTCGACGACGCCGTCATGGGCCGCCTGATCACCAAGGCTACCGACCGGCTTTCGCTGTTCACAGCGCCGGCGACGCTCGACCGCACCTACAATCTCGACCCAGAAACCTATGTGCGCGTCCTCGACCAGGTGCGCTCGTCCGTCCCGTTCATGGTGCTCGACCTGCCGCACATCTGGAGCGACTGGTTCAAGTCGACGGTCATCCAGGCGGACGAACTCATCGTCGTGGCGCAGCCGGATCTTACCTCACTGCGCAACGGCAAGAACCTGATCGACTTCCTGAAAGCCGCGCGGCCGAACGATAATCCGCCGAAGCTGGTGCTGAACATGGTCGGCCTACCCAAGCGGCCGGAGATTCCTCCCAAGGATTTCGGCCAGGCCATCGGCGTCGAGCCGACGCTGATCCTCCCTTTCGACGCGCAGCTGTTCGGCACGGCGGCGAATAATGGCCAGATGGTGTTCGATGTCGCGCCGGAGTCCAAAGTCGCCCAGGGCCTCGACCAGCTGGCGGCCCAGCTGACGGGCAAGGAACCGCAGGTCGTCAAACCCTCGCTGTTCAAGAAATTGATGGGCAAATAGCCATGTCATCAATGTTCGGCAAGCGTTCGACCCCCGGCGGCGCAGGCGCATCGCCTTCTCCCCCCCCAGCGGCCACCTCCGCACGACCAGCCTCCACGCCGCCGGCCTCAAAGCCTGCGGTGTCGACTCTTGCCGATGACATTCCGCCGCCGCCTCCGCCGAAGAGCGCCGCTGCGCGCCCGCCATCGCAAGTGTCCACCGTCTCCAGCAAATCCTCTTCCAAGAGCGCGCCGCCACCGCCGCCCAAGGAGAAGATTGCGCAAGTCGACAACCGCTCCGACGAATACTACCGCACCAAGACTGAAGTCTTCAACGCGTTGATCGACACCATCGATCTCTCGCAGCTGGCACAGCTCGACCAGGAGAGCGCGCGCGAAGAGATCCGCGACATCGTTATCGAGATCGTCTCCATCAAGAACGTGGTGATGAGCGTTGCCGAACAGGAGACGCTGCTCGAGGACATATGCAACGATGTTCTGGGCTATGGTCCGCTCGAGCCACTTTTGGCGCGCGACGATATCGCCGACATCATGGTCAACGGCGCCGGCACGACCTACATCGAAGTCGCCGGCAAGATTCAGCGGACCAACATCCGCTTCCGCGACAACGCGCAGCTGATGAACATCTGCCAGCGCATCGTGAGCCAGGTTGGCCGCCGCGTCGATGAAAGCTCGCCGATCTGCGACGCGCGTCTCGCCGACGGTTCACGTGTCAACGTCATCGCGCCGCCGCTGGCCATCGACGGCCCCGCGCTCACGATCCGGAAATTCAGGAAGGACAAGCTGAAGATCCAGGATCTGGTGAACTTCGGCTCCATCTCGGAGCCAGGCGCCGAACTCCTGCGCATCATCGGGGCATGCCGCTGCAACACGCTGATCTCTGGCGGTACGGGCTCGGGCAAGACGACGCTGCTCAACACGCTGACGGCGTTCATCGCTCCCGGCGAGCGCGTCATCACCTGTGAAGACGCCGCCGAACTTCAGTTGCAACAGCCGCACGTCGTGCGTCTCGAAACGCGTCCGCCAAACCTGGAAGGTCAGGGCCGCGTGACGATGACGGACCTCGTCAAGAACTGCCTGCGTATGCGTCCTGATCGCATCATCGTAGGCGAGGTCCGCGGACCCGAAGCGTTTGACCTCTTGCAGGCGATGAACACGGGCCACGACGGCTCCATGGGGACGCTGCACGCGAACACGCCGCGCGAGGGGCTCAGCCGTCTTGAATCCATGATCACAATGGGTGGCTTCACGCTGCCGCAACGCACGATCCGCGAGATGATCGTAGGATCGATCGACATCGTCATCCAGGCTTCGCGCCTGCGTGACGGTTCGCGGAAGATCGTCTCCATCACCGAAGTGATGGGCCTCGAGGGTGACGTGATCGTGACGCAGGACGTGATGCGCTACGAGATCGACGGCGAAGACAAGGACGGCAGGCTCGTAGGCACGCACCGCGGCACCGGCATCGGCCGTCCGCGTTTCTGGGAGCGCGCCAAGTACTTCAACATGGAAGGCGATCTCGCGCGTGCGCTCGACGCGCTGGAGGAGGGTGGCAAATGACGCCTGATATGATGACAATCGCGATTGCGAGCCTCGCCTTCGTCGCAATCACCGCTCTTGGGTTTGTCTTCGCCGGCGGTGATCGCGGCAAGCAGACCAAACGCATCAAGACGATCAGCGATGGCTCGCGCGTGCGGGCAGGCGATACCGGCGCGGCCGCTCGACGCAAGCAGATGGATGTCACGACCAAGGCCCTGCGTGATCGGGAGGAAGCCAATCGCAAGCGCAGAACAGTGGGTCGCTCAATCGAGGATCGTATCAAGCAGTCGGGTCTCAACATCACGATGCCGATGTTCTGGATTGGATCGGCCATCTCCGGCGCAGTCGGCGGGATCGGGATGCTGATCGGCGCAGGGTTCAACGAGGGCGTGATGCTGCTGGTGCCGCTTGGCATGGCGTTCGCCGCCGGTTTTGGCCTGCCACGCTGGTTCCTCGGCATGGCGATCAAGGGGCGCCAGAAAAAGTTCGTGAGCCAGTTTGCCGACGCGATCGATGTGATCGTGCGTGGCGTGAAATCCGGCCTGCCGCTTAATGAATGCCTGCGCATGATCGCGAAGGAAAGTCCGCAGCCGCTGGCCGGCGAATTCCAGGTGGTGTGTGACGCCATCGCGATGGGCGTGCCGGTCGATCAGGCGCTCCACAAGATGTATCAGCGCACGCCCATCCAGGAAGTGAACTTCTTCAACATCGTCCTGAACATCCAGCAGAGGGCAGGCGGCAACCTTTCCGAAGCGCTCGGTAACCTCTCGGGCGTGCTGCGCTCGCGCAAGCTCCTCCGCGAGAAGATCAAGGCGTTCTCGTCCGAAGCAAAGGCGTCGGCGATGATCATCGGTAGCTTGCCGATCATTGTGATGCTGCTCGTCTACCTGACGACGCCGGCTTACATGTCCACGCTATTCACGACCGACTTCGGTCACTTGTTGCTGTTGATCGCGTCGGGCCTCATGGGCATGGGCATCTACATCATGCGCTCGATGATCAACTTCAACTTCTAGGCCGGGAGCAACTTGATGGATATTGATTGGGTCCAACTCCTCACTGATCCGGTGACGCTGGCTTCAGCGCTTGCCTGCGTCGCGACATTCGCGACCGTGATGACGCTGGCTGCGCCCGCGTTCGGCAATGATCGACTGACCAACCGCCTGAAAACGGTGGCGAACCGTCGCGAAGAACTCCGCAAGCGCAGTCGCGCAGCTCTGGAAGGCGCGGAAAAGAAATCGATCCGCGTTCGCGATACGAGCGCGCTCAAGAAGGTAGTCGACAAGCTCGACCTTGCGAAGATGCTGGAGGATCCCGGGGTCCTCAAGAAGCTGGTGCAGGCTGGATTGCGCGGACCGCGCCCGATCTCGATCTTCTACTTCTGCCGCTTCGCGCTGCCGATCATCTGCGGCATAGGGGCCTTCGTCTACATCTGGTTCATCAATGACCACGGTCTCCAGACGCCGATGAAGTTCGGCGCGGTGGTGGTGGGTTTCGCGGTCGGATTCTACGGCCCGAACCTCCATGTCGAAAACCTGATCACCAAGCGACGTACGTCAATCATGCGCGCCTTCCCTGACTCGCTGGACATGATGCTGATCTGCGTCGAGTCCGGCATGTCGATCGAGCAGGCCTTCGGGCGGGTGGGCGAAGAGATTGGAACGGCCTCGGCTGAGCTGGCCGAGGAACTTGCGCTCACCACCGCCGAGCTGTCCTACCTGCAGGATCGCCGTCAGGCCTATTACAATCTCGCCGAACGGACCAACCACCCGGGGGTGAAGGGCGTCGCTATGGCGCTGGTTCAGGCAGAAAAATACGGAACGCCGATGGGTTCGGCGCTGCGCGTGATGGCCAAGGAGAACCGCGAGATGCGGGTCACCGAGGCAGAAAAGAAAGCCGCCGCGCTTCCCGCCAAGCTGACTGTGCCGATGATCGTCTTCTTCCTGCCGGTGCTGTTCATCGTTATTCTCGGGCCGGCCTTCATCAAGATCGACTCGATGGGTCTCGGCAAGACAACGGGCGTCGTTGTCGCGAAAGACTCACCGAAGAAGTAGCGCGCCTCGCTAGACACAGAAAAAGTGCGCGGTGGTTGCCGCGCGCTTTTTGCATTCTGGACTTCAGTCGCTACTGCCTAGGCTTCAGCGCGATCAGCACATTGCCAGGCGTCTGGCCGAACGAGCCATAGCCCGAGTTGATGAACACCATGCCGGCGCCTGCCGAGATGCCGTGCGCGTCGATCGACCCGCCCTTGCCGACGATTTCCTTGTTGAGCGTCGTGAAAGTCCGCACGGTGTCGACCGTGTTGATAATGCTACCGTCCTTGCCATCGAGGATGACGACCTCGCCGCCGAGCGTCGCACTGACGATCGCGCCATCTACCACCAGAGGCGCCGCGGAAAAGCCATATCGTGACGTGCAGCCCGATACGGCGGTGGCGCGAGCCCCGGCGCAGTTGGCCGTGGCCGCGCGAGACCACAGCGGCCTGCCGCTTGCGACGTCGAACGCATAGACGCCCGCTTTCGACTTGAACTTCGGATCCTGCGACAGCGCCGGGTCGTTGATCGGCACGATCATCGTGCCGCCATCCGCTGCGATGCCCCAGTGAATGCCGCCGAGGGCAGTGCCTTCGCCCATGCGGTGGCTCCACAGGACCTTGCCGGTGTTGGCGTCGAGCGCCCAGGCATGTCCGGACTTCTGTCCGGCGAGCACCATATCCTTGCCACCCGCCGTCACGATGATCGCGCCGGCGCCGAAGTCATAGTCGCGCCCGTCACCTCCGAACAGAACTGGGCAGTTCGGGCCGTTCTTGCCGGACTCGACGTCGCACGACATGTTCCACACGTCCGCCGACATCGCTTGGAATTTCCACGTTACTGCGCCGGTGTCCGCGTTGAGGGCGATCACAGCGTCGGATGTGTCGGTGCCCGGGTGGGAGGTGTTCTCGCCCGACGTCACGATGACTGCGTTGCGCTTGGCGTCATAAACGGGCACCGACCAGATCGGTGCGCCCGACGGACCCTTCTGCTTGACGCCGACCGAGTTGACCTGACCGTTGTAGGTCGGCTCAGGCATGGTGTGATATTCCCACGCGTGGCTGCCATCGGCCGCATTCAGCGCCACGACCGAGCCATGGCCGGTGCAGCATTCCGTGCGCGGGTTCATGCCGGCCGCCACGCCTGAGGCCGACAGCGGCACGATCACCTTGTCCTTGGCGAAGATCACGCCGCCACGCACCGCGCCGCCCGAACCATCCACCGGCTGGCCGCTGGCTTTCCAGACGAGCGCGCCATTCGCGGCGTCGACGACATGAATGTCGCGACCAACCGAAAGAGCCACAACGCGGCGTCCGCCGATCTCACCGATGGAGGGCGTGTTGCGCGAGTTGGCGGCGTACGACCACTTCACGCACCCCGAGGCCGCATCGATGGCGAGCAGCTTTTGTCCGCCGGTCGCGAAGATGGTGCCGTCGCTGAGCACCGATGCGCCGGTACCTGAACCCTGTCCGGGGAAGGCAATCGACCAGGCGACATCAAGGTTGGCGAGCTGCGCCTTGGTGAGTCCGGCCTGCGCGGCGCTGAGGCTGCGGGTCTGGTTGGCGTCGACGCCGAAGCCGGATGAGACGACGCTGGCGAAAGTGGAGACGGCGCGCTTGTCGGCGGTGCACATCAACCCGTCCGTCCATGCGGCCGAGGATGTGGCCTGGCCTGCCGTGAGCCACGCGATCAGTTCCGTCTTTTCCTTCTCGTTCAGGCTGGCCGCCATCGGCGCCATGACGCCCGTGGTGATCACTTCGCGGATGCGCGTTGGCGTCATTAGCTTGATCGACGACAGCGTCGCGGCGCGCGTCGCGCCGGGGTTGTCATGGCAGGTCGCGCAAGATTTCTGGTAGACGCCCGCGCCCGGATGGTCGGGCGGGGTTTGCCCGATGGCAGCAGGCGTTATCGCGGGAATTGCGAGTGCAGCGAAAGCGGCGAGACCCGCACTGGCACCGACGCCAAGCAATGTCGCCTGCAGGGACTTGCGCAGTTTCATCTCAATCCTCCCGGGCCGTGGACCACGCCACGCACCTTCCGTTTCATCCGGTTTAGACGGCTATTCCGGTTGCCGGGCAAGAGGCGGCGAGCACGGCAAAGCCGCACGGAACGCTCAACAGGTCGTGACGCAGCGCGGCAAGGCTTTACCGGCCGATTTGTCGCGCGATGAAGCTCGCCACGGCGGCAATCATGTCGGTGGTCGCTTCCGAGGGGCGATGACCGAAGGCGTGCGGCTGTCCAGGATAGAACAGGTAGTCCACACGGCCGCCACGGGCTTGCCATGCATGAAGTAGGTCGAAGGTCATTTCCTGCGGGATGTTGGAATCATCTCCCGGCTGGACGACGAGTATTGGCGGCAGCGTCTTCGCCTCGCCCGACGTGACGATACGCGGGATGGAGGCGTCCCACATCGCGTCCTCGCTCGGAAAGTATTTCTCCGTCAGTTCCGACAGTCGCAAGATCCCCGCACGCTTGGCATAGCGATAGCGCGCCGCCGGATCGGACACCGGCCACATCGCGACGACATAGTCGACCTTGGCGGAAATGTCGTCGTGCGCAGCGAACTTGCCCGCAGCGTCAGCGATAGGGGTGCCATTGTGCTGTGGAACGTCGGGGCGCAGCGAGGCCAGCAGGGCCAGATGCGCGCCAGAGGACGATCCGATCAGCCCGATGCGGTCCGGGTCCGCGCCAAGCGCCTTGGAGTTGAGGCGCGTGTATCGCACCGCAGCCGTAACATCGGCGCTACCGGACGGATGCTGGAATTGCGGCGACTGGCGGAAATCTATCGAGACGACCAGCACGCCGCCCTTCGCGAGTTCGGTGGCGTAAAGCGCGTCACCCGTGCGATCTAGCGAGCCCCATGCGCCGCCATGCACGTCGATCAGGACAGGGAGCGGCTTCGTTGACGCGGCAGTTGGACGATAGATCGTTGCCTTGAGATCGAGGCCGGCAGTGTGCGCCCAGACGACATCAGTCGTTGTCACCATTTGCGTCCCCGCCGTCGGCGGCGTCTGGTCAGCCAGCGCGGGAGAAGCACAAGCGGACAGCGAGATGCCGAGCGCAAGCAGGATCGATCTCATGGGCGCTTCCTTGACGGTTAGCTGCGCCATCTCAGCGTGCGCGGCTCGATCGGATTGCTGAACGGCCTACCTTCACAACGCGCAGCAGCCCATTCCTTCTTCAGGATGCGGTACCATTTGGCCTGCACATCGATGTCGTCGATCCACAGCATGTTCTGCTGGTAGGCTAGGCCCTTGTTTTGCAGGTTCACCATATGGCCGTCCTGTCCGAGAAATTTCTGCGCAGCGGGGATCAGGACCGGCAGGGCGAGGTCGAGGAAGGGCGCGTTGTTCCAGAACGTGATCTGCGTGATGCGCGTCTTCTTCAGCGTGATCGGCGTGAGGCATGTCAGCGTGAAGATGCGGCGTTTCTGCGCCTCCACAATCTCCCACCGGAAGCCCGGAATCTGGAACACGATCTCGGTCGTGACTTCCGACCCCATCAGCATCTTGTATGCGAGCGAATTGCCCGACGGCGTGTGACGCGCGAGCGCCCAGCCACGTTCCGCCGGAATGAACGGCTTCTCTTTCAGGCGCAGGCCGGTGCTCGGCGGACGCCACCACCACTGGTTATGTACGAACGGCACATGCGCCGGATCCATCAGGCCGACGACGGCGTCGTCCATGTGCGCGTTGAAGGTCTGGTGGACGATGAACTTCGGATTGAGCCCTGCGTCGATCGCAAAATTCGGGGGAGGCGCTGCGGGCGGTTCATCGGAGCGCGGATTATCGGCAACGTAGACGAAGATCATTCCGTTGTTCTCGTGCACCGGATAGCGCCGCACGCGCACTCTATCTGTCGCGAAGTCGTCGATGTTCGGCAGCGATGGCATCAGCTTGCAGCCGCCATCCGTGCCGAAACGCCAGCCATGGTACGGGCATTCGATGGTTGGCTGCCCGTTGGTCTCCACCTGCCGCCCGGCCGACAGCGGCACAAGGCGATGGGGACAGACATCGCGCAGGGCGAACGCTTCTCCCTTTTTGGTCCTGGCGAGCAGGACGGGTTGTCCGAGGATGATCCGCCGGAATTGCGTCCCCCGCGCCAGCGTCTTCGACGCGCACGCGAAGTACCAGCTGTCGGTGAGCCAGCCATCGGTCGTGACACCGGTCGATTTCGTGAGTGTTCCGTCTGCCATTCAGGTCCAGAGCCTTGATTGCCGAGTACTATCCAATGTTTGGTGCTCCCAGTCGAGATAGTTGGATGGGGATCGCTCATGGCGGGAAAGATCAAGCCCGAAAGGGCGGCGAAGCCGAAGCCCGCCAAGATGCGCTCTGCCGCGACCACGTCCGGCGCCTGCCTGTGCGGCGGCGTGGAGATCGAGATCGACACGCCGGTCTTCTGGGCCTGGCATGATCATTCCGCCTCGACCCGCCTGGCGCATGGCGCGGCCTATGCCACCTATATCGGGTGCTGGGAGAGCAAGGTTCGGATCGTGCGGGGCACGGAACTGGTCTCCGATTTTGCCGATACGGCTCTTGGCCACGTGCGGAGCTTCTGTTCGCGCTGTGGATCGCCGGTGATGTTCGCGCGGAGCAAGTCCCCGAAAATGGTGAACCTGCCGCGTGCGCTGCTCGCGGGACGGACCGGGCGCGAGAGCAAGTATCATGTCGCCATCGAAGAGATACGCGACTGGGCCTATCTCGGCGCGCCGGTTGGACCGCTGAAAGGCTATCCTCGCGTGACGATCGAGAAGGGGAAACGCTCTGTCAGGAAGCCGTCAGGCGTTGGGCTGTTCGAAGCCGAGTGACTGCGCTCAGGCCGCCTGAGACGTTCGAACGGGCGTCAACGCGCTGAAGTTCTTCAACAGGATCTGGCCGCTGTCCTGCCTGATCAGATAGGCGGGATCGCGCCGACAAGCATCCTGAGTCACCGTTGCGCCTTCGATCGTGCGCTCCAGCCGGTGCGTGAAGACCTTCTGGATGACGCCCTCAGCGACGCGGCCATCGTGTGTCCAGGCAACGCGTGCGCCGGCCGTGAGGTACTTCTTTTTCAGTTGTATCATGTTCAACCCAGTTGCGACGCCGTGCGCCCCACCAGACCTTCAGGCTTGTTGTTAAACTGTCGCATTTGCAAGGCGACAAAATGATCAGTGCGGAACTGGGCTCAGTTACTGGGCGCTTTTCGCTGCAGTTGACACGAATGTGCGCTGCCTGCCGCCGTCTCCGGCGCGTGACTCTACGGCATGGATGAATCGTAAAGCGGAACCTTGAAACCCCGCCGCTGAAAGCCCGTTGAGTTAGCAGGGACGGTGCTCGCCTGTCATCGGCGGTGTGGGTCATGAGTGAAAGGAAACCCCATGATCAAGTCCGTTCTCGCTTCAGCCACGCTGGCGATCTTTGCAGCTCCCGCGTTCGCCCAGCTCACCACGCAGCCGACGACACCCACGCCTCCGGCTGCAGAAGACAAGTTCATCGAGCATGACAAGGATGGCGACGGTGCTCTGTCGGTCGCTGAGGTGAAAGCCGCCGATACAACGGGTCACGCAGGCGGATTTTGACACGTATGACGGCGACAAGAGCCAGTCGCTGTCGAGGGAAGAATTCATGAAGTGGGTCGAGGCGAGAACCACTCCACCCGCCTCAGCGCCGGGCTGAGATCCCGCGTGACATCGTGACTAGCGCGAAGGGTGTAGGTCTCGTCCCACACCCTTCTGCATGCCTCGCGTCAGTGCACCATGAAGTTGATGGTCCGCGTCTCTGTCACGGGCGCAACAGCGTCGGCAGAATCCCGGCGTTCGAATTTCACCTTCGCGATCACGTCTTTCGTGAGCGGCTTCACCTCCACGACATGGTGCGTCGCGCCGTCCGGCATCGCCTTGTCCGACGCGCCGACAATCTCGATCTGGGTTGCGTCGGTGGGCGTTGCGGTCCAGTTGCCGGCGGGCAGGTGGACTTTCTCTGTCTTCGTCGTGTCCGTGTGGAACATTGCGCCGTCCGCAGTTTCCATGACGTTCGCATCGTCGGCCGCGTCCGCTGCCATCATGCCGTCATCCATCGCAGGAGCAGCGGGCGCTTCTGCAGCGGGCGCCGGCGTGGGTTCCCCGGGCTTGGCAGGCTCGCCGCCACAGGCCGTCAGGCCGATTGCTGCAGCCGCAGCCAGGATGATTCGCATGAGATATTCCTCCGATTTGTCGCGTCGGCTCCTGTTACTCCCGGTCGCCCCGAGAGGCTAGACGGGGCCGCTGGAACGAAAGCCCGGATCAGTGCAAACTGCTCCAGCTGATGGGGAGGCAGTTCAACATGGGTGAAGACCGGATCCGGGCGCGGTTTGAGCGGCTGACGGACTTTCTCGCGCGCATTCCGCCCTGAAACCGACCATACCCCGACGCATGGCATCGCGCGGGGGGAGGCCAATGGCCAGTGGCGGGTGCAGTTCCACCTCGACATTGAGCATGACCTGTCCTGGCACGTCGTGCAGGAACTGGCCTGTGTACTGAACTACCTGTCTCTGGAAGAGCGGTTGCCGACCGTGTTCAAGCCGGTCTCGCCAGCGCCCCATCTCAATGGCGGGCCGGATGAATTCCTGTCTTGGGTGATCGAGTGCCCCAGCACCATGTCGCCGGACACCGTTGCTGAGTGGCTTGAGGGACGGTTGCCCAAGCCAGTCGAGGACGAAGGCGCGTGGTTTGGCGAGGAAGA
Source organism: Hyphomonadaceae bacterium (assembly GCA_040398425.1). Lineage (GTDB taxonomy): Bacteria > Pseudomonadota > Alphaproteobacteria > Caulobacterales > Hyphomonadaceae > UBA7672. Next base: position 80,757 of record JBBATZ010000004.1, read on the forward strand.
CGATGGCGATGACGCGGACACCAACGATGATGGGCCGACTGGCTGGATCGACGATGAGGACGACGAATAGGCCCTGATGCGAAAAAGCGCGCGACCTGCGAAGGTCACGCGCCAGCTTCAGAGGGGCGGGTTCTTACAGCGCGATGAAATTGCCGTGGAAGCCCGGCGGGATCTGCACCGGGATGGTGATTGTGGCCTGTGGCGCGCCTGTGAAGTTGCGGGCATCCAGGATCACGAAGTCGGTCGACTTCTTCTCCGCGTCGATCACGAAGCCGACCAGCCAGCCTTCATCTTCCGCGCTCGTCGCGCTAGCCGGGACGAAGACAAACTCGCCCGGCACCTTGCCTTCGCCGAAATCGTGCGTCCCGCGCGTGCCAGCTTCGAGATCGTGCTTGAACAGACGCGAGTCGCCCATGAGGGCGGGATCGCGATCCTCGGGCAGGGCCATGGTGTAGGCATAGCGATAGGGCTTGCCCATGCGGCGCTCGTCAGGCCGCGGGAACTCCTGCGACGTCGCATCGATCACCTTGCGCGTCACTTTTTTTGCAACGGGGTCGATCGTCAGCCGCTCGAACGGTGTCTTCTGCGAGTCAGGCCCCCTCGCGCCATCGGCAAACATGTCGGCATGCACGGCCGCATCCATGATCACCTTGCCGTCTGCGGTTTCGTAGGCATTCGCGGGATGGAAAATGTAGCACGGTTCGATATCGCACCAGATGATGTCCGAACCCTTGCCCTCGTGCGGCAGCAGGCCGATGCGCGCGGCGTGTTTGGGGTTCCAGCGATAGGGGAAGCTCTCGCCCGCGACGAGCGCCGTCATCGAGAAGGTGACGGGAAGATCCATGACGATCACGTAGGACTTGGTGATCATGCAGTCGTGGATCGATGGGCCGTCCTGCACTTCAATCGGCTCGTTACGGCGTACCTTGCCGTCCGTGTCGAGCACAGTGTGCCACACCGTCGTCGGATCGCCGACCGCATAGCAGATCGCATGCATCTCGCCCGTCTCGGGATCGAGGTGCGGGTGCGCGGAGAATGCCTTGCCGAACGTGCCCTCGAAGTCCGAGAATTTGCGCGTCTCGAGCTCTTCAGTGACTTCCGCCGGATATCCGCCGGCTTCGACGATCGCGAGAATCTTGCCCGCATGACCGACCACGTTGGTGTTTGGGCTGCCTCGTCCGCGCGGACCCGGCACCGGCGCTTCATGAAGCGCCTCGCTCACCGGCGTCGAGCGGATCCAGCGGTTACGATACCACAGCGCCTTGCCGTCCTGGATGCGGATGCCGTGCAGCATCGCGTCGCCGACGAACCAGTGGTGCGTCGCCGGGTTTGGCATCTTCAGCGGGTTGGGCCCGTTGCGCAGGTAGACGCCATTGAGGGCAGCCGGGATCGTTCCCGTCACCTTGAGGTCGGTGATTGTGTTTTCTTCCTTCAGCGGCGTGTGGACGCCGGTGAGATACGGGTTGGGCGCCTTGGTGCGGCGCATCGTACGGTTGAAGTTGGCGACACCCATAATGCCGGTGGTGACGATGCCGCGGATGGCGCTTTCAACGGGGCTGGTCATGGCGTTTGTCCCTCTATTTCTTTGAGTCTGTTCGGCGGTTTGACGTGCAGGGAGGCTCGTGTCGTGCGCGGCATTTGGGCCGATTGTACCGCCTGCCGACTATGTTTACGGTGATAACATGTCAGCTAATGATAACAGCGTCAACATCGAAAACTCAGCTGAGCGCTATCACCATGGCGACTTGCGCTCGGCCTTGGTGGAAGAGGGTCTGAAAAGGCTGGAAAACGGCCCTGCGGAAGCGCTCAGCCTGCGCGAAGTGGCGCGCAATGTTGGCGTGTCGGCGACGGCCGTTTACCGCCACTTCCCGGACAAGGCGGCGTTGCTCCGCGCTCTTACCGAAGTCGGCGGCGAGAGAATCGCGGATGCCTTCAAGGTCGCGATGGCCAATGCAAAGCCCGGCAAGGACGCGTTCAACGCCATGGGCCGCGCCTATGTGCGCTTCGCGCTGGCGAACCCATCCCTGTTCCGGCTGATGATGTCCCCGGCGGTCCGTCGCGGTGCGACGGGCGAACCCGACTCGCGTGGCATGCAGATGCTGGCCAGTTCGCTGAACGAGTTGAGCGGCGGCAAGATGTCGTCCGACGAGCAGAAGATCCGCCGTCTGCAGGCATGGTCCGTCGTGCACGGTCTCGCCATGCTGATGCTCGACGGCTTGGTCCCCGCCGACGACAAGATCATCGACAGCGTGCTGGAGACGCGGATCGTCTAGCGAGCAGGCCGATGATGCTGTCCGAAAGTCGGCTGCGAACTGACCCGGCCCGTCATATGTTCAGGCCATGAACCGCTACCATCTCTTCGAGACAGCGATCGGATGGGCTGGCGTCGCCTGGGGCGATGACGGCTTGATCGGCGCCCATCTTCCCGAACCCAATCCGGCCATTGCGCGCGCTTCGTTCCAGCGTCGCTTTCCCGACGCCGTGGAATCAGAATCGTCACCGACGATCACCAACATCGCCACTGATATCCAGTCCCTGCTGCGCGGCGAGAAGCCAACGCTCCAAGACGCCCCGCTCGATCTCTCCCGGGTCCCGGAATTCAACGCCAGGGTCTACGCCGTTGCCCGCGCCATCCCGCCCGGCGAAACGCTCACATATGGCGAGATCGCCGTGCAGCTTGGCGACAGGCTACTGGCGCAACAGGTCGGACAGGCGCTGGGCAAGAACCCCTGGCCCATCATCGTACCCTGCCATCGCGTAACGGCGGCCGACGGCAAGCTTGGCGGCTTCTCCGCACGCGGCGGCGCGATGACCAAGCTCAAACTGCTCGCGATCGAAGGCGCAAAAGCCGCAGGGCAGGGTGACCTGTTCGGCTGACTTACTCCGCCGCCGCCCGCTTCGGCAGTTTCCAGCCCGGACGTGCGAAGTGGCACGTGTAACCGTTCGGAATACGCTCGAGATAATCCTGGTGCTCGGGCTCCGCTTCCCAGAACGCGCCGACGGGGTCGACTTCCGTAACGACCTTGCCCGGCCACAGACCGGACGCATCGACATCCTTTATGGTGTCGAGAGCAATGCGCTTCTGCTCCTCGCTCTCGTAGTAGATCGCCGAGCGATAGCTCATGCCCATGTCATTGCCCTGACGGTTCTTCGTCGACGGGTCATGGATCTGGAAGAAGAACTCCAGCAGGTCGCGATACGACCATTTGGCGGGATCGAAAATGATCTCGATCGCCTCGGCATGCGTGCCGTGATTGCGGTAGGTGGCGTTGGGAACGTCGCCGCCCGAATACCCGACGCGCGTCGAGATCACGCCGGGCTTCTTGCGGATCAGATCCTGCATGCCCCAGAAACAGCCGCCAGCGAGAACTACGCGTTCGGTGGTCATGGGCGAACTCCTAAGGTTAGCGCTTCCCGCCCAATGTAGTGCGGGCGGGCTTCAACCTCCAGTACGCGCGAGAAACCCTCTTGGTTACGCCGTCGGACCAGCTTCGAGCACATCCTCAACGGTGCGCAGGCCCGGCTTCGGCGACGTCACCAGCACGGCCATGTTTCCGGGCAGGTGCTTGTTGTCGAGCATCTTCTCGTGCGCCAGCGGAATGTCGGCAAACGGGAACACTTCCGACATGCACGGGTCGAGGCGGCGCTCGATCATCAGCTGGTTGGCCTGGCTGGCCTGCAGCAGGTTCGCGAAGTGCGAGCCCTGCACGCGCTTCTGGCGCATCCACAGGAAGCGCGCATCCATCGTCAGGTTGAAGCCGGTGGTGCCGGCGCAGATCACGACCATGCCGCCGCGCTTCACCACGAAGACCGAGACGGGCATCGTCGCCTCGCCGGGGTGTTCGAAGACGATGTCCACGTCCTTGCCGCCGGTGTGCTGCCACAGCGCTTTACCGAATTTCCGCGCTTCCTTCATGTAGTCATTGAACTCAGGACTGTTCACCTTGGGCAGCTGGCCCCAGCACTTGAAGTTGTTGCGGTTGATCACGCCCTTGGCGCCCATCGAGAGCACGAAGTCGGTCTTTGAGTCGTCCGAGATGACGCCGATCGCGTTGGCGCCAGCGACCGCGCAGAGCTGCACGGCGTAGGAGCCGAGGCCGCCGGAAGCGCCCCAGATCAACACGTTCTGACCCGGGCGCAGCACGTGCGGACGGTGACCGAACAGCATCCGATACGCCGTCGCGAGGGTCAGCGTGTAGCAGGCCGCTTCTTCCCACGTCAGGTGTTTCGGCCGGTCCATTAGCTGGCGCGACTGCACGCGGCAGAACTGCGCGAACGAACCGTCTGGCGTCTCATAGCCCCAGATGCGCTGGGTCGGCGAGAACATCGGATCGCCGCCATTGCACTCCTCGTCGTCGCCATCGTCCTGGTTGCAGTGGATGACCACTTCGTCGCCCGGCTTCCAGCGCTTCACGCGCGAGCCCACCGCCCAGACGATGCCCGAGGCATCCGAACCTGCGACGTGATACGGCTGTTTGTGGACATCGAACATCGACACGGGCTCGCCGAGGCCGGCCCAGATCCCGTTATAGTTGACGCCGGCCGCCATCACTAGAACGAGCACTTCGTCAGAAGCGATCTCCGGCGTCGGCACGACTTCAAGCTGCATTGCCGTCAGCGGTCGACCCTGACGCTCGCGCCGGATCGCCCAGGCGTGCATGTTCTTGGGGACGTGAAAATCGGGCGGAATCTCCCCAACCGCGTAGAGGTCTTTCACTTCACGCTTCGTTGCGCCGTCTGCCACGTAAGGGTTCTCCCGCTGTCACTCGATCATCGCCGCTCCGCCGTTTGTCCCGGTGCGGCAAAGGGGTCGTCAAGCGGGCGACACATTGCCAAGACATTTGCGGATTGCAAGCAATCTTGTTGCACCGCAACAGGTTTGCTGCGGGTGTGTCCGCACATCCTGGTCACGTTCGCGCGTTCACGCAGGACTTTGTGCCCTAGGCGGCGCCGATTGCAGCGGCGAATTGTCTGGGGCGTCCGGGCATTTGGCCAAGACTTGCAGAGTCGATCCTTCGGGCGGAGCGGTCAGTGAAGCCAGGAGCACAAATCCAATCGCAACGCCTGCGGCCCCGAGACCCAGAAGTGGCCGGCCGAAACGCGATCTCAGCGCGCGTGACATGAATTCCCCCCTTGCTGCCGGGGCGCTGGCTGGCGCACCTCTGACGCGCACAAGGTTAGCGCCGATTTGGGCAGTCCGATGGCAGGAGACATTAGATGACGGGGCAGGCCCAGAGAGGACAGACGATGACACGACAGGCGTGGGTGAACGGCGTCTACGTCGCGGCGGACGAGGCGAAGATTTCACCCTTCGATCGCGGCTTCCTGTTTGCCGATGGCGTCTACGAGGTAACCGCTGTTTACGACGGCCGCCTGATCGACATGGAGCGGCACCTTGATCGTCTTGAGCGTTCGTTGCGCGAGTTGAAGTTCGGCACGATGCCCGACCGGCGCGAACTGGAAGACGTTCACCGCACGCTTGTTGCGAACAACAGCATCACTGAGGGCTATGTCTACCTGCAGGTGACGCGCGGCGCGTACGGCGCGCGGGACTTCGTGGCGCCCGACAGCCCCCGTCTCACCATCTTCATGTTCGCAGAGCCGCGCGCGCTGATCGACACGCCATCGGCGCGCAATGGTTCGCGCATCGTGACGCTGCCCGACATCCGCTGGGCGCGCCGCGACATCAAGTCGGTCGGCCTTCTCGCACAGGCGCTCGCCAAGACCGAGGCGAAGACGAGGGGCGCTGACGACGCCTGGCTCGTCGCGCCGGATGGCTTCGTCACCGAAGCAGCCTCGGCGAATGCGTGGATCGTCACGCAAGATGGCGAGATCATCACGCGCGCTCTCTCGAACATGATCCTCGCCGGCGTCACGCGCCACGCCCTTTTCGATGCGTTGGGCCAGCGCGGCGGCAAGATCACCGAACGCAGTTTCACGGTCGAAGAAGCGAAGGCGGCCGTCGAAGCTTTCACCACTGCCGCCACCGGGCTGGTGACGCCCGTCGTCGAAATCGATGGCGTGAAACTCGGTTCCGGCAAACCCGGCCCCGTCACCCGCAACGTGCAGAAGGTCTACTACACCGCCATCGGCGCTGACGTCGCGAAGGCTGCTCCCTGGATCGAGCCATAGAGCGGGTGGCGCCTCGACGTCAGGGATTCTCGAACGGAGACAATCAGGGCAGTGTCAGGATCAGGCGGCTGATTCGGGGAGGGCAAATGGGCAAGCGCATCGATGTCATGGGCGAGATGTTCACTGCCGTGCCCTTTGGCGAGACGCGTTTTTTCGGCCTGCCCTGCGTCTACCTGATGGTTCACGAAGAGCTCGGCGACATGGTCATCCACTATGCCGGTCAAACCCAGCGTCTCGACAAGCGCTATGCCAGCCATCACCAGCTTGAGGCCGCAAAAGCCCGAGGCGCGACGCACGCGCTTGTGCTGGTCGTGCGCGATGCGGAGGATCGTCGCGCATTCGAGACGATGCTGCGCTGGTATTTCCGCCCGCCGCTGAACGCCGAAGATGTCCCGAGCCACATGCAGGGTTGGCGCGCCGCGATGCATTGCGGCAAGGCCGACATTGCAGAGCTCGCGCGCGCCGCCCACATGAGCTGCTCGCGCGCGCTGTTGCCGCCGACAGCTGGCCGCCCGATGGTTGCGCGCGGCTAGCGCGTTGTCCGGCCAAAAGCTCTAGGTCGGCGTCGACGGCGATTCCGCCGCGTCTTGCGCGCCGCGAGCCTTGCTGTCATTGGTTTTCGCATCTGCAGCAGGGACCAATTTCGATGGCGGACACGGGCTCCACGTCATTCCAGCACGACCCGGACAAGCCGTGGATTTTCCGCACATATGCGGGTCATTCGACAGCGGAAGAGAGCAACAAGCTTTACCGGGGGAACCTGGCCAAGGGGCAGACGGGCCTGTCGATCGCTTTCGACCTGCCGACACAGACGGCCTACGATTCGGATCACGTTCTCGCGCGGGGCGAAGTCGGCAAGGTGGGTGTGCCCGTAGGCCATCTCGGCGACATGCGCGCGCTCTTCGACCAGATCAAGGTCGAGGAGATGAACACCTCGATGACGATCAACGCCCCGGCGGCGTGGCTGTTGTCCCTCTATGTCGCGCTGGCGGACGAGCAGGGCTGCGACCGGAAGAAGCTGCAGGGCACGACGCAGAACGACATCATCAAGGAATACTTGTCTCGCGGGACGTATGTGTTCCCGCCCAAGCCCTCGATGCGGCTGATCGGCGACATGGTGGCGTGGTGCTACACCGAGACGCCGAAATGGAATCCGCTCAACGTCTGCAGCTATCACCTGCAGGAAGCCGGTGCCACGCCGGAGCAGGAGCTGGCGTTTGCGCTGGCGACGGCGTGCGCGGTGCTCGACACGGTGAAGGCTGGCGGGCAGGTGCCCGAGAAAGACTTTACGACCGTCTTCAGCCGCATCTCTTTCTTCGTGAACGCCGGCGTCCGCTTCGTCACCGAGATGTGCAAGATGCGCGCGTTCGTCGATCTTTGGGAAGAGATCGGCCGCGAGCGCTATGGCGTCACTGACACGCGCGCGCTGATGTTCCGCTATGGGGTGCAGGTGAACTCGCTCGGCCTCACCGAGCCGCAGCCGGAGAACAACGTCTACCGCATCCTGATCGAGGCGCTCGCCGTCACCCTGTCCAAGCGCGCGCGTTGTCGTGCGCTGCAACTGCCCGCGTGGAACGAAGCGCTCGGCCTGCCGCGTCCGTGGGATCAGCAATGGTCACTGCGCCTGCAGCAGATTCTCGCCTACGAAACGGACCTCCTCGAATACGAAGACCTGTTCGATGGCAGCCATGTCGTGACCGGCAAGACCGAGGCGCTGAAGAACCAGGCGCGCGAGATGCTGGCAAAGCTGGATGCGTCCGGCGGCACGATCGACAATATCGAGTTCATGAAAAAGGAGCTGGTCGAGAGCCAGCGCGCGCGCCTCAAGGAGATCGAGGCCGGGCGGCAGATTGTCGTTGGCGTCAATCGTTACCAGACGACCGAGACTTCGCCGCTGTCGGGCGGCGACGGATCAATCATGGCGACGGACCACGGCGCCGAAAGCCGCCAGATCGCCAAGTTGAAGGCGTGGCGCTCGCAACGCAATGCTGATGCGGCGGCCAATGCGCTGGGCGAACTGCGTGCGGCGTCAATGAGCGGCGCCAACATCATGCCGCCCTCGATCGCTGCGGCGAAGGCGGGCGTGACAGTCGGCGAATGGGGGCAGGCGCTACGCGAAGTGTTCGGCGAATATCGCGGACCCACGGGCGTCTCGCTGGTGATTGCGACGGATGGCGATGAAGACCTCGAAGCGGTGAAGGGCGAGGTTGAGCGCGTCTCGAAGAAGCTTGGGCGCACGCTGACCTATGTGGTCGGCAAGCCGGGCCTCGATGGGCACTCGAATGGCTCGGAACAGATCGCCGCCCGCGCGCGCGCCGCTGGCATGAACGTTATCTATGAAGGCATCCGCTTCACGCCGGAAGAAATCGTGCAGCAGGCCATCGACAGCCAGGCGCATGTGATCGGCCTGTCGATCCTGTCCGGCTCGCACCTCGATCTCGTCAAGGAGACGGTGGGTATCCTGCGCGCCAAGAGCCTCGACATCCCCGTCGTCGTTGGCGGCATCATCCCCGACGCCGATGCGCTCGCGCTGAAGCAGATGGGTATTCGCCGCGTCTACACGCCGAAGGATTACAAGATCACGCAGATCATGGGTGATGTGGTGAAAGTGGTCGAAGAGACGCTGACGAAGGCTACGGAATAGCGGTGGCCCCCGAGATTGTCGGCATCGAGAAGTTTGGTGTACTGACTTCCGGTCTTCGGAACATTCGGTGCCAGATCGACGGTGGAAGCGCCGTATTCGATCTCATTCCTGAGGCTTTGCTACCTCCCGACCCCGCCCAAATAACGGAAACGAATTCGATACTTCGTAGGTTGCAGGCGGGCGCCAGCCTTGTCGTCGAAGGTCCGACAATGCTGCGGCTGGAAATCCATGGCTTGTTGGGCATGGCGGTTGATGCAGATATCGACGTCGACCTGTACGGTGGCCTGCACGACAACTGGCGCGATGCGCCCAAGCTTGCCGACAGAAAAACCTACTATCCCCTTCTTGAAATCAGAAATTCGCCGTGGAAGGCCAAGCTGCCCGACTGGCGGCGACGTGACGATCCAGAGGTCCGACATATCCGCATGATCAGCGCTGAATGCAGTTTCGATCTGCTGGGCGAGCTGCTGTCCGGAAGCTGGATTGCCAATCTTCAGGAGCACTAATGCGCGTTAGACTTGTTCCATTGGTCTTTACCGCGTTCTCCTTGACTGCCTGCTCGATCGCACCTGCCGCCCAAAAGGAAGGGCTTGCGGCGGCTTACGCAGCCGATGCGAAGACGATGTGTGAGCTGGTCCCGAAGGTCTACGCCTTCCACGCGTCGCGCGCCCCACATTGGCAGGAAGCCTGTGATCAGGCGCAGATTGAAGGCGCGTCCGTCACCACGCCCCGGCAGGGCACGACTATGCTTGAGCATCTGGTTGAAGGGCTGTGGGACAATCACGCATCGCTCGGCGTCAACACTGGCATCTCGCCATGGCTGGTGCCGTCGGGGTCGGATATGTGGCTTGAGTTGCAGGGCGCCAGCGTCGTTGTCACCGGTGTTCGCCACGATGGCGCGGCGGCGCATGCGGGGATCCAGCCCGGCGACGTTGTCGTGTCGATCGACGGCAAGATGCCGATTGAAGCTGTGCTCGCTCGCATCCGCACGGGCAAGGCTGATGTCCCGCCGGCGCGGATGGCGTGGGCGCTGAACGCGGCGGGCGCAGGGTATCGTGGACAGAGCCGTAAGCTGGTGCTGTTGCGCGGTGGTCAGCGACTCGAGACGCAGCTCGGCGATCCTGCGCCTGCGAAACTGGACGATCCCATCAGTGCGCGCATGATCGGCGACGTCGGCTGTATCCGTTTCAACGACAGCCTCGGCGATGACGACACGGTCGCGGCGTTCGACGCGGCGGTTGAAGGCTTGCGCGGCGCCAAGGGCTGGATCGTTGATGTCCGCGATACACCGAGCGGCGGATCGACCGATGTGGCCGAGCCGATCATGGGACGCTTCGTGACGTTAGCTGCTGACTACCAGATAACGCGCCCGCTTCATGAACCGGCCTACGCGCGGAAGATCGAACCGCGTGGCCGGTGGACGTTGACCGGTCCCGTCGCCGTGCTCGCCGGTCGCTGGACAGGCAGCATGGGCGAGGGTATGGCGATCGGCTTCGACGGCATGAAGCGCGGTGTGGTTGTCGGCGGTCCGATGGCGGGTCTGGCGGGCGGTGTCGAGGTGTTCAACCTTCCCGCGACAGACACGAATCTGCGCTTGCCTGCGTACGCGCTGACTCATGTAGATGGGACGCCGCGTCAGGAATGGGCGCCGAAAGAACGCGTGCAGCCGGATGCAGGCGGCACGGACGATCCAGCACTGGCGCGCGCGCTCGCGCTGGTCGGCGCGCCTTAGGCTAGTCTGCCAGCAACTTCTCAAGCGCGTCGGCTACAGCCGTCATCCCCTTCGCATTCGGATGATAGAGCGCGCCCGCGACAGGAACTCCCGGGCGGGGATAGCCATGCATCCACGGGTCCGCACCGCAGGCGTTATGAGCTTTGGAGAATTCGGAGGCGGCGATAATGCTGGCGTTGTTTTGCCCGGCGACTGTGCGCGTGATCTCTGCAAGGCGGCTGGCGGTGTAGCGGGCGCCATCGGCCTGGAAGGCGTCGAGCGGCGCGGCAGGGCATGTTCCCGCTTCGGGGAGCACGGCGAGATAGTCGACGAAGACTAGCTGTGCCTCTGGCGCGCGGTGGCGGATCTCCTTTGCGATGGCGTCCAGGCGAGCCGCGAGCTCGGCGTAAGTTTTTTCGGCTGGCGGCGCGGTCATCGGCGCGCAGTTGGCTTCGACGCCAGTTTCGGCCATCAGGCCGGCGCAGGAAGCGTTGGTGAGGCCGCCGATATAGCCAAGATCATTGCCGCCTATGGTGACGGTGACGAGGCGCGTGTCGGACGTGAGGGCATCTAGCTGCGGTGGGACAGCGCCACGCGGGCCGGTGAGGTGGGCGGTGGTGGCGCCGCTGCAGCTGACGTCAGTGAGGTTCAGATGCAGCCGCGCAGCCAGCTGGTGCGCGTAGTTCTGCGTAGAGCGGTAGCAGGGCGCGTGCGTCGCCTCATAATAGTCCGGTATGCCGGGACCGGCCGCAAAGGAAGACCCCATCGCGACGTACTTCGCGCCGCTCGGCAGGGATGACGCCGGTTGTGGGGTGTGAACGCAGGCCGCTAGCAACGTGACGGCGAGCGCGGCGCAGAACCGTGTGATGAACATGACGTCTTTCCCCGGCATTTGATAAAGCGAGCTAACACCGGCGCGTGGCGCATGCCTAGCCGTCGCTGCGCGGGCGCGTTAAGCCGCCCGCATGAGCATTGAACCCGTCGTCCTCGAGAACGCCTTTGTCCGGCTGGAGCCGCTGGACGAGCGTCATCGCGAACCGCTGCGCGAAGCGGGCAATGATCCTGACCTGTGGCGGTTCGCCAATGTGAATCTGGATAACGCCAACTTCGACGCGTGGATGGATCATCGCTTCACGGAGATGAAACGCGCGGGCGAGATGACGTGGGCCGTGTTCGACAAGGCGTCGGAGGGCCATGTCGGATCGACAAGCTACCTGGCTGTCGTGCTTGCGCACAAGCGGCTGGAGATCGGCTGGACGTGGTACGCCAAGCGCGTCTGGGCCGGGCCGGTCAATCCGTCGTGCAAGCGGATGCTGCTGGCGCATGGCTTTGACATACTCGGGCTCAATCGCATGGAGCTGAAAGCGGACGCGCGCAACGAGCGTTCCTGCAAGGCGATGGCGCGGTTCGGCGCGACGTTCGAAGGCATCCATCGCTCGCACATGGTCCGGCCTGACGGTCGCTTGCGCGATACGGCCTGGTTCAGTGTGATCCGCGAGGATTGGCCTAGCGTTCGCGACGGGCTGGATACGCGGTTGGAGGCGTTTGCAAAGTGACACCAGTGGTCACTTTCGACGACTTCATGAAGGTCGACATCCGCGTGGGCGTCGTCGTGGCGGCGGAGCCATTTCCGGAAGCGCGCAAGCCGGCCATCAAGCTGCGGATCGATTTTGGATCGGAGATCGGCGAGAAGAAATCGTCGGCCCAGATCACCAAGCACTATTCACCTGAAGCCTTGATCGGGAAGCGTGTGCTCGCGGTCGTGAACTTCCCGCCGCGCCAGATCGGCAAATTCATGTCTGAGGTGCTGACCCTCGGCGTGCCCGATGACGAGGGCGCTGTCGTGCTGATCACGCCAGATCTGGCGACACCGATTGGCGGCAGGTTGTTCTAGAGCTTTTTCTCGACTGGCGCAGGCTTGCGCGTCGAGCAATTGGCGGCGGCTTTCTGCACGATGCGCAGCTCGCTCATCATCGATGTCCATCGGCTGGAGCCCAGCGCGTCTACAAGTTCTTCCTGCACGCGCGCCCAGGCAGGCCTCGCGCGATCGAGACGGGTGCGGCCGAGAACCGTGAGCGTAAGCACGCGTTGGCGACGATCAGCCCCGCGCTCGACGGAGATCATGCCCTCATCTGCGAGCGGACGAATGGCGCGAGGAACTCCCGAGGCGTCCATACCAAGCTTGTCGGCTAGCGCGCCTACGGTCATCGGCCCCGTCTCGGCCAGCGTCGTCATCAGGTTGAACTGGTGGCCAGTAAGTCCAAACGGCGCGAGAGCTGGATCGTAGGCGGCGACGACGGCGCGTGAAACGCGCGAAACGTGTCTGAGAATGCATGCTTCAGTCGATAGCGCCGCAGACGATGGACGCGAATCCATCACGGGCTGCTCAGAGCCACCACTGCGCGCGGCGTATTGATCCGCCATTGAAGTTGTCCGTCATTGCCCTTCGGCAATCCTGATCCCGCTGAATCGGTACTGGCGTGGGGCCTTGTCGTCAACGGCGCCCAGCTAGCCAGACGCCGATGAGCACAAGTGCACACCCAGCGAGCTGTATTTCAGTCAGTGCCTCGCCAAAGAGCGGCCAGGCAATCATCGCGCCGGTGACGGGCTGGATCAGAAGCAGAAGGCCGGCCAGCGCCGCTGGGGTTGCCCCAACGCCAGCCACGATGAGGCCCTGACCGATCACGTGGGCGACCACCGCGAGCGCAAACGGCCAGACGAACCAGTCCGGGCTTGGCGGAATCAGCGTCTCACCCTTCACGCCGCACGAGACCGCCATCACCGCCAGCGTCGTCACGGTCGACCAGAACAACACCTGCATGGCGTCGGTATCGCGTCGGGCAAGCTTCGCGAAAAAGAGGTAGAGACCGACCATCACGGCGGCGAGCAGGGCGAGCGCGTCTCCAGCCAGCGCGGTCGGGCCCGTGTAGGCGGCGCCGCCGGAGAGTAGGAAGGCGCCGGCCAGCGCGATGGCGAGTGCGATCAGCCAGATGCGGGCCGGTCGTTCACCCAGCGCCACCCAGGCTATGAGGCCTACCGCTGCATTGCCCAGGTTCACTAGAAAGGTGGCGTTGGCGACAGAGGTCATCACCAGCGAGGCGTGCCAGAAAGCGATGTCGAGGCCGAAGAACGTCCCTGCGAGCAGCGCCATCTTCGACGGCCGGCCGATGCGTCCGCCCTGCGCATAGATCACGCCCGCCATCAGCGGCAGGGCGAAGGTGAAACGCCAGAAGCCGGTCGCCTGCGGTTCGAACGCGGACAGGCGTAACCCGATCGGGGCGAAACCGATGGCGATCGCCCCGCAGATCAGCATGACGGGACCCGCCCAGGTCGGGGCGGGCCGGACGAGGGCGGTCGGCGTGGTCAAGCGGGCAATCCGATGCGAGCGCGAATTTCGGCTGGGGATACGCCCGCTTCGCGTAGGGCTGCAAGGGTGAGCGACTTGTCTCGCTTGGCGTAGCGCTTGCCGTCGGGACCCGTCAGCAGGGTGTGGTGCGAATAGATCGGCGTCGGGAAGCCGAGCAGTTTCTGCAGCAACACATGCACGTGCGTGGAGCTGCGCAGGTCCTCGCCACGAATGACGTGCGAGACCTGCTGTTGCGCATCGTCATGCACGACGCAGAGGTGATAGCTCGCGGGCGTGTCCTTGCGCGCGAGGATTACGTCCCCGTGCAAGTGTGGACGCGCTGTTAGTCTGCGTTCCGCATTTGTTGCGAGATCGCGTTCGACGAATTCCAATCGCGGGAAATCTTCGCCTAGCAGGTCCTGTGAGTATCTCATCGAGATGCGCCAGGCGAAAACATCGCCACGTGCGATGCGCGATTGCTCTTCGTCCGCTGACATCGGACTCGCGGGGCCAGGATAGATGACGCCGTCGATTCCCTCTCCAGGTGCATGCGGCGCCGACAGGGACTGCTCGGCGATTTCACGGCGCGTCAGAAAGCAGCGATAGAGCACGCCAAGCGCGCGGAGCTTGTCGAGGGCTGCTGCGTAATCGTCGAAATGATCAGACTGCCGGCGCACGGGCAGGGGCCAATCGAGTCCAAGCCAGGCGAGATCGTCGAGCAGAGCTGTCTCGAATTCAGGGCGGCAGCGCGTACGGTCGATGTCCTCGATCCGCAAAAGAAAAACGCCGCCAGCGGAGCGGGCGGCGTGGTGGGCAAGGATTGCAGAGTAGGCGTGTCCGAGGTGGAGGCGTCCCGTTGGGCTCGGCGCGAAACGCGTTGTGAAGCGCATCGCACCGAGCCCGGGAAGCTTACTTGGAGTGTTCGACCTTGAGGCCGAGGTCCTTGATGGCCTGGGCAGGGGAGCCCATGCCTGCGCTCAACACTGTGCTGACCAGCGTGCCGAACGGCATCGGTTTCGTCGGTTGCACCGCGAGGCGCAGCTTGCCGCCCGTCGAGAGGAATTCGGCGACCGGGTTCAGCAGCGTCGCGAGTTCCGGGATGCCGGAGACGTCGGGACGCGCCATCATCTTCACGCCATCAACCGCCTGCGCACGGACTTGCGCGCCGGTCATCGGTTCGGGGCTCATGCCGATCGACGGGCTGAGGTCGCCCATGATGCCGAAGATCTTGCCGAGGCCGCCATTGTCCTTGAAATTCACGTCGATCAGCTTGAGCGACGAGTTGGACTGGAACACGTTGGCGAGGGCCATTTCGTTCGGCTCACCCGTTTCCGGGATCAGGTCCGACACGGCCTTGAAGCTCGGGAAGGCGCCTTCATACTTGGCGTTGAAGTCGAGCAGTTCCGGTCCGCCGAGACCGATTTCGATTTTGGTGTCGCCGTTCTGGGCGTTCCAGTTCCAGCCGAAATTGCTGTTGAGCGTCAGCTTGCTGAGACCATTCTTGTCGAGCATCGCCTTCATCTGCGTCATCTCGGCAAGTTCAGCCGCCGCCGCTTCCGCAGCAGCAGGGTCGTCACTGGCGGGGACGGCGCCGGCGTACGTCGTAGCGAAGTCGAGCAGCGTGCCGATGTTGACGGTCATGTTCTTCGCCGAGGCGGTCAGTTTGGTCGGGATGAACCAATGGAAGCCGGTCGCGTCGAAGTTGGTTTCTTCGGCGGTGTAGACGGGCTGCCCGCCGAGCGTCATGGCTTCGTTTTCGGAGTGCCACTTGCCGAGACCCATCAGGTTGGCTTCTGTGCGCGGCGGCATCACGCCCTTGACGAGATAGCCGAGAACTTTCTCGAGGCGCAGATCCTCAAGCGTCATCAGGCCAAACTTGTAGTTGAAGGCAAGCGGCGGAGCGCCAGCCATGCTCGGTGCTGTAAGTGAGTAATCGACGTCGCGGATAAACATGCCGTCGAGGTCGCCGCCACGAAGACCGCGCGCGCCCATCGTTTTGACAGTAACGTTGCCCGAGACTGTCTCGCCAGCTTCGACCATCTCGAAGCCGATCTTGTAGTCAAAATAGGCTGCTGTATCGACGCCGTAGGACTGCATTACCGACGTGAACTGCTGCAACATCGGCAGGAAGGTCGCCATCGGATCGTACGGGTCCGCCGGAGCGGCTGGCGCCGGGATCACCTGGTAGGGCTTCAGTACGACGTCATCGATGATCATGCGGCCGAGCGAGATGTCCATGCGGCTCACTTGCGGCGCCGTGTACATGTCCATGCCGTCCATGCTGAACGGATCTTCGAGGCCCGGCGGAACTTCGACCGGGGCCGTCGGATCTTCTGGCTGGAACTTCAGCGGCGTTGCGTCGTCGGCAGGAACCAGATCCGGTTCAATACCGCCCATGCTGCTGTTGATCGCGTCGGCGAGGCCGAACACCGAGATGTTCTTGGCGTCGATGCGCCGGGCGAGCTTGGCGGTCTCGGTCAGGCGCTTGCCGGCGATACGGTCTTCGAGAAGCTTGGCGTCGAAATCCCACAGGCGGAGTTCAGCGATCTGCAGGCCGACGGCCGGCATCTCTTTCGGCGTCAGCTTGAGGTCGGTGACCAGGGTCGAATTGGTGGCGGCGTCGAAGGTGAGGTTGCCCCACGACATCACGACTTCAGCCGGGAGGAGGGCTTTGATCGCATCAAGATTGGCGGCTTCGGTGGTCGTCCCTTTGAGCGTATCGGTCGCGAGCTTGGCGACCTGTGCTTCGATCGCCTTGGGATCGATGTCGACGGCGGCGATTGCGCCTGAGCCGCCCTGGCTGCAGCCTGCGAAAGCGCTTGCTCCCAATACTAACGCAACAAATGCCCCACCGAACGCCCGCATATCACCCTCCTGAAGACTTCGGGCGACTGATAGCGGGTGTCGTTTGCGCTGGCGAGCGGAAGATGCCGTTCCCGCGCTGGATTATTTTGCTGTCAGACTACTCAGTTCTTGCTACCGCGCAGGGTTTCCCACGTGCGCGACGCATTGAGCAGGGACCGGAAATAGTCCCGGTTGGCACCGACCATCGCCTTGGGCAGATCTGTCCCGGCGGCGGTCTCAACTTCCTCGAACTTGCCCTGGACGCCGAGGGCCAGGATCAGGTTCTGGGTGATGCGGCTGTCGGCGCCGGGCTGGCTGACGGCCTGCCGCAGCGTCTGTTCGGCCAGCGCCGGCTTGCCTTCCAGAACGTAAGAAAGTGCCAGGTTGGACAGGACCTTGGGATTGTCCGGCGAGATCGCCAGCGCCTTGCGGTAGTAGTCCTGCGCCGGGCCGTGCTGGTCGAGCGTGTCCATGGTCACGCCGATAATGGAGAGCAGGCGCCAGTCGGTCTGGCCGTTGGCCTCGGCGCGGGCGAGGGCGTAGGCGGCGTCTTCGGCCTTGCCGACGTCGAGCGAGGCCTGGGCGTAAATGAGCGTGAGGTCGACATCGCCCTGCTTCAGGGTGAGGGCCTGCTGGGCGACTTCGGCGGCGCGAGGCGAGGAGCCGATGCCGCGCAGGACGCGGGCGTATTTCAGCGCCGCTTCATACTCGTTGGGGTTCTTGTCGTATTCAGTCGCCCAGAACTTGGCCTGGGTCAGCACGTCCTGCTTGTCAGCCATGGCCCGCTCGGCGGCGCTGGCGGGCATCAGGGTGACGGTCGCCTTGTCGATGGTGGCGAGTTCCTGCGTGGTCGGCGCTTCGGCGGTGATGCAGCCCGTGAGAAGGGCAAGAAGGCTGGCGCCGGCAATGACGCGGCCGGCAGACTTGTAGCTGGTCGACTTCTGGCTGGCAGACATGGGCAATCCCCGGATATTACCGGAAGATTGACGCGCGCCGGATCAAGGATTCGTTAAAGCGGCGCCCAGGCTATCTGTTACCGGAACACACCATGCACCCTGCCTTTCACGCCCACCCCGACGCCGGAACACCCCTAGTTCTGGTGACCGCCAGGGGGCTGGGACCATGGACAAAAGCCCAGCCGGACAGGGTGAAGCGGCTGGTCGATACGGCCGGGTTCCGCGGCGATCCGGGCAAAGTGCTGCTGGTGCATTCGCCCGAGGGGGAGCTGGAAAGCGTTCTGGTCGGGCTTGGTGAGGGCGTCGATGGCTTCGTACTCGCGAGTGTTTCGGGGGCTTTGCCGGCGGGGGATTATCGGCTGGCCGAGGTTCCCGAGGGGATGAATGGCGAGACGCTGGCGCTGGGATGGGCCGACGGGGCCTACCGGTTCACCCGGTATCGTGCTGGCGAGAAAGCGCGGCGGCTGATGCTGCCGAAGTCGGTGGATCAGACAGAAGTCGACCGGCAGGCCGAGGCGATCGACTGGCTGCGCGATCTGGTGAACACGCCGCCTTGCGATCTTGGGCCGGTGGAGATTGCGGCCGAGGCGAAGGCGCTGGCCGAGGAATTCGGGGCGAAAATCGAGATCATGGAGGGCGAAGCGCTGGAGCGCGGCTATCCGATGGTTCATGCGGTGGGAAAAGGGGCCGGGGCCGCCCAGAAGCCGCGCTTCATCGAGATTCATTGGGGTAATGAAAGCCACCCCAAGATTGCGCTGGTCGGCAAGGGCGTTGCGTTCGACACGGGCGGGCTCAACATCAAGACCGCCGGCATGGGGCTGATGAAGAAGGACATGGGTGGGGCGGCCCATGCTCTGGCGCTGTCCCGTCTGGTCATGAGCGCAGGATTGCCGGTGCGGCTGATCTGCTGCGTGCCGGCGGTTGAAAATGCGATCGGCGCCGAGGCGTTCCGGCCAAGCGATATCCTGAAGTCGCGCAAGGGGCTGACGGTCGAGGTGGAAGACACCGATGCGGAAGGGCGTCTGGTGCTCGGCGATGCGCTGACGCGGGCGAGCGAACACAAGCCAGAACTCATTATCGATTTCGCGACACTGACGGGCGCTGCCCGGGTGGCGCTGGGGCCGGACCTCGCTCCTCTTTATACTGACGACGATGCGCTGGCAGCGGAAATCCTCGAAGGATCCCGAGCAACAGGCGATCCGGTGTGGCGAATGCCGCTGTGGGCCGGATATGAGGCCGGTCTCAAGTCGCCGATCGCGGACATGAAGAATCTTGGCGACGGTCCCATGGGCGGGTCCATCACCGCGGCGCTTTTTCTCAAGGCATTTGTGAACGCGCCGAGTTGGGCACATTTCGATATCTGGGCATGGCGACCCGCCAGATATGGACGTCCGGCAGGCGCGGCTGCGTGTGGATTACGCGCGGTCTGGGCAATGTTGAAAAAACGATATGTTTGATCTCGTTTGTTCCGCTTGCAGCGGAGACAAAAACGAGCGAGTCTCTGTGCGGGGCCGGCTGATTGGAGCTGACATGGATCGCGATTCCGCGCTTGCCCTTCTGAAGGACGTTCTTGCCGAAACTGTTCGTGCGGATGGTCCTGATCTTAACGTAAGACAGTCCGCTATTCTCCTGCGTGTTGCGCTGGATCCGGGACCGCACACCGTGCGTGGCCTTGCCGAAGCGCTGCAGCTCGGGAAGCCGGCTGTAAGCCGCGCACTCGATGCGCTTGAAGGACTTGGCCTCGCGGCCCGTCTTCCTGATCAGAGCGATCGACGGAGCGTTCTTGTTCAGGTCACGGCGCGCGGACAAGTTGTACTCGCCGGACTGGGGGAACGCGTGATCGCGTGCGAGCGCTCGATCGCAAAGAACGGCGCTCCGACGCTGACCCCGATGCGGCCGAGTTTTGCGGCGCAGGGGAATGACTCCAACTCTCACGCCGCCTGATCGCTGGTCGACAGACCCGCGCCTCTCGCCAAAATCCGCTTCATCTGAAGGGGAACGCATGCGCGTTTCCGCCGGCTCGGCCGCTTTGCGGCTGACGCCGGACGGTTCGGCGGAGCAGGTGAACCAGGCGCTTTTCGGCGAACCCGTCACGGTCTTCGACCGCGATGGCGAGTGGGCTTATGTCCAGCTCGGGCTGGACCGCTATGTCGGCTGGATGCGGCTGGCGAGTTTGGCGCCGGCTGGCCGGGAGCCGACGCATCGCGTGCGGGTGTTGCGGACGTTCATCTACGAACGCGCCGACATGAAAAGCCGTCCGACGCGGGCGGCCTCGATGAATGCGCGCATGGCTTTGGGCGAGACGTCCGGGAATTTCGTGCGGGTCGAGGGATCGGGCTGGGTGTTCGCCCGGCACGTCTCGCCGCTGGATGAGACCGAGACGGATTTCGTCGCCGTCGCGCAACGGTTTGTCGGCTCGCCTTATCTGTGGGGCGGACGCGAGAGCGCGGGGATCGACTGTTCGGGACTCGTGCAGGTGTCGCTGCAGGCGACCGGGATTTTTCCGCTGCGTGATTCCGGGATGCAGGCCGAGACGCTTGGGCTGCCGGTCGAACCGAACGCGGATTTTTCGAATCTCGAACGTGGCGACCTGGTCTTCTGGAAGGGCCATGTCGGGATCATGTCGTCGCCAGACCTGCTGCTACATTCCAGCGCCCGGGACATGCATTGCGAGGTCGAGCCGCTGATGCAGGCGGTCGAGCGCATTCGTCCGATCGCGGGTGATGTGAAGAGCGTGCGACGCTTCGGGTAAGCAATCGCGATCCCTGCGGCTGTGGGCCGGGGTTTGTGCGGTCTGATTTTTTTGCCCGATCAGATCAGGCTAAATTGGCGCGGCATCCGCACAGGAAGCCGCTCGTTCCGATGTGCTTCGACTCACTCAGGATGAGGCGCCGAAATCCAGGAACTGGTGTGCTGCGTGTGCAGGCTTGAAACTGCAAGGCAGAACAAGGTTCGCCGTCCGCCCTGGATCCCGACTTTCGTCGGGATGAGCGGGGAGAAAGCGAACGCGGGTGTCGCAAGCCGCATCCCCCGCGAAGGCGGGGGTCCGGTCAGTGCGCGGGGCGCACTCGGGTTGCGTGTCCGCACGTTGTGCGGAGTCTGGACCCCGGCCTTCGCCGGGGACGCGGCCGAGGGGCCGCTTCCAGTTTGAAAAACAACCACAGCGTCATGCTTGGGCTTGTCCCAAGCATCCTGGTTGAGAGCGCAGAGGGAATACGGCGTTGTTCCCCGCGTGGAGGCAACGGGGATTCTCGGGATGCGCGCAGAGTTCTTACCCGAGAATGACGGTTCAAATGTGTGTGCTTCTTTCTGGGTCAGGTCGTTCGGCGTCGGGAGCTGATCGTCTTGCGCGTCATCCGTGTGCCAATCACGGGTGGTGCGGTTGAAGATCGTCGCGAGCATCGAGACGACGTTGGACACGAGCCAGCAGAACGCGCGCAGCATGGCCGCCAGCAAAGGCTGGCGACTTGATGGGTCAATCACTCCGTATGTGCGCGTTCGTGTTCGAGTCATGGGGTCGAACATACGGCCGCTCGAATGGGGGTAGGACGCGAGACGCAGGTTTTTATCTTTGCGTTTTTCGATCCTACAGTTTTTTCGCGCAAGCGATTGAAACTGCTCGCGAAGTTTTTTGGCTTTCCGCCGATTCTGGACTCGCGCCGTCGCTGTCGGGCGTGACTGTCGTCGCGTGGGTCAGCGGTGGCTGCGGTGTTGCGGCGCGTGCCGGACCAGAGCCGGACCGAACGATCAAATGATCCATCAAATGAATGATCGCACGCGAACCGTTGCGATTAAGCAGCTGAATTCGCGAGCGGTCGGAACGTCGACTCCGAGGTCACGTTGTACGGGGCCCAAGGAGGACCAACCATGCGAATATTGATTGCGGTCGCAGCAGCTGCTGCGTCGATGGCTGCTTGCCAGCTGGATTCAGACAAGACCAACCCAGCCGTTGCGACCGAAGAGTCTGCTGCCGAGCGGCAGGCCGAAGCGCCAGCGATGGACGTAACTTCCTTTACGGAAGGTCAGGCCCGCGAGCAGATCACCAAGGCTGGCTATTCCGATGTGACGGCGCTGACGAAGGCCGCCGACGGCACATGGCTGGGCAGCGCGATGATGAACGGCGCGAGCGTCGCCGTCGTCGTCGACTACCAGGGCAATGTCACCACCCGCACGCCCTGATCTCCCCACACTCAGATCCGAAGGAACACACCAATGGCAGACACGATTGTACGGCTGTTTGATCGCCCGGCTGATGCGCTGCGCGCAGTCGACCGGCTCAAGGCGATGGACGTCAACGAAAGCGATATCAGCATCGTCGCGAACAACCGCGAGGGCTGGTATGACGACAAGGGTATCCACCATGATCGTCTCGCCGGATCGCGCGATGGAATGAAGCGCGACGGCATGAAGGATGACGATCTCGACGGGAAGGATGATCGCGTCGAAGGCACCGGCAAGGGCGCGACCACCGGCGGCCTGATCGGCGGCGGAGCAGGTCTTCTGGCTGGTCTCGGAATGCTGGCGATCCCGGTTCTTGGCCCGGTGGTGGCGGCCGGATGGTTGGCGTCGACGGCGGCTGGCGCTGCGATTGGGGCGGCGACGGGTGGCATTGTCGGCGGCATCGTCGGCGCGCTGACCGATGAAGGCGTCGACAAGAAAGATGCCGAAGTCTACGCGGAAAACATTCGCCGCGGCGGCGCTGTGGTGATCGTCCGCAATCACGAGAGCCAGCGGCGCGAGATCGAGACCGCACTGTCCGATTACAGCTCGGCCGACGCGGGCGTGCGTGGCGACTATTATCGCAGCAGCGGATGGGACGGATACGACGCTGCGGCGCCTGATTTCGATCTCACCGAGATGGAAGCGGAACGTGCGCGCGCTGCGGACTACAGGCCGATGCCGCGATAACAGACTGGTCAGAAGCCCTCCGACGGACTTTGACCGAGTGGAGAGCGCTGTCGCAAGACGGCGCTCTTTGCGTTTGGACTCAGGCGATGATCCGATGATCTCCTCAAGCGGTTTGGCATTTGGTTGCTTTTCATTGGAGTCTGGGTTCACTGCGCCCTAGCGCGGTCTGTCCACCTTGGGCCAGCAGTTCAGGACTTAGTGTCCTCTCGTGAACTCCTCGCCATTGGGAAGTTTCAGGAGGTAACTAAAATGGCGCAACCACCGCTCCTTAGCTTTCCGCAAGGCTATTGACCTGCCTGGTTGGATTTTTGATTGGGATGAGATCTCGGTTCACGTCTACAGAGTGATGGCAAGGGGACCCACGGGACAGTTGCTTGTCGAAGAATGCATGGAGAGCCAGCTAAAAGAAACGTTTGAGAGTCTTAAGTATGCGAGCAAGAGGGCTCAGTAGCGGTTGATGGGGGTAGCTCTGGTGATTTTCTTCTGAAGGCGGTCTTTTTTTGAACTGGTAGGCTCCCCGATACCGTCCGCCGCCCGTGCACGAATGATCCTGAACGCAGAATCAAGCCTTTAGCAGTGGCGCGGTTGTTTCTCGCGAATCAGGGCACAGTTTCCTGTATAATGGTCCACAGGATCAGGCGGTGGGTCGCTGGCGCGGGGCGCGTGGCGACTGTAGCGCCGGACCTGACCAGAGAGCCGTTAGCCAGCCATGCGTTTCCCGGAGGAGTTTCTCAACGAGTTGAAGTCGCGGGTGCGGCTGTCGGACGTTGTTGGGAAAAAGGTCCAGCTGAAGAAGCGGGGCAAGGACTGGGTCGGGCTGTCGCCGTTTTCGAGCGAGAAGACGCCGAGCTTTTACGTCCATGACGATCGCGGTTTCTACAAATGCTTTTCGACCCAGAAGTCGGGCGATGCGATCACGTTTCTCGTCGAGACGGAGCGGCTGACTTTCTCCGAAGCGGTGGAGAAGCTGGCGCGGGATTACGGGCTGGAGCTGCCCAAACAGTCGGCGGCGGAACAGCAGCAATACAGGCGGCGGACGACGCTGATCGAGTGGGTGGAGAAGGCCTGTGCCTTCTTTGAAATGCAGCTGCTGCGGCCGGGCGGACGGGAGGCGCGGGAGTATCTGCAGAAGCGTGGCTTCGACGAGCACGCCTGGGCGCGCCACCGGATCGGCTTTGCGCCAGACGGATGGCGGACGCTGTTCGAATATCTCACCAAGGAAGGCGCTTCAGTCGAGGAGCTGATCGAGGCAGGGTTGGTGGTGCAGCCGGATGAGGGTGCCGATGGCAAATCTCGCCAGCCCTGGGACCGCTTCAGGAACCGGGTGATCTTTCCGATTACTGACCATTCGGAGCGCGTAATCGCCTTCGGGGCGCGGACGCTCGATCCGGACGGAAAGCCGAAATACCTCAACTCTTCGGACAGCCCGCTCTTCCACAAGGGGCGGACGCTCTACCGCTTCATGGCGGCGCGCGAGGAGCTGGCAAAAATCAAGGAAGGCCCGGCCTCACGCGGTCTGATCGTCACCGAGGGCTATGTCGACGCGATCGCGCTGGCTGAGGCGGGGATCGGGTCGGCCGTGGCGCCGCTGGGTACGGCCCTGACCGAGGACCAGCTTGACCTGCTGTGGCGGGCGGGGCCCGAGCCAATCCTGTGCTTTGATGGGGATGCGGCGGGGATACGGGCGGCGTGGCGGGCCTGCGACCGGGCGCTGCCGCTGATCGAGCCGGGCAAGACGCTGTTCTTCGTGCTGCTGCCGGACGGGATGGACCCGGACGACGTGGTGCGGGTGCGCGGGGCCGGCGTCATGCGGGAGATGCTGGCAGGGGCGAGGCCTCTGGTCGACCTGCTGTGGATGCGCGAGCTGGAAGCTGAACCGCTCGATACCCCCGAGCGGAAGGCCGGATTCGAGGCGCGGCTTATGGCCGCTGTGAACCTGATCAAGCATCCCGGGGTCAAGAAAGCCTATGAGCGCGAGCTCCGGGATCGGCTGTACTGGCATGCACGCGGTACGCGAAGCGCCTGGGCTCCGAATGGATCTTCCGCTGCGGCAACTGTCGGGAAGAAAGGGGTATCGCCGGGTCCGACGGGCCTGGCGGGGCTTCGGATGGTTGTGCGGGCGCTCGAGAGTCCCCAGTTAATGGAGCACGGCCGGGAGGTGCTCTTCCGGGCGGTCTTCGAGGATCCGGACGTTTCCGCGATCCGGGACGCGGCGTTTTACGTTTACGACAACACCGAAATGCTTGACCGGCCTACGGTTGCAGCCCATTTACGTAGCCTTGGCCGCAAGCGGGCTGTCGAGCTTTTGGAAACCTTCCCGGTCGGGCAACCGATGGATCCTCGTTCGAACGAGGGCCGCGATTGGCTTGACGCTATGGGGCGGTTTCCCGTCGCAAGGACGCTGGTAGCCGAAATGCAGGCGACGATACGGGCTGACGAGGAAGGCGTAGAGATCATGAGCGCCGCCCACCAGGCCAGGATCATGCAGAAAGTCATCGAACGGCGCAGCGCTAGCCGGTCAGTGGTGGATGAAGCGATTACGTCGCCTGCCAGCGATGGGGCTCAGGATCTGAGAAACGCCATCGGGGGAATGGGGGCCGCTATGGAGTCAAAACGCTCTGAAGACTGATCTGAAGAACAAGGCAAAAACTGCGCAGGCTGCAAAGGGCAAAACGCCCAACAAGCCCACGGCCAAAGCCCAACAGGCAAAGGCCGGCGCAAAGAACAAGCCTGCTGCCAAGCCACAGCCCGCCAAGGCGGAGCTGAAGAAGGATTCGAAGAAGGCTGAGCCCGCCAAGACTGCGGCCAAGACTGCGGCCAAGGTGGGGGCAAAGCCGGCTGCGGTGCCAAAGCCAGTTGCAGCCAAGACCCAGCCGGATAAAGGCGCGCCTCCCAAGGCGGCAGCCAAGCCGGTTGCGAGCCCACCCGGCGTCAAGCCGGTTGTAGCCAAAGAGCCCCCGTCGAAAAACGGGAGCGACAAGACCGGTACGGCGAAAGCCCAGCCGGCGAAGGTCGAGACGGCCACGGAAGGCCGGACTGACAAACAGGGTCTGCGGAGAGACGGAATGGCGAAAGCAGAAGCAGCGGCGAAGAAGAAGACAGCTCCGGATTCGTCCGACGGCCCGCTGCTCGACATGAACGACGCCACGGTGAAGAAATTCATCAAGCAGGCGAAAGCCCGCGGATTCGTCACGTACGATGAGCTGAACAAGGTTCTGCCGTCGGACCAGAACTCGTCCGAGCAGATTGAAGACATCATGTCCCAGCTCTCGGAGATGGGCATCAACGTCGTCGAGTCCGAAGACGATGTGGAAGATTCCGAGCGCGAGCAGGAAAAGGAAGAGGACGAAGAAGGCGAGGAGGGCGGAAGCCCGGCCCGGTCCAAGTCCACCGCGCTCGCGACCACCACCAAGGATCGCTATGACCGCACGGACGATCCCGTGCGCATGTACCTGCGCGAGATGGGCTCGGTCGAGCTTCTGTCGCGCGAGGGTGAGATTGCGATCGCCAAGCGCATCGAGGCCGGCCGCGACGCGATGATCCGCGGCCTGTGCGAGAGCCCGCTGACGTTTGAAGCCATCATGGTGTGGCGCCAGGAACTGAGCGAAGAGCGCGTGCTGCTGCGCGACATCATCGATCTCGAAGCGACCTATGCGGCGGCCCATGGCGGCATCGTCGATAACTCGCAGATCGTGCTGAATGGCGGCGCGCCGCCGCCGTCGACCGCGCCGATCACCGCCAAGAAACTCGCCGAGGCCGAACGCGCCAAGGAGAAGGCCAAGCCCGTCAAGCGCGCGCGCGACGAGGACGTGGACGAGGTTGAACTCGAGCGCCAGAAGCAGGCGGAAGCCGAAGCTGCCGATGCCGAGGACGAATTCGACGACGGCGGCGCGATGTCGATGTCGGCGATGGAAGCCGAACTGCGCGAAGGCGTCACCAAGGTGCTCGACGCAGTTGGCGAGAACTTCGTGCGTTATCGCAAGCTGCAGGAGCGGCTGGTCCAGCGGAAGATCGAGGGCAAGGTCCTCACCCCGAAGGACTTCAAGGAATACGATGAGATCGTTTCCGACATCATCGAGAACCTGAAGACGCTGCACCTCAACAATGCGCGTATCGAAACGCTGGTCGAGCAGCTGTACGAGATCAACAAGCGTCTCATCCAGCTTGAAGGCAAGCTGATGCGCCTCGCCGACCTGCATGGCGTTGGCCGTCAGGACTTCCTCGACAACTATTTCGGTCAGGAACTCAAGCCGGACTGGATGGACAAGGTCGGCCTGCTGTCGAAGCAGTGGAAGAAATTCGCCACCACCGAAGTGCGCAAGATCAACCAGCTGCGCGAAGGCGTTGCGGCGCTGGCGCAGGAGATGGGCGTTCCGATCGACGACTTCCGTCGCATCGTCCAGACCGTCCAGAAGGGCGAGCGCGAAGCCCGTCAGGCGAAGAAGGAGATGGTGGAAGCCAACCTCCGTCTCGTGATCTCGATCGCCAAGAAATACACGAACCGCGGTCTGCAATTCCTGGATCTCATCCAGGAAGGAAACATCGGCCTCATGAAAGCGGTCGACAAGTTCGAGTACCGCCGCGGCTACAAGTTCTCGACCTATGCGACGTGGTGGATCCGTCAGGCCATCACGCGTTCGATCGCGGACCAGGCGCGCACGATCCGTATCCCGGTGCACATGATCGAGACGATCAACAAGATCGTCCGCACCCAGCGCCAGATGCTCCACGAGATCGGCCGCGAGCCGACGCCGGAAGAGCTGGCTGAAAAGCTCGGCCTGCCGCTCGAGAAGATCCGCAAGGTTCTCAAGATCGCGAAAGAGCCGATCTCGCTCGAGACCCCGATCGGCGACGACGAGGACTCAAACCTCGGCGACTTCATCGAGGACAAGTCGGCCCTGCTGCCGGTGGACGCTGCGATCCAGTCGAACCTGCGCGAGACGACCACGCGTGTTCTCGCTTCGCTCACGCCGCGTGAAGAACGCGTGCTGCGCATGCGCTTCGGCATCGGCATGAACACCGACCACACGCTGGAAGAAGTCGGCCAGCAGTTCTCGGTGACCCGCGAACGTATCCGCCAGATCGAAGCGAAGGCGCTGCGCAAGCTGAAGCACCCGAGCCGGTCACGGAAGCTGCGGAGCTTCCTGGATACCTGAGGGGCGGGAACCAACCACCGGCACACGTTTTAAAGGGCGGCTCCCAGGGCCGCCCTTTTTGCTTGGCGGCCGCCGCCGAGTTCCCTTGTTCCGTCGCCCGCTTGTCTCGGTGCCTGCAGCCGAATACGACTTCGTTAGCGCGCGAAGAATGTGGTCGGCGCGGGTCGGCAGGGCGTAACTCTCCCATGAAGAAGCTCTTGAGCGCCATGGCTGATGCCGAGACGCCGGGAAAACCGCCGCGGGCCATGCTGCTCGGACTGACGTTGCTGGTGGTCGCCATGGCGGCGGTGATCGGGCTTGCTGGTTTTTCGGCATTTCAGCGCGAAGAGCGCAAGCATTGGGTTGAGCAAACAATGGGTGTGCAGCAGGCGATCACGCCGTCGCTGTAGATGCTGCAGGATGCCGAGACCGGGCAGCGCGGCTTTCTGTTGACGGATGATACGGCCTACCTCGCGCCCTATCTTGATGCCGCTGAGAAGTTTGCGCCGCAGCTCGAAAGTCTGGCCGCACTGGTTGCGGACAACCCCGCCCAGGCCGAGCGTGTGTCGCAGTTCAAGGCTGTTGCGTTCGAGCGGATGCAGATCATCGAGCAGACGCTGGTGGCGGCGCGGGCCGGGCAAACCGATCAGGCGATTTCGGTCATACGCGAAGGCTTGGGCAAGGCCGCGATGGATCGCATCCGTGTATTGGCGACGGAGATGCAAGGCGCCGAGGCTGTTCTGCTGGCCCGGCGGACGGTGGAAGACCAGGCGGCGGGCGAACTGCTGCGGAATATTCTGTTGGCGGCAGTGCTGGGTGCTGCGGTGCTGGGGGTGGGGGTGTTCCTGGCGTTCCGGCGGTTTGCGCTGGCGCTGTCGGCCAAGAATGCGGCGCTGGAGAATGAAATCACGGCGCGGCGGAGCGCGGAGGCGCAGCTGGTGCAGGCGCAGAAGATGGAGGCGGTGGGGCAGCTGACGGGGGGGGGATGGCGCACGACTTCAACAACATGATGGCGGTCATCCTCAGCGCCACGAGCCTGATGCGGCGGCGACTGGCGGCGGGCGACACGAAGGTCGACACGTTCGTGGACGCGGTGGAAGACGGGGCCCGGCGCGCCGCGACCCTGACCCAGCGCCTGCTAGCGTTCGCGCGGAAACAACCGCTGAGCCCGGAGTTGCTGGATGCCAACCTGCTGGTGTCCAACATGTCGGAACTGCTGCGGCGGACGTTGGGCGAGCAGGTCTCGATCGAGACGGTGCTTGCGGGCGGGCTGTGGAGCGTGATGGCGGATTCCAGCCAGCTCGAAAACTCGCTGTTGAACCTGGCGGTCAACGCGCGCGACGCCATGCCGGGGGGCGGGCGCATCACAATCGAGACGACGAACACGCATCTCGATGACGCCTATGCCAGCCAGAACGACGAAGTGACGGCGGGCCAGTATGTGATGATCGCGGTCACGGACAATGGCCCCGGCATGACGCCGGAGGTGATGGCGAAAGCGTTCGAGCCGTTCTTCACCACCAAGCCGGTGGGCAAGGGAACCGGTTTGGGCCTCTCGCAGGTTTATGGCTTCGTCAAACAATCGAAGGGGCACATCAAGATCTATTCTGAGCCGGGGCAGGGAACGTCGATCAAGATCTATCTGCCGCGCGCTCGCAACGAGTTGACGGACGCAAAGGCGGAAGCGCCCAAGCCACCCACGGCCGCGCCTCGCGAAGGCGCTATCATCCTGGTGGTGGAAGACGATCCACACGTGCGCGAGGTGACGGTCGCGATGCTGCGCGACCTTGGCTATGTAGTGGTGCATGCCGCGCGGCCGTCAGAGGCGCTGGAGAAGCTGAACGGGTTGGCGCGCGTGGACCTGCTGTTCACCGACGTGGTGATGCCGGAAATGAACGGCCGACACCTGGCGGACAAGGCGCTGGCCATGCGGCCGGGCCTAAAGGTGGTGTTTGCGACGGGCTATACGCAGAACGCGATCTTGCACAACGGCATCCTCGATGCGGGCACGGATCTGTTGGTGAAGCCGTTCAGCATCGACACGCTGGCCGCCAAGATCGCGCAGGCGCTGGCGCGAGAGGAGCGCTAGTCCGACACCGATGCCGGCGGTTTCAGGTGCGCTGCAGGCGGGCGTAGTGGGAGAAGGAGATCAGGCGCTGGCTTGCTTCGTCCCAGAGGGTGAGGCCGGCGCAGCGGAGGCTCTGCCACAGGCCGAGGCGGCTGACTTCGCGCAGCATCGGGTGCTGCTTGAGCACATTGTGCAAGTGATAGAACGGCACGCGGGCGCTGGCGTGGTGGATGTGATGCACGCCGATATTCGCGGTGAGCCAGCGCAGCACGGGCGGCAGGTCGTAATAGGATGAGCCGCGCAGGGCAGCTTCGGTGGCGTTCCAGGCATCGCCGCGCGCCCAGTAGGTTTCCTCGAACTGGTGCTGCACGAAGAACAGCCAGACGCCAATCGACGAGGCGAGCATCATGCTGGGCAGCCAGACGAAGAGAAGAATGTCGAGGCCGCCAAGGAACATGACAGTCCCGAGAATGGCGAACAGCACAACGTTGGTGATCATGGCGCTGAGCCAGGGGCGCCAACCTTCTTTCATCAGGCCATGGGGCAGGCGCTGTTGCAGGAAGAAGACGTAGAACGGGCCGACGACAAACAGGGTGATCGGATTGCGGTAGAGCCGATAGAGAAAACGATCCATCGGTTTCATCGCGCTGTATTCCTCGACCGAGACCGTGCGCACGGCGCCGAGTTCGCGGCGATCGAGATTGCCGGAGGTGGCGTGGTGGATGGAGTGCGTGCGACGCCAGCAATCATGCGGGGTGAGCGTGAGCACGCCGATAGCGCGGCCGACCCAGTCATTCAGCCAGGGGCTTCGGAAGAAGGCGCGATGTCCGCAATCGTGCTGGATCAGGAACATGCGGATGGCAAAGAAAGCGCCGGGGATCGAGAGCAGCAGTCCCGCCCACCAGTATCCCGCCATCACGAGGAACCCTGCCGTGATCCAGATCGCAGCGAGCGGCAGGACAGTCCAGATAAGCTCGATAACCGCACGGCTTAACGACGCTTTCTGGAAGGGAGCCAGCATTTCGCGAAGGGCAGCCTGGTTCGGAACGTGCGCCATCAGGTGCGGTTCTCTTTCGGAAATGCGGGCCGGACGGCCCTTCGCCATGGGACTACGATTGATAGGCCAAGTTTCGCGCAGTGGTCATGGGGCCTAACGGAACTAAATTACGCTGTTGCCGCCCGGCACGGGAGACGAGGCGCTCGCGTGATTTGGCCGCAGATTGTGGCGATTACAGCCCCCGATATGCTGACGAACGGTAAACCTTTCGTAGGGACGGGTACGGATCGACAAATCACAGCCCGGCAAAGGTGCCTTGGCATGACGCCGGTGAGCCGGACTTGTAGCCTGTTTGCAGCCATTGCATCCGTTGGGCCGAGGTGCCGTGCGTGAAGCCTTCGGGCTGGACCCGCCCGCCGGATCGCTTCTGCAACGTATCGTCGCCAATGGCGTTTGCGGTCTTGAGACCGGCTTCGAGATCGCCCGACTCCATCGCGACTTCGCCATTCGAGACTTTCGTGGCGTTCGCGGCCCAGACCCCGGCATAGCAGTCGGCCTGAAGTTCAAGCGCCACGGAGTATCTGTTGCCTTCGGCCTGACCCATGGATTGCTGTGCCTGCTGCACTTTCTGTGAGGCGCCTGTCATCGTCTGGATGTGGTGGCCGAATTCGTGAGCAATAACATAGGCTTTGGCGAAGTCAGCGTCGGAGGCGCCGAGTTGCGTCGACATCTGCTGCCAGAAGGATAGGTCGAGATATACGGTCTGATCGTTGGGGCAGTAGAACGGTCCCATCGCCGCCTGGCCGTAGCCGCAGCCCGTGTTGGTGCCTTGTTCGTAGAGCACGACCTTCGGGGCTTCATAGCCCTTGATCTGGGTCGCCCAGACGTCGTTGACGTTGCGCCCGATCACATCGACGAACAGGCCCGCGTCATCCTTGGGGGTGCCTATCGTGCCGCGCTGCTCTGCGCCGCCGCCCATGTTGAGACCGCCAGCAATCGAGGCTGTGGTCGCCGGATCGATGCCGAGGAAGACATAGGCCAGCACAGCGACGATGCCGACAATGCCGCCGCCGCCGGCAATCGCGCCCCCGCTGAGACCGCGCCGGTCCTCGAGGCCTCCGCCGGTCTGTCCGCCTCTCCAACGCATGGTGATCTCCCGCCGCTACGACGCCAATAGGCCAGAATGCGCGGGAGAAGGAAAGGATGCGTCCCCGTCAGGTGATTGCGGTGCTGTTAGCAGCGCCAAGCCAGTCCCTGACCGTCTTCTGCATCGAGGCATCCCAGCGGCGGGCACGGTTTTCGATCTCCTGTCCGGTGGTGTGCACGCCGGCGAAGGTGATTGATTTCGAGGGCTCGTTGACGCGGAAGACAGGACCGCCGCTCTGACCAGGCAAGGAATCCATGTCGTAGATCAGGCCCGTGCCGGTGGTGCTGACGATGCGGCCAAGGCATTTGCGCAGTACGATGAGCTCCTTGTTGTAGACGGGATAGCCCGCGAGCGTGAGTTGGGCTGTGCGCAGGTCCGGCTCGGACATCGGCGGCTGCGCGAGGATGTCGGGGATCGAATCGGGTTTTGTCCATTTGCCGAGCGCGTCGGTCGTGAGGTGGATAACGGCGAAGTCGAAGGCGAAGCGCGTAGGGTCTTCAGGGCCGGCGCACATGACGTATTGCGGCGGACACTGCACGCGTGCGCCGATGGCCTCGGCGCCTGCGCTGCCGCTGGTGGTGACGCCGACATGCGCGACGATGCTGGTGGCGTAGGATTTCGAGTTGAGGCGATAGACGTTGTGCGCCGCAGTGAGGATCACATTCAGGCGGATCAGTATGCCGGAGCCGATCAGGAATTCGCCGGGCGCGGTGATGCGCATGCAGACGAGCGGTCGCCAGGGCGCGTTCGCCGTGTCGTTGACGATGACGCTGTCGTCCTTGCCGATGACGGATTCAGCGCCGGTATCGTCTGGCGGTGCGAAGCCCTTGAAGTCGAACGGCTTCGCCGGCACCTGCTGCAGGTCGGCCATGCCCCTGCTGCGCTGTTCCTTCCAGCCGCTGATCAGGCCGCGCATGTGGGCTCCTAGTTGTCGTCGGTTGCGGCGTTGGCGGCGTCGGGATCAACCAGCGGCGCGCCGGCCGGGGACGAGGGGGAAAGCTGTGACGAGCCGATCGTTATGGGCGGCGCGGTGCGCACCTTCGCGCCGGCTGCATTGTCGATGACGGTGATGGAGAACATACGCTGCGTTTCGTCCAGCAGCGTGATCTGCGATTTCTGGGCGGCGGCCACGTCGGTATCGCCCGAGACTGCGGCGTCTGGCGTCTGCTGGATGAAGTCCATGATCGTGCCGGCTTCGTCGCCATTGCCGTCACCTGTTGCGCCGTCGAAGCTGGAGAGCGCCGTGTCGAGTTGGGCGAGGGCGGCGTTGTGGTCTTCGGCTGCGGCGGAGGCTTCTTCCTGGGCGTCGGCGATGGCGGCGTCGCGTTGCTCGTCCGTGGCGTAGCTAGCAGTGCGGGCGGCATTGAGGTCGGCTTGCGCCTCGCTGAGGCGTGCGGCGGTGCGTGCGGCCTGACCATCTCTGTAGGCGTCCTCGGCCTTCTGGCGCGCTTCTTCCGCCTTGAGCAGGGCGACGGTGCTGTTGTCGTACTGGATGCGCAGGCTGAAGACTTCGCCGACGCCCTGGAAGAAGCCCTTGATGATGTCGAGCGGGACGGCGACGACTTCGAGCAGTTCGCTGTTCTGGCTGATGCCGACGGCGGCGGGCATGCCGTGAACGAGATCGACGCGCGCCTTGGCGGAGGCGAAGACGCCGCCGGGCAGGTCCATCGACATGATGGGCGACTTGTTCGGCATCATGATCAGGCGCGACTCATCCGTGATGTCGCCGACCTTGACGCCGATGAGATAGGGGGCGGGCGCACGGTAGCAGATCGAGCTGGCGCAGGCGTCGGGCGCGACCACGTCACGTTGGGTCACGGCGCGGCGGGTGACCTTGAACAGCGGCGTCATCGAGATGCGGAAGTAATCGGGGCGGTTGGCCAGCTCGTGGCACTGGGCGATGTTGTCGTCGTTGCGGGCGGGATCGTTGCAGCCGAGGAAGACAAGTGCGCGGGCGTGCAGCTGCTTGTCGAGCGCGGTCAGTTCGCAGGCGACGCCGAAGTCGCAGCCTTCGTACGCGAACGGGTCGATGAAGGTGGAGAACAGCGTGGCGTTAGCGAGCGGGTTGATGAGCAGGTTGCGCGCCTCGTCGCCACCTGAGTAGCCGGTTCCGGAAATGGCACCGATGCTCTTGGCCAGCGTTGCGAGAATCTTGCCGGCCTTGCCGTCTGATGTCGCGTTGATGTGCGTGAGCAGGCGGGTCTGCGGATTGACGACGAAGAAGTAGCGGTTGTCGGCGAAAAGGCTCGACGAGGTGTTGAGGGCGTAGGTCGCTTCCGGGTCGCCAATGAGGAAGGGTTGGCTGATATAGAGGCCGAGCGCGCCGCCGCTGGCGATCAGTTCAACTTTCATGACAGCCTTGGGGGCCGCATACTGCATGCCGCTCGCCATCGGGCCGGCGCCGTAGTCGACATGCTGCGATTTCACCGACTGACACGCGGCCAGACAGGTCATTGCGGCAACGGCAAGCCAGGCTTTCAGCATTGGGGCCCCTCCCGGAACGTGGTCACCATAGACCCACCGCGCGAGACAGACCAAGCCCCGAACGGCGCAAATCGCCTGGTCGGGGAGGCTGGTGCGGGGAAGGTCGGCGATGTAGGCACGTGTCGCGAGAAATGATTGCCGGGGAGAGGTCACGTGGCGCATGCCATCCGGGTCGGCGTAGGCGGCTGGAGCTTCGATCCGTGGGAAGAGACGTTCTATCCCGAGGGCCTGTCGAAGGCGAAACAGCTCAACCATATGAGCCGGACGCTGACCGCCGTTGAGGTGAATGCGACGTACTATTCGTCGTTCAAGCCCGACACATTCGCGAAATGGCGCGATGCGACGCCCGAGGGGTTCGTGTTCAGCCTGAAGGCGCATCGCTTCTCGACGGTGCGCAAGACGAAGGATGACATGCAGACGTCGACCGGCATGTTTCTTGACCAGGGCATCACGCAGCTGAAGGACAAGCTGGGGCCGATCAACTGGCAGTTCCCGGCGACGCGGAAATTCGATGCCGAGTATTTCGGGACGTTCCTGTCGGTGCTGCCGAAGGAGAAGGATGGACTGAAGCTGCGGCATGCGCTGGAGGTGCGCGGGTCGGGGTTCGATGATCCGAAGTTTCACGACTTGCTGACGAAGCATGGTGCGACGGTGGTTTATGCCGAGGACGATGAGTTTCCGAAGGTGCAGCATGAAGGGTCGACCTTCGCAGTGGCGCGGCTGATGCAGTCGCAAGCGGATGAGCCGACTGGATATGGCAAGAAAGACATCGACCGGATCGCGAAGCTGGCGACGGGGTGGGCAGCCAAGCAGGATGTGTTCGTGTTCTTCATTTCGGGCGCCAAGGAGCGCAATCCGGCGGCTGCTGTGGCGATGCAGGCGAGGCTCGGGATTGCGCCTCAATTTCCGGATGAACCGGCGCCTGTGAAAAGGGCCGTTGCGAAGAAAGCGGCGGCGAAGAAGCCTGCTCCGAAGAAAGCTCCAGCAAAGAAGAAGTGATGCGGCTCAATCAGGTTACCGTTCCGCTGGTCGACTATGATTCGAGCGTGGCGTTCTACCAGACGCTGGGGCTGAAGCTGATCGTCGATGCGCCGCCGCGCTATGCCCGGTTTGAGATGCCGGACGGGGATTCGACATTCTCGATCGAGAAGGTTGAAGGCTGGACGGGCGGCGACTGGCCAGAGATCTGGTATGAAAGCGATCGGTTGGATGAGCTTGTCTTAGAGCTCAAAGCGAAGGGCGTCGTGTTCGAGAGCGAGCCGGAGACGACGGACTATCTCTGGCGCGTGGCGCACCTGCGCGATCCGGCGGGCAATCGCATCACGCTGTACCATGCGGGCGAGAACCGGCTGAACCCGCCCTGGCGCTTGAAGGACTAGATCAGCGCACCAGCTTGCCGGAGATCACGTCGGTCGGGTCTTCAAAGCAGCGCGCGCGTATCAGCACGAAGTCGGTGGGGAAGTCGTCGCTCGTGAAGGCGATGATGAGGCGGCCCCAGTTGCGTGTCGTGCGCCCATAGTCGTCGTTGACCGTGACGGGGCAGATCAGGGTGTCGTCGTCATCGTCGTCATGGCTGACGTCGGATTCGGTCCAGAAGCCTTTCAGCGGACCCGGGCCGCCGAATTCGCCGGCGAGCCCGTCAATGAAGAGCAAGCCGATATTGTCGCCGAAGATGGTTTCGTATTTTAGCACGCCATAGGGACCGCTTTCCTGATCCAAGGTGATCTTTCCGAGCGTAGTGCTTTCCCACGTCACCGGACCGGGTGCGGGTTGGGCCATCGCAGTGCAGCCCGCGAAGAGTGCGGTGAAGGCGAGAGCAGCAAGACGGACGAGCATGATAATCCCCCGAGAATGATCCTAGCCGCGCGGTGGTGAGCCGGTGGAGGCGACCGGCGCAGCGAACTGTTTCGGCAGCAGGGTCCACCATTGTGGGCCGGATGAGTTCATGCGTTCGGCGAAGGCGCCGGCATCGGCCCCTGTGCCCGCGAAGACGTCGCCGCGATTCGGGCCGCGACGGATGGCGCCGCCCGTGTCCTGCGCGACGAGCAGGCGCTGGAAGGGGCCGCCGGCATAGTCACCATTGACGAAGACCAGCGCGCCATAGGGATGATAGGCGGGATCAACTGCGATCGAGCCCATCGGCGTCAGCGGCACGTTGGCTGCGCCCTTGGGCCCAGCCGTGTAGTCGTTGATCGTTTCTTCCTGGAAGAAGACGTAGGACGGATCGGCGTTGAGCGCCGATTTCTGCGCCCCGGGATTTACGTCGAGCCAGGAGCGGAAGTTCGACCAGGTGGGGCTGGGCAGTTGCCCGGAATTGCGCAGCGCGCCGAGCGCCGAATTCCATTTGTAGCCATTCTGTGCGGAGAACTGTGCGCGTGCCTCCGAGCCGTCCTGGAAGCGCAGACGGCCGGAGCCTTGTACCTGCAGGTTGTAGACGTCGGCCGGATGCGCATAGCCGATGATCTGGCCGAGATAGGGCGTGATGGATTCGCGCTTCGGGTAGGGGATGATGCGGTCGCCGTTGAGCTTGCCATTCAGCGAGCGCGGCGCGCCGCGAAGCGCTTCGTTGTCGAAGGCTTCAGCGAAGGCGCCTAGATCGACGGTGACCATGTCGGGCGGGCGTTTCAGCAGCGGCTCGGTGAAGGGCGGCGCCCATTCGCGGCTCGCCTGCACGACGGGCTCGAAATACGAGGTCAGCTTGGCCTCGCCGGGACCATTCACGTATTGCGGTTCGAAATAGGCTTCAAAGAACCAGCGTTCCTGGCCCGGCTGGATTGTCAGCGAGGCGTTGCAGGCCGTGAGCCAGTCGCCAACCTTGCCGCCATAGCGGCCGCCGCTGAGCGGCGCGTCCGGTGTGCGGTTCCGCCAGCTGTCGCACTGGCGTTTGAAGGCGGTGAGTGCGGGGGCGAGGTCAGACGTTCCCCAGCCGGGAAGGTTGGCGAAAGCTGTCGGCGTGAGGACGAGATCCTGCGGCACGGGCGGCGTGGTGGGTTTGGACGGCGCTGTCGTCGGCGGCCGTGGCTTGGTGGTTCCAGCGCCATAGATGGGCGCAGGACGCGAGGAGGCGCATGCGGTGAGCGTGAGCACGACCGAGAGGGAGAGGACGGCGCGGCCGATCATTCGCGTCTCCGAAATGAAATCCAGCAAGTTCCCTGAAGCGACCCAAGGGATGAGCTTAGGTTAGCGCGAAATTGTGGCATGGCGAGCGACCAGCCGCAGCTGCATTCGAGGCACGTTTTCAGGGTTGTGGCGGCTTGAAGTCCGGGCGGGCCTGGGCGGCGGGGACGTTGGCGACGATACCCGCCAGATTGCCCTCCTGGCCAGCGGGAACCAGTTCGTAGAAGCCGGTCAGCTTCACGCGGATGACGACTGGGCCTTCCGCGAAATTCGAGAACTGCCAACCCTGGATGCCGTCGAAAGGCGCGGTGAGGGAGCCTGCCTGTTTCAGGCCGCGCGCCTGCTTGTAGGTGGCGACATTTATCGGCTGGCCGGGTTCGGGTGTGGTGTGGCCGTGGAAATCGTAGGCGACGTCGTCGGGCTTCTTCGCACCGAGGACTTCCCACTCGTAGACGAGCGTGGCACCCTGTTTCATGGCGACCTTGTATTCCAGCTCCGAACCCTTGGCGCCGCCAAGGAAGTCGGTGAGCGGGATTTCGATCACATCCGTGCGGGGGGGCGTTTCAGATTCGCGGGCCAGCGGACCACTGGCGGAGTTTGAATCGGTCGTCACCTCAGGCGGAGCCCAGAGGCGGGCGACGCCGGTGATCTTGCCTAGCCCAAGCGGATCGGAGTTGAACTCGGACGGCATGATAAAGCCCAGCACGATGAGCGCGCCGCCAAGGATGCCGCCGCCCGTGATGAGGGCGAGCGTGCGGCCCGAGACGTTGAGCTGCACGGGTTTTATGTCGGCTTGCGTGTTTGCTTCTTCTGGCATCAGGCGTCTCCAGCAAGAAAATAGCCCGCGAGTTGTTCGCCCGCGAGCACGATGCCGGCGAGGAAGATGAGGGCGTTGGCGAGAATGGCGTAACGCCCAAAACTCTTGGTCGTCCGCCAGAACGTCATCACGACGAGGATGAGGGAGAGAGCAATCAGCTGTCCGATCTCGACGCCGATGTTGAAGGAGATCAGGTTGGGCAGGAGGCCGTCCTTGTTGAGGCCGAGCTCCTGCAGCTTGGTCGCGAGGCCGAGGCCGTGGAACAGGCCGAAGCCGCCGACGGCGATGCGGTTGTCGAGTTCGAACCCGAGCTTGCGGAAGCCGCCGAGATTGTCGAACGCCTTGTAGGACACCGACAGGCCGATGATCATGTCGACGAGATGGGCCGAGACGCCGAAATCGAACAGCACGCCGAGGATCAGCGTGGCGGAATGACCGAGCGAGAAAAGCGTCACGTAGAGAAGGACGTCTTTAAGCCGGTAAAGGAAGAAGATCACGCCGGTGAGGAAGAGCAGGTGATCGTATCCCGTCACCATGTGCTTGGCGCCGAGATACATGAAGGGGAACGGATCGGCGCCGATCGTGTTGCGGACGAACTCGGCATCCTTGCCGCCGATCGCGTGGGCGAAGGCCGGTTGCGCAAGCAAGAGGGGGGCGATGAGGCTGAACGCCAGGATCGCGAAAAGGATGTGGCGGTTGCGCATCGGGCTCCGGGGAGGTGTCGAGACTGGTGGTAGGATGCGGACGCCGCGGGTGCAACAGGCAGGGCTCTCCGTCGCGTTTCGCGCTAACCGGTTGAGTTTGCTTGCGAAGATTTTCCCGGCCGCCTACGTTTCTTCGTAGTCGTTTCCTCCTGTTCTCGGGACATCCAGCCGGGCGCGGCTGCGTATGCAGGGGAGACAATAGAGGCCGACATGGAACTCGTTCAAGGCACTTTGGCGGCAGGCCTTGTCATGGGCGTCATGGACGCGCTGTGGCTGATGGTGATTGCGCGCAAGTGGATGCTGAAGCAGCTTGGCCACCTGATGAAGGAGCCGATCTCCTGGCCGCCGGCCATTGCGTTCTACGTACTGTATTCGGTCGCGCTGAGTTTCTTCGCCATCACGCCGGCGATGCAGGCGGGGGAGGATCCGCTGATGGCGCTGGGACTCGGGGCGTTCCTGGGGCTGGTGGCCTACGGCACCTATGACCTGACCAACATGGCGACGCTGAAAGACTGGCCCCGCGACTTCGCGATTGTCGACATCATCTGGGCCCCTTTCGTGTCGGGTGTGTCGGCGGCGGGCGGCCTGATGATCCTGAAGCTGTTCTAG